>CAJOJQ010000018.1 GCA_905234985.1 uncultured Christensenellaceae bacterium
TATTCTCAACTTTTCGCCGCTTTGAGCACCTTGGCCGCGCTTACGCACGGAAAATTGGCCGACGCAACCTAATATCGGAGGTTATTGGAGGTTGCCTATATTCAAATCTGCAAAAAGTACGAAAAAATCAGCGTGCTGGAGCTGAAAAACCCCATGCAGCCGAAGGACATCGACGGGATCATCGCTGTGATTCAGGAAGAAGGGTGGCTGGAGCATACCATTTTCATTTCCTTCGACCTGCCCAATATGATTTGCGTCCGGGAAAAGCTGCCGAAGCAAAAGGCCCAGTATCTCATCGAGGGGAACCCGGACTGGCAGATTGTGTTGGACGCGCTGAACCGCTATTCCCTGGATGTGGATATTCAATATCAGCTCCTTACGGAGGAGAGAGTTCGGGACGTTCACGCCGCCGGAAAAGAAGTGAACGTGTGGACGGTGAACCGTTTGGAGGACGCGAGACGCCTTTCCGATTGGGGCGTAGATTACATTACCACCAACATCATCGAATAAGAATACGGAGGGAAACGCCATGCGCACCGAATTTCAGGATCTCAACTGCACGAACCTGTTCCGCCTGCCCGCCCGGGCCACCCTGATCCCCTACCCCGACAACCCTTCCGCCCGCCGGGGCGAACGCGCTCTGTCCCCCTACTACATGGGCCTGAACGGAGCATGGGACTTCACCTATTATACCTCCTACCGCGACGTGGAAGAACTGTCCGGCGAAGCGGGCGAGGGCGTAAAGGGCAAAATCCAGGTGCCCGGCGTATGGGAGCTGCAAGGATATGGCGCGCCCCAGTATACCAACGTGCGCTTCCCCATCCCCTTTGATCCGCCCTACATTCCGGACGACACCCCCGCGGGCGTGTATGATCGCACCTTCGTTTTGCCTGCTTCCTTCCGGGGCCGCCGCACGGTGATCCGCTTCGAGGGCGTGACCTCCTGCTATTACGTGTATGTCAACGGAAAGCTTTCGGGCTTTTCCAAGGGGCCGCACCTGCCCGCCGAATTTGATATCACCGCCGCCCTTCAGGAGGGTGAAAACGCCCTGCGGGTGATCGTGCTGCACTGGTCCGACGGCACCTATTTGGAAGACCAGGACATGTGGCGACACGCCGGGATTTTCCGGGACGTGGCGCTGCTGTCCTTTGGCCGGGCAAGGATCTGCGACCTGTGGGCCGATACTGATTTGACCAATGATTATCAGGACGGCCTGCTTACCGTTACCGCGAAGATCGAGGGCGCGAGCGAGGTAAAGCTGTCTCTTTTGGACGGGGATCAATGCCTGCTCAGCCAGACCTGCGATGTGATCGACGGGGAAGCGGGCCTTTCCGCCGAAATCAAAAACGTGAAGGCCTGGACGGCGGAAACGCCCCACCGCTACGAGCTGATCGCCGAAATTGTCGGGCAGGCGGAACGGGCGTTCATCGGCTTCCGCAAAATCGAAATCAGAGACGGCGTGTTTTACATCAATGGCAGGAACGTGAAGCTCTTGGGCGTAAACCGCCACGACACCCACCCCACCTTAGGCTTCTATACTCCGGTGAGCGAGATGGAAAAGGACGTGCTGCTCATGAAGCGGCACAACATGAACATCGTGCGCACCAGCCACTATCCCAACGATCCCCGGTTCCTGGACCTGTGCGACAAGTACGGCCTGTATGTGGTGGATGAAACGGACATCGAATGCCACGGCGTGACCCAGTTTGAATCCTACGATTTCATGGCTACCGACCCCAAATGGACGACGCAGTTTGTGGATCGGGGCGTGCGCATGGTGCAGCGGGACCGGAACCATCCCTGCATCGTGATGTGGAGCCTCGGCAACGAATCCGGCTACGGGTGCTGCCACGTTTCCATGGCGGAAGCCATGCGGAAGATCGACGCCGCCCGGCCCATCCATTATGAGCGTGACCAATGGGAAAAGGAAGCCATCACCGCCGACGTGACCAGCCGCATGTACGCGGGCATCGACTTCATGAAGGATTACGCCGAAGGGAACCCGAAAAAGCCCTTCTTCCAGTGCGAATACTGCCATGCCATGGGCCAGGGTCCCGGCCTGCTGGAAGCCTACTGGCAAACCTTCCAGGCCTATCCTCAACTCATGGGCGGCTGCATCTGGGAATGGGCCGACCACGGCATCATGAAGGAAGAAAACGGTCAAAAATACTACGGATACGGCGGCGATTTCGGCGAATGGCCCCATGACGGCTGCTTCTGCGTGGACGCCCTGACCTACCCGGACCGCACGCCCCACACCGGCCTGCTGGAATACAAGCACGTGATCCGTCCCGTGCGCGCCGCCATGGTGGACGAAGAGAAGGGCGTGGTTTCCTTCCGGAATTATTACGGCTTTCTCTCCCTTTCCCATCTGGCCGGGCGTTACGCCGTGGTCAGCGGCCAAGAAGCCCTGGCCCAGGGCGAGTTTACTTTGAACACCCCCGCCGGAGAGACGGAAGAAATCACGCTGGACTTGGGCGCGTATCCCGCCGGTGCTTACCTTAACTTCACCTTTGCCCTCAAGCAGGACGCTTCCTGGGCTTCCGCCGGGCACATCGTGGCCCAGGATCAGCTGGCGCTTGCGATGGGAACCGCGCAGCCTGTTATCGTTTTGCCCCGCTCTCCCCTGTCTTTGGAAAAGACGCACGACGGCTGCATTGTTTCGGGTTCTGATTTCCAGGCTCGATTTGGCCTGGAGGGCATGAACGGCTTCATCTTCCACGGCGTGAACATGATGGAAAGCGGCCTGCGGGTGAATATCTGGCGCGCCCCCACGGATAACGACATGGGCTGGCAGGGCGCGGCCAGCAACTGGGAAAAGCTGTACCTGGATCATATGCAGAGCCGCAATGAGAAGTTAGAAGCCAAGCTGACGGAAAACGGCGCGGTGATTGATATCGTATCTCTGTGCGGCCCCAAGGTGCTGCCCCCCATGATGCGCGTGACCCAGCGCTATACCGTCACCGGTGAAGGGAAAGTGACCTTATCCGTCACCTACGATCCCCTGCGGCAGATCGACGCTTACCTGCCCCGCCTGGGCCTGCGCTTTGACATGCCCGCCGGGTTTGAGCGCCTGGTGTGGCAGGGCAGAGGCCCCTTCGAGAGCTATCCCGACAAAAAGACCGGGGCGCTGTTAGGCCGCTGGGAAACCACCGTGGACGAAACCCATGAGCCTTACGTGCGGCCCCAGGAAAACGGCGCGCACGAGGACACCGCTTTTGCCGCTCTGCTGAACGATCGGGGCATGGGGTTCATGGTTTCCGGCGAAAGCTACTCCTTCTCCGTGCATCACTACACCCCCGAAATGCTCACCAAGGCGGAGCATACCGTGGAATTGGGCCGCACCGACGCCATCACCTGGCTGATCGACGGGGCCATGGGTCCCTTGGGCACCAATTCCTGCGGCCCCGAACCGCTGGAGGAAGACAAGCTGTACCTGAAAGAAGCCCGCACCTTCCATTTTGCCTTCCTGCCCTTCGACGCCGAAACCCTGTCCATTGACGCAGCCGCACAAGCAGTGAAATAAGCAACCGTATCTGTTCACTCTCGCCGATAAGAACACTACAAAAAGAGTTGAGAGTTGAGAGTGGAGAGTTGAGATTTATATAGTCGGTCAAACTGAGTACTCCATCTGTTTTAAAACAAAATCCATCTCAACTCTCAACTCTTAACTCTCAACTCTCACTCTGATTTAAAGTGTTCTTTATGAAAACAACTGACAAATACAATCTACTTTCTTTGGCGTTCCGGCAGCGTATCCACCGGTTCGCCGTCTCCCGCCGGACGCAGGGTATAGGCCCGCTCCGGCGGGCTTTCTTTTTCTCTGGTTTTTTCCGGTTCAGCGGTTGGAATGCTTTCAATAGGATGTTCTTCCCGTGCTTCCGTCTTTGCTTCCGATATATCTGTTTCTGGAGTGGGTTCGGGTTGAATTCTATTTCTTTGGCTTTGTTTTTCCAGCCATGCACAGGCCTCAAGGAAAGCGTCGTCTCCCCCATCCCACAGCAGCACCCTGTTTCCCTCGGCGATCAGCAAGCCGCCCTCTTTGGGCGCTGTCCAATGGACGTTACCTCCGCTGTCCGCCGTTTCCGTTCCCCATAACCTGTATTCACCGTCCACCATTGTATACAAAGAACAGGCCGTGCCGGGCCGCAGATTCCGGGCACTCACATCCCGCTGTCCGCCGCTTTCCCTTACGTACCCCGCCGCGCCGCCCCGGCCCTTCAATAACGCGTAACCGAACGCCATGAAATCACCTCTTTCTTTTCAGAATATGGCATCGAAAGCGCATTCATGCTTGCGCCGGGCGGGTTTTTCCCGTATAATGGTTACGCGAGTACGCACCAAAGGAGGCTTTTTGCTTGCACATTCTGATTACCAATGACGACGGCATTTATTCCGTGGGCCTGAAAGCGCTGGCGGAAGCAGCGATTGCCCGGGGCCACAAGGTCACCATCAGCGCCCCCAGCAGCCAATGCAGCGCCAACAGCCAGCATATCACCCTGACAGCGCCCCTATTGGCCCATGAAATCAAATGGCCGGGGGCCGAGGCCATTGCCGTTGACGGCACGCCCACGGACTGCGCCCGCATCGCCCCCTTTATGGTGGATACGCCCTTTGATTACTGCCTGTCCGGCATCAATAACGGCGAAAACGCGGGCAGCGCCGTGTATTACAGCGGCACGGTGGCCGCCGCCCGGGAGGCCGCCATGTGCTATATCCCCGCCATGGCCGTTTCCATCATGCCGGGGGCCAATGACGAAATGCGGAAAAACTTAGCGAATATCGCCGTGCGGCTGGCCGAGCATTTCCAGCACATCCAGCTGCCCCGCTTCACCATCATCAACCTGAACGCCCCCGCCGTCCCGCCTGAGGAACTGAAGCCCATGAAGGTCTGCCCCCTGTCCCAGACCTATTATCTGGATGGGTACGAAAAGAGGGTCAGTCCCCTGGGCCAGACCTATTTCTGGCTCAAGGCCAACGATACCTCCGGCGTGCCCATGGAGGAACCCGAACCGGGCAGCGATTATTACTATCTGCGTTCCGGCCACGTCACCTGCACCTTCCTGGGCAACTTCATCGACTACAACGACGGTTTTCGCCAAAGCATGCAGGATTTTCTAAAGGATATGTGAGGCTTTCATGGATGACCAGCAAAACCTGGTAGAGCGGCTGAACCTCAGCGGCAAGCGCCTGAGCAAAAGCCACCGCCGCATCGCCGAATACATCGTGGCCCATTACGACAAGGCCGTGTTTATGACCGCCAACCTGCTGGGCGAACAGGTGGGGGTCAGCGAAAGTACGGTGGTGCGCTTTGCCATGGCCCTGGGCTACGAGGGTTATCCCCAAATGCAGCACGCCATGCAGGAATTGGCGCGGCATCGGCTCACCGCCGCCCAGCGGTTCGATATGAGCGCCGATCTTGCGGAGGAAGACGTGCTGCCCACCGTGATCCGGGCGGACATGCAGAACATCCGCCGCACGGTGGAGCAACTGGACGGCGGGGAATTTGCCGAAGTGGTGCGCCGCCTTGTGTCCGCCGATACCATTTACGTGCTGGGCCTGCGCTCCGCCGCGCCCCTGGCCCAGTTTTTCAGCTACTACCTCCGCTTTATTTTCGACGACGTGCGGGAGGTGGCGGCAGGGACCACCGACGTGTTCCAGTCCATCGCCCGCATCCGCAAAACCGACGTGCTGGTGGGCATTTCCTTTCCCCGCTATTCCACCCGCACCCTGGAGGCCATGCGCTTCGCCCACGAAAGCGGGGCCCAGGTGATCGGCCTGACCGACGGCGCCATGAGTCCCCTGCACAAAGAGGCGGATATCTGCCTTTCCGCCCGCACGGACATGACCTCCTTCGTGGATTCCCTGGTGGCCCCCCTGTCGGTCATCAACGCGCTACTGGTGGCCCTGGCCCTCAAAAAGCGGGAGGACCTGAACGCGCATCTTGAAAAATTGGAAGGAATTTGGGACGCTTACAGTGTATACATCAACAAGGAAAACCAGTGATATCCTGGTGATCGGCGGCGGCGCGGCGGGCATGACGGCCGCTTTATTTGCCGCAAGAGCGGGCGCGCGCGTGACGCTGCTGGAAAAAAATGAAAAGCTCGGCAAAAAGGTGTATATCACCGGCAAGGGCCGCTGCAACGTGACCAACGTATGCGAGGATATCCAGGATTTTCTGCGGGAGGTGCCCCGCAATCCCCGCTTTCTGTACAGCGCCCTGCGCTTGTTTTCCCCTTCGGACATGCTGAGCCTGCTGAACGAACTGGGCTGCGAAACTAAGGTGGAACGGGGACGGCGTGCTTTTCCCGTGTCCGATCACGCCAGCGACGTGACCAAAGCCCTGGAAAAGGGCCTGCGCCAAGTGGGGGTCAACATTCAATTTCACACGGAGGTCAAGCGGATATTGGCAGATGAAACGAGCGTTCGTGGCGTGGAGCTGGCCAACGGGCAAACCCTTTCCGCCTCCAAGGTGATCGTGTGTACCGGCGGGGTCAGCTATCCGTCCACCGGCTCCACCGGCGACGGCTTCCGCTGGGCCGAAGAAACGGGGCACAAGGTCTCCCCCGCTCGCCCCTCGCTGGTGGGGCTTTGCACCAAGGAGCGCTGGCCCATGGACTTGCAGGGGCTGACGCTAAAAAACATTTGCCTAACTGGGTATAGCTGTGGTAAAATAATTTATTCAGAGCAGGGTGAATTGCTGTTCACCCATTTCGGTGTGTCCGGGCCGCTGGTGATCGAATGCTCCTGTCACCTGCCGGACAGCGGACAGTGCGAATTGCTGCTGAATTTAAAGCCAGGATTGACCAAAGAGCAATTGGATCAGCGATTGACAAGGGAACTTTCCGCCGCCGGGAAAAAGCAGCTTGCCACCGTGATGCAGTCCCTTCTGCCCCAGCGCTTTGCTGACCTTTTCCCCGCGCTTTGCGGCGTGGACGGCAAAACGCCTTGCAGCCAGGTGACGGGCAAAATGCGTTCTGAAATCGCCGAAAAGCTGCAAGCCCTGCCCCTCACCGTCACCGGTACGCGGCCCATCGCCGAGGCCATCGTAACGAGAGGCGGAGTGGACGTAAAGGCCCTTTCCCCGAACACCATGGAAAGCAAAAGTATCCCCGGCCTGTACTTCGCCGGGGAGGTGATCGACGTGGACGCCCACACCGGCGGCTACAACCTGCAAATCGCCTGGAGTACCGGGGCACTGGCGGGCAAAAGCGCCGCGGAAGCGGTATTGGAGGAAATGTCATGACCGAAACGGGGATCGGATATTGATGCTGAAACAGCATTTGAAAAGTACAAAATCAAGTAGCATGAACCGGAGGGTTTTCCCGTATGCAGTACATTGTCCTGGACCTGGAATGGAACCAGCCTATCTCCTATCATTCCCCCGCCTACAAAAGCGTGGGCGGCAAGCTGTTGTTTGAAATGATCCAGATCGGCGCGGTGAAGGTGAACGAGCAGTTACAGGTGGTGGATTCTTTTTCCCAATTGATTCAACCCCAGCATTACATCCGCCTGCATCCCCGCATTTCCCGCATCACCCACATCACTCAGGACGATCTGGCCGACGCGCCCCAGTTCAACGAGGCGGTGGCCGCCTTCGCGGCATGGTGCGGCGAGGATTACGCCCTGCTCACCTGGGGCTGCGACGATATTTCCGTGCTGAACCAGAACATGACCTTCTTTCAGTGCGAAACGCGGCTTTCCAAAATCTACGACGCGCAGAAGCTGTTTTCCGATGTGACGGGCACGCCCAAGGAACGCAAGGGCCTGAAGGCCGCCATGGAAATGATGGAGATCGTGCCGGATGAAGAAAACATGCCCTTCCACAACGCGGTGAACGACGCTTACTATACCGCCCTGGTGTTCGCCAAGATGCCGGAACCTGAAAAGGTGCTGGAATATCCCCTGACCGCAAGGAAATTGCAGCACTTGGAGCGCACCAAGAAGGAAAGCACCGCCATTCTTCGCATCCGCTCCTCCAAGGACGCTTTGAAGAGTACCGCCGCCATGAAGCCCCCCTGCCCCGTCTGCGGCAAGCGCATGGAGGTGCCGGAGGGCTACGTGCGTCAGCGCGGGGACCAGTTTATGGCCCTGGCGGACTGTCCCCAGCACGGGCTTGCCTTCGTCAAAATCGCTTTGGGAAAAAATGAGGAAGGAAAGCGGATCATGACCCGCTCTTCTTCCCTGTCCGACGAGCAAAGCCCCGCCTACGTACACACCAAGCATCTGCAATGGGCGCAGAAAATAGCCATGCAGCAAGGAGAGAGCGGAGAGCTAAAAGCCGGGAATTAAGAGTTGAGAGTTGAGATATAGATGGTTCATGCATTTTGTTCACTGAATTTACAGAACGACAGTGTAAAACAAAATCAATCTCAACTCTCAACTCTCCGCTCTCAACTCTGAAAAAATCCCTTTCCGGCTCAAATAAACAATTGCCAAAAAGGAGTGCCGTTCATGGAAATCACCATGTTGGGAAAAACCCAGGCCTTTGACGCTCCCCTGCCCGTGGGCGATATCATCGAGGCCATGGCCCCGGAATACGTCGGCAAAGCCTTGGGCTGCTTTTGCGGCGGTCAGGCGCTGGAGCTGACGCAGACGGTGGAAAAAAGCTGCGCGCTCCATCCCATCACCTTCCAGAACGAGGAAGGGCGGCGCATGTACGAGCGCTCCCTCCGCTTCGTGCTGCTGCTGGCCATGCACCGCGTGCTGCCGGAATCCGACGTGCGCATCGAGCATTCCATCGGCTACGGGGTGTATATGCGCCTGCTGGACCGGGACGCCGATCAAACGACCGTGGATCGGCTTCAGGGGGAAATGGAAAAGATCGTGGAAGAAGACCTGCCCTTTACCCGGGAAGTTTGGACCCGGGACAGGGCCATTTCCTATTTTCAGAAAATGGAGCGCCCGGATAAAACGCGGCTGCTGGCCTACCGGCCCTATGATTATTTCCCCATGTATCTGTGCGGCGGCATCGCGGAATACTTTTACGGCGCCATGCTGCCCTCCACCGGCTGGGTTTCTGACTTTAAGCTCAGGCTGCACGGCACGGGCATGGTGCTGCAAATGCCCTCTCCAGCCGATCCTGATCACCCCGCGCCCTTTGTGTCCCGACCCAAGATTTTAAGCACCTTCGCCCAGTCCAACCGCTGGTGCGATATTTTGAACGTGCTGAACGCCGCCGACCTGAACGATATGATCATCTGCGGGGAGCTGCCCCAGTTCATCCGCGTGAACGAGGCGCTGCACGATCAGTCCATTGGCGAAATCGCCCAGGGCATTTTCCAAAGGAAAGCCAAGGCGGTGTTTGTGGCGGGTCCCTCCTCCAGCGGAAAAACTACCTTTTCCAACCGGCTGTGCATCCATCTTCGGGTGCTGGGCTTAAAGCCCGTGCTGGTTTCTCTGGATGATTTCTATTTAGATCGGGACGCGCTGCCCCTGGAAGCCGACGGCCAGCCCGATTTGGAGGCCCTTTCCGCCCTGGACGTGGACCTGCTTCGTAAGTGTGTGGCGGGGCTTTTGCGGGGAGAAAAGGTGTTGATGCCGCGATTTGATTTCCACCAAAGCAAGCGGTTTTCGGAAATGTATCCCCTGCAATTGTACGAGGATCAGATTTTGGTCATGGAGGGCATTCACGGTCTGAATCCCACCCTGCACGAGGGCTTTGATCCGAAGCTGATCAGCAAGGTGTATATCAGCGAGCTGACCTGCCTGAACCTGGACCATCACAACCGCATCCGCACCACCGACGCCAGGCTCCTGCGCCGCATCGTGCGGGATCACCAATTCCGTTCCACCCCGCCGGAGGAAACGCTGAACATGTGGAACAGCGTGCGCCGGGGCGAGGAAAAATGGATTTTCCCCTACCAGGAGCAGGCGGATTTCGTGTTCAATTCCGCCCTGCATTACGAGCTGCCTGTCCTCAAGCGCTACGCTTACGAGTTGCTCAAGGCCATCCCGCCGGAAAACCCGGTGTATTTAAGCTCCCGGCGGCTGCTGAAAATCCTCCATTATATTCTGCCCGCGCCGGACGAAGCCATGCCGGATATTCCGCCGCTGTCTCTGCTCCGGGAATTCATCGGCGGGTGTACATTGTATGATTATTCAATTGGAAAATAGGCCGCTTATCATCGAATATTTTCGCTTGTAACATGTAACCGCGCGCCCTGACCGCCGGAAGGAGCGAGGAAAAATGACGAAGAAAAACGCGAATGCATGGAGGAAACCAATCCGCGCACTGTTGCTTGCGCTGCTGCTGTCTGCGCTTCTGGGAGCGCCGGCGTCAGCGGCGGCGGCTCATCCCGTCGATCCCCCGACGATTTCCCTCAAGGGCGGGCGCTATTGGGGCGCTCAAACGGTGGTGATCACCTGCCGTCCGGGCTGGTACGTCAGCTACACCACCGACGGATCGGCGCCGATCCGGATGTGGCTCAGCAACGACGGTTATGTTCAGCCGGCCAATCCCACCGGCTCCAGCTCCGTCACCCTCGACATATCGCAAAGCTGCGTGCTCCGGGCGGCGGCGTATCGGCCGAAAACGGATAACGTTTGTGAATTCAGCGAAGAAGCAGCCCAGTCATATGTCATTTATGAAGACGCTTATGCGCCCACCTTCTCTCCGGAGGGGGGCAACGTTAATGATCTGATTGCGCATATAACGATTTCCTGCGCGGAGGGCTGGCAGATCGCCTACGCGATAGAAGACGGCAGCCAGGCGGGCACCGCCGAGCTGATCACATACGAATACGGCATGTACAGGCCGGCGGTGAGTTCCATCTACTACCCCATTTTTCATGCCGGCAGCTCCGTCACCTTGGCGCTGCCCACAGACCCGGCCAGGAGCGTCAAGGCCATCGCATACCAGCAGACAGCCGACGGGCAATACCGCTTCAGCACGATTATGAAGCGGATGTATCGCTTTGTAGTTCCGCAAGAGACGGCTTCTCAAAACCCACCGGTAGCATTCGTGGACAGCGATGACTTTGTGCTTGAAGAAGGTTACACACAGGCGATCGGCGTGAGGCTTTTCATTATGAATCCCAACCCAGAACAGATTGTGATCCAAGGCGCTGAGATAGCGCATGGGGATACCGATCGTTTTTATCTGGACAAGACGCCGGGCAAAATCATACTGAACGGGCCCGATAAAGTTGATGGGTATTGTACCATCTATCCCTATTTGGGACTCACGGCAGGAGAACACAAGGGGACACTGGATCTATATTATGGTAACGACGTGGTTATGCCTATAGATTTTGTTCTCAATGTCACGGCGGCGAAGCCGATACTCAGCCTCGCGCCCGGAACCTACGTTGGGCCGCAGCAGGTTTCGCTCTTCACCACGACCCAGAACGAGAGTATCAAATACACCACGGACGGACGCGACCCAACCATTTACGGCATGCCCTACGCCGGCCCGATCACTGTTTCCGAATCGACGACCATCAAGGCCTATGCCTATCTGAGTTCGAGCCCTTGGGATTGGAGGTATTTTTCAGTACCCGCTGAGGCGGCGTACACCATCATCCCGCCGAGCTACACGCTGGAGCTGACAGCCCCGCAATTCGACGAGGCGGCGGCAGGCTACGCCCAGCCGGAGGCGAAGCCCCTCGCCTTCGTCAGCGCCGGCAACAGCGACGCCACGATCACCTCGGTGGGCTTCCTGGAAGGCGGGGACGCCTTCATCCTGAACAAAACGGACGGCGCGACCATCGCCGCCGGCTCCACGGACGATACGACCTACACCGTTCAGCCCGCCGCCGGCCTGGAACCCGGCGCCTACAGGGCCATCGTCGCCGCGGCCTACGACGGCGGCGAGACCGCGGCCGCGGAGCTCAGCTTCACGGTCAATGAGCCGCTGTATTCGATCACCGTGTATGTGAATGAGGACGACCGCGACCTCGGCGGCGTTACGATCCTCGGCCCGGACCAGGCCCGCGCGGGCAGCCGGGTGAACTTCTCGGCGTGGCTGAATGAAGATTACTACGACGACTATCAGCTGACGGACGTGACCGTTAAGGACGCTTCGGGGAATCCCATCGAGGTCGATTATTGGGGCGGATTCGTCATGCCCGCCAGCAGTGTCACAGTGACGCCGGTGTTCGAGCCGCTGCTGCCCATCGCCATCGAGCTGGGCGACGCGGTAGATATGATGGGCATTCAGACCGACAGCCACGGCTGGGGCGCGGACAACGCCAAAGCCGCGGCGGGCGAAACGGTGAAGATGGAACCCATGGTCTGCGACGGCGAATACGTCCTCGCCTCCGTGATCGTGACCGCGCAGGACGGAAGCAATGTTCCCTGTGCGCGCTACAGCGAATACCTCGCGGATGTGGACTTCACCGAAACGGGCTGGCGGTTCGTGATGCCGGACATGCCGGTCACGGTGCGGTTCGCGCTGGTTCCGGTTTTCGGCGAGGTGAATTTCGTTCTGCCCGACAATCTCGCGATCATCGAAGCCAAAGCCTTTCAGGGCGACGCGCTCATATACGCGGTGGACGCGAGACATTGCGCCGTGATCGGCGCGGAAGCCTTCAAAAACTGCGTAAACCTTTCTCAGATTCGCCTGTCGTATTTCTGCCAGATCGCCCCCTCCGCGTTCGACGGCTGCGGCACGGTGTACGTGTTCGCTCCCTCCGGCGGCCAGACGGAAGCGGCCTGCGCGGCGATCGGGAACTGCGTGTTCGTCGCGGAGTAGTACGCCGGGCGGACGGTTCCGATGGCATGAAGGAAAGTCATATTGCGGGAAGCAACTTGCCCCCATGCTTCAGACAAGGACTGACAGATTTCATTCTTCATTCCACAAAAGTAGAGATTTTCCAATGATATTTTATCGCCTCCCTGCGCACAATAGCCGCGAGGAGGCGATTTGCTATGAAAAAAACGCTGATGTTTCTTATGCTCACCCTGCTTTCGGCGGCTCTGCTCACCGGCTGCGCCAGCAACGCGGACACTCTGGCGTCCCCCACGCCCGGCGCGACCAACATGCTGGATAACCTGATGCCCGGCACGGGCACGGCCACCGCAAACCCCATGACGGATAACGCCACCATGCAGCCGGATGGCACGGCGGCCCCCGCCGCCACCATCGAGGACACGCGGAAGACCGTTCAGGCCATGGAGGAAGCGCTGGAAAAGCTCAGCGAGGTGGACGACGCTTACGTGATCACCTTGGGCGATACCGCTCTGGTGGGCCTGGAGTTTGAAAACCAGTACCAGGGCGGAACGGACGACCGCCTGAAAAAGATGGTGCTGGCCCGTTTGCAGACGGTGGATAAGAATATCGCCAAGGTGGCCGTAACCAGCGACGAACCCATGGTGACCAGCATCGAGGCGCTGACCGAAGCGCTGAAAAGCGCATCGTCCCTGGAGGACGTGAACCGGCGGGCCGAGGACGTGCTGAAACAGCTGACGGTTTACGGCGGATGACCTGTTCTGCTGCCCGCATGCGGCTGCGGCTGCTTTCAGCCGCCCTGGCGATGGTGCTGGGCGGCCTCAAGTGGCATGCGGGCGGCGCGGCGGCGGCGCTGCTGCTGTGGCTGGCAATCAGTATCCTGCTGCCCTGCCCCGGGCGTTATCCCTATCCCCGGAAGCGAAAGCTCCGCGCGCATACGCTGTTCTTTTGCTTTTCGCTCACCGCGTTTTTCATGGTTGGAGCCGCATGGGCCGTCCGCCGTCTTGCCGCGCCCGGCAATTTATCCGACATGTTGTTTTATGTGGGCGCGGTGGGCTTTGCCCTGCCCATAGGAAAAAGAGCGCTCAGCCTGCCCCTTCCCCGCATGCTTGCCTGGGGACTGGGGGCGGTGCTGTGCGCTCTTTTCCTTGTTTTCCTTATTTTTCAAACGCCACGCATTTGAGGGAAGGCTTGCCCGTGCCCCGATAGGTGAGGTACAGGGCCTGTTTGCCGTCCGGGAAATCAAACCGGGCGGTGTTCTTTTCCCATACGTTGGAGCTGACTACGGGGATTTTCGCCAGCACCGGCCCGTCCCAGGCGGTTTTTACTTCAAAATCGCCGTGGCAGTAGCAGCGGGTTTCGATGGAAATGCCTTTGACCCCTTCGCAATCGAAGTATTTGAAGCCGATGGTGGCGCCGTCCTGAATGTCGGCCACAAAGCCCGGCGTTTTGTCGTCGTCCCGACCGTCCTGGGTGATGCGGGGCAAGCCGGGTTCGCCGGAATACAGCACCGGCTTTTCGGTGAACAGATGGCAGGCGATATAAGCGGGATATTCCCCTTCGCCTTTCAGCGGACCACCGTTCAGGCCGCAGGAGGTGATCTCCACCTGCTGGATGCGCCCTGCTTCATCAAAGAAAATGGGTTCGGCGCAGCCCTGGCGGCTGAACCAGGTGCCGTTGGTCTGGCGGTGATAGAAAATATACCATTGGCCTTCGATTTCCACGATGCTGCCGTGATTGTTGCCGCCTAAGGCCACGGGCTTATCCGCGGGCTTGTAAGAATCAATATGCAGATCGTTGTTGCTCACGATCACCCCTCCATAGGCGAACGGCCCGCGGGGATCCTTGGCGGTGGCGTAGCACAGTTCGTGCATGACGGTGGAGGAATAAACGAAGTAATACGTATCGTTCCGCTTGCGGATGGAGGACGCCTCAAAGAAAGCGTGGCCCTCAAAGCCCGTGCCCTCCGCGTACTCGCAGCCGGGCACCACGAAAACCGGTTCTTCCTCGATGGTGAGCATATCCGGCCCCAATACGGTACACATGGACCCGTGGCGGCTCTTGTCGCCCCTGGCGCAGAAGCCGGTATACAGATAGGTTTTGTCCCCTTCGGTCAGCACGCCGGGATCGAACTGCGGTTCATCCCCCGGCCTGTTCCCCAAGCGCACGCCGTTTTTGTCATGGACGTAGCCTAAGAACCGATACCGGCCCGCGGGAGAATCGCACACGGCCACGGACACGAAGCCTACCTTATCATAAACGTAATACAGATAATACCGCCCGTCGGGGCCTTTCGTCACATCCGGCGCGTACAGGCACATTTTTCCCGCCGCGTTGGCGGGATCGCCGTCCCGGGGGAAGATCACGCCCTCGCACCGCCAGTCGGAAAGATTGCTGACCGGGGCGGACCAGCCCATATAATCGCCCATACAGAACACATAACCGTTAAAAAAATCGTGGGAGCCGAACACATACACCCGATCGCCGAACACATAGGGTTCCCCGTCGGGAATGTATTCCCAGGAGGGAAGATAGGGATTGAACGCCTGTTTTTTCATGCGCGTACCTTCTTTCAGAAATCTGTTCCCTCGCATTTTCCCATACTTCCGCCGGAAAATCAATGTACCGCGTGCCGAAAAGCAAGAAACACCACTTAGAGCGCATCAAATGAACAGGATTTAGACCATACAGCAAGAAAAAAACTTTCGAGCCTATGAAATGGAGGAAGCTATTACCCATGAAGAGAATCGCCGCTGTTTTATCCGTTCTGGCGCTGATGTGTGCCTGCGCGCCCGTACTGGCGGAGGAAACCGCCTATGAACCCCTGTATACCCTGACCGCGCCTTACGGCTTTAAGTTAGGCGCGCCCCTGTCCTACGATCAGACGCGGAATCAAAAGTACCTGAATCTGGTGAAATCCCATTTCAATTCCATCACCGCCACCAACGAAATGAAAGCCTACTCCCTGCTGAATCTGGAGGCCACCCTGGCCCGGGACGACGGCATGCCCGGCATGAATTACGCGGCTGCGGACAAGATGGTGAAGTGGGCCATGGAGAACGGCGTCGGCGTGCGCGGCCACGTGCTGGTGTGGGACGCTTACATGACCGATTGGTTCTTCCGGGAGGACTACGACAGCAATAAACCCTACGCGGACAGAGAAACCATCAAGGCCCGCACGGAAAGCTACATCACCCAGGTGATCACGCACTTTGAAGAAAAGTTCCCCGGCGTGGTGTACTGCTGGGACGTGGTGAACGAAGCGGTGGGCGACAATCAGGACGAATACGCGGAGGGCGACGCCCGCCACCTGCGCACCGTTCGCGGCGGCAGCCCCAACATCTTTCGGGAACTTATGGGCAACAATTATGTCGTCCTGTCTTTCCTGTACGCAAAAAACGCGGTGGAAGCCCTGGGCGCGGACATCAAGCTGTACTACAACGACTACAACGCTTACTTCGGGGACAAAGCCCAGGCCATCCGCGCCCTGATCGACAGCGTGAACACCTTCGCCCACGACAAAAACGGCAATGCCCGCCTGCTCTGCGACGGCGTGGGCATGCAGGGCTATATCGGCGGCTACGGCGTGCAGGAAGGGTGCTTGGAGGACAGCCATGTGGACATGATCCGGAAGGAAATCCTCAACTACGCCGCCATGGGCCTGGAGGTGCAGATCACCGAAATGGCCGTGCGCAACTTCGATATCACCCAGGCGGACAAGCACGCGGAATTCTACACCAAGCTGTTCCGCATGTTCATGGATTTGAACGCTGAAAACGGCAATCCCCTGAAAGCCGTTTCCATCTGGGGCCTCACCGATACCAGCGCGCCCAAGAGCAATTATGTGTACAAAATGAACAGCCCTTACGGCGGCCTGTTCGATTTGAAGCTGAATCCGAAAAACGCCTTCCAGAAGGTGTACGAGACGCTCAAACGATAAAAGTTGATCCATGCGCATATTCTTTCCCTCCCTCATGCATACTATGGAGCATACAGGCAAACATGGAGGGAAAAGGAAATGGAACAGACAGCGCATATGAACCGGAACGGCTGGAGCCAGGAAGAAACCGATCTGCTGTGGAAGGAGATTCACGAAGCCCTTAACGAAGGCACGCCCCTGCGCGGCGTGTTTGACCGCACGGGCCAAGCCCTGGGCCGCAAGCCCAACAGCGTAAGAAATTACTACTATATGCAAATGAGAGAAAAGGGCGGCGAGGATTTGAAACGCGCCGCCCCTTTCGATACTTTTTCCGACGAGGAAATTCACGAATTGCTCCGCAAGGTGCTGTTGGGCCGGGGGAACGGGCGTTCCGTCCGGGCCTGCGTGATGGAAATGTCCGGCGGCGATCGCAGCCGCATGCTGCGCTACCAGAACAAATACCGGGCGATCTTACGCAAAAAGCCGGATCTGATCGACCAGGTATGCCGGGAACTCCGCCAGGAAGGGCTGCCCTGCCCGGATGTAAAAGTGACCGTAACGCCCTTGCCCGCGAACGATCCACCCGCCCAGGCCGACCCGGACGTGCAGGCCATTCTGCGGGCTGCCGCTTCCCTGGCCAGGCGGGCGGGCGACCCCGCGCCGGAAAACGACCGGCTGCGGGTGCAGCGGGATTTGCTTTTGATACAGGTGGAGGATTTGCAGCTGGCCGCCAAGGCTTTGGTGCAGGACTGCAAGGAGTTTTTGGGCGGCGAAATGGAGGAAAGAAAGCGCAATCTGCCCGCTTTCTGCGGTATCCTTTCCGAGCATATGGCAAAATTGGAAAACGTGGCCGGATAGCTATTGGGACAGGATTTCCTTCAGGTCGTTTTCCCGCAGAGTTTCCTTGGTCAGCAGCGCGTGCGCCAGTCTTTCCAGGGCGTCCCTGTGGTCTTTCAGGCAGGCCCGGGCACTGTCCATGGCCTGAATCAGAATCGCGTTTTCGTCTTTGTCCGGGTCGCCGGTCTCCCCCATGGCGTAATCCTTCGCCATGGCGGCGGCGATTTCCCGGGCTTTTTTTAAATCGTTGGCCGCGCCGGTGGTCACGTTGTCCCGACCCAGCAGCAGTTCTTCCGCCGCCCGCCCGCCCAAGGCGGCGCAAATCATGGCGATCAGGTCCCGGCGGGTATGGAGCAACTTATCCGGCTGTACGCTCATGGAATACCCCGCCGCGCCACGGCTGGAGGGAATGACGGTCACGCGGGTGAGCCGGGCGTCCGGCAGCATGCAGTGGGTAATCAGGGCGTGGCCCGCCTCATGCCATGCGGTCACGCGCTTTTCCGCCTCCGTCATCCGCCTCGGCGCTTCCTCCCCCACGGTCACGCCGCAGAACGCGCTTTCCAGATCGGCTTCTAAAATGGGGCCGCTGCCCCGACGTGCGGCACGGATGGCCGCTTCGTTGAGCAGCGCTTCCAATTGCGCCCCGGAAAACAGCGCCGTCTGGCCCGCCCAGCTTTCAAGCGATATATCCCCGTGCAGGGGCTTTTTTCGGGCGTGTACTTCCAATATTTTTAATCGCTGATCGTGATCCGGCAGGCCCACTTCAATGCGCCTGTCGAACCGCCCTTCCCGAAGCAGGGCAGGGTCCAGGGTATCCAGCCGGTTGGTGGCGGCGAGGACGATGATGCCGTCGCTTTCGGAAAAACCGCTCATTTCGGTCAGAAGGGCGTTCAGGGTTTGTTCCCGCTCGTCGTTTCCGCTGTCCCGTTTTTTGCCGATGGCGTCAATTTCGTCGATAAAGATCACGCCGCCTCCCGCCTTCCGCGCTTTGCGAAACAGCTCCCGCACCCGGGACGCGCCCACGCCCACGTACACCTGCACGAAGTCCGCCCCGCTCATGGCGAAAAAAGGGGCCTTGGCTTCCCCTGCCAGCGCTTTTGCCAGCAGGGTTTTGCCCGTGCCCGGCGGGCCGTAGAGCAGCACGCCCTTGGGGGCGCGGGCGCCGTATGCGGAAAAGCGTTTGGGTTCCTTCAAAAACGCCGCCAAATCCTTTAGGCTTTGCAGCGTTTCCCCGGAAGCAGCCACGTCCTGAAAGGAAATCTCCGGCGCCTGTTCGTCCGCCTGTACGGCGGCGTATTTTTTGAGACCCAAAGCGCCTTTCCCTTTCGATTGGGAAAACAGGATAAACGCCCCAAGAGCGATCAGGCCCAGCGCCCACGCGGGCAAAGCGCTTTCCTGCTCCTTGACGGCGATATCCAAGGCAAGCAGCCGTTCTTTCCCGTCCACGGCCCGAGGATTGGGCGTGCGGATGGCCGTCCCGTCGGTCAAGGTAGAACTCCAATATTCCCCGTCGGTCAAGGTCACGCTTTCCACCTGGCCGGTCTCCGCCAAAAGCCAAAAATCAGAATAAGAAAGAATGACCGCCTGCTCTCCCCTGCCCAAAATCAAAAACAGCAGCAGCACAGCCCCCGCCGCCGCAAACGCAGCCGGACCCATCCAGCGCCTGCGCTTCATGGACGTTTCCCCCGTTTCCGTTCCGTATCGTTCGCTTTCGTATGGGGTCATTATACAGGGGAACAGGGCCAAAATCCATGGTAATATCTTGCTCCCTTCCAGATAATAACAGATTGAAACGGGCGCGGAATTGGGAAAATGGAAAAAACGATTGTAAACGGGAGGCGGCCCTGCGTGAAAAAAGGAATATGGGGACGGGCTATCCGCCGGATGGACAGGCAGACGAACGGCGAAAGCCTGAAGGATTTGAAAGCCCTGGACGGTATTCGCCGCCGGGGCTTGAAGCGCGGCCTGCTGGCTGGCTTTCTGATTTTGCTTTTGGGCGGCGCGGCGGCCTTTTATTTCGTGTTCGACGTGGGTTCCTGGCAGCGGCTGGATCTGCAAAAAATCGTGAACCTGCCCCAGACCGGGGCGATCTACGACCGCAACGGCGACTTTGTTTCCAAAATTCAGTCCACCCAGGATCGGGTGAGCGTACCGCTTTCCAGCGTGCCCAAGGACGTGCAGAACGCCTTTTTGGCGGCGGAAGACCTGCGGTTTTACCAGCATTTCGGCATTGATCCCCTGCGCATCTTCGGCGCGCTTCGTTCCAATCTGCGCTCCGGCGATTACGCGGAAGGGGCCAGCACCATCACCCAGCAGCTGGTGAAGCTGAGCCACCTGAGCGCGCAAAAGACGATTGCGCGGAAATTAGAGGAAATGTACTTGGCCCTGCAATTGGAAAGCCAATGCAGCAAAGACGAAATCCTGGAAATGTATCTGAATTTCATTTACTTTGGCCGGGGCGCTTACGGCATCGAAGCGGCGGCACGGGCTTACTTCGGCATATCCGCCTCCCAACTCTCCGCCGCCCAAGGGGCTGTGCTGGCGGCGGTGATCAAAGCGCCCTCCGCTTACGCGCCCCATTTGCACCCGGAAGCAAACCGCCAGCGACAGGAATACATTCTGCGCACCATGCGGGAAAACGACATGCTGGACGAGGAAGCGTATCAAAAGGCCCTTGCCCAGGACGTGACGCCGATTCAGCAAAACGCCCAGAACGTGCGCTACGGCTGGTATGTGGACGCGGTGCTGGACGAGGCGGAAAGCCTGCTTTCCATGCAGGCGGAAACGCTGTTAGGGGGCGGCTATCACATTTACACGGCCTTTGACCCGGAACAGCAGGACGTCATCGACGGGCATTTTGAACCGGAAGGCAATTTCCCCGCCAACGCTTCCGACGGTACCCGGCCCCAGGCCGCCATGGCTTGCGTGGACGTACACAGCGGCGCGGTGCGGGCCATCGAGGGCGGGCGGGAGTATCAGGTGCAAAGGGGCCTGAATCGGGCCACCCAGATGCGCCGCCAACCGGGGTCGTCCCTGAAACCTTTGGCCGTGTACGCTCCCGCCATCGAAAGCCACGGGTATATGACCGCCAGCGTACTGAACGATACGCCCCAGAAGTTCGGCAATTATTCTCCCCGCAACAGCGGCAATCTGTATTACGGCAACGTGACCATCCGCACGGCGCTGAAAAACAGCCTGAACGTGGCGGCGGTGTCTCTGCTCAACAAAATCGGCGTGGCCTCCGCCCGGGATTACCTGCAAAAAACCGGCATCGAGCTGGACGACCGGGACTGGAACCTGTCTTTGGCCTTAGGGGCCATGACCTACGGCGTGTCCCCCGTGCAGCTGGCGGCGGCCTACGCGCCTTTCGCCAACGGCGGCACCTTTTACGCGCCGTACTTCATCGAGCGCATTGAGGACGCGGCGGGCAACGTGATCTACCGGCACGAAGTAAATGGGAACAAAGTGCTGTCCGCCCAGACGGCCTATCTCATGACCAGCCTGCTGCAAACGGTCACGTCCTCCGGCACCGGGGCGAAATTGAGCGGAGCGGGTACGCCTGTGGCGGGCAAAACGGGCACCGTGAACATGACCGGCGGCGGCAACCGGGACATTTGGATGGCCGCCTACAACAGCGACATTTCCACCGCCTTCTGGATGGGCTTTGACAACCCGGACAGCCAGCACAAGCTGCAAAGCTGGGTGTCCGGCGGCGATTATACCGCCGCCATGGCCACGCGTTTTTTCAAAAGCTATTACGCGGACAAAGAAAAGCCCGCCTTTCTCAAGGCGGACGGCGTCGTGTGGCTGAATATCGACTTAAAATCCATCGAGTGGGCGGGCGAACCCATGCTCGCCACCAAAAACACGCCCAAGAGCTACAGCGTTTCGGAGGTGTTTTTATCCTCCAACCGCCCCACCAAGGAGTCCAACGTGTGGAACGCGCCCCGCACGCCCTCGGCCTTCTACGTGACCCACAACAACCAGGGAAACCCGGTGCTGGTGATCACGGCGGCGGACGCGGGGATCTATCGCATCCAGCGGGACGCCATCGGGGAATGCATCATCCTGAACGAGCTGTACGGCAGCGCGGGCGAAACCCTGTACTACACCGACAAAAAAGCAAAGCTCGGCGTGGAATACACCTACCGAATCATTCCCATTAACGCCGAATTGCTGAATAACGGCATCTTGATGGAGGGCAAGCAGGCCGTTCAGGTAGCCAGCGCCAAACCGCCGTCCACCGGAAGCCGGATCTGGGAGGACATTTCCAATCTGCTGTTCGGAAAGGCCGCGCTGGACGACAGCGCCGACGCCCTTTCCCTGTTCTGGCAGTCCGGCGATTAAGCACCGGAAAGTCCCCGCCGCATACCATGAAAGGGAGAACAACAGGCAAGGAGGAAGGACAGATGGATCAGGATAAAGTCGCGTCGTCTCCCTTTTCAGCGCTCTCCTATCAGGAGCAGCAGGACCGGTGGCTGGAATGGCGTTCCCGGCAATTGGATTATCAGCCCGCAAGCGGGAAACAGACCGCAAAACCGCCCGAAGCGCAAAGAGAGGAAGGGCTTCCGCGCATGCGGCTGCCCAATATGCGCATCGCGGCCCCCGCGCGGCATCGGGAATTGGACGAGGTTCTTTCCCGGCACCAAAAGGCCCTTCGGCAGGCGGGCGCTTTCCAGACTACAGCCATTGACTGACCGCCCGCGTGATTTCGTCCCAATGGCGGATCACGCCAATCACCAGCAAATGGCCGGGATACGCCGCGTAAGAAACCCATTTGGGCAGGCGCAGACGGCGGCGCATGGGAATCGCTATCACCGGCAGCGCTAAAATGGCCCAGAACTGGATGCGGGAAAGATCGTTCAGCAGACCGGAAGCATAGGGCAAAAAAGAAACTTCCTTGAGCAAGGGAACGCCGAACAATTGCGTCAATTGCAGAGAGCCTTGTCCCCAATACAGGCAGAAGGCGGTCATGATGACGGCAAGTGACGAACGGCGCTCCCGGCTGAGATATAGCAGCAGGATGAACAGAACACCTTTCCAGCCGTAGTTTTGATTCACATTGATGATGAAGGCGGTTAAAATCGCCAGCACAGGCCCCCAATACCGGCTGCCTCTCCGGTTTTCCCGAACCGATACGATGGCATTCAAGCCGAAGAGCAGCTCAAAAAACACGTTCAGCTCGTACCAACGGTGGTTCATGGCCCAAAAGTAAACCGGCTGGGACAGGATTCCGGCGATCAAAAGCCGCAGGGCGTATTTCCGTATGTTTCGGGTGTATTCCACGCCGACGCACAGGCACCAGGCGAACAAGGGGAAGGCCATGCGCCCGATAAGACGCAGTTCATAGACCTTTGGGAAAAACGCCGCTCCCACGTGATCCACGATCATACAAGCGATGGCAATGAGTTTGATCAGCCCGGTGTTCTCGTTGCCGCCCGTGCGGGGAAGCGTTTCATTTTTTGTCCCATTCATGACACATAAATTCCTTATCAAAAGCATAGGATAGAGCGGATGGAAGAACCTCCATACATTTCCTGTCCCGCCCGATGGGCCGCTGAAAAGGCGCGGCCACAGGGCGGGACAGACAATTTTGGGTTTTTTTAATCTACGTAGGAAATCCGGTCTTCTTTGACTGCGTGGGCGTCCTTGGTATCCGCGGGCACGCCGATGGCGATGGCGATGACAAAATCCCACCCTTCGGGAAAATGGAGAGCCTGCCGGAACGCGTCGGCCTTTTCCCCGGCGAAAGCGTCCCGGGGCATGCCCAGGATCACGCTGCCAAGGCCTAAGCTTTCCGCCGCTAAGGCGATATTTTCCACGGCGATGCCGCCGTCGATGGGTGTGTAGGGGTTATCCGGCATGCCGGAAATGAAAATCACCGTGGGCGCGTGGTAAAACACATGAAATTTGCTGTCGGCGAACCGGGGACTGCGTTTGTCGGCGCCGCGCTTCATCATCTGTTCCCACACGGCCCGGTTCATTTCATCCAGCAAGCCCTGATTGCGAACTACGGTAAAATGCCAGGGCTGGCGGTTCACGGCGGAGGGGGATTCTACCGCCGCTTTCAGAATAGCGTTCAATTGTTCTTCTGTGATCGGGGTGCTTTCGTAGGCGCGGTGGCTGCGGCGGGCGGAAATCAGGCGCAGGGTCTCGTTGCTCATAGTTTTTCCTCCTTGCTTTCAAATGGGCGTTATGGTATAGTTGGGCGGGTGGTGATAGGAAGTGCTTAAGCATGAAGCCTTTATGCGGGAAGCGCTGCTGGAAGCGAAAAAAGACGAAAACGAGGTGCCGGTTGGCGCGGTGGTGGTGTATGACGGGCGCGTGATCGCCCGGGCGCACAACGAACGGGAGGGCAACCGTCCCTTCGCCCATGCCGAAATGCTGGCAATGGAACGGGCTTGCCAGGCCCTGGGCGCCCGCCGCCTGCACGGGTGTACCCTGTACGTGACCCTGGAACCCTGCCCCATGTGCGCCGGAGCGCTGATGATGGCGGAGGTCGAAGCCTGCGTGTTCGGGGCGTACGATCCCCGCCAGGGCTGCTGCGGCAGCGTTTACGCCCTGCCGGAGGACCCCGCCTTTTTCCATCGCGTGCCCTGCGCCGGAGGCGTGCTGGAGCAGCCCTGCCGGGAAGCCTTAAACGGCTTTTTTCAGAAGAAGCGCTTCCAGACCTCAGTATAGCACGTTTTTCTTTTCGTTGGCAAGCGCCGGAAAAACGTAAAAAGAAAAAGAGCAAATCGTGAACAGAGTGTAACATTCGCCCATATACCGGAAAAACGCTTGCGAAACACGCGAACCTGTGCCATAATAGGAACGCGAATGACCCCGTTCCACCGGGGAGAAAAGAGAGGAACCTTTATGATCCGTCATCTGAACCGAATTTGGGCGCTGTGCATGGCGCTGGTGCTGGCGCTGGGCTGCTGTGCCGCCGTTGCCGAGGAAACTGCGGAAAACCCCGTGCTGGTCACCATGGACGGCGAGGAATACCGCCTTGAAACCATAAAAGACGTGCTGGATCAGCTGGTCAGCGCGGGCTATGCCGCCGAAGATGACTATGAACTGGCCATCGAGTACTTTGTGCAGGATAAGACGGTGCAAAGCAAAATCACCGAATGGGGCCTGGATCAGTTTACCGAAGAAGAGCTGGAAGCCTTCCGCAACGAAGCCCACAGCGAATGGGAAAGCGCCATTGATTCTTACGTGAGCTATTTCCTGACGGAGGACACCGACGAAGCCCGCGCCCAGGTTCGTGAAGAAGGCGCGGCCTATTTCGCCGCCTACGGGTACAGCGAGGAAGCGTTCGAGGAAAACCTGAAGGTGAACGCGACCTATGACAAGTTAGAGAAGAAGATCCTGGAAGGCAAGGACACGGCAGTTTCCGAAGAAGCGATCCGCGCCGAATTTGAAGCCACCGCCGCCCAGCATCAGGCCGCCGTGGAAGGCAACGTGGCCCTCTACGAGCTGTACAAGGCTTACTACGGCATGGAATTCTGGTATACCCCCGAGGGCTACCGGAGCATCATCCACATCCTGATGAAGGTGGACGACGCGCTTTTGACCGCGTACACCGAAGCCCAGGCCGCCTATGAGGAAAGCAAAAGCGAAGAAAAACCGGACGGCGACGCCGAAAAGAAGGCCGCTATGGAAACCGCCAAGGCCGCGGTGCTGGCCAGCAAGCAGGCGGAGATCGACGATATTTACGCCCGTCTGGAAAAGGGTGAAAGCTTTGTGGATCTGATCGCCCAGTACGGCGAAGACACCGGCATGGCCGACCCCGCCACCCTGGCCGAGGGCTATCTGGTACACAAGGACAGCGTGATCTATGACGCCGCCTTTACCGCCGCCGCGTTCAGCGAAAAAATGCAGAAGCCCGGCGATTTCTCCGATCCGGTGATCGGCTCCTACGGCATCCACATCCTGTATTACCAGAAGGATATTCCGGGCGGCACGATTGATCTGTCCGAAGAAATCAGCGCGGAAATCCAGGAGTCCCTTTATACGGAAAAGGTCAATTCCTTCTATAAGGAAGCGCTGGAAGCCTGGAAGGCCGAACATCAAATCGTGTACAACCAGGAAGCCATCGACGCCCTGACCGCCGTTCAGGAAGCCACTGCGGAATAAACCGTTTGCGCAAAGAAAAACGCCTCTGCCGATTGAGCAGGGGCGATTTTCTTTGCGGTCGCGTCAGGTTGCGCTGCGTTTTTTCCCTAAATAGGCTTCCTTCACCTGGGGATTGTCCAGCAATTCCCTGCCGGTGCCGTGCATGGTGATGTTGCCCGTTTCCAGCACGTAGGCGGAATCGGCGATGCGCAGGGCGGCGTTGGCGTTCTGCTCCACCAGCAGGATGGTGATGCCTTCCTCGTGCAGGGTCTGGATAATGCGGAAAATGTCACGGATCACCAGGGGCGCGAGGCCCAGGGAAGGTTCGTCCATCATCAGCAGCTTGGGCCGCATCATCATGGCGCGGCCCACGGCCAGCATCTGCTGCTCGCCGCCGGACAGGGTGCCCGCGGGCTGCCAGGAGCGCTCCTTCAAGCGGGGAAACAGCTGATATACATGGTCAATATCGGGATCCAAATCGTCCTTGCGCAGATACGCGCCGATTTTCAGGTTTTCCAGCACCGTCAGGTTGGGAAACACCCGCCGTCCCTCCGGCACCATGCCGATGCCCTCGGATACGATTTTTTGGGGGCTTTGGCCGCTGATGACCTGGCCGTCGTAGGTGATGGTGCCGTCCTGGATGGGCACCAGGCCCGAAATGGCCCGCAGGGTGGTGGATTTGCCCGCACCGTTTGCGCCGATCAGGGTGACGATCTCGCCCTTTTCCACGCTCAGGGAAATGCCCTTGATTGCTTCGATGCCGCCATAGCTGACCTTTAAATCCTTGATATACAGCAGGCTCATTCGTCATTCCCTCCCAAATAGGCGTCGATGACCTTCTGATCGTTCTGAATCTCCTCCGGCGTGCCCTCGGCGATCAGCTTGCCGAACTCCACCACATAGATGCGATCCGAAATGCCCATGACCAGATCCATATGATGCTCGATCACGAACACGGTCAAGTCAAAATCCTTCTTGATCTTCTGGATGAACGCGCCTAACTCCAGCGTTTCCTGGGGATTCATGCCCGCCGCCGGTTCGTCCAGCAAAAGCAATGTGGGTTCCGTGGCAAGCGCTCGGGCGATTTCCAGGCGGCGCTGCATGCCGTAGGGAAGCGAGGTGGCCTTTTCGTTGGCCATGTCCTTCAGGCCCACGATATCCAGCAGGTCGGTGGTTTTGATGCGGTTGCGCATTTCCTCCTTGCCGTTCAGGTGAAGGGCGGAGGTGAACACGTTGCTGGTCCTGCGCAGGTGGGTGGCGATGAGTACGTTTTCAAAGGCCGTCTGGCTCTTAAACAGGCGAATGTTCTGGAAGGTGCGGGCGATGCCCAATTTTGTGATCTTGTCGGGCGTCATCACCACGCGCATGCCGGAAAACTTATCCGGGTCGGACCCGGCGTACAGGTGCTTCATTTTGCCGGTGGGATGATTGGCGGCGATCACCTTATCATGGAAATACACCGCGCCGTTGGTGGGCTGGTATACGCCGGTGACGCAGTTGAAGGCCGTGGTTTTTCCCGCGCCGTTGGGGCCGATCAGCGCCACGATCTCCCCCTTGTCCACGTGCATGGAAAAATCGTTCACGGCCACCACGCCGCCGAACTGCATCGTAATATTTTCCAGCCGCAGCACGTTTTCGCTCATTGCTTCGCCCCCCTTTCGGCTTTACTGTCCGCGCCCATGTCCCATAGCTCCCTGTCCCCCATGATGCCCCGGCGGAAGAACAGCACCACGATCATGATGATGACGGAGAAGACCACCAGGCGGAAGCCGTTGCGAAGCAGCGGCACTTCAAAATTGCCGATCATCTGCTTTTCATCCAGGAACCTGAGCCACCATTCGGAGCAGGCAACGAACAGGAAGGAGGACAAAACGCTGCCCGTAATGGATCCAACGCCGCCGATGACCACGATGAGCAAAATCTCATAGGTCATAGCGGAAGTGAAGCTCTTGGCCTGCACGGTGGTCTGGTACATGGCGAGCATGGCCCCGCCCACCCCGGCAAAGAAGGAGGAGATGCAGAAGGCCAGTTGCTTGTGGTGGGCCAGATTGATGCCCATGGCCTCGGCGGCCACCTCGTCGTCCCGGATGGCTTTGAAGGCCCGGCCATAGTTGGAGCGGATGAGCATCACGATCAGGAAAATGCACACGCCCGCAATGATGAAGGGGATCAGGGTGGATAAGTACACGATCACCTTCCCGTTCGCGTCCTTGATGTTGAAATCGTTAAAGCTGGGGAACAGGCGCAGCATGTTGGAGCCGTTGGTCAGGGGGCCTAAGTTGTTCCACTGGAAGATGGCGCGGATGATCTCGGCAAAGCCCAAGGTGGCGATCGCCAAATAGTCGCTTTTCAGCCGCAGCACGGGCAGGCCGATCAGGAAGGCGAAAAACGCCGCCGCAAGGCCGGACAGGATCATGGCGATGACCACGGGCACCGTGAACTGCACCAGGCCGCCGTTAAAATACTGGTAAACCTGGGCGCGCACGTCCAGCGGAATGGTGAAAATGCCGTACACGTAAGCGCCGATGAGCATAAAGCCCGCCTGGCCCAGGGAGAAAATGCCCGTAAAGCCGTTGAGCAGGTTCATGGACACGGCCACCAGCGCGTAGGTAGCGCCTTTTTTCAGCACCGTGAACAGCATGGAGGAGGGCGGCATAATCTGCTCTGAGATAAACACAGCCGCGTAAATCAGCGCGACCACCACCCAGGTCACAATAAAGGGGCGCTTGGATTGCTCTTTGTTCATTCTGCTCACCTCACACCTTATCCGTGGCCGCTTCGCCGAACAGACCCGTCGGCTTGACCACCAGAATCACGATCAGCAGCGCGAATGTGAACGCGTCGGAGAAGGTGGCAAGGCCCAGGGGCTTGTCGATCAGGCCGGATATGAACAGGATCACGTCCAGGCCCTTGATGATGTTCTCCATGATGCCGATGATGAACGCGCCGATCACCGCCCCGGGAATGGAGCCGATGCCGCCGAACACCGCCGCCACGAAGGCTTTCAGGCCCGGCATGGCGCCGGAGGTCTGGATCACGGTGGAATAATTGGTGAAATACAGCACGCTGCCCACACCCGCTAAGAAGGAGCCGATGACGAACGTGGCGGAAATCACGTTGTTGATCTTGATGCCCATGAGCTGGCTGGTTTCAAAATCCTTGCTGACGGCGCGCATTGCCATGCCGATTTTGGTTTTGTTGATGAGCGTTACCAGGGCCGCCACCAGAATGATCACCAGGATGGGCGTGATGACCGTGACCAGCTTGGTTTTCGCCGCGTCAAGCACGATGGTTTCCGAAATCCAGGGAATGGTGGGATACTGCTTGTTCAGGCCGCCGGTGATATACAGCACCAGATTTTGCAGGGTATAGCTGACGCCGATGGCGGAAATCATTACGCTCATGCGGGGGGCGGAGCGCAGGGGCTTATAGGCGATCCGCTCGATCAGGAAGCCCACAAGCGCCGTAACGATCAGCACAAGCGGAATGGACAGCCAAAGCGGCACGCCCGCCGCCACGATATACACCATCACGATGCCTGCCACCATGAACACGTCGCCGTGGGCGAAGTTGATCAGGCGCAGAATGCCGTAAACCATGGTGTATCCAATGGCGATCAGCGCGTATTGCCCGCCTACGGATATACCGGAAAGCAGGTAAGGGAAAACGGTATCCCACACGGTCGGAACACTCCCTTTCGTTCAAACGATACGATTACGATATAGAACCGCGGCGGAAGCGAGCCTGCTTCCGCCGCAGAACGCGAATTATCAAATGATTCGCAGCACGGTCTCAGTCAACCGTCTGTTCGGAAACGAACATCCATTCACCGGTGGCGTTGTCAATGGTCTTGACGAAGGCGGAGGTGCGGATGGCGTCGCCGTTTTCATCAAAGGCAATGTGACCGGACACGCCGTCGATTTCCACGGAAGGCAGGATTGCCATCACAGCGGCGGAATCAATGGTGCCGGCGGCCTTCAGCGCTTCCAGCGCCATGTAGTAGCCGTCATAGCCCATCACGGACACGGCCGCGATCATATCGTTGCCGCCGTTGTTGGTCAGGGCTTCGGCGTCGCTGTTCATCCAGGCCTTGAAGCCCGCGTCGAATTCAGCGTTGGCGCCTTCCTGATAGAAGGTGGTGATGATGATCTTCACGTTGGTGCCGGTAGCGGCCTGCGCCACCACGTTGCTGTCCAGGGTATCGCCGCCTAAGATGGGGATTTCCAGCCCCTGGCCCGCGGCCTGGGAAATGATCTGGGTGGAGTAGGCAATGGACACGGGGCAGAAGAACACGTCCGCGCTGTACATGGCGGCGTTGGTCAGGTAGGAGGTAAAGTCAGAGTTGCCGGTGGGGAAGTCTTCTTTGATGACGGTGCCACCCAGGGCTTCAAAGGCCTGCTTAAAGTAGGTGATCAGGCCCTGGTCATAGTCGTTGCCCAACTCGCCCAGGCAGTACGCGGTGGTGGCGCCCAGGGTCTTGGAAGCGTAGTTAGCCAGAACGGTGCCCTGGAAGGGATCCAGGAAGCATACGCGGAAGTAGTGGCTGTTGCCGGCGGTCACCTGAGGATTGGTGCAGGTCAGGCCGATGGCTGGGATTTTGGCGTCGGCAAAATACTGGGAACCGGCAATGGATACGCCGGAGCCGTAGGAACCCAGCACCACGCTCACGTTTTCAGAAACCAGCTTCTGCGCGGCAGAGGGGGCCTTGTCGGTGGAGGAGCCGTTGTCCGCCTGGACAAGCTCTACTTTGTATTCCACGCCGCCGATGGTCACGGTGGGGGTCACAACGTTGGCGTACTGCACGCCCAGGGCTTCCTGCTTGCCGCCCGCGCCGGAGTCGCCGGAGGCGGGTTCATACACGCCGATCTTCACGACGGGCATATCGTCCGCCACAGCGAAAACGGGCGCCATCAGCGCGAGGATCATGATCAGAGCCAGAATCTTTTTCATGGGTTTCATCTCCTATTTCTAAGGTTTTCGCATTGCATCATACAATTTTTTCGGTCATTTTACAAGTAATTACGAAAAAAAATGCAAATCAGATACAATATGTTCTTTTTCGCGGCGCGATCGGCGCACGCAAAAAGCCGCGGGCGTTTCCGTCGCGCGGCTTTGCTGCGCTACATGGCAAATCAGATGGTAAAGGGCTGGATGTCGGCGATCAGATCGTCGCAGTTATCTTCGTAAACATCCATGGTGATGGGCTTGCTCAGATCCAGGGAGAAAATGCCCAGGATGGACTTTGCGTCTACCACATGGCGGCCGGCCCGCAGGTCCACTTCATAGGGATACCGGTTCACCGTGTTTACGAAAGTTTTCACTTCCTCGGCAAAGCTGAGCTTGATGGGTACAGAGCGCATGGAAAACGCACCTCCTCTTTCGATGTCGAATCTTATTTTACCGCAAGTATGGAAAAAAAGCAACTGAAATGTTGTAAATGCTGCAATTTTTTATCATTTTACACAGATTGGCGCGCAAATATCTCGCTGATCTTGAAAAAAAACCGCTCTATGGTTGAGCGGGAAGCTGCCGAAGGAGATCCGTTCTTGAAATCAGGCCGGGATTGGCGTATAATCAAGATATCTTAAATTAGAAGCAATTGGAGGCGTCAGCACATGAAAATCACCATTCCCACCGGCTACCGGGCCGATATGGCGGATATTGCGGAGGGCCTGAACGATCTGATGGCCGACCTGGAGGATATTCGGGACGAAGCGCAGGAGCTGCTGGACGAAAAGGAAAACGACGCGATCCGTCAGGATGTGCGGAAAATGGACGAAGCCATCAAAAAACTCGCCGAGGCGGCGGATTTGCTGGAGCAGGACGATGAATGATTTCAGTGTGACCGTTGTGGGCGGCATGAACCTGGATCTGCTGGCTACGCCGGACGTGCCGCTGCTTTCCCGGGATTCCACCCCGGGCAAAATCACCCTGCGTCCCGGCGGCGTGGGGCGGAATATCGCCGCAAGGCTGACCGAAGCGGGGGCGCGCGTGCGTCTGGTCACCGCCTTAGGCTGCGACGAGCGGGCGGAGATGCTTTCTCGCCTGTGCCGGGAATCGGGCATTGATCTTTCCCTTTCCGTTGCCACGGACTGCCCCGCCCCCTGCTATCTGTGCATTCACGACGACAAGGGCGATATGGTGCTTGCGGTCAACGATATGTCCGCTATGGAACGGCTGACGCCGGAGGCCATGGAAAGCAGGATGGAGGCGCTGAACAAATCCGACGCCTGCGTGCTGGACGCCAACCTCTCCCCCGATACGCTGAAGTATATCGCGTCTCACGCCGCCGTCCCCCTGATCCTTGACCCCGTCAGCTGCGCCAAAGCGCCCCGCGTCCTTTCGATCCTCCCCTATCTGACCGCCATCAAGCCCAACCGCATGGAGGCGGAAGCGCTGACGGGCGAAAGGAACGTCGAAAAGGCGGCGGCGGCGCTGCTCCATGCCGGGGTGAAGCGCGTGTTCATATCCTTAGGCGCGGAGGGCGTGTATTACGCCGACGCGTCCCAGGCGGGCCATGAACCCGCCCGGCTCCTGCCCACCCTCCCGGCCACCGGGGCGGGCGACGCGCAGTGCGCCGGGCTTACCCTGTCTCTGCTTTCCGGTATGGACGTAAAAGCCTGCGCCCAGGCCGGTCAGGAGGCCGCTTACCGGGCACTGCTGCAAAGCAAAGAGGCATAACTGCATACATCTTGGCACTTTTGCAGGATTTTTTTCAAAATTTGAGAAATATACTTGCGTTTATGATAAAAACAGGATATAATGTTTCCCGGTTGGCTGAATCGGGTCTGTGGTTGCAAGCCGATGCCAGTCGCAGGCAAAACGGTCCACGTAAGCCGAAAAAAATTTCCGGTGAGCATGGTGCGGTCTAGAAGTAAGCCCGGCCGCGTTTCAAGCGCGAGAGGACGGCGTGAGGGCGCGATTGCGCAGAGCAATGTTCCAGCCGGCGAGTGTGGGGTCAAAAACCAGGTCAGCCGCAGCCAATCAAATCCACTACATTTATCAGGGGGTCACAGAAACAATGTATCAGGACAAGACGCTGGTGTGCCGTGACTGCGGCAAGGAATTCGTGTTTACCGCAGGCGAACAGGAATTCTACGCTGAAAAGGGTTTCCAGAACGAACCCACCCGCTGCCGTGAGTGCCGTCAGGCCCACAAGGCGGCCCGCAACAACGGCGCTCCCCGCGAAATGCACGACGCCATCTGCGCGAACTGCGGCAAGCCCACCCAGGTGCCCTTCCAGCCCCGGGAAGACCGCCCCGTGTATTGCAGCGAATGCTTCGCTGCCATGCAGCGCAGGTAAGCCCGTCAGGAACCTTCCGGCTCCTGGGAAAAAACGACGTAGCCGAGCAGTCGGCTATGCCGTTTTCTTAACAGGAAATTTAGGAAAATTTTAAAAAACGCTTGACAATCTCGCTTTAACCCTGTATACTTGTTCCGTTTCAAGCAGAAGCTGCCCGCTTCTCTCCGACGCGAATTCTGTTTTGCGCGGGTACATGGCATTATTTCCGATGGAAGTATGTTCTTGGCGGGTGGTTTCACCCGCCAATTTTTATTGGCTGAACTGATTGGGAGGTGTATCGACCATAGCCGCTGAATTGCTCATCAATGAAGAAATCCGGGATCGTGAAGTTCGCGTGATCGGCGCGGACGGCGCGCAGCTGGGCATCATGCCCACCCGCAGGGCGCTGGAACTGGCCGAGGAAGCCGAATTGGATCTGGTGAAAATCGTGCCCACCGCCGTGCCCCCCGTCTGCAAGCTGATGGATTACGACAAGCACCGCTTTGAGCAGGCCAAGCGCGAAAGAGAAATGCGCAAAAACCAGAAGGAACGCATCGTTTCGCTCAAGGAAGTGCAGCTGTCCGTTACGATCGAAGAAAACGATGTGGCCGTGAAAGCCAAGAACGCCGTCAAGTTCCTGGAAGGCGGCGACAAGGTGAAGGTCAGCATCCGTTTCCGCGGCCGTCAGATCGCGCATTCCGATATCGGCATGAAGGTGATGCAGGAATTCGCGGAGCGCGTGAAGGACGTATGCACCGTCGAACGCCGTCCCATGATCGAAGGGCGCAACATGATCATGATCTTAGCGCCTAAAGCGGAAAAAGCCAGCAAGGCCGATAAGGCCGCCAAAGCGGCCAAGGAAGCCCAGCAGGCATAATCAAACTTTCCGGAAGGAGGAATTTTCCCATGCCCAAGCAAAAGACCCATCGCGGCGCCGCGAAGCGCTTTAGCCTGACCAAGACCGGCAAGGTCAAGCACAAGAAAATGAACGCCAACCATATCCTGAACAAAAAGACCACCAAGCGCATCCGTCATCTGCGCGCGGGCGGCCAGCTTCAGAACAACGCCGAAGCCGCCACCATCCGCAAGCTGATCCCCTACAAATAATCCATCGCTGGTATTAAGGAGGAACAATCAATGGCACGTATTAAGAGGGCTGTGAACGCCCATAAGAAACGCCGCAAGGTGTTAAAGCTGGCGAAGGGTTATTGGGGAGCGAAATCCAAGCAGTACCGTACCGCCAGCGAACAGGTGCGCCGTTCCCTGCGCTACGCCTATGAAGGCCGCAAAATGCGCAAGCGGGACTTCCGCCGCCTGTGGATCGTCCGCATCAACGCCGCCGCCCGCCTGAGCGGCATGAGCTATTCCACGTTCATCAACGGCCTGAAGAAGAAGAACATCGAAGTCAACCGCAAAATGCTGGCTGACCTGGCCGTGAACGACGCCGCCGCCTTCGCCCAGCTGGTTGAGCTGGCCAAGGAAGCGTAAGAAACGCGGACAAGCATCTATTACGTCCTTTCCATGATGGGAAGGGCGTTTTCATTTTATCATTTTCCTTCGTTTAGGCTTGCATTTATCAAGCTGTAATGATATAATAAATGGGAAAAAAGAGAAAAACACGGATATGGGTTCTCAAATCATGAAACCTTCTCGCGCTGAGGCGCGGTGAAGATAAAAAAAGTAAATTTTTGGGAGGTACGATTCATGAAAAAGTTTGCAGCTCTCGTTCTGGCGCTGATCATGGCGCTTTGCGCCGTTCACGCTCTGGCCGACGTGACCGCCGACGTGGAGGCGGGCCAGGCGATGACGCACGACCAGCTGGTGGAAAAAGCGCTGGCTGAAACCGGCACCTTCGTGGTCTACGGCAATACCAGCCGCATTGCCACCGCCGCGGAAGATTTCGCCGCGCTGTATAACATCCCCTACGAACCCTCCAATCTGAAGGATCAGGAAATCTACACCAAGCTGCGCAATGAAAACGGCAGCGCCGCAGCCGATATGGTGATGATCCAGGACGGCGCTCAGCTGGCCGACGCTATTGACGAAGGTCTGGTGATCAATTTCGTACCCGCCTCCATGAAGGATGTGCTGAGCGAGACCGATCAGCAGCCCGCTCTGGTGCATCAGTACATCAACAAGCTGTTCATCTATAACAACAAGGGCGATAACGTGCCCGCCATCAAGAACGTGTGGGAACTGACCGCCCCTGAAATGAAGGACAACGTGATCTTCAAGAACCCCGAAACCGAAAAAGTGAACATGAACTTCCTGGTCATGTGTACCAAGCCTGAATGGGCCGACAAGCTGGCGGAAGCCTACAAGGCCTGGAAGGGCGAGGAAATCGACCTGGGCAGCTACAAGAACGCCGGTTACAAGTGGGTAGCCGAATTCCTGGATAACGTCATTTTCGGCAAGTCCGATACCTCCATCGCGGAAGAAGTGAGCCAGGAAACCGCCGCGGGCAAGATCGGCCTGTTCGTGCTGAGCAAGCTGCGCTCCTCCTCCGTACTCACCGACAACCTGACTGTGGCCCAGTACGACGCCACCGCCAACGGCTATACTGTGGAACCCTTCGCCGGCTTCATGTATCCCATGTACACCATGGTGAACACCAAGGCCACCCGGCCATATACCGCCATGCTGTTCATTGAATACCTGATGACCCAGGACGGCTTCAAGCCCTGGGGCAAGAGCATCGGCGCTTACTCCCCCAATCCCGCCATCACCGTCAACGACGGCGACCTGACCATCGACGTGTGGAAGAACACCCTGGTCATGGAAGACGCGGACTACATCCTGGAAAACTTTGAAGTGGAAGACTTCATTTTGCAGCATTGCCAGAAATAAAAGCGCTTAGCGTTTCTTCCCCCGGCGGGACGGTTCGCCCGTTCCGCCGGATGCTTTTTTCATTCTTTACTCTTCCCAAAGGGGGAATTCCTGAATGGATCAGGCAAAATCCCAAGATATGAAAATGCGCAGGCTGTGGGGCCGGGTAAGATCCTGGCTTTCCAGGCCCGCCAACGTGATCCTGCTTACTTTTCTGATCGTGCTGGCGGCGCTGACCCTGTATCCCCTGCTGTCCATGCTGATGGAAACGTTCACCATCCACGTGGGCCGCGAAGCGAGGGCCGCCAAGGAAGCGGCGGGAACGCTTTCCCTGTACCATTTCCAAAGGCTGTTCGCCACATCGGAAAATGATTACAGCTGGATCCAGTTTTACCAGCCCTTCCTCAATACCCTGATCGTTTCCCTGTCCGCCTCCGTCATCGCCATCATGTTTGGCGGCACGGTCGCCTTTTTGGTGACGCGCACCAACCTGAAATACAAGAAATTCGTGTCCGCCGTGTTCACCTTCCCCTACATCATGCCCTCCTGGACGCTGGCGCTGTTCTGGGAAGCGTTCTTCAAGAACGTGAACATCGGCCTGAAAACCTCCAACGGCATCATGGCCGCCGTGTTCGGCGTGTATATGCCGGAATGGTTCGTGTACGGGGCCTTCCCCATCGCCCTGGTGCTGGGCCTGCACTACGCGCCCTTCGCCTATATCCTGATCGGCGGCATCCTGCGGAACATGGACGCCAATTTGGAAGAAGCGGCCACCATCCTGCGCGCCAGTCGTCCCCGCATCATCTGGCGCATCACCCTGCCCATGGTGAAGCCCGCCATGCTGTCCACATTCCTGCTGGTGTTCGCCAGCTCCATGAGCGCGTATTCCGTGCCCGTGTTCTTAGGATCGCCCGTGCGTTACTACGTGCTGAGTACCAAGATGAAGTCCCTCATGGACAGCTACCCCGGCCAGGCGTACATCATCGTGGCGGTGATGATCCTGTTCGGCGTTGGCATCCTGCTGCTCAACCAGAAGGTGACCAACAGCCGAAAGCAGTTCACCACCGTGACCGGCAAATCCGGCCAGATCAGCAAGATCAATTTGGGAAAGGCCAACCGGCCTGTGGCCATCCTGCTGGTAATCATCCTGCTGCTGGTGGCCGTGGTGCCGCTGATCACCTTCGCCATGGAATCCATCATCGTAAAAGCCGGGGATTACAGCCTGAGCAACATGACATTGGACTTCTGGATCGGCACCAACCTGCAGGAGCGCCTGGATCAGGGCGACTCCACGGGCATCCTGCTGAATCCCAAGGTGTGGAACGCGCTGGGCTACAGTTTGGGTCTGGCCGTCACCTGCGCCTTTGTGGCGGGCACCTGCGGCATTCTGGTGGGCTACGGCGTGGCGAAACGCCGGGGCAGCCGGTTCTCCTCCTGGGTCAATTCCCTGTCCTTCTTCCCCTACCTGATGCCTTCTCTGGCTTTCGGCGCGATTTATCTCGCCATGAGCAGCAAAATCCCGTGGCTTCGGGGCTTCCTGCTGCTTGGGCTGGTGGGTTCGGTGAAATACCTGCCCTTCGCGTCCCGCTCCGGCGTGAACGCCATGCTGCAACTGTCCGGCGAAATCGAGGAAGCCGCCGTGATCACCGGCGTGCCCTGGTGGAAGCGCATGGCGCGGATCATCGTTCCCATTCAAAAATCCAGCTTCTTAAGCGGCTATCTGCTGCCCATGGTTTCCTGCATGCGTGAACTTTCCCTGTTCGTGCTGCTGGTGCCCACCAGCAATACCATCCTGACCACCATGCTGATGCAGTACTCCGAAAAGGGCTGGGCGCAGTTTGGCAACGCCATCAACCTGCTGATCATCATCGTGGTGCTGCTGGTGAACTTCATCGTGAATAAGCTGACGGGCGCTTCCATTGATAAAGGCGTAGGAGGTTAAGATGCCGGAGATCATTTTGAAAAACGTGACCAAGCGGTTCGGTAAATTTGTTGCGGTGGATCACCTGAACCTGCAGATCCTCAGCAACTCCTTTATCACGCTGCTCGGCCCCTCCGGCTGCGGTAAAACCACCACCCTGCGCATGATCACCGGCCTGGAAACGCCCACGGAAGGGCAGATTTCCATCGACGGCAAAATCGTGTTCGATTCCGAATTAGGCGTGAATCTGCCTCCCAACAAGCGGGACGTGGGCTTTCTGCTCCAGAATTTCGCCCTTTGGCCCCACATGACAGTGTACCAGAACATTGCCTTCGGCCTGGAAAACCTGAAATGGAGCAAAAAGCGCATTCAGGAGCGCGTGAAGGAATTGCTCGCCATGCTGCGCATCGAGGAATTGGAAAAGCGCTATCCCAGCGAACTCTCTGGCGGCCAGCAGCAACGCGTCGCCATCGCCCGTACCCTTGCCCCGCGACCCAAGGTGCTGTTCATGGACGAGCCGCTTTCCAACCTGGATACCAAGCTGCGCATGGAAATGCGCACCGAGCTGAAGCGCCTGCACCGGGAAACGGACGCCACCTTCGTCTACGTGACCCACGACCAATTGGAGGCCATGACGCTGTCCACCATGGTGTGCATCATGGACGGAGGCAAGCTCCAGCAGTACGCGCCGCCGCTGCGGATGTACAACAGCCCCGCCAATCTGTTCGTGGCGGATTTCCTGGGCAATCCTTCCATGAACTTTGTACAAGGACATCTGGATCAAAGCGGCTTGCTGGACTTTGGCGGCATGAAATGCCAGTTTGAACCCTTCGACGCCGTTACCCTGACCGATCAGGACGTGGTGGTGGGCATCCGGCCCGAGCATATCTTTATCGGCGATAACGGCGCGCAGGAGGCCACGGTGTATTCCACCCTGCCCTCCGGCATGGAAACCACCGTGAAGCTGAACGTGAACGGCGTTGCCCTGAACGCCGTCGAGTTCGGCGATTTGGACTACCCCGTGGACAGCAAAGTTCGCTTCTCCTTCCGCAAAGCGGCGGTGCTGTTTAACAAGGAATCCGGGAAAAGCATCGCCCGGGGCAAGCTGAACCTGCTGTAAGACACTCCGCCTATGAGGAATTGCCGTACACTCTATGGCAATTCCTTTTTTGACGTGCCGCTTTCAGAATTGACAAAAGCGCACATATGTTCTATAATGACAGGGTACAGGAAAGGGGTGCTTTATGCGCATTTTGGGGATTGATCCCGGCCTTGCCACCATGGGATGGGGCGTGGTGGATACGGAGAAGGGCAAAAACAGCCTGGTTCAGTGCGGCGCGGTAATTACCCCGCCGGAAATGCCCATCCAGCGCCGTCTGCACCATATTTTTGTGGGCGTCAAGGAATTGATCGCCGTATATCAGCCCCAGGAAATCGTGTTTGAGGAACTGTTTTTCGCCAAGAACATCACCACCGCCGTGAACGTATCCGCAGCTCGGGGCGTGGCCCTGTGCGCCTGCGCCGACAGCGGACTGCCCATGTACGAATACACGCCCATGCAGATCAAGCAGGCGGTGACGGGCTACGGCAGCGCCGATAAAAGGCAGGTGCAGCAGATGGTGAAAATGCTGTTGAACCTGCCCGCCCTCATCCGCCCGGACGACGCGGCGGACGCCGTGGCCGCCGCCCTGACCCACGCGGCCTCCGGACGGATGAAAGAACAGTTTATCATGAAGTAGGAAGTAGGAGGTAGAAGGTAGGAGGTTCGATTTTGTCTTCTCCTTTTGAGAAGGCATGCTAATGATTGCCCTATATGCTGACACAGCATAATAACCTCCTACCTCCTACCTATCCTAAAGGAGTTATTATGTACGCATATCTGAACGGTAAAGTGGCCGAAAAAGGACTGAACACCCTGGTGATCGACGTGAACGGCGTGGGGTACCTGCTGAACGTGAGCATGAATACCTTGCAGGAGACCCCGCCCGTGGGCGAAAGCATGAAGGCGTATACCGTGCTGTCCGTCAAGGAGGACGCCATGGAGCTTTTCGGCTTCGCCACCCAGGAAGAAAAACGAATGTTCACCCGGCTGCTGACCATCAGCGGTATCGGACCCAAGGTGGCGCTGAGCATTTTGGGTTCCATGCCCCTTCGGGATCTGACCCTTGCCATCGTGACCGGGGACATCACCGCCCTGTCCCGCGCCCCCGGCGTGGGCAAAAAGACGGCCCAGCGCATCGCCCTGGAACTCAAGGAAAAGGTGGACGAAAGCGATTTCGGGAGCGTTCCCGTATCCGTGGGCAGCATCACCCCCGTGCAGGAGGACGCGGTGCAGGAAGCCCTGGCCGCCCTGCAAGCCTTGGGCTACACCGCCGCAGAAGCCGCAAAAGCCGTTTCATCCGTGCGCGGGCAGAGCGATTCCGCAAACGAGCTGGTAAGGCTGGCGCTAAGGAATATGGCGGGGTTTTAAAACAGAGTTGAGAGTGGAGAGTGGAGAGTTGAGATTATTTTGTGCAGAAAAAACAATCCTGTCAGATGGTAAACCAGTATATTAAACGAACTTTATCTCAACTCTCAACTCTAAACTCTCAACTCTCCCGAAACGCTTCGGTTTATCAGGTGAGGGAGGATTATCATGCCACAGGACGATCGTTTGGTGATGACCGGGATGCGCAGGGAGGACGAGGAACTGGATCAGTCCCTGCGGCCCCACAATCTAAGGGAATACATCGGCCAGGAAAAGGTGAAAAACAGCCTGCAAATCTATATCAGCGCGGCGCTGAAGCGCCACGACGCCCTGGATCATATGCTGCTGTACGGCCCGCCGGGCTTGGGCAAAACCACCCTGGCCTGCATCGTGGCCGCCGAGATGGGCCAGAACATCCGGGTCACCTCCGGCCCGGCCATCGAGCGGCCCGGCGATTTGGCCTCCATTTTAACGAACCTGAACCAGGGGGACGTGCTGTTCATCGACGAAATCCATCGTCTGTCCCGGGCGGTGGAGGAAGTGCTGTATCCCGCCATGGAGGATTACGCCCTGGACATCATGATCGGCAAAGGCCCCACAGCCCGGAGCATGCGGCTTGATCTGCCCAAGTTCACCCTGGTGGGGGCCACCACCCGTGCGGGCCGTCTTTCCGCGCCGCTGCGGGATCGGTTCGGCATCGTGTTCCGGCTGGAAATGTATACGCCCCAGGAACTGGCGAAGATCGTGGCCCGCAGCGCGTCCATCCTGGGCATGCCCTACGACGAAAGCGGCATCATGGAAATCGCCCGCCGCAGCCGGGGCACGCCCCGCATCGCCAACCGACTTTTAAAGCGCGTGCGGGACTTTGCCCAGGTGCGGGCCGACGGCCACATCACCGCCGAGGTGGCCCGGGACAGCCTGAACATGCAGGATGTGGACGCTTTGGGCCTGGACCGGGTGGACCGGGCAGTGCTGTCCGCCATGACGGATAAGTTCGGCGGCGGCCCCGTGGGCCTGGATACCCTGGCCGCCGTCACCGGCGAGGACGCGGTGACCATCGAGGACGTGTACGAACCGTATTTGATGCAGCTGGGCTTCATCATGCGCACGCCCCGGGGCCGGGTCTGCACTCCCCTGGCTTATGAGCATTTAGGCAAAACCGCCCCGGCCAATTTCAGCGAAAAAGTGCGGGACGCGGAACAGACCAGCCTGCTGGATTAAGGGGAGAAACATGATTCGTTTAGCGGAAACAAAGGATTTGGACGCGATCGAACAGGTCTACGCCGCCGCCCGCGCCTTTATGCGGGCTTCCGGCAACATGCTGCAATGGGTGAATGGCTATCCCCAGCGGGCTTTATTGGAAGATGATATGCAAAAGGGCCGGCTGTTCGTGATCGAGGAAAACGGCGCGGTGCATGGGGCGTTCGCTTTTATTCTTGGCGACGATCCCACCTACGCGAATATCGAGGACGGGCAATGGCCCAACGGGAAGCCCTACGGCACCATTCACCGTATCGGCACTGACGGAACCATTCACGGCGCGGTAAAAAGGGCGCTGAAATACGCCCTGCAATTTACGGATGAAGTGCGGGCCGATACTCATGCCGACAACAAGCCCATGCAGCACACGTTAAGCAAAAACGGTTTCAAGCGCTGCGGCGTCATTTATTTAGAAAACGGCGATCCCCGCATCGCTTATCAATATTCAAAGGAAGCATGAACCAGCCATGAAAACTTCGGATTTTTATTATGACCTGCCGGAACGCCTGATTGCCCAAACCCCCACGGAACCCCGGGACGCCGCGCGGATGATGGTGATTCACACAGACACAGGCATTAGAGAGGACAAAATCTTCCGCGACCTGCCGGATTATCTGCGCCCCGGCGACGTGATGGTGATCAATCAAACCAAAGTGATCCCCGCCCGGCTGTTAGGCGAAAAGGAAGAAACAGGCGTGCCGGTGGAAGTGCTGCTGTTAAAGCGCATTGATAAGGACCGCTGGGAAACCCTGGTGCGCCCCGGACGGCGGCTGAAAAAGGGCGTGACCGTGTCCTTCGGCGGCGGCATCCTGCGGGCTTTGATCGGCGATACTACCGACGCGGGGGGCCGCGTCGTCACCTTTTTATATGACGGCGTGTTTGAAGAACTGCTGGACAGGCTGGGTGAAATGCCCCTGCCGCCCTACATTCACGAAAAACTATCCGATCCTACCCAGTACCAGACCATTTATGCCAAGCAGGAGGGCAGCGCCGCCGCCCCCACTGCCGGGCTGCACTTCACCCCCGAGGTCATGGAGCGGGTGCGGGAAAAGGGCGTCGATATTGTGCCGGTGCTGCTGCACGTGGGCCTTGGCACCTTCCGCCCGGTGAAGGCCGAGGACGTGAGCGAACACAAAATGCACTCCGAATATTATGAAGTGACCCCCGAAGCGGCGGAAAAGATCAACGCCGCCCGGAAAAACGGCGGTCGCATCGTGTGTATCGGCACCACCAGCGTGCGCACCCTGGAAACAGCGGCGGATGAAAAGGGTGTGGTGCATCCGGGCATGGGCGAAACCAGCATTTTCATCACCCCCGGCGTCACCCTCAAAGCAACCGACGTGCTGCTCACCAATTTCCACCTGCCCGAATCCACCCTGCTCATGCTGGTTTCCGCCGTCATGGGCCGGAAACAGGCCCTTTCCGTGTACCGGGAGGCGGTGGAAAAGGAATACCGCTTCTTCTCCTTCGGGGACTGCATGCTCATTACCCGGGAAGCGTTCGGGCCGTTCCATGTATCGGAGGATGCATAGAAAATTTGCGGGGGAAACCGCTCTTTGAAGGCCAAAGAGCGGTTTCTCCCGCACCCCTTTCCGAGAAAGCCACAAGGTATATATATGATATTAAGGCTAATGACGGCCTTTTTTATTTCAGTTCGCCGCGCCTTCCAGCTTGTATTTCCCGTCCTCGATCACCATGGCCGTCAGGCAGCCGCCCTTGCCGCAGCCGGTATCAATGCAGATGACGCCGCGTTCCGGCAATTCCGTCCATTCGCCGTAGGGCAGCTTTTCCACGTTTTCCCGGTCTCCCTTGAACCAGACGGGCGACTCCAGGGCAATATGGCCCACGATGGTCAGGGGGCCGTCGTACGCGTTCCGCAGGGCGATATGATGATCGTGGATCAGCGTATGCGTGTCGTTCACTTCCAGCGGGTCCATGAGCAGCCCGGCGTGGACGCACTGGACGCCTTCGCCCCGCCAAAACAGGCGGCAATGCTCCTTGATCCAGGGAACGGCGTCCTCCATTTTGCCGCCGTGGGCTTTAAAGCTCTTCACAGTATCGCCCCGGCCCACCTTGTCCCACATGAGCTTTTGGGTGAAGGACAGCTTGGGCTGAAGCAAATAATCCTCGTGGTTGCCGCGCAGGAGAATGAACCTTTCCTCCATTTCATCGGCCAGCCTTTGCGCCGTTTCAAACACGCCGAAGGAATCCGGCCCCCGGTCGAACAAATCGCCAAGCATGACCAGCGTATCTTCCCTGCCCGGCTCCACTTTTTTCAGCATGGCGTTCAGCGCCGCGCTGCATCCATGCACGTCCCCGATCACGATGGTTTTCATATTATCGCAGTCCCTTCAATCCGCATCAAATGTCCGTCGGAAATATGAAGCGTGTAATCGCAAATCGCCAGCGCCGCCTGCCGGTGCGTCACGATGATGCAGGTTTTGTCCCGCATGGCGGAAATGTTTTTCAGCATCTGGGCTTCCGTGATTTCGTCCAGGGCGCTGGTGGATTCGTCCAGCAGCAGGATGGGCGCTTTGGAAAGCAGCGCCCGGGCCACCGCCACCCGCTGGCCCTGGCCCTCGGACAGGCCCACGCCTCTTTCCCCCAGCACCGCGTCCAGCCCGATTTCCGCCACCAACTCTTCCAGGCATGCGGCTTTGATCGCCGCGCTGATCTCTTCTTCCGTGGCGTGATCGGTGAACATGGTCAGGTTATCACGCAGGGTGCCGGAAAAGAGCATGTTTCCCTGGGGCACGTAGGCGAACAGCTTTCTTGTGCCCCGGCTGGCCGGTACCGAAAGACCGCCCGATACGAAGGTCACCTGTCCCTCCGTGGGCTTGTAAATGCCCATCAAAAGCTGGAACAGGCTGGTCTTTCCCCCGCCGCTGATGCCCGTCAGGGCCACGAAATTGCCCCGCCGGATCACGCCGTTCACATTTTGCAGCACGTCCTCCAGGCCGTCGCCGTACCGGAAGCCCACGTTTTCCAGCCGGATTTCGTCGAAGGATTCCAGCGCCGTGCCCGTCTCCTCGTCCGGCAGGCCCACCACGTCAAGCAGCCTTTCCGCCGAGGCGATCACGCCGTAGATCCGGCTGACCAGGGACACCGCGCTGGCGATGGGCGACTGGATGCGGCCCACCAATTGGATCAGGGCGGCCAGAGAACCGTAGGTAAACGAGCCGTGATAGATCTTCACGCAGCCCCACAGGTTGCACACCAGCCAGGAAATATCGAACATGGCCCCCATGCCGCTGTTCATGGCGATGGAAAGCTTTCCGTTGCGCACTTGCTCCTTTGCCAGATGCTCCCGCCGCTCGTTCATGGCGGTCAGCGCCCGCTTTTCCGAAGCGGAAGCCTTGACCACCCGAATGTTTTCCACCGTTTCCTGGGTGGAGGCGTGCAGCGCGTCCTCCGCCTGCTGCATGCGCTTATGGCGTTTCTTCATGGGTTCCCGAAAAACCAGCGAAAAGACCACGCCCAAGCACGACGTAACGATCAAAACGGGAATAAAGCGCCAGTCCATGGAAATGAGGATGGCCGCCGCGCCGATAAAGGATACTGCCAGTCGAAGGATCATGGGCAGCATGCTCAATATGCCGCCCTTGACCACGGACACGTCCGAAAAAATACGGTTCACCAGCTCGCCGCTGTGAAAACCCTTTAAAGAAGCGTACTGCTTGCCCAAAATGGCTTCCGTCACCATGCTCTGCATATGCTTTTGCAGTCCGGCGGAAGCCTTCAAATTGACCGACGAACTCCATATGCCTAAAAACCGCTCCGCCGCGATCAGCGCCACAAGCAAAGCGCCGTACATCCACAGGGCGCTGCTGCTGCCGGAAGTGGCACCGTCGATCAGCGCTTTTGTCACCATCGTCACGCCCAAGGACATCAGGGACGTGACCACGCCGATGGCGCTGATCAGAACCACCGCCCCGCGTACCGGCCTGCTCCATTTGAAAATCGCCCGCAGCGCCGGGCTGGTGAACATGTTTTTTACTTTTTTCAGGTTCTCCATCATATTTCCTGTTCCCGTTTTCTTCCATGGTGATGCGGCGCGCGGATCCGCTCTCCCGTAAAGCCCTCCGCCGCGTTTTTATTCTATCATATCCAAAGGGAAATCACAAGAAAAAAACGGACAGCCCTTAAGCCGTCCGTTTGGGAATATGTTTACTTGGCTGTCAGTTTATCCATGGATTTGCGCATCCGGTTCAGCGTTTCGTCCTTGCCCAGCAGGTAGGCGATTTCAAACGCGCCGCCGGGGGTACTTTCCTGGCCGGAAATGGCGATGCGCATGGGCCACAGCACCGCGCCGTTCTTTTTGCCCCACTCGGGGATTTTCGCCATCACCGCGTCGTGGATGTCCGCTTCCGTCCAGTCGGCAATTCCCTTCAGCACAGGCAGCAAGAGGGGCAGCACTTCCTTTGCCACGCTCTCGTCGCTCTTTTGCTTCTTGTTGAAGAAAATCGCCGTGTCGTACTCCGGCATATCGGCTAAGAAAGCGATCTTCTCCGGGATGCGGCTGAAAATGTCCGTGCGGCTCTGCATCAGCTCCGCCAAACGGCGGTAATCCATGCCCTTCCCCGCCAGCGCCTTGTCAAACCAGGGCGTAGCCAGCTCCAGGTATTTGTCAAAGTCCATTTTCGCCACGTACTGGCTGTTCATCCACTCTAACTTGGTCACGTCGAAAATGCCGGGGGATTTGTTCAGGTGCTTCACGTCGAAGGCTTCCACCAGTTCGTCCATGGTGAAGAATTCCTGATCGGTGCCGGGGTTCCAGCCCACCAGCGCTAAATAATTGACCAGCGCTTCCTTCAAAAAGCCCTTGTTGATGAAATCGCTGTAGTAGGCGTCACCGTCCCGCTTGCTCAGCTTGTGCTGGGCGTCCCGCATGACGGTGGTCAGGTGGATATACTGAGGCACTTCCCATCCGAAAGCATTATACAGGAAGTTGTATCGGGGGGTGGAACTCAGATACTCCATGCCGCGGATCACGTGGGTGATGCCCATCAGATGATCGTCAATCACGTTGGCGAAATTGTAGGTGGGCATGCCGTCCTGCTTGATGAGGACCATATCGTCCATACAGTCGCTGTTGGGGAAGCTCATTTCGCCGAACACCAGGTCGTTATACGTGGAAGTGCCGTCCGTTGGCGCGTTCATGCGGATCACGTAGGGCACGCCCGCGTCCAATTTGGCCTGCACTTCCTCCTTGGAAAGGTTCAGGCAGTGCTTGTCGTACTTGAACACCTCGCCCTTAGCTTCCGCCGCCGCCCGGCGCTCGTCGATCTCTTCCTTGGTGCAGAAGCAGTAATACGCCGCGCCCTTTTCCACCAGTTCCTGGGCGTAGGGCAAGTACAGGCTCTTGCGCTCACTCTGGATATAGGGGCCGAAATCGCCTCCCACGTCCGGGCCCTCGTCCCAAATGATCCCGCAGTCCCGCAGCGTATCGTAAATCACCTCGGTCGCGCCCGGAACGAACCGCTCCTGGTCGGTATCCTCGATGCGCAGGATGAATTTGCCGCCGTTCTTCTTGGCGAACAGATATGCGTACAGCGCCGTGCGCACGCCGCCCAAGTGCATGAAGCCCGTGGGCGACGGGGCAAAGCGGGTGCGAACTTGTGTCATAGGAAAACCTCCTTTTGTTTTTTGCGGGGGCCAAAGAATGGTTTCCCCCGCACCCCCTTCCAAGAAAGCCATACTGGAAAGAGGATTATGTGTTCTTATACACTTGGAATATCTTCATCGTTCGGATATTCTTCGATGGACAGAATTGCGTTCCGTCCTTTCAAATGAAGATAAGTAATCCTCAAATGCTGGCCGTTTTGGGTGATTACACCACCATGATTCGCGTTGCGATGATAGTATCCCAGGCCATACGTCCAGTCATAAGTACCGTAATCAAACGTCACACCGTTCAGTATGAAAGAATCGTTGCCCCGATCCACGGTTTGCAGATTTTCCACATAACCTTCTGCCGTCTGAATCCCAACGGATTCCATTTGCTGTTTGGCCTGCGCGTAGTGACTCCACCCCAAGACCGCCATCAAGCCGCCGAAGCACACAGCCACTATGCAGATAACCACCGCGATTTTCCAATTGCCGTACGATTTTTGTTCCTTTTTTCTCCCGGAAAACCAAATCGCAAAAGCACCGATGCAAAACCAGGCGACGACGAACACGCCAGGCAGCGTATAATCCCAGAAGCCACGGACGGTGAAATCGTAAGCGTACAGCGTTTTCAAGGGGAGATCACCTCTGCGGCTTATACCCATCCTTCAAGCTGACAACCCGGTTATAGACGCTCTTTTCTTCCGTGGAATCCTTGTCTTTGCAGAAGTAGCCCATGCGCAGGAACTGGAAGGTGTCCCCCACGTTGGCGGAAACCAGCGTATGCTCGCAGTAGCCGCTGACGATCTGCAAGGAATCGGGGTTCACGAATGCCGTCACGTCCTTCTTGTCCTCGGCGGCGGCGGTGTCCCATTCCTCGGTCATGAGCTGATCGTAGAGCCGGGCCTCGAAAGCGGCGCAGTCGTTTGCGTCCACCCAATGGATGGTGCCCTTCACCTTGCGGTTGGCCCCTTCGCTGCCGGAACGGGAAGAAAGGTCGATGGAACATTCGATGTGCTCGATTTCCCCCGCCTCATTCTTCACCACGTTTTCACACTTGATGATATACGCGCCCTTCAGGCGCACTTCACCGTCGGGCTTTAAGCGGAAGAACTTCTTGGGGGGCACTTCTTCAAAGTCCTCCCGTTCGATCCAGATTTCCTTGCTGATGGTCACTTCCCGCTCGCCCAGTTCGGGATGATCGGGATGGTTTTCCATGGTCAGGGTGTCCGTCCAATCGTCGGGCACGTTGGTGAACACCACCTTCACGGGGTTCAGCACCGCCATGACCCGGGGCGCGGAATCGCCCAAAGCGTCCCGCACGCAGGCGTCCAGCATCTGCACGTCCACGGTGGAATCGGCTTTCGCCAAGCCCACCTGTTCAACGAACGCCCGGATGGCGCTGCCGGGATAACCCCTGCGGCGCATGGCGGTCAGGGTGGGCATGCGGGGATCGTCCCAGCCGGACACGAACCCTTCCTCCACCAGCCTGCGCAGGTGGCGCTTGCTCATGACGGTGCGGGTGATGTTGAGCCGGGCGAATTCGATCTGCCGGGGTCCGAAGTAGCCCTGGCCGTCCCCCGCCCGGAAGCCCGCCTTTTCCACGAACCAGTCGTACAGGGGCCGGTGATCCTCAAATTCCAGGGAACACAGGGAGAAGGTGATGCCCTCGAAGGCGTCGGACAGGGGATGGGCGAAATCGTACATGGGATAGATGCACCAGGTATTGCCCGTGCGCCAGTGCTCCTTATAGAGGATGCGGTACATGGCGGGGTCCCGCATGTTCATGTTGGGGCTTGCCATGTCGATCTTGGCGCGCAGGATATACCGGCCCTCCGGGAATTCCCCGGCCTTCATGCGCCGAAAGAGATCCAGGCTTTCTTCCCAGGGCCGTTCCCGCCAGGGAGAATTCTTGCCCGGCGTGGTCAGGGTGCCGCGGTATTCGCGCATTTCCTCGGCGGACAGCTCGTCCACGTAGGCCAGGCCCCGCTTGATGAAATCCTCGGCGATATCGTACAGCCGCTGATAATAATCGCTGGCAAAGAACAGGCCGCCCGTCCAATGGAAGCCAAGCCATTCGATGTCCCGCTTGATGGCCTCGGCGTATTCGTTGTCTTCCTTGGCGGGGTTGGTATCGTCAAAGCGCAGGTTGCACAGGCCGCCGTACTTTTCCGCCGTGCCGAAGTCCGTCACCAGCGCCTTGCAGTGACCGATGTGGGGATAGCCGTTGGGTTCAGGCGGAAAACGGGTATGCACCTGCTGGGCGCGCCCTTCCCTCAAATCCTGATCTATGGCGTCCCAAATAAAATTGGTGCGTGCGTTCTCGTTCTCCATACGCTCAACCTCCTAAAAAAACATACTTCAATTGCGCGTCCAGGTGACGCTTGCAACATTATATCCAATTAATTCCCAAAAGGCAAGAGAAAACAGGCGCGAAAGTAAACTATTTCAAGAACCCTGGGCGCTCCGCGCGCCCAGACCTGCGGCAGGGGATGATCCCCTGCACCCCACCCGGCGATCAACAAACGAAAAAAATAAACAATATGCGCCTGTCGCAGGAAGATGCGAAAGATAGAGGCTTCTGGCCCTCAGAAAGCCAAGATAATTCCCAGGGAAAGCTCGCTTTCCCATGGGAATTATTCTTCGGCTTTCCCCGGATGCTTTGCATCCGGGCAGGCGGCTTTCAGCCGCCGGGCCAGAAGTATAACGGCAACAGGCATGACCGTGTTTTCAAGCAGCAGCGGGAAGATGTAATTTTGCCGTATCAAGTAATATCCGCAAGGGTGAGGTCAGGGACGAAGCCCTGACATCCGCCAGTGGCGGATATCATGTCAGGGCTGAGATCAGGCGAAAAGGAGCAATCTCCCCTTGAAGGGGAGTTGCGACTATTGAGCCTGCGGATATTCAATCCCCTGGTGGAGGTTTGGAGGCAAAGCCTCCAAGAAACCTCCTTTGTTATTTCTTTCCTGATTTCAGAATGTTCTTATTCTCGTACATATTTTGATCGGCGCGCTCGTACACGGCGGCTACGCAGTCGTCGTGATCGAATTTCGCCATGCCGCAGGCGATCACGATGCCGCCGCCGCGGAGGGCTTTGGCGTTATGATCGTTCACTTTGCCGATCAATTCTTCGATGCTCAAGTAGTCGCTGCCCTGGGAAACGACCGCGAACTCGTCGCCGCCCACCCGGAAGACGGGGCTGTGCTTAAAGATGTTGCAGATGAACTTGCACGCGTCGCGCAGGTACTGGTCGCCCGCCTGGTGGCCTTCGGTATCGTTGACCTTTTTCAGATCGTTCACGTCCAGCACGATCACGGCAAATTCCGGCTGGGTCTTTTCAGCGATATGGCGGTTGATTTTTTCCTCCGCTTCCAGGAAAGCGTGCTTGTTCTTGACGCCTGTCAGGGCGTCGATGTTAGCCAGGCTCTTGGCCTGGGCCAGACGGCGGGCGTATTCCTCCTCCTGCCGTACGGAGGAATCCACGTCGTTGATGCCCACGATCAGGCGAGCACCTTCTTTTTCTTCAACCATGGCGGCCTTGATCTGCACATAGTTCAGTTTATCCCCCAGTTTCAGGCGATAGCTCAGGGAGAAGATGCCGCTGCGTTCGATGGCCGAAAGCACGCCCTCCCGGGTGAACAGGGAACAGAATCTGCCCACGTCCTCCGGGCAGACGAACTGACCGCTCAAATCGCGCATCACGGTGAAAAAATCCTCGCCCTCCTGGGGCAGGCCAAAGCCGTCATCCATCGAAGCCGCGCTGTACTGGCGGTAGCGGCCCGTTTCCGGGGCCACGATAAAGGCGCACATCAAATCGCCGGACAGGGCGTTCAGGCGGGAGTAAGCGATGCGCTCCTCCTCCATGCGTTCCGCCTCGCGCTGCTGCTTCACCTGCTCGTCCACATCGGACACGCCGATCACGATGAACCGGTGGTCGTCCTCCATGTGGGAAACCTTCATGGTCACATAGGTGGGCTTGCCGTTCAGCAATCGGCGGTAGGTCATGATGAAGGACTTGCCGCGCTCCAGGGCGGCCAGCAGCGTATCCTTGGACATGGCCTGCACAAAGGCCGCCCGGTCATCGGCAAAGATCAATTGATCGGCGCTTTCCCTGCACTTTTCAAAGAAATCGCTGCCCCGGGATCGCTCGTTCAGCATGCCGTTTTCCGCGCCCGTGGCGTATTCGATGTATTCCTCGGTTTCAAGGTTCACATAGAACAGATCGGTATAGCCCCGGGCCAGGGCCTGGGCAATGCGGGTATAAACCAGTCCGGCGCTGCGGGCCTTTTCGTAGGCTTCCTTAGTGGATACGTTCTCCTTCTGCATGCGCACCTTGTCCGTGATATCCTCGCACATGCCCAGCAGGCACAGCCGCCCGGTATCGTCCATATATTTCAGCTTGGTGGTCTGGAACTGCTTCTGATTGCCCGCCGCGTCGGGCACGTCCTCAAAGAATACGTAAGGATGATCCATGGAAAGGGCCATACGGTCGTCCTCCACAAAGTGCCGGGCCGTTTCCGCGTCAAAAATCTCCGCGTCGGTCAGGCCCACCACGCCCTCCGGGTTCGCCTTATGGGCGTACTCCGCGAAGGCCTGGTTGCAGGCCAGGTAAGCCCCCGTTTCCGCGTCCTTGGAAAAGCTCATGGCGGGCATATTGTTCAGCAGCGCGGTGATGGACGCTTTCAGCTCGGCGATCTTCCGCGCCGCTTCCGCCTCCGCCTCCGCCGCTGTCAGCTTTTCCCCAAGCACACGGGTATCCTTATAGTTGTTCAGCATGATGGCCATGGAGATGACGAACAGACCCAAAGATACAATGGTATACAGGGTGTTCGTTTTGGTGACCTGATCCGCCTGTTCCTGAAGATAGGTTTCCCGCTCCTCAACGGCGCGCTCTTCCGTATCGTGTTCGGGATGGCTCTGGTGATATTCAAAGATGCGCTGCACAGCCGTATCGGCGGCGTTTTCCGTGGCCCTGGAAACCCACATCATGGAGGCGAACAGCATAAGCACCAGCAGGATCACCCACACGACCATGCGCTGCTGGCCGTAGCTCCGCTGCCGGTCCCGCCGGATAAGCGCCCGGAAATAAACGAGGCCCAGCACCGCCCACACGATGAACAGCACGTAGGATTCCGTTTCCATGGCGTGGAAGGGAAGCAGGCCGGGGATCAGCAGCAGCAGCAGAAAGACGCCCATGAGTACAAGGCCCAAAATGCCGGTATACCGCTCCCGTTTGACGGCGTTATCCCTGGCGTGCTTGTAAACCGCATGGGAGATCATGCCGTAAATCAGGGTCGCGCCCAAGGTGGTCACGTCCACGATCCAGCCGATGGCGGTGCGGCCCAAGAAGGGGATCAGCACGGAAAGCGCCACAATGGCGTAAATGGCGTTTTGGGGAATGCCGCGATCGTTGAGCTTCGCCAGGGGCTTGGGCGCTTCGCCCTCCCGGCCCGCCGCGTACAGCAGGCGGCTCACCGCCAGCATGTTGCCGATGAGGCTAGTCAAAATCACGCCGAACAGGGCCAGCATCAGCACAGTCACGCCCGCCTGCCCCAAATAATGGTCGGCGGCGTAGAACGCGGGCACGGCTTTAACGCCTTCCAGGTTGCCCATATCCTGAATGTAGGCGAGCCAGCTTTCGTATTCGGGAGGATAAGCGGAAACGGAGAGCAGGGAAACGAACAAATACAGCAGGGTGGTGATCACCACGGACCAAATCAAAATCCGGCGCACCCGTTTCACCGGGAAATCGTATTCCTCGGAAAAATGGGATACGTTTTCAAACCCGATGAACGCCCAGGGCGAAATGGCGGCGATGCGCACGATCTGAGCAAAGGCGCTGGAGCCTTCGTTATACAGGGGGGAATAGCTGAACGCGCTTTCATGCCGGAAAAGGGCGATGAGGGCGCAGACGGTAAAGCCTAAGGTAAACACCCCGGCGGCAGCCACCATGATGCGGTTGGGCAAACGGGAGGAGCGGGAACACAGCAGGCCGATGAGCGCCACCGCGCAGATGGAAAGCAGCGCCTCCCCGAACCACACTTCATAGCCGAAAATGCGGTAATGGAAACCGAAGTGGAAGGCGCCGCCTAAGAAAAACCGGGCGAACAGCGGCAGGGAGGTGATGTTGGCCCACAGAATCGCCAAATACGTCAGCAGCACGAACCAGGCCGCCAGAAATCCCAGATCCTTTCCCCCGACGCGCTTTTCAAAGGTGTAAATGCCGCCCGCGTCCTGCGAATTGCGGATCATATACTGCAAATTCCACGTGATCACCAAAATGACCGCCATGCCCAGTAGCATGCCGAAGGCCGTGCCCAGCACGCCGGATTTTTGCAGATACGTGTTGCAGGTGACGATGAAGGACCCCCAGCCGATGCTGGTGCCGATGGAAAAAGCCCATATGCCCAGCGGCGTAAAGCCGGGACGAAGGGCCTGCTGTTCTTTAGGATTTTGGCTCATCGTTTCTACCCCCCCCCAAAAAATTTTTTGGCGTTCTCAAGAGGGATTTTTTGCGTCCATCAACGGGTGTTTTTGATCAGAAAGTGAAAAGTGGAGAGTGAAAAGTGGAAATCTAAATAGCCGTGATAACTGCCGTCAGACAGGCGCTGACAATTCAAATTTTCACTTTCCACTTTTCACTTTTCACTTTTTTCGTCCTCATTCCTCATTCGCTTAACGGCTGCGTGTTCCGGATAAACAGGTTTTCAAAGTCCGCGGCATGGAGCGGGCGGGAGAAGTAATAGCCCTGCACGATGGCGCAGCCTAACTTTTTGAGCAGCTGCATTTGCGTTTCGGTTTCCACGCCCTCGGCCACCACGGGGATTTTCAGTTTGTTGGCGATGCCGATGATCAGCGACACGAGCTGCACGTCCTTTTCGTCATGCTCGATATTCTGGATAAAGGCTTTATCCATTTTCAGCACGTCGATGGGCATGGCGGACAGCATGTTCAGGGAGGAATAGCCGGTGCCGAAATCGTCCATTTCCACCACGTAGCCCTTTTTGCGCAGCCCCTCCACCACCTGGATCACCTGCTCCGCGTTTTCGGTATAGGCGGATTCGGTCACTTCCAGCTTGAGGTCGCTGTGGTTCAGGCCGTTCAGGATCAGAATTTTGTCCAGCGTTTGTTCCAGGGCGGGGTCGAACACGTCCACCCGTGACAGGTTCACCGAAACGGGGATCGTTACGCCGTACTGCTCCTGCCAACGCATGACCTGCCGGGCCGCCTCGCCCCACACGTATTTATCCACTTCGCTGATCTTTCCGTTCCTCTCAAACAGGGGAATGAATTCGTCCGGGGCGATCATGCCCAATTCGGGATGACGCCACCGCACCAGCGCCTCCGCGCTGACCAGCTTGGGCGGATTGACCTGAATATCGTATTTAGGCTGATAATAGACCTCAAACTCGTAGCCGTTCAGCGCCCGCTTTAAATCGTTCACCAGCCGCTGTTCGTGCATTTCGCGCTGTCGGATCTTTTCGTCAAACACGATCAGATGCTCTTTATAGTGGCCCCTGGCCATGCTGCACGCCGTGCGGGCCATATCGAACTGCTGAACGGGGTCCGTTTTTCCCTGCCACGGCATCACGCCCATGCGGAGCTGGATATTGGCGTTGGGGGCCAATTCGTCCAGCTTTTGCTGGAGGCGGTCAAAAATGCGGGTATATTCCTCCTGGTGGCGGCAGTAGATATCGAACCGATCCGCCTCGAACCTGCCCGCGATGCCCCCTGTTTCTTTTGAAACAGCATTGATCTCTCTGCCCAGCAAACGGAGCACCTGATCGCCGAAATCCCGCCCGTTCAGGGCGTTGATGGAATGGAACTGCTCAATATTCAGCACGATGGCGTCCATGGGCGTATCCGGATGCTCGCGGAACATGCGGCCGGCGTATTGGAAGAAAAAGCCGCGGTTGTACAGGCCGGTCATTTCGTCGGTTTCCGTGGCGGAAATCAGTTTTTTGGCCTTCCGAACCGCCCGCATGTTCTGGATCAGCAAGAACAGGATCACCAGCACCACCACGAACACAATGCTCATCACGGTGGAAAGGTTGTCCACGATCACGTCCGTGAAGGACAGCTTGGAATCCTCGGTGATGTAGTAGGTCAGGGCGGAATTGATGGCGGAATCCGGCACCAGCTCCACGGTTTTCGTCAGGATGGAAAACAGCTCCGTCTGCCCCTTGCGGATGGCGAAGCAGTAATCCATGCCCACGCCGGTGGACAGATTGGTGAGGCGGTAGCGTTCGCACTGCCGGGCAATGTTGTTGTAGCGGTAATTGCTCACCAGCACGCAGTCCGCCACGCCCTCGGCCACGGCCTTCAGGCATTCGTCGGTGTTGGCGTAATACACCTTCCGCCAGCCGGGAAAATGCTCAGCCAGGAAAGCGTCATAATTGGGATTGCCCTGATTGACCGCCACGATCACATGATCCCGCTTGCGGAAGATGCTCTGATCCGACAGGCGCACCACCGCGTATACCTCCGAATTGACCACGGGGGGCGAAATGACCGCGCCCAGCTGTTCCCCGTCGTAGCCGCTTAGGTTGGCCGGGAACACGCAGTCCACTTCCCCGCGCCTTAAGGCCTCCATGGCGGCGGAGGCGGTGGGATAGCAGACGGCCTCAAAATTCAATTGTACGTTGGCGATGCAGGTGGAGGCGTATTTCAAATAATCCTTGATAGCCCCGGTCAGCTCGCCCGTTTCCTGATCCCGGGCGCAGAAGGCCAAATAATTGTCCTGATAACCCACCCGGATGGCGCCGTGCAGGGAAAGCCAATTGACCTCGTTGTTTGTGAGGAACGCGTTGGCCCCCGACCGCCGGATAAACCGTTCGTACAGCTGCTGATTGTAGTAGCGGTTTTCCTCCTGAATGCGGCTCATGCCCATATTCAGGTCGGCCAAAAGGTCGGGGCGGGTTTTGCTCACGGCGAAATAGAAATCGGAGGAACCCACCTTGCACACCGGCACCGCCCGGGAGGGATCCACAAAGGAATCCACCGTCACGTAAGCGTCCAGCTCGCCGCTTTCCATCATTTGCAGCGATTCGTCCTCGGAGCATACCACCTCGACCAGCTCCGCCTGGATGCCGTTGGCCTGCGCCCAGTCCCGGAAGAAATCAACCTGGATGCTGCTCTTGTTCGCGCCGATCTTTTTCCCGTTCAGGGAGGAAGGGACCCCCGGCGTGATGCCTTCCTTGCCGGGCGCGATGAACACATAGTATTCCTCCGTTCCCATGGGCAGGTCGGGGAAAAACATCAGCTCCGCCCGCTCCGGGGTGTAGGAAACGTCGCTCATCATGTCGATATCGCCCCGGATGAGCATCTGCATCAGCTCCGCCCAGCTGCCGTGTACGTACTCGTAGCTCCAGCCGGTATAGGCGGACAGCTTCAGCTGATACTCATAGGCGTAGCCTGTGCGGCGGCCGGACTGGTCCATCATGTTGTAGGAGGATTCGTACCACCCTACCCGGACCGCCTTTGTTTCCTCCGCCGCCGCCGAGACGCCTGCGAAGCAACATACCATAATCAGCGCGAGCAAAACGCACTTTAGCCGCGTTGACATTTTTTTCATATTATGTATCACTCCTGACCGCACGGAATTCTTCCGGGCAAGGATGCTTGGAAATTATATCCTGCGTGTGTAAACCATGACGCATACATTATAGCGGAAAACAGCGCATTACACAAGAAGTTTTTGCAATTTCCGCGAAAGAAAATGCTGGCAAATGATGGATTGACAACGCTTCGGCGGCGGAAGTGTTCTGAAATTGTATTTACCCGCCGCGTTTATTGACATCCGATCAAGCGGTGATTATAATGGGTCGCGTGATTTGGAAGAAAGGCGGTGGGTACGGCATGAAGCAGACTTTCGTTCGGCAGTCCTGTACCCCGCGTGCCGCCGTGTGCGGTATGTCTTCTTTCTTTGCCTTTAACAGCGCGGCGCGATTTACCGACGGCCTGCGCTTTTTCTTTTATTTTTTTTCCCACCCGCGTCTGTGAGAGATACGCCTGCGTTCATGAAGGCGGCTCTTTCAGAGGAAGGGGCCGCCTTTTTGATAAATATTTTTTAGGAGGAAAACTATCATGAAGAAAATCATCGCTCTCCTGCTCGCCGCAATGCTTTGCCTGGGAACCTGCGCCGTGGCGGAAGAAACCTATCGCGTGGGCATTTGCCAGCTGGTGCAGCACGTGGCGCTGGACGCCGCCACCCAGGGCTTCATGGACGCTTTGAAGGCCAAGCTCGGCGACGCCGTCACCTTCGACGTGCAGAACGCTTCCGGCGAATCCAACAACTGCACCACCATTGTGAACACCTTTGTTTCCAATAGCGTGGATCTGATCATGGCTAACGCCACTCCCGCCCTCCAGGCCGCCGTGGCCGCCACCGAAGATATTCCGATCCTGGGCACCAGCGTGACGGACTACGCCACCGCCCTGGATATCGACAATTGGAACGGCGCGACGGGTTCCAACGTGTCCGGCACCTCTGACCTGGCTCCCCTGGAACAGCAGGCCGCCATGCTGCACGAGCTGTTCCCCGACGCCAAGAAGGTGGGCCTGCTCTACTGCTCCGCCGAACCCAACTCCAAGTATCAGGCGGACGTGATCACCAAGTATCTCAACGATCTGGGCTATACCTGCGTTGAATTCACCTTCGCCGATTCCAACGACGTGGCTTCCGTGGCCCAGAACGCCTGCGACGGCTGCGACGTGATCTATATCCCCACCGACAACACCGCCGCTTCCTGCACCGAAGCCATCCGCAACGTGGTGGAACCCGCGAAAAAGCCCGTCATTGCCGGTGAAGAGGGCCTGTGCGCCGGGTGCGGCGTGGCGACCCTGTCCATCAGCTACTACGATTTGGGCTACGCCACCGGCGAAATGGCCTACGAAGTGCTGGTGAACAAAGCGGACATCGCCACCATGGCCGTGCGCTTCGCCCCCAACGTGACCAAGGAATACAACGCCGAGCTGTGCGAGCTGCTGGGCATTGAGATTCCCGAGGATTACGTAGCCATTTAAGGGACAATGAGAGTTGAGAGTTCAGAGTTGAGAGTTGAGATGAAATAGTGAATAAGACATTCGGGCTTACCGTCTGTTTCTCAAATATTGATCTCAACTCCCAACTCTCAACTCTAAACTCTCCTGATTCAACGTTTCCAGTGTATCTGGATGAAAAGAAAGGGGTGCGCACCGTCCGCCCCTTCCGGTTTTGTTTGGAGGTTTTTTATGAACCTGACCGCTCTTTTTAACGCAATGCCCGGCGCTATCGCCCAGGGGCTGATTTGGGGCGTCATGGCTATCGGCGTGTACATCACCTATAAGGTGCTGGACCTGGCTGACCTGACCGTGGACGGCAGCATGGCGACCGGCGGCGCGGTGTGCGTGATGCTCATGCTGAACGGCGTGAACGTGTGGATCGCCCTGCTGTGCGCCATCGTTGCGGGCATGCTGGCGGGCCTGCTGACCGGCGTGTTTCACACCGCCATGGGCATCCCGCCCATCCTGGCCGGTATTCTGACCCAGCTGTCTCTGTATTCCATCAACCTTGCCATTATGGGCTTCAAGGCCAACCAGGGCATCAACGTGTCCAAGTACGATTTGATCGTGAGCCAGCGCAACGTGCGGCTGGCGGATCTGAGCAACCCCATTTTCGTCGCGGTGCTGTTCCTGGCGGCTGTCATCGGCATCCTGTACTGGTTCTTCGGCACGGAGTCAGGCAGCTCCCTGCGGGCCACCGGCGCCAATGAGGCCATGTCCCGCGCCCAGGGCATCAACACAAAAAAGGCGAAAATCCTTGGCCTCATGATCTCCAACGGCATCGTGGCCCTCTCCTCCGCCATGTTGGCCCACTATCAGGGCTTCGTGGACGTGAATATGGGGCGCGGAGCCATCGTGATCGGCCTGGCCGCCGTGATCATCAGCGAGGTGATTTTCGGCAAGCTGTTCGTCAATTTTGCTTTGAAGCTCACCGGGGTGGCCCTCGGCGCGGTGATTTACTACATCGTGATTCAAATCGTGCTGTGGCTTGGGCTGAACACCAATCTCCTCAAGCTGCTCTCCGCGCTGATCGTGGCCGTATTCCTGGCCATCCCGTACTGGAAGGCCGCCGTCGCCGCCAGGAACGCCGGAAAGAGAGGGCAGGAGCATGCTTGATTTAAAGAACGTCCGGAAAACCTTCAACACCAAAACCATTGATGAAAAAATTGCCCTGGACGGGGTGAATCTGCACATTGACGACGGCGATTTCGTCACCGTGATCGGCGGCAACGGCGCGGGAAAATCCACCATGCTCAACGCCATCGCGGGGGTGTGGACGCTGGATACCGGCAGCATCGTGATCGACGGGACCGATATAACCCACCTGCCCGAATACCGCAGGGCCGCTTTCTTGGGCCGGGTTTTCCAGGATCCCCGGTTCGGTACGGCCGCCACCATGCAAATCGAGGAAAATCTTGCCCTGGCCGCCCGCCGGGGCGAAAAGCGCACCTTGAAACCCGGCATCACCCGGGAAGAAAGAAACGCCTACCGGGAAAAGCTGGCCATCTTGGGGCTGGGCCTGGAAAACCGGATGACAGCGAAGGTGGGCCTTTTGTCCGGCGGCCAAAGACAGGCTTTGACGCTGCTCATGGCGACGCTGAAAAAGCCGAAGCTGCTGCTCCTGGACGAGCATACCGCCGCTCTGGATCCCCGGACCGCCGCCAAGGTGCTGGAAATTACGGAAAAGATCGTGACGGAAAACAAGCTGATGACCCTCATGGTCACGCATAACATGCGGGACGCCATTCGCTTCGGCAACCGCCTGATTATGATGAACGGCGGAAAAATCATCCTGGATATTGCCGGGGAAGAAAAAAAGCGCCTGACCATCGAAATGCTCATGGACGCTTTCGCCAAAACCAGCGGCGAAGAATTCGCCAACGACCGCATTTTGCTTTCCTGAATGTCCCGATGGATAAAACGAACCCGCGATCTGACATTACGTCGAATCGTGGGTTCGTTCTTTATCCCGTATTTGTTCGAGGATGGCTTATCAACGTTGTCAGGGAGAGGACTGTAGGGGCGGATAATATCCGCCCGCGATTGCCGGATGTCACGAACGCCGGAAAAAAACAGCAAACGCATCATGCTGCGCGAGACGGGCGGATATTATCCGCCCCTACGGTTCCTGCGCTTCGCGGTTTTGTTCTTACCAGCAGAACCGGAAGAAACATTACCCGTTTTTTTGCAGCAGCATGCGGTCGTTGTCCAGGGCCTTGTGGCGGCTGTCGGAATAGAGGCGCAGCAAGTCGTCCACGGTGGTGTGCGCCCGTTCCTCGCCGGAGAAATCGAACAGAATTTGTCCCGCGTCCATCATGATGGTGCGGCTGCCGATGGCAAGGGCCTGGGCCATGTTGTGGGTGATCATGAGGGTGGTCAGGTGATGCTGCTTCACCGTGCGCTGGGTGATTTCCATCACCTTATCGGCGGTGGCGGGGTCCAGGGCGGCGGTGTGTTCGTCCAGCAAAAGGAGCTTGGGCGGCACGATGGTACACATGAGCAGGGTGACGGCCTGGCGCTGGCCGCCGGACAGCATGCCCACCTTGGTTTTCATCCGGTCCTCCAGATTCATGCCGAACTCAGCGATCTTTTCCCGGAATAGGGCCACCTGCTTGCGGGAAGGGGCGAAGCTCAGGGGCTTTGCGGTGGCCCGGGAGTAGGCAAGACTCAAATTTTCCTCAATGGTCATGTGGGGCGCGGTGCCCTTCATGGGGTCCTGAAATACCCGGCCAATGTTCAGCGCTCTTTTGTGTTCTTTCAAAAAGGTAATATCCCGCTTATCCAGGAGAATGCGGCCCTCGTTCAGCAGGAAGGTGCCGCAGATGGCGTTGAACAGGGTGGATTTGCCCGCGCCGTTGGAGCCGATGATGGTGACGAATTCCCCGGGGTCCAGGTGCAGGTTTACATGATTCAGGGCGGTATGCTCGATGGGCGTGCCCTTTTCAAAGACCTTTACAGCGTTCTGAATATCAAGCATGGGCTTTCCCTCCCTGCTTCTGCCGGGCTTCCTTCAGGTTCTGCCGTAGCGCCGGAATCGCCAAGGCCAGCGCCACGATCACCGCCGATACCAGCTTCAGCATATACGCGGGCAGGGGGCTGTAACGGGTCGCCAGGGCGATGATATAGCGGTATACCAGAGAACCCACGATAGCGGAAATGAAGCCCAGGGTCACGCTACGCTTGCCGAAAATGGCTTCCCCGATGATCACGGAGGCCAGACCCACCACCAGAATACCGGTGCTGGAAGAAACGTCGGCGTAGCCCTGATACTGGGCGATCAGCGCGCCGGACAGGGCCACCAGGGCGTTGGAAACGGAGAAGGACAGGATCTTGCAGGCGTTCACGTTGATGGAGGAGGCCCGCACCATGTCCTCGTTGTCGCCCACGGCCCGGATGCACATGCCAATATGGGTGTGGAAAAACAGAATGATCAGCGCCAGGAACAGCAGCGCCATCACGATGGGCAGCACGGTCATGGCGTCGTTTTTGCTAAGAAATGGGATGAGCTTGAACAGCGTGACCGCCCGCACCAGCGACAAATTGGGCGCTCCGCCCAGCACCGCCAAATTGATGGAATACAGCCCGCTCATGGTGATGATGCCGGACAAAATGGGATGAATGCGGAAGCGGGTCTGCAAAAGCCCCGTCACGCTTCCCGCCAGCGCCCCTGCCGCCATAGCGGCGAAAATCGCCAGCACCGGATGCCCGGCGGCGGTCACAGCGGCAGAAACGGACAGACCGAAGGCAAAGCTGCCTTCGGTGGTCAGGTCCGGTATGGACAGGATGCGGAAGCTGATATAAATTCCCAGCGCTAAGACGCCGTACAGCAGACCCAATTGCAGGGAACCGATCAACAATTTCATAGGCGCTCACCCCTCGGAATGTCTTTTTACTTCGCGGGCAGATACTGCACTTCGCCCGCCAGCACCTCCTCGGGCAGGGTAAGATTCAGGGCGGCCAGCGTGTCGCTGTTGACGGACACGATATTGGCGGGGATCACGATGGCGGGGATTTCGGCCACGGGGGTGCCCTTCAATACCTTGTCCACGATGGCGGCGGTCTCGACGCCGATGAACTCGTCGCTCATGGCCAGGGTAGCCAGGCAGCCGGACAGCACGGTGGTGGCGGAGCAGCAGTAGGTGGGCACGCCTTCCTCGATGCACAATTCGACCAGGCTATCCACACCAGCCTGCACCACGGAGTCGTTGGCGACGAAGATCACGTCCGCGCCCTGATCCAGCACGGCCTGGGTGGCGGTCTGCACCTCGCCGGAATTGGCGACGGTCTTTTCAATGAATTTGAAGCCGTTGGCGGTCAAAAATTCCTTGGCGTTGTTCATGGCGTTCACGGCGTTCACTTCGCTGGTGGAATAGACCAAACCGAAGGTTTTCACATCGGGGGTGATTTTCAGGCCCAAGCTGATGATGTCCCCGGCGGGAATGGCGTTGGAGGTGCCGGTGGAATTCTTGTCGGGCGTGTCCAGGGCGCTCATGACCCCGGCGGGCACCGGCGCGGCCACGGAGCAGAATACGTTGGGCGTTTCGGATTCAAGGCCCACGAAGGCCTGGGTGGGCGGGGTTGCGACGGTGACGACTACGTCATAGGAGCCGTCGTCCATGTTCTGGCAAATGGTCTGCAAATTGGTGGCGTCGCCCTGGGCGCACTGGTAATCAATGGTCAGGTTTTCCCCTTCCACATAGCCCAAATCATGCAGCCCTTTGATCACGCCGTTTTTCATATCCACGAAAGCGCCGTTTTCGACCATCAGCACGATGCCGATCTTGTATTGTTTCTTATCTTCCGCCGCCGCGCCGAATACGCAGCACAGCACCAGGGACAGGGCGACCAATACGGATACCAGCTTCTTCATGTTCGTTTCCTCCTTAATTCTTCGTGTTCATATCTTGCAGCTTCCGGAACGCGCCGGACAGCAGATCAAGCGTGATGGGGTAAGGGTTGTGGGCGATATCGGGCATGGACAGCACCTTGGGCAACACCCTTTCCAGGTCCTTTTCCGTGACCCCGATGTCTTCAAGTTTCGTAGGCAGGCCCACGGAACGGTTAAAAGCGTACATCTTTTGAAACATGTCCTCCTGCCCGTCCGCCAGCAGCAGGATCAGCACGCCGAAGCCCACTACCTCGCCGTGAAGATGATCCCGTTCCACGTGCAGCTCCGGGAAAGCGGTCAGGGCGTAGAATACGGCGTGGGCAAGGCCTGTGTTGTAGTCGATGATCCGATCTGCCGTCAGCAGGATGGAGGCAATGGCCGTGGTGACGATGATCGTCAAAATCACCTGGGTCAGTTCCTCGGTGGCTTTCTTTTCCCGGTGATCGCGGAAGGCCTTTTCCCCGTATTGCAGCAGCGGTTCCAGGCAGGATCGGCTGACGCTGACGCCCAGGGCGTGATAGTAGGCCAGGTCGTCTCGCCTGCTGGACACGGTGGATTCAAAGAACTTGGCGTAGGTGTCGCCCAGCCCGGCCCACAAGTACCGCTCGGGCGCGGATGCGATCACCTCCGTATCAATAAAGGTATGGCAGGGCGGCCCCGGCAGGAAGCAGGGGGCGGCGAAGCTGCCGTCCGGGTGGTACAGGATGGCCACCGCCGTGCAGGCGGCGCAGGTGGAAGCGATGGTGGGGAAAGCGTACACGGGCTTATGGATGCGGAAGCCAAGGGCCTTGCAGGTGTCCAGGGCCTTGCCGCCGCCCACGGCGAAAATCATATCTGCCTTCTGCACAGCGTCCTTTTCGGAAAGCGCCCTGATGTTTTCCTCCGACGCTTCCCCGCCGTACCAGAGAAAGTCCAGGATGGAAACGTGGCCCTCTGCGGCCTTTTCCAGCTTGCCGCGAAGGGCGGCTGTGCCTTTCTTTCCGCCGATCACCACGGCTGTTTGCCCGGCGGGGCAGATTTCCCGAATCTTTTCCAGGGCCTTTTCCCCCACCGTCCAGGATGGAAGCCGAAGGGAATAGTCCGGCATGGACTTTATCACGTTTCGTCCACCTCGCAGTCAAAGGAGGCGATGGTTTCCACAAAGGGATTGTACCGCTTCCCGATTTCCTGATGCAGCGGATGCTTGAGATACGTGGGCAGGGAGGCTTCGTCCTTCAAAAGCATTTCGATCATGACGGTCATGTTCTGGGGCCGGTCAACCACGTTTTCATACACCTTCGCGTTCAAAATATCCTCGGGCAGCGCCGCTTTCAGGGCGGCGAAGGTGTTTTCGTAATCCTTCCGGGCCTCCGGGGTAAACACGCCGGGCTTTAACCGCATCATCACCAAATGACGGATTGCCATGGAACGCGCCTCCTTACAAAAAAACAGCCCTGTCCCCTTCAAAGGACAGGGCATGAAATCACGCCTTGCGGTACCACCTTTGTTGACATGAGGGGTTTCAACCCCTACACATCCTCTTTCATCGGAAATGCCATCACATTTCCTGTCTTTAACGCAGACATACGGGCCGGATACAGGGCGCGCCGTGCGCCGTTCACCTTTCCCTCGGCGGTCCATTTGCCGCGCCGCTTTCTGCCGGGTTTCCAGCTTCCCCCAACTCTCTGTAAGTGCGCGCTGCGGTTTGATCTCCGCTTCATCGGTTTACAGCAACATCATAATGCATTTTTTTCTGCGTGTCAAGGGCGGAACTGTTTTTCAAATGTATTTTGTCATATTCCGCGGCATAAAAATGAAAAAGTCCTGAAACATCATGTTTCAGGACCTTTCAGTCTGGGTGGAGAGATTTGAACTCCGGTATTTCCCTGAAATCTGGTGATAATATACAAAATACCGTGATAATCTGTACAGATATTTGAAGCAATTTTACCAATACGTGATAATGCGTGATAATCCTGTTTGGGCACGGTTGGGCCATTGGAGTTCTTCTGTCGGAGTTTTCTGCTTAAGGTATAGGTATTCATGCGCGAAAAACACATAAGATAGTTTTATTGTCTTGCATTGGCGCGGATTTCCAGGATCGTTTCAACAGGCACGGCAAAGATCGATGCAAGCGCCACGAGATTATCCACTGTAGGCTAAGAAACACCATGCTGCCAGTTATAAATTGCTTGAGGCGTTGCAAAACCCAGTATCCCCTGCAACTGGCGGACGGTAATACCGCGCTGCTGCCGCAGCGACTGATTATTCTGACCGGTCTGCGCCATGTCGACTACAGGTAAATCCATCTGTGTCTCCTTTCCGGCATCCGGTCAGCAAGGCTCACTCGGATGCATTGAAATTGTAAATAGGCTTCATGATATCGACGACGTCCACCGCGTCCTGGATTACCTTCCAGCCATCTGTCAATAGGAACAATGGACAGGAATTGTTCATTTTTATACTGCGTCAGTGCTTCAACAGTGTTTACGGGTATTCCCCACCAGCTTTTTTCATCAGCAGTTGCTTCTTCATCGGCAATGATCATTTGAGGCTCAATGCCAAATCGCATGAGATCATCGTAATACCCCTGCTTACTCCAACAATCCTCAATAGATATTATAATCATAGTAATCCGGTTTAATTGTTTTTCGTGAAAGTAGAGAAGCAATGACTTCATATATCCTTTTACCCACCACATCATAGGAATGCGAACAGCCTCTCCAGAAAGAAAAATCTGGAGAGGCTGCTTTCTAAGTTTTGTTATAGCTTATCTTCTTCCAATCGACGAATCTTCCTTCTCAACAAGGTTCCTTGCAGGAGAAAGGCCGAAAAAAACAACCCGCATCCTCCGGCCAGCCCGTAAACCAACAGCGGAATTTTTTCATCTTTCACTGTCTGTTCTTCTATGGATGCGGTTTGTTTGACAGGCTTTTCCACCGTCAGGCTGACTGCAAGAGAGAAGGAAACAGGATTTCCGTCGTTGTCCTCTCCTTCCACGGTGAGTGTTCCTTGAAAATCGCCGGATACGTCTTTGCCAGTGGTAAGGGTGATTTGGGCCTGCCGGGTTTCGCCAGGAGCAATCGTGCCCACCAGCACGGCCTGCCGTTCCGTTATGCCGGGCAGGGACACGGTTGCTAATACATTGACGACGTCCGCCCTGCCCATATTCATCAGTGGCAGGGACAGGGTGACGGAATCCCCGGCCACCACGCTGGAGGCCATTTTCAGCCCGCCCTGCTCCAATCGGATTTCCTGCTTGACCGGCACTGTGTAGCTCTCCGTTTGGGAAACATTTTGCTCTAAGGCTGTCCAGGTGAGATCGAATTTCAGGCAATGTCGGGCGACCGATGCTTTCCCCAGCACCGCCACAGGGTATTCCACCTGTACGCTTTCGCCGGGAGCCAGATCGGGCAGATACAGCACATCCACTTCCCGGGGAATGATGTCTCCGGTCGGGTCGGTGATATGCAAAACCGGTTGCTCATATGCGACGGTCTGACAGGGATTTCGGAGGACGGCACGGATGCAGCCGTCCTCGCCCACGTTCAAATCGGTTTCCACGTCATGGATTGCCATGCGGAGGGTTTCATTGGTAGGCAGGCTGTCCCGGACGCGGAGGGTATACGGGATTTCTGACATCAGAAGCTTTCCTGATTTCGCATGTCCGGTGATCCGGATGACACAGGGATAATCACCGTTCCGCCGGTCGGCGTACATCGCTAAGTTCAGCCGCACGGCATAGACGCCGCTTTCCGCCCGCTGGGTCTTCACATACATGGTTTGTGGCTTGAAGGGAGACGCGCTTTCGTGCAGCACGATCCATTCAGTCTGGATGCTTCCTTCCGCCTGATCGGACAGAATGGGAAGCACCATGGAAAGATAATTGTTGGAAATCGTTGGTTCATACCCTTGCAGCCAGGAACGGTTCATGCCTTGCAGCACCCTGCGCTGGTCGATTTCAAAATCGGCTTTTTCCTCTGACTGCGCGGCAAAAAATGGTATGAGAAGGAAAGCGGTCAGCAGTACCGCGATTATGTATTTCCTATTCATGTTTTTCCTTTCTACAGGAGTTGAGAGCGGGGAGTTGAGATTAAGTATGCCTGATAAGATGTATGTTCGTGGTTTCTTTTATAGCAGGCTATATAAATCTCAACTCTCCACTCTCATTTCAGCCTACAGTTCTCTGATGTTCTCAACCACGCTTCTGTTCAATACCTGCCGAAGCCGCGCTTTCACGCCGATCATGCAGCACAGAGCGCACAGCGTCGCCAACACGATCATCAGCGGCAGGATGATGGCAGCATGTTGGCTCATCATGAAGTAATTGCTC
>CAJOJQ010000019.1 GCA_905234985.1 uncultured Christensenellaceae bacterium
ACGGCAGCGGCGCGCTCCTGTTCCCCGGCCATTGCGGTCAGAACGGCTACGGCAACGAAAGGGCGGAATTCCTGTACCCCTATATCGAAACCATCCCCAATGAACTGTATCTCGCGCCTATCAAGGACGGCATGGCGGATATGACCCAGGCCGTGCAGGTCAAGTAACAACGAACATACCGGGAGGGCATGGGACAGCCTGTGCCCTCCTTTTTTGCAATACGGAGGCTGAAAATGAAACGAATGATGGTCTTTTTTCTGCTTGCGGCGATGCTTCTTTCGGCGTCCGGCATGGCGGAAACCAAGTATATGACGATGCGGGAAGTGCATGACGAAGTCGCGGCCCAATATCCCGACGGTTGGCAGGAAACGATCCAGACGAAATGGCGCACTGTCGAAATCCATACCCCGGTGATCGTGCCGGACGCGGACAAATGCCCCGTCCTGGCGCTGCAATTGATCGAAGATCATCCTGATCTTGCCGCGTTGCCGGGTGAGGGCTGGAAGGATGAAACAACTGCCGACAGTTGGGTGCGTGCCTCCAGGCCTGACACGGAAAAAGCGCCCGGCACGAAAAACTCCGAAATCGATTCTCACCATTTTTACGCCCCGGTGGACCTGGATATGGTATGGGACGGCTACGGCGGGAAAACCCTGGGAGCACTGCTCCGGGAAGGCGGGGATTTGCTGGAAGCCGCCTGCGGCGAAAAATACAGCTGGGACATGGAGCATCCCTTTGATGTGATGTTCAATACCCGCACCCGGGGGAAGGAAACCTGGACCACCGGACTTTCCATGTCGGCTTACCAGACTTTCCACGGCATCCCCTATTTGTACAGCATCAGCCATTATCTCACCTACGATATCAACAAGCAAAATGTATCTTATCCCGACGTGCTGTACCAAATCAGCCCCTTTGGAAACGTCCACTTCGTGTATCAGCCGGTGCAATCCGAGGTGATGGAAGAGGATATTCCCCTATGCAGCTTTGAAGTCATCAAAGATGCGCTGCGTAAGGAAATCGACGCGGGGCACATCCGGAACATCCTGGAAATCCGCTTCGGCTACACCTCGGCCAACCGCAGCAAGGATGCAAACGATCCTGTCAGCGTCACCCGGCCTGTATGGCAGGTGGAGGTATGGTGGTGCAACAAAGGCGTGTCGGAAATGAAGCCGGACGATCCCGATTATCCCGCCAACAGCAGGGGAAAGCGGGAATGTGTGCGCATGATCTTTGACGCTCAAACTGGGAAAATAATCAGTATGGTCGGGGACGCGCTGCCCACACAGAAGCGGATCAAGGATATTGGTTATTTCCAGGGTTATCTCACATGGGAGGATGTGAAAAAATGAAGAGGTTGATTGTCTGGATGCTGATGTTGATGATGCTTCCCGTAGGGTCGGCCTTCGCAAAAGAGAAGGATTGGACAATCAGGGAATTGTACGATCTGTATCAGGGCCAGCGCTGGCAAGGGGAATACGCAAGTACTCGGGGAGAAACCGTCGTTGTGGATGCGCCCATCATCATTCCCGACGTGGACTCCGCGCCAGTGCTCCGTGTAGGTGATTATCCTATTCTGGACGCTGCCCTTTGCGATGCCTATGGCACATACCCAAGGCCATACCGGAATGGTGTGCCCTGGGCAAGGTCGGATGATGGCTGTACGCTGGCTATGCGTCAGTATTGGGAATTTGAAATTCCCGATCAATATGCGGGGAAATCCAATTTCGGTGAAGAAGTATATCTGTCCGAAGAAATCGACTGGAGCCTTCACGCGGAAAACAATGATATGACCATGGGTGAAGCGTATGAACTGCTGACAGCCCGATTAAGCGATATATTGACTGCATATGGCAGCGGCGGCATTGAATTACAACTGCGGGATGCTTATACAATGGGCTTATACCGGAACAAGGATAATAAGCCGCTGGTGGATCATCGCGGCTATGGCTTTGACTTGAAACAAATGGTCCGCGGGATTCCAGCTTTGGGAAACGCCCATCTGACCTATCAGCACGGGCGTATGCGCATAAGCTACCGTTGGGAGAGCGTCTATGACAATTGGATCAATCTGGAAATGAGTTCCCCCACCTCCTATAGTATGTCCGTCAAGCTATGGCAGGAAGAGGACTGCCTCTATGAGGATATACCGCTTGTCCCCTTTGAAACTGGAAAAGCCGTAATAGAAAAAATGATTTCGGATGGGCTGATCCGTCATATCCGCAGGGTTCAGCTTGGCTATGTCGCTTATGTAGAGCCAGATCACAACACAAAGCATTGGATTCTGGTGCCGACCTGGGTTGTGGATTGTGACTGGTTTCCTGACGCGAAAGATGATTTCTGGAAGGAAGAATTTGAGAACGAGGCGAACCCTTATCGTCGCAGCGGCGCTCATTTGCTTTACATCAATGCCCAGACCGGCAAATTGCTTGATCCTATGGATATGTCCAGGACACGCAGCGACGCGCCGAAAATAGTTCCCTGGGAAAAGTAATTTTTTGAGGCATCCATATATTTGCATACTGTAAAAACTCGGCGATTGTCTCCAGCTTACAACTGGCTTATCGCCGAGTTCTTTCCTAAAGAAATCCGCTGATACTCATGTTGCTGTTATCCTTCATAATAGAAGTAAACGCCTCCTAAGTTCCTATGTTGACGTTAGCCGGGCGCAGATTATGTAGTAAAAAACAAATCTGTGAATTTTAGCGTGCGTCATTAGTTTTTTCCTTTTCAGATTGTTTTCTCGAAAACCATTGCCAGTGAGCAACAATTGAAAGAGAAAATATTAAGGGCGTTCCCTATAGAACATTATTCTGTAATTTTTGAAAAACATGAATATTGACGAGGGAAATTATTTTGACCGGCGGATACATGATGATATAAACGAAATCATCAAGGATATGCGGGAAACGCACAAAGGACGCAGCGAAAGCGCGTCGGATGATCCGCAATATGATCCCGTGAGAGTAATGGAAAGCGTCTTTGATGATCTTGCCAATTTCAAAGGCAGTCCTTCCGAAAAAGCCGTCATGATTTTCTGCAAGCAGAATCAAATCATTTACTCCAAACTGACCGATGAAGAAAAGCTGTGGCTGTTCAATATCATGGATAAATCCAAATTGTTGAAAAGGCTGGTGTCCCAGCGGGGAAAGAAGAAATAGAGGTGCAGACGTCCATGCATCCTTTTTATTTTTGAAAAGAATGTACAAAACAAGGAAGGCTCAAGCCATTGTGAACAATAATTGACTTCACTTAATCTTTCTTTGAAGAGGATTGATTTACAAAAGTAGTAGACAGTGCTATAATTCTATTCGACCGATATCCAAAGCAGGGGGAATGCCCTTATGGCAAAAAAGAAAAAAACGTCGAAGAAGTTCTCTGGTGGTGTTTTCAGGAGGAAAAATGATTCGATTCAGAACAGTCAATCACGCTCATATAAAAAACAAGAGCAAGCGCAAGTTCCAGTATCTACTACGGAACCGCAATCAGACATAAGAAAACTTTTTGATAAAGAACCAATTATCAATGTTCTGCTCTACGAGTACCAAGTCACGCATAACCGTGTGTTTAAACAGATCTCACAGTACGAAGACATAAATGTCAAAATACTGATGTTAGTTGGTGTTTTGTTATTCTTTGGAATTTCTTTTTTTTCTACGAATGATAGCTATATTAACATCTTTGTCAATGCTACTTTCATAATTGCGTTACCGATTATCGCTATTTGCTCCGTTCTTCTGGCCTTAGCCGATCTGGTGAAAGTTATGATCCTTGGAGACTATCTGAAGATTATTGAAAATAAAATCGACACTATTTTTGAAGAGCAGGCAAGAGGATTCGATTTTCCAAGAGGTCGTGTCCTCGACTGGGAATACTGGCGAGTTCATTACGGCCACGCCCACGGCATTGGAATTCTTTCCGAAATTTCCTTTTCCATGATCGTCGTCATCCTAATCGTTTTTGTCTCGTTCTATTCAGCTTTGATACGGCTGAACTATATTAGAAATACCATCCTATCCTCAAAGCAGTATCCTTTTTTCAATACAGCGTTTATCTTATTGGTAGTATTATTTGCTCTCTGTCTTTTCCTTAGTATTATTGGGTTTGCTATTCGCAGAAGGAACACTTTAAAAAATTCGGAGAATGATAAACTCACTTACGAATAATCATAGTAAAATGGAGGTATGAACAATGAGACAAATCAATAAGTGTCAAAATGAAAAAACAAAAAAACGAAGAGGCAAGACAATGAAACTCATAATATGCATATTCATTTTTTTTCTGCTTCCTTTACTGATTGCCTTGCTGCTCTTTGGAAACTATCGAAGGAACTACTGTAGTGGCACATGCCCATCCTGGATGAAGGAGTATCACTTCGCGCACAGAGGAATCATATCAGATGCAAATACGGATGAGAATTCCATGGGTGCCTTCAGAAATGCAGTTGACGCAGGCTATGCAATTGAGCTTGATTTACGGTTTACGAAGGATATGATACCCATGGTCATCCATGACAACAATTTGTCTCGGATGTGTGGCGTAGATAAGAAGTTATCTGATCTCACTTATGAGGAAGCGAGACAATTAACATATCTAAAATCTGGCGAACCAATCGTAGCTTTGGAAGATGTTCTAAACTATGTTGCAGGAAGAGTTCCTTTACTGATTGAGATAAAAGCATATCACATTCCTGGAGAATTTGAGGAAAATATAGTTAAAATTCTTTCCGGGTATGATGGGCTTTTTGCGATTCAATCCTACAATCCGTTCGCTTTAAACTTCGTAAAGAATATAGATCCCAGTATAACGGTCGGATTGCTCTTGGATGATGTGCCAGGTCTTCCGCATTATAAGAGAGGTAGAATTCTGAAAGATAATCTTTTCTGCTTTATATGCCGCCCGGCTTTTATAACCTACAATATAGAACTTGTTGAACCACACGAGTTAGATCTGTTTCGGACTCCTGATCACATCGTTATCGGTTTCCTATTCAGCGAAGAAGACATCGAAAAAGACAATTATAAAGACCTTGTGGATGGAATCGTGTTTGAGCGAAATCCGTAATACGGATGGCTATGAATTCAGCACAGCCCAAATTTACATTAACAGAATATATAATAATTTTTTGCTTTTTTCCATAACAATGTATTAGACGATGCTATAAAGAAATCAAGTTCATCATATTTTTCCCTCTACGCAGTTCCAGAATTAATAGAAAAGTTCCAAAGGAGAGTTATACTAAATCTATCCAGTATTCTTCCGTTTTACCATCACAAAAGATAAATTCTTTCTTCTTCTCTTAGTCTCAATACAAGTATAAAGCGGTATTCTTCATCAACCAATTTGGTGAACTGAATACCGCTTTTTCTTTCCTAAAGCAATCTGCTGCTGCTGTCTCTTATCTTACCCTTCTTAATGAAAGCATCTCATTCATGATATTCCGGAAGGGAGTGAAATCATCGTCGCCGTTGAAGCTGTCCACGCCGTCATTGATGGCGATGAGACGGACACTCCGCTTGCGCAGCTTCTCCATGATCTCACCAACCCGGAGATAATCGTGTCCCAACCGGCTCATGTCCTTTACGCAGATCGTGTGGATCAGCCCGGTTTCCACGTCGGCCATCATCGCCATGAAGCCGGGACGGTCAAAGCGGGTGCCGGATATGCCGTCGTCGGTGAAGTGAACGGGATTCGTCAGGCCATGGTTTCGGGCGTATTCCTCCAATAGCCGCTTCTGATTCGTGATAGAGTTCGATTCGCCCTGTAATTCGTCGTCGCGGCTGAGACGCTCGTACAAGGCAGTGATTGTGGGAGATTTCATGGGATTGGGGCTCCTTTCGTTACAAAGATCATCTCCTTCATTATCTCATGAGTAAGATGTCGTGTACATTATGTCACACCCGCGGCCCGTTCGACGTTTTCGTATTCGATCCATTTCGTTCGGAATCCGACCCAGCCAAAAATTCCTTTGGAAAAGCGGTTGTATTCCTTCAAGTCCAAAATCGCGCCGACCATCTGCCGGGTCATCAGCCGGAAATCTCTTGCCCCCTCCACCAGCTTGATATCGCTCATCCTGTTGAAAGCATGATAAAACGAACGGGCAAAAAACTGCGGACGGGCGGTTCTCCCTTCCGCGTCGACCGTCTGGCGGCCGCGCAGTCGTATTCGCCGGTCAATAATTCATCCAGCATCCGGGGAAGCAGGGAAGGGGGGGCCTGCAAGTCCGCGTCGAGCAGGGCGACATAGTCCCCCCCCCGAAGGCGGCGGATAAACCCGCGTAGATCGCGGCTTCTTTTCCGAAATTCCGGCTGAATGAAACATAACGGACGCGCTGATCCGCCGCCCGATACGTTTTCAACAATTTTAGCGTGCCGTCAGAGCTTCCGCCGTCCACAAAAATGAATTCAAAATCCGTTTGATGCGAAAGCTTCATTTCTTCGGCGATTTTGCAAATTTCCCTGTAGAAGAAAGGAAGAGATTCTTCTTCGTTGTAGCAGGGAACCACAAGGCTGAGCTTTATTTCTTTCATTTCTCCATGCAATAGACAGGCTGCTGTCCATTGGTTGATGAACGGCAGCCTATACTGGTCAGTATTGCTTGTAACGTGCGGCTTGTTTCAGCCTTTGAGCATCAGATTTCGGGAATGGTGATTTCGATTTCCCGGCCAATTTCGGCGGATTTCATGATGCCGTCGATAATGGCCTGGTTGTACAGGATCTGGGAGGAAGGAACGGGGGCCTGGCCGCCCTCCTTCACCGCGTCCAGGAAGGAGCGGATCTTCATTTCAAACAGGGGCTTGGGGGCGGGCAGGATGGGGATTTTGGTTTCGGTCTGCAATCCCGCCACGTCGGTGTACAGGGTCATTTCCCCGCCCACGGTGCCGTTCCAGCATTCGGTGGAGGGGATGCGCAGCGCGCCCTTCTTGCCCAAGATCACCGTGTCGCCGGGAGTGTCCAGGTGCATGGCCCAGGAAATGCGGAAGTCCAGGATCACGCCGCCCTCCAAGCGGATAAAGGCGGCGGCGAAATCGTCCACGTTGAAGCGGGCGGCGTTTTCCTCCGCCGTGTGATCCTGGTCGGGGCGGCTGTAGAGGGGATTGGTGCCGAAGAAGTTGGAGGTATAGCCCGTTACCGTCAGGGGCTTGGGATAGCCGATGGCGTTCAGAACCATATCTAAGCTGTAGCAGCCGATATCGCCCAGCGCGCCCACGCCGGCGGTCTTTTTCTCGATGAAGGTGCTGTTGGGGATGCCGCGCCTGCGACCGCCGCCCGTCTGGATATAGTAGATTTCGCCAAGCTCCCCGGATTCCACGATCTTCTTGATCTGCTGCATGTTGGGGTCCATGCGGGGCTGGAAGCCGATGGACAGGATCTTTCCGCTGGACTTTTCGGCTTTCATCACCGCCACGGCCTCCTCTAAGGTAACGGTGAAGGGCTTTTCCAGCAGCACGTGTACCCCCGCGTTCAGGGCGTCGATGGCGCACTGGGCGTGGGTCATGTTGTAGGTGCAGATGGAAACGGCGTCCAGCTGTTCGTTCGCCAGCATGGAGGCGTGATCGGGATAAAAATGAATATTGGAAGCGTCTATCCCGTTCCGCTGGCAGAATTTCTCCGCCTTGCCGGGGATCAGGTCGGCCATGGCCACCACTTCCGCGTCCGGGAATTTCACGAACTGGCGCATGTGTTCTTCCGCGATCCAGCCGGTGCCGATCAGACCCACCCGCACCTTTTTGCTGGCGTCCACGGCCTTTTCCTCGATGGCCTGCATGGTTTGGTTCAGTACAGAATCGTCCTTTGCCATTAGAGATTTCCTCCTTTGCGCGCGTAACACCGTATATAAGTGTCCTTCCGCGCTTCATTATACATGAGGGGCGGAGGATTGTCGAGAGTAAAAATGTTGTTTTTCCGAAAAAAGAACGCCTGCGCAAAATGCAGGCGCTTTTTTGAAATATGGATGGCGCGGGAAGGATCACTTCGGCTTTCTTTTTTCCCTGTCATAAAACCCAAAGCTGGCCCCTCCGGCGGCCTTTTCCGCTTCCTCTTCGGTCATCTCAACTTTTTCGTCCTTGGGGGTTTCTTCCTGATTCACCTTTTTGTTGGGATCGTTCATGGTTCGCTCCTCCTTCATGCCGGACGGTGATTCGGCAGCCTTGCTTCCGAATTTGCCCTTATTCTGTCATGAACTATCACGCGCGTTTTATATTCGGAGTCTTGCTGATGCCAGGTCTTTCGACCCTAGTGAAGCCTGCGCCGCCGGCGGCGTTTTCCGCTTCGCTGTCCGTGATCTGAATCCTTTCGTCCTTGGAGGTTTCTTCCGGATTCACCTTTTTGTTCTGATCGTTCATGATTCGTTCCTCCTTCGATATCGTCGTTTGGCGTTTTCTTGCTTTCCCGCTTGCTCACATTATAGCACGGGACGCGGGCGAAAACAAGCGTTTTTTGCGTTGGCGCCCCGGCACGGTGTTTTCGCTTTTATATACGCGCGGATAGAACGCGGCGGCAGTCGAAATTGAAAATTTCCCGCCCAAACGGGCCGCGAAAGTCCCTCTTGATATTTGAACCGGGTTCGTCGTATAATATCAGCGATAATAATGCCTATGAGGTGGAGTATGATCGACATTTTGGATTATCTGGGCAAGCGCGTCCACATGATCGGCATCGGGGGCAGCAGCATGAGCGGCCTGGCCGAAATGCTGTTAAAGGAAGGATATACCGTGACCGGCTCGGACAACGCCAATTCCCACGCGGTGGAGCGCCTGCGGAACGTGGGCATCGACGTGAAGGTGGGCCACGCGGCGGAGAACGTGCCGGGGGCGGCGCTGCTGGTCTATTCCGCCGCCATTTCGGAGAAAAACCCGGAGCGGCGGGAGGCCAAGCGCTTAGGCATCCCGGAAATGGAGCGCTCCACCCTGCTGGGGCAATTGATGCGCGGCCATAAAAACGCCGTGTGCGTCTGCGGCACCCACGGGAAAACCACCACCTCCTCCATGATCGCCGAAACGCTGATGGAGTGCGGCATGGATCCCACCGTGCATATCGGCGGGCGACTGGACGCCCTGGGCGGCGGCAGCCGCATCGGCAAAAAGGACGTGTTCGTGGCCGAGGCCTGCGAGTTCCACGGCAGTTTCCTGGAAATGCATCCCACGGTGGCGGTGGTGCTGAATATCGAGGAAGATCATCTGGACTGGTACAAGGACATCGACCACATCGAAGCGGCCTTCGGGCAGTTCCTGGGTCTGCTGCCCGCCTGGGGCACGGCCCTGGGCTGGGGGGAAGATATGCGGGTGCGGCGGCTGTTCGGCAAGCTCGCCTGCGAAACCCGCACCTTCGGCATGGAAGAAAACAACGATTATTACCCGGCGGATTTGAGCTATAACGACACCGGCTGCCCCCGGTACGACGTGATGTTCCGGGGCGAAAAGCTGGCGCGGGTGGAGCTTCGGGTGGCGGGAACCTTCAACGTACTCAATTCCCTGGCCGCCTTCTCCGCCGCCCACGTGGTGGGCGCGAAGCCGGAAGCCATCGCCGAAAGCCTGAACCGCTTCGCCGGGGTGCATCGGCGCTTCGAGCTGACCGGCGTCATCGACGGGGTGAAAATGTACCACGATTACGGCCACAATCCCGCCGAAATGCGGGGGGCGCTGTCCGTGGGCAAAATGCAGCATCCGGGTCGCCTCTGGGCCGTGATGCAGCCCCACACCTACAGCCGGGTCAAATCCCTGTTCAAGGATTACCTCACCTGCACCGAGGACGCGGACATTACGCTGGTCACCGATATTTACGCCGCCCGGGAAAAGGACCCGGGAGATATCAAGGCGGAAATGATCGTTCAGGGCATGAGGGAACATGGGATCAACGCCGTACACACCCCCACCTTCGACGATACGGAAAAATACCTCCGCGCCCACTGGCAGCCCGGCGATCTGGTACTCACCATGGGCTGCGGCAATATCAACCTGCTCAACGAGCAAATGCAGCTCCACGGGGATACCAAATGAAAAGCCACCTGCGGGCCTGGATGGACCGGGCGGCGGGCTGGCTGTTTCCCCGGGGCGCGCGGTGCCTGTGCTGCGGCGATCCGCGCCGGGCCAGCGAGGAAGACTGCCTGTGCGACGCCTGCCGGGAAAAGCTGAAGGAATGGCGGGTGCCTGCCGGGGCGTGCAACCGCTGCCTGTCGCCGGTAACGCGGGGCAAGCCCTGCGCCTTCTGCTTATCGCGCATGATGCGGCCCATTGAGGCGGTGTTCGCGCCGTACCGGTTCGGCGGGGAAACGCGGCAGCTGATCCACGCGCTCAAGTTCGACGCCTGCGAAGAAGCGGTTCCCCTGCTGGCCGGGGCCATGGCGGACGCTCTGCCCCGCCGGGATTTTGACTGCATCGTGCCCGTGCCCCTGCACCCGACGCGCCTGCGGCAGCGGGGCTTCAATCAAAGCCTGCTGCTGGGCCAGGCCTTATCTGCCCGCACGGGCGTTCCGGTGATGGAGCTGCTGCGGCGGGACCGCTACCGCGCGCCCCAGAGCCGCCTGCCCATGAAGCGCCGGGCGGACAATGTGCGCGGCGCGTTTTCCTGCGTGGGCGACCCCGCCGGAAAGCGCGTGCTGCTGCTGGACGACGTGCGCACCACCGGCAGCACGGCCTGCGCCTGCGCCCAAGCCCTGCTGGACGCCGGGGCGGAAAGCGTGTGCCTGTGCGTTTCTGCCGTGGTATACCGGAAAGCGCGCGGAAAATGACGAAACCGGAATCTTTTTTTCGGAAGGAACGCCGTTGTCCTTCCGATTTTTTTATTTCGCTGAATTGTCTTTATAAACCGGCTTGCGCAGCCGCGTCAGGCTCATGAGCATCCCAAGCCATCCGGCGATAAAGAAGAGTACGGCGATCCCGGAGCCTTTTCCAGCGCCGAAAAACGGGGTCAGCAGCCGCCGCAAGGGCAGATCGGCGGCCATGAACGGTTCAAATACGTGATCCGCCAACAAGCCGCCCAAAAGCAGGCCAAAGGGGATCGAACAGTTTTTCAGCGTGCTTTCCGCGGAAAACACGCGGCCCTGCATTTCAAGGGGCACCTGCTCCCGCATGAATACCGTCAGGTTTGCGTTCATGATCGCCGCCATCGCGTAGGAACCGAAAGCGGCGGCGCACCATACCCAAGGGGAAGCCGACAGGCTTTGGATGATATTGCCCGAAAACACAAACGCGGTGCTGATGAAAATCAGCTTCAGTTTGTTTTTGGCGGGCTTCATTCGGATGACCAGCAGGCTGCCCGTCAGCACGCCTAAGGAAACGAAACTTTGAACCGCGCCCAGCGCCTGCTGGTCATTCTCCGTCCTTCCCAGCACAAAAGGCGCAAGCATGCCGTCGTTGCTCAGCTTGGCCAGGAAATTGACGCAGGCCATAAACAGGATCAAATGCAGGATCACGGGATGGCCGCGCAGAAAACGGAAGCCCTGCATGCAGCTTTCCCGGAAGGGTTCTTTGCGCTCCTGCTCCGTTTTTTCGGTTTTCGGGATCCGAATGAAAAACAGCAAAATGATGAACGCGAACAAAAAGCTGGAAAGATCACAGATCAGAACGGCTTTTAATCCGCCGAAAGCCAGCAGGCAAGCGCCCAGCGCCGGGGCCAGAATAGAAATCGCCGCGCCGGAAAAACTCTGCAATCCGCCCGCTTTCGTATAATGGGCTTTCGGCACCAGCAGGCTGGTCGCCACAAAAGCGGCCGGTTCCTGGAAAGCGTTCATGAAGCTGAGCAGCACGTTGATGATATACAGGTGCCAGACGCGAAGCGCCGAAAAAGCGTACAGCAAAAACACGCTGAGCGTTCCGCACGCGGCGAACAGATCGGCAAACAGCATGATGCGTTTCTTGTCGCAGCGATCCGCGATCGCCCCCGCGGCGAATCGAAAAAGAATCGTCGGCGCAAATGAACAAAGCGTCAGCAGCGTGATGCTGGACGCCGTTCCTTCCTGCCCGTAGACCCAAACGATCAGCGCGTACTCCGTCATGGCCGTCCCCAGGGCGGATACGGCCTGGGACCCCCACAGCAGCAGGAAACTTTTCAGGTCCCTGAATACATTTGCTTTTTTCATGGCTTTGCTCCTTATGATTCGTCATGGTTCATGATTGCAGACGGCGCAAAGCCCGATTCGGACGATATGCTTTCCCGCCGAGGAATGATTTCTCCGCGCAGGGAGCCTACGGTACCTGCGCGGAGAAAAAACAACGATTGCCCGCTCGCGGCGCTTTCTTATTTCGCGCTGAAAGCGTAGATCGTGGTGGATTCGTAGGTTTCGCCCGCTTTCAGGGTGGTGGTGGGGAACTGGGGCTTGTTGGGGCTGTCCGGGAAATGCTGGGTTTCCAGGGCAACGCCCGCGAAGGGGCCGTAATGCGCGCCGCCGTGGCCCTCCGTGTTCAGGCCCTGGCCGGTGTACACCTGGATGCCGGGTTCGGTGGTGAGTACCCGCATTTCCCGGCCGCTTTCCGTGTCCCGCAGGACGGCGGCTTCTTTCAGCCCCGCGCCCTTCAATACGAAGTTCATGTCATAGCCGTTCACGCCGTCGATCAGATGGCATTCCGCCCGGCGGGCAACGCCATCGCCGATGCGGGCGGGGGCGCGCAGATCCAGCGGCGTGCCGTCCACGGGCAGGTATTCCCCGTTGGGGATCAATTCGTCGTCCACATCGGTGATGCAGTCGGCGTTCACCTGGAGGGTGTGGTTCAGGACGTCGCCCTTTCCGGCTAAATTGAAATAGGCGTGGTTGGTCAGGTTGATCACCGTATCCTTGTCGCTCTGGGCCAGATAGCGGATGGCCAAATGGCAATTGTCGTCAAAGGCGAAAGTGACCTGAACCTTCATTTTGCCGGGATAGCCTTCTTCACCGTCGTGGGCCACGTAGGTAAAGAGTACGGCGTCCTCGTTTTCCGCTTCCAGCACTTGACCTTTCCACCATTTCTTGTCGAAGCCCTCCCGGCCTCCGTGCAGGCTGTTGCGCCCGTCGTTGGGAAACAGGGTGTATTCCTTGCCGTTCAGGGTGAAGCGGGAGCCGCCGATGCGGTTGCCGAAGCGGCCCACGGTAGCGCCTAAATAGCTGGGCTTCTGGTCGTATTCTTCCAGCGTGTCGTAGCCTAAGCACACGTCGGTCAGCTTTCCGTTTTTGTCCGGCACCTGAATGGATACCAGGTGCGCGCCGAAATCCAGCACGGATACGGACGCGCCGGTTTTGTTGGTCATGGTATACAGCGTCATTTGACGGCCAATCTGGTCGACGCCGAAGGGCTTTTGAGTCACGCTCATGGCAGTTTCCTCCAAAATTTTTTGATACGCCTATTATAAGCGATTTTTGGGCGGTTGAAAAGCATAAATTTCTGTATGGCCGGTATACGGGAGGTGCTTGCTTTGACGGTGCGAAAATTGCTGCTGGGACTGTGCCTGCTCATTTTGCTTATTCCCGCGAAAGCGGAAACTGGATGGGAAGCGGAACCGTTTTCCGGTACCCTTTCCGGCCGGACGGTCACCGTGACCCGTTCTTTGTGGGCGGACGGGCCGCTGACGCCGGAAAAAAAGGCAGGCCCTTTGCGCCCCGAAACGGCCTTTGCCCTGTGCCGCATTCAAACGGAGTGGCCGGAGGGGACGCTGACGGTGGAGCGCGGGGCGGGATATACGGCGGTCATTTCTTCCGATGCGCAAACAAGCGCATGGCTGCGGGACAACGTTTGGCGTTTCGGCCTGATTGCCGAGGATGAAACGGAAGAAAGTCTCCGCCTGCGCTATGTGGGGCCGGTACACGCCGCCGCTATGCGAACACGAAGCATGGATTTGGAAGCGTACCTGCTTTTCCTGCGGCAAACAGGCCAAATCGTGCTGGCGCGAAGCGGGCAGCCCGTGGCCTGGGTTTTCTGCGCGCCTGAAAGGGAGGCCGTTTCCTTCATCCTGCCGGAGGGAGCGGCGTTTTCGGTCAGCGGGGACGGGGCGGGCGGCGTGATCATCGCCGTGGGATCAGGCCGTTGAGACGGCGCTTTTTTCAAAGCAAACCGCTTGCCGTCATTCCTCTTTTTATGAAACTCGTCCAGTCGCAATTCCCGTTTCAATTCTTCTTCCGTCGGCAGATAGGGCAGATATTTGGAAGCAAAGATTTGCTGATTGTTCTCCGGCAGCGTATATTTCACCACCGCGTCATTTTTCTCCGCGCACAGCACAATGCCGATGGGCGGGGTATCGCCGGGATTCATCATTTCCCTGGTATAATAATTCACATACATCTGCATTTGCCCCAAATCCTGATGGGTGAGCGTTCCCGTTTTCAAATCAAACAGGATAAAGCATTTCAAAATATAGTTGTAGAATACCAAATCAATGAAGAAGTCCTGTCCGTCCAGTGTAAACCGCTTTTGCCTGGAAACAAACGAAAAACCGCGGCCCAGTTCCAGCAGGAACTGCTGCAAATGGTCGATGAGCGCCTGTTCAATATCGCTTTCGTACACGTGCGTATCCGGCTTGAGTTCCAGAAATTCGATCACATACGGATCCTTGATGGCTTTTTCATATTCCGGTTTCGGTACGCTGATTTGTATTTATGACGCGACGGCAGTTTTATCCTGGCTCGCCAGGATTCGCTGATAGTACGGCGTATGGATTTGACGTTCCAATTGTCGCACGCTCCAAGCAGATTTTACGCTTTCTTCCAAATAAAACATGCGTGCTTTTTCATCCGATACGCGCATCAGCAGCCGGTAATGAGACCTGCTCAAATCGAGACACAGTGTGTCCCGAATTGGAAAGGTGGCGTAAAATTGGCGCATTTTTCTCAGATTGCTTTCATCGAAGCCCTTGCCAAACTCTCCGGTCAGCCGATCTGAAAGATAACGGAGCAGGTTTTTCCCATATTCCGCCCGGTCGTTTTCTCCGCACGCTTCAAAAATATGCCGCCCAATCTCCCAATAGGCGGATACCATGGCGGAATTGACAGACGCATAGATTTTATGCTGCGCGGATACGACGCATCCTCGAATAGACGAATACAGCTGTTCTGTTGATTTTGCTGGTTGGAGCGGATATTCCATGAGATCACCTCCGTGCCTGTTATCATCATTATAGTTTTCAATAACCGCCATGTCAAAAAAATGGAACACAGCAATTTGATTATAACTGAAAGAATATATGTTCCAAGGATGAGCGCAGATTTGCCGCGTTGAATGATGCGGCGGTCATTCGCTGCGTTCTGTAGCTGTTGATATTTTTTGGGAGTTGTTATATAATAGGGGCAGGGACAAAGTTTTCCCAGGCATCATAAAGGGTGAAAGGAGAAAGCCCAATGAAACTGATCGTTGCCATTGTTCAGGATGAGGACGCGTCCCGCCTGATCAGCCAGTTAATGAACGACGGCTTCAGCGTGACCAAGCTGGCCACCACCGGCGGTTTTTTGAAATCCGGAAACACCACGCTTTTAGCGGGCGTGGACGACAGCCGTTTTCAGGAGTGCCTGTCGATCATTGAGAAAGTATGCAAAAGCCGCAAGCAGATTGCCACGTCGCCAGTTACCATGGGCGGCTCTTCCGGCATGTACGCCTCCTATCCCATCGAGGTCACGGTGGGCGGCGCTACGGTTTTCGTTTTAACGGTGGATCAGTTTGTCAAGTATTGAGAGAGGCGGCCTGAGCCTGCGGGACTGCGCGGCGGGGAGCGACGCGCTTTCCGCCCTTTGGCATGATTTTCTGTCGGGGCGTATGGCCCACGCCACCCTTTTGAGCGGCGAGGCGGGCATCGGGAAAAAGACCGCCGCCCGGCTGCTGGCCCAGGGCCTTATGTGCCGGGGGGAAGGGGACAAGCCCTGCGGCGTTTGCCGGGACTGCCGCCGCTTTATGGCCCGCACCCATCCCGACGCCCTGTTTCCCGCCCCAGCCCCCAAGGAAAAGACCATCAAGATCGACGCCCTGCGGGAAATGATCGACGCCCTCTCCCGACATGCGTTAGAGGGTGGCAGCCGGGTGGTGCTGATCGAAAACGCCGAGCGCATGACGCCCCAGGCCCAGAACTGCCTGCTGAAAACCTTGGAGGAAGCGGCGGACGACACCTATTTCCTTTTGACCTGCGATCAGGAATCCGCATTGCTTCCCACCATCCGCTCCCGGTGCCGATGCGTTCGCCTGCAGCCCTGGAGCGAAAAACGGGTGGAGGATGCGCTGCTTAAGCGCGGCGTCCCTTCGGAGCGAGCCAAAACCCTGGCCCGCTACTGCGAAGGCAGCCTTGGCAGAGCCTTGCAGATGCAGGAGGACGAAACCTACTGGCAGGCCCGTGACACAGTGCGCCGCGGGTTCCTGTCGGTCAGTTCCGCCGCCGGAATGCCCGCCGCCGTGCAGGCGCTGAAAGATCAGAAGGACAACGGGGACAGGCTGCTGGACATCCTGGAACAGGAAGTGCGCGCCCTGATGCGCGTGAACGCCTCCGGCGGGCAGGATGGGGCGGATGATTTTCCCGACCTGTGGCGGGACGCGCCGCCCCAGGCTTTGCGCAGGATATTGGAAGCCGTCTTTGCCGCCCGGCGGCAGAAAAACGCCAACGTAGGCTGGGCGGCCTTATCGGAAGGACTTTTACAGACCATTGCGGAGGAAGCGACAAAATGGCAAGTGTGATCGGCGTTAGGTTTAAGAACGCGGGCAAGCTCTATTATTTCGATCCCGGCAGCTTTTGGCCCACCGCCGGGGACGCGGTGATCGTGGAAACGGTCAGGGGCGTGGAATACGGGGAAGTGGTGACGGGGGTGAAGGAAGTAAGCGACGAGCTGATCACCCCGCCGCTGAAAAAGGTGATCCGTATCGCCACGGCGGAGGACGCCGCCCACAACGCGGACAACCGCTTAAGGGAGCGCGACGCCCTGACCCTGTGCCAGAAAAAGGTGCAGGAACACAAGCTGCAAATGAAGCTGGTGGGCTGCGAGTACACCTTTGACAATTCCAAAATTTTGTTCTATTTCACGTCCGACAAGCGGGTGGATTTCCGGGGGCTGGTCAAGGATCTGGCTACCGCCTTCCATACCCGCATCGAGCTGCGCCAGATCGGCGTGCGGGACGAGGCCAAAATGATGGGCGGCCTGGGCATGTGCAGCCGTCCGGTTTGCTGCGCCCAGTTTTTGGGCGATTTCCAGCCCGTGTCCATCAAAATGGCCAAGGAACAGAACCTTTCTTTGAATCCCACCAAAATTTCCGGCATCTGCGGCAGGCTCATGTGCTGCCTCAAATATGAGGAAGACCACTATGAAGCCACCCGCCGCCGCATGCCCCGGGTGGGCAAGGAAGTGATCACCCCGGACGGCGTGGGCCTGGTGGTGGATTTGAACATTTTAAAGGAAACCGTGCGCGTGCGCATCCCCAAGGGCGACGGCACCGAGCAGAAGGATTATCCCCTGGCGGACATCCAGCGGGTGCAGCCCGCCCGTCCCGCCAGGAAAGCGGCCCAGGCCGCCGACGATAACGAGCCGGAAGAGGACGGCGCGGCGGACGAGGCTTCCGTGGCGGAATTCGCCGGGGAAGAGGGCCTGACGGAAGAAGAAGCCATGGCCGAAATCGCGGAAATCTCCGAAGAATCCGGCGAGGAGCTGGTGGACGTGGAGGAGGACGGCGATACGGACGCCTGACGCCGAACGACGAACGCCGAAAAGTCACGCAATACAGACGCAGAAGGGAGGGGTAAACCGTGGCGCAGGGAGCGCAGTGGAAGGTGATCCACATGGCCCACAGCGAAAAAAACGCCAAGGAAATTTTGGCGCTGCTGGAGGGAGAAGGCATTTTGGCGCGCAGCAAGCAGGTTTACCGCACCGTATCCTCTGAAGAAAACTATTACGAAATCATGGTGCTCGGTTCCGAAGCCGTGGAGGCGCAGCAGCTGCTGATCGAAAACAATTTGCTGCTGTAACAGGGAGAGGGGGAAAACGCGTGCCCAAGATCCCGGCGCTTATTAGCGGCGCCGTAGGCCCCGGCATGAACGCGGCGGTCATCGGCGGAAAAAGCTCCCTTCGGGAAGCCGGGCGTATATGCGAAACGGGCATTTCCCGCATCGGCGGACGAGCCGTCGGCATGAAAAACGGCCGTGTGTTCCATATGCCCATCGATCAAGCTCCGGCGGCCTCAAAGCGTTTCGATCGGGCGCCGTATCAGCTTGTGAGCGCCCAATAACTGGACAAATGCATCGCCCCTTCCGGCTGTGGAAGGGGTATTTCCATTCAATAGGCAATCGCACCGCCGAAGAACAGAGAGGAGAAACGATCATGAAACGGAAAATCGCTTTCACCGGATACGTGCTGTGGGGCATCGCGTTCATTTTGACCGCGCTGGCGGTCACCGCGCTGGTTTCATTGCCCTTTTATCTTGGGATGTTCGTGTATGGCTGGTTTGGCCCCTCGGGCAGTATTCCGTACCAGTTGGTTTATGTCCTGCTTGGCGTCGTGCTTACCATTCCAATCGCCCTGCTGATCGCCAGGACGGACAGAATGACCCTGGAAAAATACGCCCAAATGATATTGGTATGCGTGCTTTTATCCTGCGCGTGCTTTGTCTTTATTTCTATTCCGCGCAAAGAAGAATCGTTCCGTTCCGTGATCAAAGTGTTGGGCATCATCAATGCGGTCGTGGCGCTGATCGGTATTCTCTATTACGGGGTTGAAGCAAAAAATGAGTATTATAAGCGCTTGATCGGCTATTGCAGCTATCCGAAGGATAAAGAATTCCTGATCGGCGCGATCGCAAAGGGAAAATATGATCGCGACATCCGTTTGGACGCCCTGAAACTGCTTCCCTACCCGGAGGAAAGGGAAACCATCGTACAGACCGCGATTCATCACGAAGACGGCGGCTTCCGCTGGGCTGCCATGCAAAAACTGCCCTATCCGGAAGAAGGGGAAACCCTCGCCCAAATCGCGCGCGGCGATCCGGAAGCGAGTCTTCGCATCGCCGCCATTCGCACCCTCTCTTATCCCGAAGCGAAAGACACGCTCCTCCAGTGCCTGGCTTCTGATCCCGAATTCTCGCCCCGCAAGGAGGCGCTGAACAAGCTGCCCCTGCCCATCGAAAGCCAGCCCTTGCTCAGCATGGTCGGTTTCTGTGAAAAAACGCTGCAAAGCATCCATCTGAATAAAATGGATCAGAAAACGGAAGAAATAGCGAATACTTTGATTGAACTGTATCAGCAAATCAATCCCCGGAAAACGGCCGTCCGCCGCCATGCGGGAAAGCACACGGATGAAACGGTGTATTCCGACGACACAGAATTCCGGCAGTGCGTGTGGGCCGATCATTCGGATTCCAGCCAGCACATGGATCAGGGCCACGACGATTATTACGAAATTACCGAAAAAGCGTGAGGCGCGGCATGGAAACCTTCAAGCCCTCTTATTATATGCTCGTCCCCACCATGGCTTGTCAGGCGGCCTGCAAATATTGCTTCGCCCAAAAGTACGGGGACGTGATGAACCTGTCCACCCTGAACGCCGCCATGGACTTTATGGAACGGATCGCGCCGCCGGAGGGCAGGCTGCAAATCGTGTTCCACGGGGGCGAACCGCTGCTGGCGGGCGCCATGTTCTATGAATATGCCCTGCCCGCGCTGAAAAGGCGGTTTGGGGCCAGGCTTCACCTTTCCATGCAATCCAATCTATGGGCCTTGAACGGGCCGGAGGGAGACCGGCTGACGGAATTGCTGCTGCTGTATCGGGTCTCCGTGGGAACCAGTCTGGACGGGTTTCGGGAAATGTGCGACGCCCAGCGGGGCGAAGGGTACTGCGAAAAGACCACTGCCGCCATGGAAAAACTTCGGGGCCTGGGGATCAGCGCGGGAATAATCTGTACCTTTGGCAAAGAAAACGTCCATCAGGCCCGGCGCGTGTTCGAGGAAGCGGAGGAAAGCTACAGCATCCATGGAGCGGTCCCATGCATTGGGGATACGCCCTGCACGGAAAAGGATTACCTGGCCGTGAGCGCGGAACAAATGAAGCGCGTTTTGCTGGACAGCTATGAAGCCTATCGGGACGATCCCGCCCGCGCCCGCGTATCGACGATTGACGCCATGGCAGGCGCGTGCTTCAAGGGAGAAAGCTCCCTTTGCACGTTCAAGCATTGCCTGGGAGAATTTGCGGCGATCGCGCCGGACGGGAAAGTATACAGCTGCCAGCGCTTCAATGGGCTGGACGGATTTTCTTTGGGCAATGTGAACGAGGGCGTTACAGAAGCGGACATTCTGCGAAGCCCCGCCTACCGCCGCCTGAAAGAAAAACAGGACGGCATGGCGGCTGCCTGCGGCGGCTGCGCTCATTACGGTTATTGCAAGGGAGGCTGCCTCTACAGCGCTTTCGCGGGGAACGCGGAGAAAGATCCCTACTGCGAGGCGTACAGGGCGGTTTTTGACCGGCTGAAAATCGATATGGCGCTGGAAATGGCGGAAGAATTGAAGCGAAAGCTGGGCGCGCCCGCGGGTTCGCCCCGGCAGCCTGCCGCGCTGCCCCTTCTGGCTATGGTGGGAGACAAGCCCCATCCCTATGACCGGCGCGTGAATCGGGAATGCTTTTCCCGCGCGGTTGAGCGGGGAAAACGCCCGGGAGATTCCCTGGCCGTTTTAAGGAACATGAACCCGGAGAATTTTACGGCGTACTGCATGAACCGGCTGAAGAGCCTGTATTTGAATCTTACCTATCGCTGCCCCCTGCGCTGTACTCATTGCAGCGCAAACGCGGGCAGCGTTGAAATGCGGGAATTGGATGCGGCGCAATTCGCGGGTATCGTGGGGGACGCGGTGGCGCTGGGTTTCCAGCGGATCGAGTTTTCCGGCGGAGAACCTTTCGTATACCCGGAATTCGACGCTTTTTTGGAAAAACTGTCAAAAATCCAGCGAAAAGGGACGAAATTTATTTTTCGCACGTCCTTTGGATATGCAATCCCCAGAGAACGGATAGAGGCTGTATGCCGCGTCTTCGATTCTGTGATCGTCAGTATCGACGGAGATGAAGAATTCCACGACCGACGCCGGGGAAAGGGCGCTTATCAAAAAGCGGTGGAAAACCTGCGCGCGGCCCTGGCCGTAAAAGACGGGCGGTGCGCGTTTGAACTGTGCGCGGTCCTAAGCCCGGAGCAGCGCAGGGGAAAAGAGGGAATCGCTTTCAGGAAGCTGGGCGCCGATCTTGGAATCGGGAAGCTGAGCTATAAGGCCCTGCTGCCGCTTGGCAGAGGCTGCGGCGCATTGCCGGATACCGCCCGGGATGGAAAAATCGATCTGCCGCGAAATTTTCAGCCTTTTTATTCCTGCGGCATCGGGGAATCCATCAACGTGGAACCCAATGGCGACGTTTATCCATGCTACGCCTGGTGTGAGAAAAATAAGCGGATCGGAAACTTGGGTACAGAAGCGCTTGAACCAATGCTTTTGCGCGGCGATTTGTTTGCTTACCGTCTCCACGGCGTGGATACCAATGAGCAATGCGCCGACTGCGACGTGCGTTATTTGTGCGGAGGAATGTGCAAAGCGTGGGTCGGCGATAAACAAAATTTTGACGCGGGCGGTTTTTCGTGCCATAAGTATGATTTCTATAAAAAACGGGCTTCCTTGACAGACACGGAAAACGGATAGCGGATCCAATGGAAACGCAGAAGAATACGGAGGCATAAGGATGTACATCGCCGACCTGCACATTCATTCCCGGTTTTCCCGGGCCACCAGCGGGGACTGCGACGCGCCGCACCTGGATCTATGGGCGCGGCATAAGGGCATTTCCCTGGTGGGCACGGGGGATTTCACCCATCCCCAGTGGCGGAAAGAGCTTGCGGACATGCTGCTGCCGGAGGGCGACGGGCTGTACCGCCTAAAGGAAGCATACCGCCTGCCCTGCGATACGATAAACACGGTGCAGCCCCGCTTCGTGATTACCGGGGAAATCAGCACCATTTACAAGCGGGACGGAAAGACCCGCAAGGTGCATCATGTGTTCGTGCTGCCGGGATTGGAGGCGGCGGAAAATCTTGCCCACCGGCTGGAAGCCATCGGCAATCTGCACAGCGACGGGCGGCCCATTTTGGGGCTGGACAGCCGGGATTTATTGGAGATCGCTTTGGACGTCTGCCCGGATATTCTTTACATTCCCGCCCATATCTGGACGCCCCATTTTTCCCTGTTCGGGGCTTTTTCCGGCTTTGATTCCATGGAGGAATGCTTCGGCGACCTCACGCCTCACGTCCATGCCCTGGAAACGGGGCTTTCCTCCGACCCGCCCATGAACCGCCGCCTGTCCGCCCTGGACGGCCACGTGCTGGTGTCCAATTCGGACGCACATTCTCCCCAGAAGTTAGGCCGGGAAGCCAATCTGCTGTCCTGCGAAATGGGCTTCTCGGCGTTAAAACGGGCCGTCGAAACGGGAGAGGGCTTCGGGGGTACCATCGAGTTTTACCCGGAGGAAGGGAAGTATCATTTGGATGGGCACCGGAACTGCCAGTGCCGCTTAACGCCGGAAGAAACCCGGGCCAAGTTTGGCATATGCCCCGTGTGTGGGAAGAAAGTGACCATCGGCGTGCTGTACCGGGTGGAAGAATTAGCGGATCGACCCGCGCCGGAAATACTGGACAAGCCCTTTGAAAGCCTGATTCCCCTCCCGGAGTTGTTAGGGGAAACGCTGGGCGTATCGGCGGCCAGCAAAAAGACCCAGGCGGCGTATTTTGACCTGCTGCAAAAGTTGGGACCGGAATTTTCCATCCTGCGGGAAAGGAGCATTGAAGATATTCAGGCGGCGGGGGGCTTCCTGCTGGGAGAAGCCGTTCGGCGGCTGCGGGAGGGTCAGGTGATCCGCCAGGGCGGATACGACGGGGAATACGGCGTGATCCGCGTGTTCCAGCCGGGGGAAAGGGAGACGCTGTTAGGGCAGACCTCCCTTTTGTCCGGCGTGCCCATATCGGAAACGAAAAAGGCGGCCATGCCGCTAAAGCCCGCCGTTTTGCAGGAAGAGATCGAAGAATCCGCGCCGGACACGCGCCCCAATCCCGAACAGGAAGCCGCCATCCGCGCGGAGGAAAGCACCGTGGCGGTGATCGCCGGGCCGGGCACCGGCAAAACGGGCACCCTGGTGAACCGCATCTCCTGGCTGATTGAGGAGAAGGGCGTTTCACCCAAAGAAATCACCGCGGTCACCTTCACCCGCCAGGCGGCCCGGGAAATGCTGGAACGGTTGGAAAAACGCTTAGGCAAAAAGCAAGTGAAGGGCCTGACCGTGGGCACCTTTCACGCCATCTGCCTGAACCTGATCGAAAAAAAGCCGCTCATTGCCCGGGAAGCGGCCCGGGACGTGATGGCGGAGCTTTTGAAGGAGCGCGGGGAAAAGCTGTCACCCACAGACGCTCTTGCCCTGATTTCTGCCCGGAAAAACGGCCTGGACACCACCGGCTTGCCGGAAGGTTTGCTGGAACAGTATCAGGAAAAGCTATGCGAAATGGGTGCGCGGGATTTAGACGATATTCTGGCCGAAGCCTTGAAGCTCCCCGTTCAGGGAAAACCATGCTTTCATTACTTATTGGTAGACGAATACCAGGACATCAATCCTGTTCAGCGGGCGCTGGTGCTACATTGGAGCGAAAACGGGCGCTTGTTCGTCATCGGCGACCCCGACCAATCCATTTACGGCTTCCGGGGCGCGGACGCGGGTTGCTTTGACGCGCTGCTTGCGGACAGGCTGGAGGCAAAGCGCGTTCATTTGAAGCAGAATTACCGTTCCACCCCGGATATCCTGCATTGTGCCCTGACCGTGATCGACAGGAATCCGGGAGCCAAACGGGAGCTTACTCCCACCGTGTCCGCCGGGGAGCCGGTGCGGCTGGTGCGGGCAGCGGACGAGCAGGGCCAGTATATCTGGATCGCCAAGGAAATCGCCCGGCTCACCGGCGGGGTGGACATGCTGGAGGCCAGCGGAGGCGAGCGGGCGCGGTACGCCTTTTCGGAAATCGCCGTGCTGTGCCGCACCCACCGGCAGTTGGAGCAGGCGGAACGCTGCCTGCGCCACGACAGCATCCCCTGCGCGGTGTCGGGCCGGGGCGATTTTCTGGAACAGCCCGTCAATCAGGCGCTTGAGGGCTTTTTTACCGCCCTGGAAGAACCGGACAACCTGCCCGCCCTCCGCGCGGCATTGAAAGGCCTATGGCATTGTCCCGACGGGCTGATTAACCGGGCGGAAGCGGCCATGGGCCTGCCGGAAGAAGCCTTTGAAGCGGCCCTTTCCTCCTTTGACGGCCTGACGCCCTTCCTAAACGCGGTGAAAAAGTACGCGCCGCTGCTGCCTAAGGAAAAGCCCCGGAAGCTGCTGGAGGCCCTGGCAAACGATACGGGCGTGAAGGGCAAAGCCGTGGAACAGCTTTGGAACACCGCCGTGTTTTTCGACGCCATGCCCTCCTTCCTTGCCGCCCTGCGCATGGGGGAGGAAGGGGATATTACCCGATTGAGCGGCGGCAAACCCTCCGGCGCGGTGCGGCTCATGACCCTGCACGGGGCCAAGGGCCTGGAATTCCCCTGCGTGTTCCTGACGGGACTGGACGCGGGACGCTTCCCCGCCGAACGGCAGGATGAGGAAACCAACCTGGAGGAAGAAAGAAGGCTGCTGTTCGTGGGGATCACCCGGGCGAAAAATCGCCTGATCCTGACCTGCGGCGGCGAGCCGTCCCCCTTCCTCCATGAACTGCCCAACGGCCTGCGCCGGGAAGACGCGGGCGTCCGTCCCCGGCAGGCGGAATCGGAGCAGATGAGCTTTTTCGGCTTATGACGCGGGGGCCAGCACCGCGGCCCAGTGGCGAAGCTGAATTTCGTCGATCCGGCGGCTCAGGGCTTGGGCCAAGGCAAAATTATCCCAGGTAAAAGCCTCCTCCAATTGAAGGCGAAGAAGCACGAGGGCGTCGCGATCCGAAAGCAAAGAATAATCTTCCATGGGAACCTCCTTTTTCGCTGCTTTTTGCGGAATCTTCGGGCATTTTGCTGTCCGAATACAGCATACGCCGTCGAATGCGATCCTGCAAGGGGAAATCCTGTCGAAAAAAGGAAGGACCACTATATTTCGTTCGACACGAAGCGACATGCACAAGATATGGTATAAAAATGAAGCCCCTCGCCGCGCTGCGAAGGGCTGAATGAGGAGAGGGGGTTATCTGTTTAATCGACGGGGATTGAAAGAACACTTTAAGTTAAGGTTGGAAGTAGGAGGTAGGAAGTTTTATATAGTCTACCAAATAACCGGCACCATGATTGGACTTTTGAGTATACACATAATAAACCTCCTACCTCCTACTTCCTACCTCCTACCTTCGTTAAAGTGTTCTTGAAGTGTGTGGCTGTTCATTTGTCCGGAAAGATGCTTTCTCCCTCGTGCATGCTGCCGTCCCGGTGCATGGAGAACTGATCCATGGGGTAGTTTTTCAGGTTTTCCAGGATCTTGCGGCCGTCCGCCTTTGCCAGCAAATCCGTTCTGGCTTTGAGTACCAGGGCTTCGGCCTGATGCTTGGACGGGCCGCCCACGCAGCCGCCGGGGCAGATCATGCCCTCCACGAAATCCGTTTCCAGTTTTCCGGCTTTCAGGAGCATCATGGCCCGTTTGCAGTCTTCGCCGCCCGCGCAGGTGGTGAGACGGATGCCTTCGGTATCCTCGCCCATTTCCCGCATGACCTCCAGCACAGCGCTGGCCACGCCGCCGCTGCCCGCGAAGCATTTGCCGAAGATGGAGGATTCCTGGTAATCCTCCTCCACCGGCTCGATGGCGACGCCCTTGGAATCCAGCAGCGCCACGATTTCCCCGTAGGTGAGGGCGTAATCCGGCGTATCCTTGATGAGGGGGTTCAGGGTTTCGCCTTTCTTGGCGATGCAGGGGCCGACGAACACGGTCACGCAGTCCGGGTCCTGGGATTTTAAGTACCGGGAAACAGCCACCATGGGGGAGACCGTGGTGGATTTATTATTTTCATAAATGGCGGGGTAATGGTGGCGCAGCATGGAAATGAAGGCCGGGCAGCAGGATGTGGTCATGATCTTGCCCTCCTTCCGGGCTTCGATCCATTCCAGGGCTTCATAGGCTGCGGTCATATCGCCCCCAAGGCCCACCTCCACCATCTCCGCAAAGCCCGCTTTTTTCAGCGCGGCGCGGATGGCGGCCATGCCGATATCCTTGCCGAACTGGCCCTCCGTGGCCGGGGCGCACATGGCGATGACCTTCTTGCCCTCCCGAATGGCGCGGATCACGTCTACGGCGAAAATCTTGGAGCCGATGGCGCCGAAGGGGCAGCTGTGGATGCAGTGGCCGCAGTGAATGCATTTGCTTTCGTCGATCTGGCACACGCCCGCCTCGTCGTAAGAAATCGCGCCCACGGGGCAGGACTTTTTGCAGGGCCGCGTCTGGTGGATGATGGCGCCGAAGGGGCAGGATTTGGCGCACATGCCGCAGGATTTGCACTTGGCGGGGTCGATGCGCATCTTGGAATCGCCGGGCACGATGGCCCCGAACTTGCAGGCGTTCAGGCAGGCCTTGCCCAAGCAGAACCGGCAGATGTCCGAAACGAAATAGTCCTGGATGGGGCAGTCGTCGCAGGCGGCGGGGATCACCGCCACCACGTTTTGGGTGGGATGGGCGGGGGCGAGCCGGATGCGGCCCCGAACGATTTCCCTCTCCTTATAGATGCAGCAGCGGTATTGGGGCTTCGGCCCCGGGCTGACCTGATAAGGGATTTTTTCTGTTTCCTCCGGCGTCAGCTGATCGTTCCACGCCAAACGGCAAACCTCGCGCAGGATGAAATGCTTTAGTTCAACGATCCCCTTGTCGTTTGTGATCATGGATATCCCTCTTTCCTCCGTAATTGTTGTGCTTTCAGGGAGTATTCTATACGAATCCGCGTTTTTCCTGCAAGACGGGCGGCCTTTCAAACCATTCTTGCGTTATTTTCGGCGGCAATCATTCCCGCGCAGCGGGGAGCTGGAATCCGGGATGCAGTCCCGGCGTTTCATGGTTCCAATTGGATTAAGCCCTTCCAAACGCCCTTGACAAGTGAGAATGTGGGTGTATAATAAATGCAAAGTCTGGCAAAAAGTTCGCCAGAATATTGGAAAGGCAGAGAATAATCCATGAGGTTCCTGCTCCATTCCCCGACGGCAGGCGTTCAAAAGAAAGAGGATGAAGGAATATGGCACGGATTGAATTAAGAAACGTTACCAAGCGCTGGGGCGGCTATTACGCCGTGGAGCATTTGGATCTGACCATTGAGGACAACGCGTTCGTTACCCTGCTGGGTCCCTCCGGCTGCGGCAAAACCACCACCCTGCGCATGATCGCGGGCCTGGAAACCCCCACCGAGGGCCGCATCACCATCGACGGCGTGCCCATGTTCGACAGCGAGCAGGGCATCAACATTCCCCCCAACAAGCGCCGCGTGGGCTTCCTGTTCCAAAACTACGCCCTGTGGCCCAACATGACGGTGTACCAGAACATCGCCTTCGGCCTGTCCAACATCAACGATTCCGGCGCGGCCGTCAACGAAAAGGGCGAAGTGGTCCGGGACGAAACCGGCAAAGCCCCCGCCCGCAAGCTGACCAAGGAAGAAATCAAGCGCGCCGTGGACCGCGTGAGCGCCATCGTGAAGATCGGTCAGTTCATGGATCGCTATCCCAGCGAGCTGTCCGGCGGCCAGCAGCAGCGCGTCGCCATCGCCCGCACCCTGGCTCCGGGACCCCGAGTGCTGTTCATGGACGAACCGCTGTCCAACCTGGACGCCAAACTGCGCCTGGAAATGCGCTCCGAGCTGCAGCGCCTGCACCTGTCCACCGGCTCCACCTTCGTGTACGTGACCCACGACCAGATGGAAGCCATGACCTTGGCCACCCGCATCTGCCTCATCGACAACGGCGTGCTGCAGCAGTACGACGAACCCCTCACCGTATATAACAAGCCCAATAACCTGTTCGTGGCGGACTTCGTGGGCAACCCCGCCGTGAACTTCATCGAAGCCACCGGCGCGCAGCAGGCCGACGGTGCGCTGACCCTGACCATCTTAAAGGACTATAAGGCCAGCTTCCTGCCGAACGGCGGCCTGAAAATCGACGACTGGTACAAAAAGGACGATCAGGAACAGGCCGAAGCCAAGGCGAAGCACGAACAGCGCGCCAAGGATCCGGGCTTTGTGGAAAAAACCAACAAGGACACCCTGTTCAACTACAACATCGCCAAGGTGGAGGACAACGACGAAAAGCGCCCCGCCCCCACCCGCAATGATTTCGTGCTGGGCGTGCGCCCCGAATTCATCCGCATCAGCGACGACGGCGCCATCGAGGGCGAAGTGTTCAGCGCCATGCCCACCGGTATGGAAACCACCGTCAAGATCCGTGTGGGCAACTTCCTGCTCACCGCCGTGGTCTTCGGCGGCGTGGTGTACAAGATCGGTCAGAAGGTGCGCCTTTCCTTCTCCGGCGAAAATATCATGCTCTTCAGCCGCGAGAACGGCCGCATGATTACCAACGGCGAAGTGAAGCTATGACAGGGAACGCTGGGCGCTCCGCGCGCCCAGACCTGCGCCAGAGGGGTTCCCCCTCTGGACTCCATTAGGCGAATTGACTTAAGTGGGAGGAGCAGACAACGTTTGCCTGTTACTGGGGGCTACGATAGTTAGTCTGCTTCTGGCCCAAGAAAGTCGAAAAATAACCCGGAGGGAAAGCGAGCTTTCCCCTCGGGTATTTTTTCGGCTTTCGCGGATGCGCAGCATCCGGGCAGGCGGCTTTCAGCCGCCGGGCCAGAAGCATAACATCGGTAAACTTGACACGATTCTTCCATCCACAGCGGGAACTTGCTAATTTTCTAAATCAAGCTATTTCCGCAGGGGTGGGGTCAAGGGGGGTCAACCCCCTTGTGGAGGTTTGGAGGCAAAGCCTCCAAGGGTTTCTTTGTTCGGAATAGATGTCTGCAAATTGTTTTTTCACTGTTCTTTACATGCACAGCGGTTGCCAAATGGGGCTGAACATGGTATGATATGCGCACGGTCAAAAAACGCCCGGCGGGCGAAAATTGACCCAATAAAACGAAGAAGCAAGAAAGGTGGATATCTCGCAATGGAACGAGTATATAATTTCTCCCCGGGTCCCTCCGCACTGCCCCTGCCCGTGCTGGAAAAGGTGAAGGAAGCGCTGCCGGTGTACGGCGATACGGGCATGAACGTGATGGAAATGAGCCATCGCAGCCCCATGTACCAGGCCATTATCGACGATACGGAAGCAAGGCTGCGCGCCCTGATGCACATTCCGGAAACCTACGCGGTGCTGTTCCTCCATGGCGGCGCTACCATGCAGTTTGCCTCCGTGCCCATGAATTTGGGTGTGAAGGGCGTTGCGGACTACATCGACAGTGGCAATTTTGCCCATGGCGCGGCGGGCGAGGCGGCCAAGTACCTGAAGGTGAATGTGGTCGCGTCTTCCCGGGATGATAATTATGTATACATTCCCGATTGGGAAGGCAAGCTGAATCCCGATGCGGATTACCTGCATATCACCACCAACAACACCATTTACGGCACCCATTACACCAAGCTGCCCGAAGGGAACGCGCCCCTGGTGGCCGATATGAGCAGCAACATTTTGGGTGAGGTTTACGACATCAACAAGTTTGGCGTGGTGTACGCCGGCGCGCAGAAGAACATCGGCCCCGCGGGCCTGTGCGTGCTGATCGTCCGCAAGGATCTGCTGGGCCACGCTTCTCCCATCTGCCCCAAGGTCCTCAACTGGGCCACCCAGGCGGACAACGGCAGCATGCTGAACACCCCCAACACCTTCGCCATTTATGTGGCGGGCCTGTGCATGGCCTGGCTGCAGGAGCAGGGCGGCGTGGAAGGCATTGAGAAGGTCAATAAGGAAAAGGCCGCGCTGCTGTACGATTACCTGGATAACAGCGCCCTATTCAACGCCACGGCGCAGAAGGAATTCCGTTCCATCATGAACGTCACCTTCGTCACCGGCGATAAGGAAAAGGACGCCGCCTTTGTCAAGTTCGCCGCCTCCAAGGGCCTGGTGAATTTGAAGGGTCACCGCAGCGTGGGCGGCATGCGCGCCAGCATTTACAACGCCATGCCCATGGAAGGCGTGAAAAAGCTGATCGCCGTCATGAAGGAATTTGAAGTGAACGGATAAAGGAGAAGCCGTATGTATAAGATCAAAACCCTGAATTCCATTTCGCCTGTTATTCATGAAGTGCTGTCCGCCGGTCAGTACGTGGTGTCCAACGAGGAACCCACGCCCGACGCCATCCTGGTGCGCAGCGCCGCCATGCACGATATGGAGCTGCCGGAATCCCTGCTGGCGATTGCCAGGGCCGGGGCGGGCACCAACAACATCCCCATCGACAAATGCTCCGAAAAGGGCATTGTGGTCTTTAATACCCCCGGCGCCAACGCCAACGCCGTGGCGGAGCTGGTGATCGCGGGCCTGCTGCTGTCCAGCCGCGACATCGCGGGCGGCATCGCCTGGGTGAAGGCTTCCAAGGACGAGCCGGGCCTGGAAAAGCTGGTGGAAAAGAAAAAGAGCCAGTTCGTGGGTCCCGAGCTGCGGGGCAAGAAGTTAGCCGTCATCGGCTTAGGCGCTATCGGCGCGCTGGTTGCCAACGCGGCGGCGCAGGGCCTCGGCATGGAAGTGGTGGGCTATGACCCGTATATCTCCGTGGCGCACGCCTGGGCGCTGTCCCGCGCCATCCGCCGGGCCGACGCTATGGAAGACGCCGTGAAGGACGCGGACTACATTACTTTCCACATTCCCCTTATGGACACTACCCGGGGCACCATCAACGCCGCCTTTATCAAGAGCCTGAAAAAGGGCGTGCGCATCATGAACTTCTCCCGGGGCGAGCTGGCCGTGGCGGAGGATGTGAAGGCCGCTATCGCGGAAGAACAGCTGGCCGCTTATGTGACCGACTTCCCCTGCGCCGCTCTGGCGGACACGCCCAAGGTGGTGTGCCTGCCCCACTTGGGCGCGTCTACTCCGGAAAGCGAGGACCGCTGCGCCGAAATGGCCGCCAATGAACTGAAGGATTATTTGGAGCGCGGCGTCATCCGCAACAGCGTGAACCTGCCCGAGATCGTGCTGGGCATGCCGGAAGGCAGCCGCGTGCTGCTGATCCACAAGAACGTGCCCGGTGTGGTGAGCAGCATTTCCAGCCTGATTTCCGGCCGCGGCATCAACATCCAGAACATGCTGAACAAGAGCCGGGGCGAATACGCCGTCACCGTGCTGGAACTGGTGCAGCATCCCGACGAAACCCTGCTGGCCGCCCTGGGCAAGCTCAAGGACGTGGTGCGGGCCAGGCTGATCTGATAATATCATAAGGAATTTCCGGAACCTGTGGTATGAATGCTGCGGGTTCCGTTTTTTTGTTGACAAAATCTATCAGAAGGGCATATAATTTCAACGTATTTTACCGGCGCGGCGAGGTTCGCGGCGCTTTGGACGGAGGTTCTCATGAATTTACAGGAAACGTTCGGCAGCCTGGTGTTCAACGACGCGGTGATGCGGCAGCGTTTGCCCAAGGAGACCTATCGGGCGCTGCACCGCACCATCGCCGAAGGCAAATCCCTGAATCCCCAGGTGGCCAGCGTGGTGGCCAACACCATGAAGGACTGGGCCATCGAAAAGGGCGCTACCCATTACACCCACTGGTTCCAGCCCATGACGGGTATCACCGCCGAGAAGCACGATTCCTTCCTTTCGCCCATTGAGGGCGGCGGGGCCATTATGGAATTCGGCGGCAAGGAGCTGGTGCGGGGCGAGCCGGACGCCTCCTCCTTCCCCTCCGGCGGCCTGCGCGCCACCTTCGAGGCCCGGGGCTACACGGCCTGGGACCCCACCAGCTACGCCTTTATCAAGGACGGCACCCTGTGCATCCCCACGGCTTTTTGTAGCTGGGGCGGCCACGCCCTGGACAAAAAAACGCCGCTGCTGCGTTCCAACGAGGCCCTGAACCGTCAGGCCCGGCGGGTGCTGCAATTGTTAGGCCATCCCGACGTGAAAAAGATCAGCGCCACGGTGGGTCCGGAGCAGGAATATTTTCTGATCGACCGGGACCTGTATTACAAGCGCAAGGATTTGATTTATACCGGCCGCACCCTGTTTGGGGCCAAGCCCCCCAAGGGTCAGGAATTGGACGACCATTATTTCGGCAACCTGAAGCCCCGGGTGGCCGCCTTTATGCGCGAGGTGGACGAGGAGCTGTGGAAATTAGGCGTGTCCGCCAAAACGGAGCATAACGAGGCCGCCCCCTGCCAGCATGAGCTGGCCCCTATTTTCACCACCAGCACCCTGGCCACCGACCACAATCAGCTCACCATGGAAATCATGAAGCGGGTGGCCGGGAAGCATGGGTTTGCCTGCCTGCTGCACGAAAAGCCCTTCGCCGGGGTCAACGGCAGCGGCAAGCACAACAATTGGAGCATGTGTACCGATACTGGCGTGAACCTGCTGGAGCCGGGGGAGACCCCCGCCGAAAACGCCCAGTTCCTGCTGTTCCTGGTGGCGGTGATCAAGGCGGTGGACCTGCACCAGGATCTGCTGCGCATCTCCGTGGCCGGGGCGGGCAACGATCACCGCTTGGGCGGCAACGAAGCGCCCCCCGCCATCATTTCCATGTTCTTGGGAGACGAGCTTGAAGCCATCCTGAACGCCATCGAGCATCATAACGCTTACGTGGCCGGGGAACGGATGGATATGAACATCGGCGTGACCACCCTGCCGCGCATTCCCAAGGATACCACCGACCGGAACCGCACTTCGCCCTTCGCCTTTACCGGCAACAAATTCGAGTTCCGTTCCTTAGGCTCCTCCATGTCCATCGCCGAGGCCAACGTGGTGATCAACACCATCGTGGCGGACGTGCTGATGGAATTTGCCGAAAAGCTGGAAGCGGCGGTGGATATCCGCGCCGAGGTGGAGCAGATCGTGGTGGATACCATCACGAACCACAAGCGCGTCATTTTCAACGGCAACAACTATTCCGAGGAATGGAAGCAGGAAGCCCGCGAACGGGGCCTGCTGAATTTGCCCTCCACCCCGGACGCGCTGCCGTACCTGATTTCGGAAGAAAATGTCGCCTTGTTTGAGCGCCAGCGGGTGTATACCCGGCAGGAACTGAACAGCCGCTATGATATTCTGCTGGAAAACTACTGCAAGGTCATTTCCATCGAAGCACACACCATGCTGGACATGGTGAATCAGGAGATTCTGCCCGCGATCCTGGCCTATTCCGGCCAGGTGGCCCGGGACGCTTCGGCCAAGCGGCAGTTCTGCGCCGAGCTGAACCTCTCCTTTGAACAGAAGCTGGTTCACCGGCTGGCGGCGCTGATCGATGAGATCGGCGAAAAGACCGGAGAGCTGGAGCGGGCTGTGCAGAGCTATGACGCGGCCGCGGACGCCCTGGCCCAGGCCCGGTACTGCCGCGACCGCATTTTCCTCTGCATGCAGGCCTTGCGCGGCCCGGTGGACGAGGCGGAAACCATCGTGGACAAGCGCCTGTGGCCCTTCCCGGGATACGGAGAACTGCTGACCACGAAATAAACGAATAACAAAAACCCCCGTTTCAGCAAACGCTGAGACGGGGGTTTTGCGCATGGGTCAGCCGATGTTTTTCTGAATGCGCAGAATGTTCTGCCCATCCTTGTATTCGTAGTCGATGCCGTCCATGCTCTTTTTCACCATGTAGATGCCTAAGCCGCCGATTTCCCTTTCCTCGGCGGACAGGGTCACGTCCGGATCGGGCTTTTTCAGCGGATCGTAAGGAATTCCGTGGTCAATGAAGGTGATGGACACAGCCAGCGGGTTCTGCAGCACCTCCACCCGGACGGTGGCCGAGCCGACGGTGGGATTGTAAGCGTAGTGAGCGATGTTCACATACAGCTCTTCCACGGCAACGTCGATTTGCATTTTGGCTTTCAGGGGGCAGTTCAGCTGCTCCAGGTGGCTGTCCACAAAGGCAAGCACTTCATCCAGGTTTTCCACCCGGGCTTCAAGGGTTAGCTCGTTCACCTTTTTTTCCTCCGTTCCCGCATACTGAAAGCTCAGCATGGTAATATCGTCGAACTGAGGCGCTCCGCCTACAAAAGCATCAATGTCGCCGCGAACTGTCTGAAGCAGCTCCTGCGGATTCGCGTTGGGATAGCGGTTGAGGGAAAACAGCATCCTGTCTGTGCCAAACAGCTCGTTGCGGGAATTGGTGGCCTCCGGCACGCCGTCGGTGTAAACGAACAGACTGTCGCCGGGGTTCAGTTCAAAGGTGTGTTCCCTGAAACGAATGCCGTCCATGGTCGCCACGGCGGGGGAGTGGCGGTAAACCACCATTTCATACTGGCCGTTTTTCCGCTTGATCACGGGATGCTCGTGCCCCGCGTTGGCGGCTACGCCGTGACCGGTGGAAAGCTGGATCACGGCCAGCCATACGGTGACGAACAGCTCCGCGTCGTTGCCCTGGCACAATTGCTCGTTTACGTTGGTCAGGATCTCCGCCGGGCTGTCGCCCATCTGCGCCCGGTTCTTGATGAGGGTTTTGGCGATCACCATGAACAGGGCGGCGGGCACGCCCTTGCCGGATACGTCCGCCATGACCAGACAGATGTGGTCGTCGTCCACCAGGAAGAAGTCGTAGAAGTCGCCGCCCACTTCCTTGGCGGGGTGCATGGTGGCGTACAGGTCAAATTCGTGCCGGTCGGGGAAGGGTGGGAAAATGCGGGGCAGCATGTCCGCCTGTATTTGGGTGGCGATGTTCAGCTCCGCGCCGATGCGCTCCTTCTCGGCGGTGATGTGGGTCAGGTTGTCCATGTATTCCACCATGCGGCTTTCCATGGTGCGGATCTCCCGGTACAGATCGCCGATTTCGTCCTTGGAGCGGATGGGCAGGCTGATCACGTCGTCCTTGGTATAGCCGTTTTCTCCATCCACAAAGCTCATGGTGGCCTGAGAGAGCATGGCCAGGGGCTTGGTGGCCATTTTGCGCATCAGCACGATGCTCACGCCCACGGCCACGACCATCAGCACGGCCGCGAAGAGCAGCATGTCGATCAGGAAGACCTGCCGCTCCTCCATCACGTCGTTCATGTCGATGTCCACGCCCAAGATCGCGATGGCGTTGCCCTGGGAATCCTCCACAGGCTCATACGCGGAACATAGCCAGCCGTACTCTTCAGTGGTGGAAACGGTGGGGTCGATGTGTACGTTGCCCTGATAGGCTTCAAATTCCTCCGGCGATATCTCGATGCTGCCGATATACAGCAGATCCTCGTCCGGGTCGATCAGGTTGATGCTGATATTGCCCTGCAGGGATTGCAGATAAATGTATTTGGCGTCTAACTTTTCCCGGTACAGCACCAGCTCTTCGCTGATTTTCATAAAATTATCGTACAGGCCCTGATCCACCAGCCACTGCCGGATCATTCCCTCGTTTTCCGCCTCCACGGCGTCGTAGCGCAGCTTCTGGAAATCCGCCGAGTCGATGCTTTCTTTGAAATGGGCCAGAAAATCCCCGTCCACGAAAGCGGCGATGGCGGAGGCGGCTTCGGAGGTGGTTTGCTTATAGTACCGGTCCACCCGTTCGCTGTTGACCTGATACGCGATCACCGTCAGGCCCCCGGCCAACAGGATGGTGATCGCCAGAATCAGTACATTCAGTTTTACTGTCAGGGATACCCAGCCTTTTTCGTTACGCGCCATACCCTATTCTCCTTTGCGTGGAACGGTTACAAGATTGCCAGCACCACATTGAAGCCCTCATAATTCCGGTAATACAGCGCCTTGGCCTGCTTCTTGACCATCATGACGCCGATGGAATCCAGAAATTCTTCCTTGGCGTCCTGCTGCAGACGGCCCATTTTCATGTCCAGGGGGTTGAAATATGGCGCGCTGTTGCGGATGCGGAGGGAATAATCGCCGTTCTTTTCCTCGCACAGGGTCACCTGAATATATTCCTCCGGTTTGCCGGTGAAGGCTTTCCCCAGCGTTACCAGACACAGCTCTTCGGCGGCCAGCTGAATCTGCATGGCCTTTTTCATGGGGTATTCCTGTTCCTCGCAGAAGCGTTCCAGCCCTTCCAACACCCGCTGCAGTTCGTGGTCGCCGTTATCCATGACCGCGCTGAATACTGGAATATCCGCGTCCTTGACGATGGTGTGCCGGAAATGGTTCACCATGCCCAGCAGCAGCAGAGACGCCGCCTCGCAGGCGGGGAACAGCCACCAGAATCCGGCGGGATAGAACATGCCGAACACGAACGCGATGGGAAGCAGGAACAGGGCGCTGCGCATCAGCGTGATGAGACTGCTCAGCCTGCTTTCACCCACGGACTGATAATAGCCCATCAGGATGATGAGGCATCCGCCCATGGGCGCGCTCAGGCAGAAAATGCGGATGGCGGGGACGGACACGGCCTGGGACGCCGCTTCGGTGACGCCGAAGAAGGAGGAAACCGGCCCGGCGAACAGCGCCAGCAGCCCGGCAAGGGCCGCGCCCAGAACCAGGCCCCACCCCAAAGCCAGGCGCAGCACGCATTTCAGGCTGTCCCGGTCGTGTTCCTCGGAGAATACGGAAGCCAGGGGCTGCATGGTTTCGGAGGACGCCTGGAACACGGAGGAGGACACGTAGGAAACGTTCATCACCACGTCGAACACGGCCACGTACAGGTCGCCGTCGATGAGGCCCAAATCCCCCGCGCGCAGCAGCAGGCGGTTGCCCAGGGGCAGGAACAGGAACTGAAACACATAGCGGATGGAGGTGGAAAAGCCGATGGTGAGGGAGGAAAACACTTCTTTGCGGATTTCCTTGGGATCGGCCACCGCCCGCACAATGGCTTTCAGGCGCAGCACGCCCCGGCCGGTGAACAAATGGATGCTCATTACGATCACGCTGATCGCCTGGGCGGCCACGGTGGCGATGATGGAACCCTGTACGCCCATGTCCAGGATCAGCACCAGCAGAATATTCAGCGCCAGGTCGGCGGCGCAGCCCAAAGAAAAGCCCAGGGAGGCCAAACGGGCGCCGTCGTCGCACCGCACAAAGTCATACAGGATGAAATTGAGCATGAACAGGGGCGCGGCGGCAATCATGGGCCGGGCATAGGTTTCGCACAGAGCCAGCAGCTCCGGACGGCTGCTGTCCGCACCCAGCATGGAAAGCAGGGGCGTCATCAGCAGATTACCCCCAATGGCGATCACCGCGGAAATGCCCAGCAGCCACGCCGCCAGGGTGCGGAAATGGCACAGGGCGTCGTAATTCCGGGCGGCGGAGGTTAGTTTGCCGTGGGTGACGCAACCGCCGGTGGAAAAACCGTAACCGATCAGGTTATAGATCATGTAAACCGGCGTGACGATGCCGATGGCGGCCAGGCCCCTTTCGCCCACCCGGGCACCGACAACCAGGGCGTCGGCAATATCCGCCACGGCCAGCGCCACGGCGGATATGAGCGCGGGCCACAGCACGCGGTAAAACATCTGTCGGGGGATCCAAAGTTTTTTCTTCTTCACCTGATCGCCTCGTACACGTTCAGCCGATCCACCGGATTGTACAGGATTTTTGCCTGCCTAAGGCCCGAAATGCCCAAATCCTCCTCCAGGTTGATCAGGGGGTAGCGGTCTTTCACGATGCGGGCCATTTCATGGATCAGCACCGCCGTGGTCTGGGCAGGCAGGGAAGGATCGTGCTTGGGCGTGGTCATGGTGTATTCCTCGGGGGTATTCTCATAGCCCACCAGGAACGCCCTTTGCCCCTCTTCCGTTTCCAGGCAGACGCCGCTCATACCCAGCGCGGCGAAAGCCTCCAGCTCCAGCTCCAGCACGTTCCAGTCGTCCACGTTTCCCCGGTGTTCCGCTTCGGCGGTGCGGGCCATGTCCAGCAGGGCGGGCAGATCGGCTTCCGCCATGAGGCGCACGGTATAGGGCATGTGCCTTTGAAAATGCCGCACCTTATTGCGGAAGCTGTGGGGCATATGACATCCTTCCTCCAGCGCCAGGGCGGGCGCTGAGGAAACGTACTCGCTTAAGTCGTCCCGCAGGATGGGGTGAAATCCGAGCTGTTTCAGTTCCTCGCTCTGTTCCCGGGTGAGGTACAGAAAATGGGGATTTTTTTCCTCGCGGCACGCCTGCTCAACGAAGGCTAAGCATTTTTCCTTTTTTCCGCAGGGGCAGTAATAGGCGTGATCGTGCTGACTGTATATGACAAAAAAATCCTCGTCCCCTGTAATGGAGAAGCCGTAGGTGTTTTTCCAGGCGTAGAGGCAGGGAAAAGACAGCGACGAAAACGGGTTCCGGCGTACGTCCCGGCAGGCGTCCATCCAGGGCTTGTCTTTCAGCTCGATGGGGCGGAAATGCGTCATGCTTCGATATTCAGGATATCCACGAAGCCCGTTACGTCGAAGATTTCCATGATTTCGGGCTTCACGTTGCGGATCACCATTTTGCCCTGCTTATTCATGACCTTCTGCGCGGAGAGCAGCACCCGCAGGCCGGCGGAAGAAATGTAGTCCAGGCTGTCCAGGTCCAGAATGAATTCAGAAACGCCGTTCAGGGCGGTGCGCAGTTCGTTTTCCAGCTGGGGGGAGGTGGTGGTGTCCAGACGGCCCTCCAGGGCGATGGTCAGCTGATTTCCGTTGGGCTTTTTGACGATGTTCATGCGATGTATCTCCTTTTCAAAAAATCTGATGATGACATGGGCGCGGCCTCCGAGGACGGACTTTCCCATTTCACGCTCTATTATATACTTTTTTCCCAATAAATGCAATGGGGCATTAAAACGGATTCACGGATTCACGGTTCATGCATGAAAGAGAAATTGAGATTTTTCGAGGTAGGAAGTAGAAGGCAGGAGGTAGGAGGTTTTATATAGTCCTCCAAAGTGAATGAAGTCCGTTTTTTTGTGCTTTTGTTTTCACACTATAAACCTCCTACCTCCTACCTCCTACTTCCTACCTCCTACCTTTATGGCGGATTATCCCTTGCAGCTTTTCGGGGAAACGTTTGCCGTCCGCCAGGACGGCGGGCAGCCGGAACAGGCAGCGGCCAGCCAAAAGCAGGGTGCCGCCCAGCAAAAGATCGTGGCAGAGGGAAAAACAGAACAATTGCTTCTGGTTATCCGCAAAGCCGTTGCCCAGCACAGACAGGGGGAACTGGAGCGCCCCGGTGACGATCAGGAACAGGGGCACGGCGCACAGCATGCGCTTCCACTGGGGGCGGTTCTTTTGCAGGATGTACCATACGCACAGGAATACCAGCGCGCCGTAATACAGAATATAGCCTAAGAACGATCCCGGCGTGAGCCAGGAGCGCCAGCTCGGCCATAGGTTCCAGCCGTTCACCTCGTCGTGGTTCAGGTCCGTGTAATCCTGGCCCACGTAGACGCGGAAGCCGGTGTACAGGGACTTGGATTCACTGGCGGCGTGATCCAGCATGAACCACAGCTTGGCGGGATGGGTCAGGTACCATTTCACGATGGTCAGCATGCTCACGTGGTCGTAGAAGCCCTTCTGCGCTTCTTCGGACAGGGGTTTATACACGTAATCAATGTCGTCCCCGAAGGAAACGTATTTGCCGATGTCCGGGGCCATGGCGGTATCCACGCCCAAGGCCTCCATATCGCCGATGGGATCGTCGGAAATCATGAAGATGCCGTAAAAATACGCCTGCCACATGGTATGCTTCTGGGATACACTGTCCTCGGTGCGGTCGGTCTGATACACGCCGACGGTGGAAACGGCCAGCACGCCGCACAGCGCCAGACACACCAGGGCTTGAATGGCCTGCAGGTCGTAGCGGTAGGGCCGATGGTACCAGCACAGAATCAGGAAAAGCATAACGGCCCCCGGCGCGGCCATCACCATCTGGGATTTGGAGGTGATCAGGATGTTGAGGGAGAGGAACAGCCCCAGCAGCCAGACGGGCCGCTTCCAGCTTTTCTTCCGGGGCATCACGCAAAGATGCACGGCACACATGACGGAAAGCAGCACGCCCAGCAGGATGCTGCCCTCGCCAAAGAGGCTGTTGAACCAGGTGAGGTAGGTTTCATTGAATAGCATGAGGACGAGCAGGGCGGCGGCGGGAACGATCCATTTGCCCAGCAGGGGGAACAGGTCGCGGATGATTTGCAGCACGCAGACCAGCATGATCAGCCCCATGAGCCATGCCAGCAGGTAGGTGCTGAACCCCAAGCCCAAAGGCTCCGTCAGCAGGCGCAGAAGCCCCGCGAACCAGTACAGGCTGTAGGTGGGCTTTAAGGGGGTGAGCTTGAGGAAATCAAAACCGCTGGTATAGGCGTAATCCTCGATGGCGTAGCGCCCGGCCTGGCTGCCGGTGTTGAAATACGTCATGCTGTCCCAGGTGACGTCCAGCTGCTCCATCATGCGGCCATAGTCGCCGTTGTTGACGGAGGCGGGATGGTTTGCGGGCAGGTATACCGCCGTCAGGATGGCGGCGCAGACCAGGCCGGTGAGCAGCAGGAAGGGAAAGTGATGGGCGCTGAGGATCTCCGCCCAGCGGTTCAGCGCTTGAAGCGGGCGGGGAGCGGGGCCGTCCACACTGCGCACGGGGAGGGGAGAGGCGGCCACCACGTAAGGTTCTTCCATATACCGGGTGAACCATTGAACGGCCAGGGGCAGGCCGTAAACCGCCATGCACAGCAGCTCCGTCAGCAGCGCCGCGGTCAGGAAAGTCTGGTACAGCATGTACTGCTGGCTTTGGGCGTAGCCGTCCAAAATCAGGGCGAAGGGCAAAAACAGGGTGGAACACAGGGAAAACAGGGCGATCAGCCCCGCCCCCATGCGGCGTTTCCGGATGGCGCGCGCCGCCCAGAAGACCGTCAGCAAAAGCTGAATGAGGAAAAAGCCCGCCCAGTTCAGCGGCAGCACCTTCCATAGGAAGGGCAGCACGCCGCCCTCCGTCCGCGCGGCGGAAAAGCCCTTTTCGTTGGGGGTCAGAGTGCTGTTCCGGGTGTTTTCAAAGCCCTTTCCGCCCCACAGCTCCCGGGTACACAGCGCCTTGAAAAGCAGGCCGGGGCGGGAGAGGTAAGCGCTCAGGATTTTTTCGGTGGACAGACGGGAAAACAGCTTTTCCGCTTCCTGCTCGTCCCGGGGATAGTGAACGTAGCTTTCCTGGGGTTCGTAGAAGGATTTTCCCACGTCGGGCAGATAGCTGCTATCCAGCCCCCATTCCCACAAAATGGCTTCGGGATCGTCCGCTTCCCGCAACAGGGCGTTGAAGGCGGATTCATACAGGGAAGCGTTGGAAAAATAGTCCACGTCGCTGCCCACCAGCTGAACGGCGCTTCCCACGCCGCTGAACAGCACCGCCGCCGTCAGCACCAGCAAAATGATTCTCCGGGAAAGGCCTTTGCGGCAGGAATAAATCAGCCAGCCGTTCACCGCCAGCACCAGGGGCAGGAACACGATAAGCGGCGACAGGGATTTGAGCAGCAGGATGGAGAGGAACGCCAGGGGAAAAAGCCATTTGAATCGGCGCGTTTCGTCCAGGCAGAAGGCCCTGAGCGCCGCCGCCATAAACAGCAGGGAAAACACGATGGCCGCCGCTTCGGGGTACAGGCTGCGGAAGATGGCGCAGAAGTTGCCGTCCGTATACACAAGGCACAGGATCAGCGCGGGAAGCATCCAGGCCCGGGGCAGCCTTTCATGCAGCGCCCCGGTGATCAGCCCCACAGCCAGGGCCAGCAGCAGCGCCCACACAAAGGAAAGGGCGTCGATGGAGAAGGACAGGCCGAAGGGTTCGGTGAAAAGCCGCACCAGGGCCACGGCGTACACGGTGCTGCCGCTGGCCCCGGGGGACAGGAGGGAGGCCCAGGAAAAGCGGGTGTAGCTGAACGCGGTCAGGGGCCGCACGTACTGCAAATTCCCCAGGGCCACATCCTCCGGCGTCCAGGTCAGCCCGCACTGGGACAGGATGATTTCGTACTGCCCAAAGTCGATGGGGTACAGGCGGGGTTCCCTAACAAAGCCGATCGCCAGGCAGAGGGCAGCGCAAACAAAGGCCGCCAGCGCGGGCATGCGGCTGGATGAAGCGCCAAACCATCCTTTCAGCCTTTTGATCATTTCGTTTCTTCTTTCCAGGCCTGATGCAGGGCCAGCACCGTTTCATCGGTCAGGGCCTCGCTGACCGCCTCCAGCCGCCGGACGGAGATATCCGAGAAGCGGAAGGGCCGCCCGTACTGGTTCCGTTCGCAGCCGATATACAGATTGCCCAGGTAGGAAGCGATCTTGCAGTCCTTTTCCGCTTCCAGCCTGCCGTTCAGGTAAACGCGGTAATGGTTGTGTTCTTTCACGATGGAAACCACCGCCTGATCCGCGGGATGGATTTGCACCTCCGCGTATTCCGTTCCGAGGACGAAGGAGAACACGGTATCGCTGGTCTGCCGCACCAGCAGGCCCCTGTACTTGCCGGGCGTTTCGTCGAAGCAGGAAATCACGCTGCCCCTGCGCACCGTCACCCGGTCCAGCAGGAAGGTGAGGGTCCAATCCTTTTCGGCGTTGTCGTACAGTTTCAGCCCCGTGTCCACATAGGCGTCCTTCTGATTGCCCACGAAGCTGGGGGAAAGGGTATACGTCACGTCCATGCCGGGATCCCGGGGCGCTTCGGCCAGGGGTTCGGGCCGCCAGGCCAAAATCTGTTCCTCCGCCATCAGCCCCCGGTATACGTCCAGGTTGTACACGGTGGCGCCGGACACGCGGAAGATATTGCCCGAAGCGTCCGTCTGGGCGCCGATGAGGAAGGAGCCGTTATAGGCTGTACACGGGCTGGCGTTCTGATCCAGCACCTTTTCGCCGTTCAGATATACGGTGTAGGCGGAACGGTCCTTCACCACGGCTAAGCGGGAGGGAGCGTCCTTGGGCAGGGTGAGGTTCGCGCCAGTGCCCGCGCCGTAAATCACGTTCAGGGTATCTTCCCCGATTTTCCGCACCAGCAGCCCGCGATAGGCCCCCGGTTCCTCGGAGAAGCAGGAGAAATACACCGTATCGCCCGCCTCGATTCGGGGTTCGATCTGGCTGAGCAGCGTAAAGGAGCCTTCGGGGTCGTCAAAGAGCCTGCAGCCGGTATCCACGTATTCCTGCCCGTCGCCCACAAAGCGGTTCTCCAGGGACAGAATCAGGTCGTCCTGGGTGACTTCCTTCATGTAGGCCGCCTTTTCCGCCAGGGGCAGCTGCTGCGGCTCCCAGGCCAGGGCGTCGGCTTCGCCCAGGGCGGAATCGTAAATCACCAAATCGCGGATCAGGGTCTTTCCGAAATGCATGCGCCGCCCCTCGGCGCTCACCTCGCAGCCCAAGAGCAGCGAGCCTTCGTAGGCGTTCAGCTCGGAGTCGATCAGCTTCACGTCCTCCACTACGTTTCCGTTCACGTAGATGGTGAAGGCCTTTCCTTTTTTCACCACCACCAGGCGGATCACGTCCTCCGGGTCGGCCACGCGGATGGTCATGGTAGCGCCGATGGTGATTTCTAACTTTCCGTTCACCGCCCGGCAGACCCGGAAGCCGCCCATGCCCGGCACGTCGTTAAAGCAGGCCATGACCACGCGGGTGTTGTCACCGGTTTCGGGGAGGGTGAATTCGGAACACAGCGTCCAGGAAGCGAGGGGGTTTTCATAGAGCCGGTAACCCGTGTCGCTGTAATCCTGGATGCCGTCGCCCTGAAACTGTTCCGTGGCGGCGTAGGCGGGCGTGGACGCCATGGCGCTGGTTTGATTCCAGATGTGGCCCGGATCCTGCCGCCGGTCAGGCAGGTCGTACTTGCTTTTCAGCAGTTCGGCAATGGCCCTGGCATATTTGGGCAGGCCGAATTTGTTGAAATGGCCGGGGTCAAGGAAATCCTGCAGGGGATCGATGTCGATTTCGGCGTAATTGTCGTTGAAATTGGTGAAATCAAAGCCGTATTCCGCCACGATGGAGGCCACCCGGCGGAACTTCTGCTGTTCCGCGGCGGAAAGCTCATAGGGCGCGGCCACGATCTCCAGCTTGACGCCGTTCATCCGGCAGTATTCCAGCAGCATGCGGAAGTATTTTTCCTCTTTTTCGCCCAGTGCTTCTTCCCCTTGGGTGGCGTTCGGGTCCAGCACCGTGATAGGATACACCTTATCGGACGTTTCGGTGGAGTATATCTGTACTTCCTGATGGCTGTCCCAGGGAAAGTACTCAAAATCCTCCTGGGTCAGTTCCGTATACCGGTTATGGTACGTGGAGAAGCCGAACAGCATGAACGCGCGGTTCTCTTCCGGCACGCTGGCCCAGATGTTTTCCACCTTTTCCTTGGACAGCCGCATGGCGATGGTGTTTTTCACCTGTACGGGATAAGAACCGTATTCCTGCTGGAAGGTGAGGCTGTAAGCGTCCAGCAGCACCACCTTGGGGGTCTGGTATTTCAGGGCTTCCAACAAATAATAATAGGTGTTCCAGATGGGCTGGATGCTGCCCCAGAAGCGGTAGCCCGCGATGCCGTATTCGTCCCACAGGGTTTTGGTGCTGATGTTCATGCCCGCGTGGGAGGTGCCCAAAATCAGCACGTCCACGGTGTCCCTGGGCAGGGAATAATAATTGTGTACGGGCAGGGTGCCGTCCTCGTACTTGAATTCCATTACGCACATGAGCAGCGCGCCGATCGCCAGGAAAACAAGCACGAACAGGGCGCCCTTCCCCGCTTTTTTCAGGATGTTTTTCATTGCATTGATCCTCCCGGTCAGCCCTTGGCGTCAGAACTGGAAATAGATGAAGCTGGCGGCGTCGAAGGCCGGGCCGTAAACGCCGAAGAGCAGGATCCAGAACAAAGCGCCGTAAATCACCGCCCACCGCAGGGGCAGCGGCCAGGCCAGCAGCGAATCCCGGATGGATACGCCTCTTTCATGCAGGATATCCACGAAGAGCAGAATGAGAATGGAAAGCACCATCAGCCAGAAATCCGCCCGCTCCAGGCCTAAGGTGTACAGCGTGCCGTCCACCAGCAGCCAGGGATTCCATACGAAGGAGGATTTGATGATGTGGATGGCGGAGGAAAGATCCGTGGCCCGGAAAAACACCCAGGCGATATCCACCAGGATAAAGGTGAGCAGCATTTGGGCCAGCCGATGGCCGAAGGATTTCCGATTGACGCCGAGCTTATCCAGGGCCTTTTCCCGGACGGGCTTGAGCATATCGCCCACGATCTGCATGACGCCGTTCAGGCCGCCCCAGATCACGTAGGTCCACGCCGCGCCGTGCCACAGGCCGCTGACCAGGAACACGATCATGATGTTCCGGTACCGCTTCCATTTGGCGCAGCGGCTGCCGCCCAGGGGGAAATAGATATAATCCCGGAACCAACTGGTAAGGGAAATGTGCCACCGCCGCCAGAAATCGGCCACGGAGGTGGCTAAGTAAGGCTCCTTGAAGTTCTGCATCAGATGGAAGCCCATCACCTGGGCCGAGCCGATGGCGATGGTGGTGTAGCCGTTGAAGTCGCAGTAAATCTGCACGGCGAACAGCACCGTGCCCAAAATGGGGATCACGCCCTCGTAGGAGCCGTAGTAGTTATAAATCTGATCCACCAGCATGGCCACCCGATCGGCCACAACCACCTTCATAAAGTAGCCCCAGGTCATAAGCATGAAACCCTTGGCCGCTTCCCGGGAATCAAAACGGTGCTTTTCCTGGAACTGCACCAGCAGGTTGCTGCTGCGCTCGATGGGGCCTGCCACCAATTGGGGGAAGAAGGACACGAACAGGGCGTAACGGAAGAAATTCTTTTCCGCCTTCGTTTTGCCCCGGTATACGTCGATCACGTAGCTTAAGGACTGGAAGGTGAAGAAGGAAATGCCCACCGGCAGGGCGATGTTCAGCTTGGGGATTTTGATTTGAACGCCCACCAGGGCAAAGAGGGAAACCGTGCTTTCCGTCAGGAAATTGGCGTATTTGAACCAGGCCACCACGGAAAGCGTAAAGATGATGGTGACGGTGGTGTACAGGGTGGCCCGGCCTGTGCGGCGTTTTTCCGGCGGGACGCCTTCTTTTTCCTCCCGGCGGCAAATGTCGATGAACAGCGCGTCCAGGTATGTGACCAGGGTGCAGCCTAACATGAGCAGGATAAAGCGGGGGTCCCAGCACATGTAAAAGTAATAGCTGCCCACCAGCAGGAGCGCGTTGCGCACCTTCTGCCATGGGATCAGGAAATACGCCATGGCGATGGCGGGAAAGAAAATCAGATAGGACAGGGAGTTAAAAAGCATGGTTTCTTCTCCTTTCGCCAGATGCGACTGGACGAAAAAGCGGCCTGCGTTTTATCGTTTTTTCTCTTTTTTTCCGTGGGCTTTCTTGGCGGGAGCGGGCGCTTCCTCCGCGGGGCCGTTTTGTTCCGACCCCGGGGCGGGCTGTTCCGGAACGGCGCTGGGAGCGGGCCGCGGGGGTTCGGCGGGCGCCTTCAGCGGCGCGGGGTCGCTCATGGCCACGCCTTCGCTGGCCACGATGCGGATATGCCCCGCCCGGATGGCCGCGCCCATATCAAACTGGGCGTGGAGCGCTTCGGCGCGCAGGCGCGCCCGGTCCGCTTCCTCCTGCTGGAGCATAAGCACGCGGGAATCCCGGGCCGCTTTTTCCGCCGCCTCCCGCCGCTTTCTTTCCAGGCGGTCCATGACGGACTGGCGCACCAGGGCCATCACTTCCTTGACGGACATGCCGCTCATCATGCAGAGCAGGGCAAGAGCGTGGTAATGATAGCGGTTCTGGTTTTCCACAAACAGATGCAGCCCGGCGGTGCCGCAGAAGAGCAGCAGGCAGGCGTACATGGCGTCCGGACCCCGGCGCAGGCACAGGCAGCCGTACACCCCGGCGGCGAACAGCAGCACCAGATAATACAGGTCGCTCACGTCCATCATCCGGTACAGGAAACTTTCTCTTTCCGGCGTCAGGGCGCCCTGCTGATCCAAAAACAGGATGTTCCAGGACGCGCCGAAGTCGTCGTTGCCCCAAAGCACTTCAAATTTATGTACGAACAGGTCCAGCAGCGCCCGGGGGTCCACCTTCATCCGCTCCAGGGCTATGTCCCGGCACATGAGCTGGGCTTCCTGGGCCGAGCCTGTAGCTTCCAGGGCGGCGTAGAGGTAATTGGCGTCGTCCTCGTTCCAGCCGCCGTAGCTTTGCAGGTTCAGGCCCACCAGCAGGTTGTAGCCATAGGAGGCGCTGCCCGCCAACTGCCGGTTCACGGCGTAGCCCGTCGCCATGGTGAAAATGCCGGAAAGGCCAAAATAAACGGCGCATACCAGGGCGCAGCGCTTGACGCCCCGGTTCGTCAGCCGCAGGCCCAGGGGAATATCGTTCCGGGGCAGGGAGGGCAGCTCCTTCCTGGTGGGCAGCAGGCAAATGACCGCCGCGATCAGGAAAATCACCGCCATGGGCCGGATAAAGGAGCCGAAGGCCAGCACCGCCGCCATGGCCGTCAGTTCTCCGGCGCACAGCCAGGGATGCCGCTTCTGGCGTTCGGAATCCTTCATGGACAGGGCGAACAGCCACGCGCCCAGCAGCAGCACCAGGGTAAACAGGGGTTCACTGGCCACGAAATTGCTGTACAGAATATTGGAGGGCAGGAAGGAAACGGCGGCCAGCGCCACCAGGCCGCACAGCCTGCCGCCCAGCAGCCGGGCGATGCGCCAGACCACCAGGCACACGCCCGCCTCCAGCACTAAATTGAACATCAGCGCGGTATGCACGCTTTCGCCGAAAACGCCCAGCACCCAGGCCAGCACCCAGGGATAGCCGAACACGTGGGGGAACATGGACACGTAATCGCAATAGCCCACGCCGGCTTCCACCAGGGTGCCCCGGTGCAGCAGCACCGCCATTTCATAATAGGTTTTATAGTCCGAAGCCGGGTCCATGGGCAGGGTACGGATCACCTGATAGCGGAGAAACGTCCCCGAAAGCAGCAGCAGCGCGGCCAGCAGGTATTCCGCCGCAAGGGCCGGGCCGGGGTAACGGCCGAGCTTTTTGCTCATGTCCAGGCGCGCCCACAGGGCGCACGCGCCCAGCAGAGCCAGGGTCAGCGCCAGCGCGCCTAAAATCCAGGCCCCTTTCAGCAGGTAAGGGTATTCCTGCCCCGCGCCTAAGCGGTTGAACACGCAGGCCATGGAAAACAGCATGCACAGCAGGAACACCAGCACCGCGAAATAGAAGAATGCGTTTTTCCGCAGCTTCACTTTTTCTCCTCCTCGCGCCGGTTGCGGCGGTACCGCACCAGGATCAGGATGACGGCCACCAGCATCAGGAACATGACGGAGGTGGAAACGAGGGTAAAGATCACGGCGTCCCGGTTCTTTTCCAGGCGATCCCGCAGGGTGGCTTTTTCAATGGCTTCTTCCTTGAGGAAGCGGAAGCTCTTGGTTTCCAGATCCCGGTCGATCAGGAAAGCGTCTCCGGACAAAGCCCAGGTGTTTTCCTGCTTTACGGCGTACCGGTCCAATTGGGACAGGGCCTGGGTGTCCGGCGCGCAGACGGCCAAAATGGCGCGGCCCTCCTGGTAGGGGGAACGGATATATTGCAGCACGCAGATTTCCGCCGCGTAGCGTTCGCTGAGCAGCAATTGGCTGCTGCTGGCAAAGCGCGCGCCGTCTTTGGCGAAGGGGAAGCTCAATTTATCGTTGATGGAGCGCAGGAAGGCGTTGTCCTGGTATGTGCCGATGGCGATCACGTGGGCGTTCTGGTTTTCCTTGGGGAAACGGGAAGCGTACCATACGCTCACCGTGCCGTAGGGCGATACGTCCGTGCCCATCAAGGCGGCGATGCGGCCGAAAACGGCGTATTCCTTTTCGTCCATGTCGTCCGGCACCACCAGGGCCAAATTGTTGAACAGGCCTAAGCGCTGGAAGGGATAGGGCCGCAGGGACAGATCGTACACGCTGGCGTTTCCCGCGGGGAAGTACAGGGTGGATTCGCCGCTGACGTAGGCCCAGGGCACTTCGTCCGCCCGCTTGGTGCAGTACAGATCCTTTACCTCCAGGTCGAAGGCGATTTTCAGGGTGGAGGCGTGGGTGCCCACCACATCGGAGGGCATCATGAAGGAGAAGGTGTCCAGGGTGGCCTTGTCCCGATCCAGCTTTTTGGAGGCCACGGGGGTATCGCCCCAATAGACCGTCACCAGGGAACGGTCGAAATCCAGGTTGTCGCTGTAACGCATTTTCAGTTCGATCTTGCCGCCCTCGCCTAACACGAAGCCGCCGGAGAAGGGCAGATAAATGTTGCTGACCTGGTGGAAGGGACCCACGAAATAGATGCCGTTCTGGTTGGTGATGCCCTTGACGGTTTCCCCGTTTTCGATCAGGGCGTTTTGGGAACGGTAGGCCAGTACCGTGGTGGCCGCGCCGGAGGGAACGAAGGTCCAGTCGTATTTTTCCTGGGTCACGCGATCCGCGTCCAGCAGCATGAAGGCCGCTTCGGTCAGGTCCTCCGCCTTGGCGGCGGTGACCACCATCACATACCTGCCGTTCTGGCCGTACAGGTACACGAAGGCCCCTTCCCGGCTCAAATCCATATCGGGGGGCATGGCTTTGCGCGCTTCCTCCGGCAGGCGGTCGGCCTGGGCCACGATGAGGGCGTTGCCCCGGGCGGGCAGGGAGGCGGGCAGGGGCTTAAAGCCGATGCGGTCCTCCGCGCCGGTTTCATTGCCCAAATCCGCCCGCAGCAGGAACGCGGCGCGCAGTTCTTCCTCCAGGGCCTTGTCCGGCACGTACACGGTCAGGTCCGCCCCGGTATCGTCCATGCTGGAAATGAGGGGATAGGGATAAAAACTGATTTTGTTGCCGAAATCCACCAGGTCGTAGCCCGTTTCGATAAAGGAGGCTTCGGAAATGCTGATCCAGTTGGCGCCGGAAAAATCGTCTAAGCAGCCGTCGTCGTCGTAAAGCCGCACGTAGCCGGTGATGGTAAATTCGTTATAGCCCGCCACCAGCATGTCCACGGGAATGGACACGTAAACGATCTGGGACGCGCCGTTTTCATAATCCACGGAGCAGGAGAAAATGGGGTGATTGTTGATGAAAAAGGTCAGGGACGCGGGCACATCCTGGATCATGGGGCTGACGGTGTATTCGATCTGGGCCAGGGCGTAGCGAGTATCCCAATAATCCGGGATCCTGAAAAAGTACCCGGACCGGCCGAAAATGCCCTGCAGCACGATGCTTTCGCTGTACTTGAAAATTTTCACGTGCTGGGTTTCCGGCGTTTCAGGACGCACGCGAAGCGGCTCGCCCGCCAGCTCGGGATCGCTGGCGAACACATAGTCGATCAGCGATACTTCCTGGGGGGCTTCCGGGGTCGGAGACGGAGTAGGAGTCGGAGTAGGCGTCGGGGTAGGCGTCGGGGTAGGCGTCGGGGTAGGCGTCGGGGTAGGCGTCAGAGTAGGCGTCGGTGTAGGAGTTGGAGTCGGAGATGGGGTCACAGACAGAGATGAAGTCGAACACGGAAGCAGGGTCGGAGACGGAGTAGGCGTCGGCGTAGAAGTTGGAGTTGGTGTAGGAGTCGGCGTGTATGTCGACCTCGGCGTAGGCGTAGGCGTAGGCGTAGGCGTAGGTGTAGGCGTAGGTGTAGGCGTAGGTGTAGGCGTAGGTGTGGGTGTAGGCGTAGGTGTAGGTGTGGGCGTAGGCGTGGGAGTGGGTGTGGGCGTAGGCGTGGGTGTGGGCGTGGGCGTAGGCGTGGGAGTGGGCGTGGGCGTAGGTGTGGGCGTGGGTGTGGGCGTGGGCGTAGGCGTGGGTGTAGGCGTAGGAATCAACGTCGGCGCAGACGTCGGCGCGGATTTGTACAGGATGTAGTCTCCGTACTGGCTGCAGTACTCTTTTTCTCCATCCGACAGAAAGGCCATCACCGCATATTCGCCGTCAGAAATCCCGGTCATATCGACTGTATCGCTTTTCAGCGTCCAGCCCTGAACCTGCTCCATTGAAAAGCCAACGGGAACTTCGTTTTCGGCAGGCAGGTATTCCTTCAAATCAAGGGCGCATACGCGATCGGCCATGCCGTTCTTCCCTTTTTTCATCAGGTATGCTTCCGCCTTGATTCCTTGCGGGGCCACGATCCTGAGGTCACACGCCAAAGCGTAGCCGTCTTCCTGAACCTCTGCCGCTATATGGATATACGGGGTGGGGGCTGGCGTAGGAGCGGGCGTTGGGGTCGGTGTTGGCGCAGGGGTTGGGGTCAGGTTTGCGGTATGGCGCACGGGCAAAACCACCGCTAAGCCTCCAGCCATGCAGACGGGACAGAGCAGCGCCAGGAGCAGCACAGCCATCGTGCAAATCAGGAATCCTCGCTTCATTTCAATCACCTTTTCTGAAACCAGATTATTGTCCTTCCACGTATCGGACGGTTTTATCCCATTTGACCTCGCGCTTGAACAGCGCGTCCATGATGGAATCCCAGGCGGCCTTGACCACCACCAGCACCCAGAGCTTGGCGTAGGAGAACAGCATGAGCGCCACCAGGCCAAGGGATTCCAGGGTAAATTCGTTTCTTTCCAGGGAGAGCGTGAGCATCACGTTGGCGATGAACACTAAAATGGCCATGCCCCACAGGGCGGAGGAAAACCCGCCTAACTTTACCTGGATGGTGCCCAGGATGCCGCCTAAGAAGATAAAGTCGGAGGCGATCAGGGAGGTGAGCATCACGCTGTACACCAGGGCGTAGTACAGGGTGTCCAGGCGCATGGGTCCCGCCTTGCGGTCAAAGGTATATTTGAAGTTCTTGAGCATCACGTAAATATTCCCTTTGGCCCAGCGCACCCGCTGCTTGAACCAGATGGGCAGCAGATGGGGTTCCTGTTCCCATGTGACGGCCTGGGGCAGCAGCTTGATGTAATAGCCCATGCGGTAGATGCGGAAGCTGATTTCCGTGTCCTCGCTGAGGGCCTTCACGTCCCAGCCGCCCACCTGCTCGATGATGCTGCGGCGGATCACGTAATTGGTGCCCGGGATGGTGCAGAGCTTGAAGAAAAAGTACCGGCCCGCCTGGTTCATGCACTGATGGGACAGGGTTTCGATGTTCACGAACCGGGACAGGATGGAGGCGTTGCGGTTTCGGGTGCGGAATTTGCCGATCACCGCGCCCAATTTATCATCCACCAGCAGGTTTTCCACCAGCAGGCGCAGGGCCTTGGGTTCCGGGGTGTTGTCGGCGTCGTAAATGGCGATCACCGTGCCTTTGGCCACGGAAAAGCCGATGTTCAGGGCGTTGGATTTGCCGGTGCCGCCCACCACCTTGTCGGTGCTGATGCACATGAGGCGGCTTTCGGGATGGGCCGCCGCCAGCTCCGACAAAATTTCTTCCGTGTTGTCGGAGGAATTGTCGTTGACCACGATGATTTCATACTTGTCCTTGGGGTAATCGAAATTCAGCAGCGCCTGCACCGTCCGCTTAAGCACCAGGGCTTCGTTGTGGGCGGGCACCAGCACGGAAACCATGGGATACTTGCCCCCTGGGGGAGGGATGCTGCCGTCCGTTTTGTTGCACCGGTAGATATAGATGTACCCGCCGATGCTCAGCGCCACGTTGAGCATCATCATGGCCCAAATGGCCGCGATGGCGTAAATGGATACGATATCAGCTACTGACATGTTGATCTCCTCCCGTGCTTTGGGAGCCGCGTTTCAAGAATCTTCTGTGCATCTGCCGGCGGGACTGGGCGCCTAAGAACAGGAAAATCACCAGCACCACGATGCTGATCCCGATCAGGAACTGGTTTTGGTTCTTCAGGTTGGCCACGAACCGGTAATACTCGTTGCGCTTGTAATCGAAGGGTTCGCCCTCGGGCGTGGGGGAATACACGTTGAAGCGCTGCGCGCCGTCCACCAGCAGGGTGTTCTGATCCCAGGTGAGGGAATGGCCCTCGTCGGTGTACACGGCCTGCTCCATGCCCCACAGGCTTTGCATGGGAAAGGGCGCGTCCTTCACCGCGTCGATCACGCTGAAAAGCTGCGCGTCCTCCGTCATGCTCATGTCCAGGTACACGGCGGTGGCGCACCGGGCCGCGTGGCTGACGCCGGTTTCGTCCAGCTTCAGGGCGGGCACGATCTGCTGGATGCCCGTGGGCAGATAATCCTTCATGCCGTATTCCTTGGCCGCGTGGACGGAAAAAGCGTCCAGCTCGGAAAGGAACAGGGTTTTGTACCGGCGAAGGAGGGGCAGCAAATCTTCCCGGAACAGCCATTCCGAGGGGATTTCCAGCGCCAGGGGGTACACGTTCTGGCTGCAATAGTTCACGGTGGCCGCCGTCAGCTGCCGGGAAAGCGCCTCCGCGTCCAAACTGTTCTGCGTGTTGGGCGCGTGCAGGATCACCGCGCCGCCGTTGGCCTGCGCGTAGCGCAGCACCTCGCAGAACTGGGTCATGGCGGGATAATCGGCGTGATCGTAAATGGGCATGACGGAAATCACGAAATGCATCCGGTTTTCCACCATGTATTCCACCAGCGTTTGCAGCCGGTAGGGATCATAAAAGGGATACACGGCGTCCAGCACCACGTGCTGGGTGTAGGTGGGCATGCGGACGTCGTAGGGCCACAGCCATTGGGCGATTTCCTGCACCAGCAGCTCCCTGGAAAAGGAATCAGTGTAATCCTGCAGCGCCAAATAATGGGCGTTTCCGCTGCCGCTGGCTAAAGGCAGCTGCCCGCCGGAGGCGGCCAGCACGCCGCTCTGATAGGAAGGTTCGTCAAACGCCCCCGCGTTCAGCACGGATACGGAATGGCGGAAGCTTACTTCGTCGTCAAAGGCGTATTCCGCCACGCCCATGAAGCTGCCGGAAAATTCCTCCCGGGCGGTCAGGCCGAAGGCCTCCAGGCCCCGGGCCTGGCCCAGCGCCAGCAGCATGCCTTCATAGCCGGTCAGAACGGAAGCGTCCATCCGGTCGGACACGGCGGTATCGCACCAGATCACCCGTTCATATTGGCCGATCACCGCCCCCGCGTCCTGCGCCTCCACAAAATCCGCCGTGTACCTGAGGGAAAACAGCGCCTGGGCGATGGCGGAAAGGTTATCCTCTCCCGCCTTTCGATCCGCTTCCTCCGCATAGACCACCAGCACGTCGCCGGGCACGGGAAGCTCCGTTTCCTCCGCCCCGGCGGGGATGAGCGGCGCGGCCAGCAGCAGGGCCAGCAGCAGGGCGGCAAGCCGGTTACACCTCATAGGCAAATTCCTTTTCCACCTCGCTGATGTACTTCATGGCGTCCTTGCCGAGCGCTGCGTCGTACTGCTTAAACACCACGCTCACCTCCACGGTGAGCTGCTGGCCGGTCAGCTCCGGCACCATGTTTTCCTTCTGCACGGCGGTGAGGATACGGCTCTTGACGATGGGCGCGCCGTTTTCCAGGCTGAAATAGATGATGCCGAAGGAACCCATTTCGTCCAGGGTGAACACCCTGTCCTCCAGGCGCAGGGTATTCTGGATCACGGTGGCTAAGATGTGCCTTAGGTCATTGAACTGGGCGCGGGTAAGCACCTTTTTGATTTCCTCGGCGTACCTCAGGCGCACCATCATCAGGCCCATGCTGGTGCCGTTGCGTTCGCTTAAGGCCATGTACCTTTTCAGGCTGCTCACCATGCTGCGCAGGTTTTCCAGGCCGGTGACGGGATCCATCACCGTCAGTTCGTCCAAGCGCTTGTTCAGCACGCCGTTCATGCCCTCGATGGAGGAGAACAGCGAAATGAACATGGTCATGCCGCCCAGGGCCGCCGCCAGCAGCGCGGGCCAAAGGTAAGCCGTCCACTCGATGGGGGTAAAGTAAGCCAAGCGGACGTACAGCTTGTACACGGTGAACACCAGCACGGTCAGCGCCGTGATCACCGTGCCCGCCACCTGCGCTCTCAGCCCCGTCAGCAGGGCGGAAAGCAACATGGCAAGCATCAGCGCCGTATGCTGATACATCAGCTCTTTGTCCGTCAGGCCCGTGATTAGGGCCGCGCCGAGCATGCTGAGCATGAAAAGCAGGATGCCCAAATCCTGGATCAGGATCAATCGGCTGGCAGCTTTGTTTTTTTCCACAGCATTATTCCTCCGCGCTGAAAATGTGCAGGCGATGCAGAATCTCCGCGACGAACAGCAGCAGCATGCCGTCGATGCAGACCCCGCACAGCATTTGGTACCTCTCCATTTCCGCCGTGCCGCTTAAGGCGATGATGGCTGTCAGGTGCGAAAGGCCCGTAAACAGCAGCAGCAGAAAGGTATCCAGCATGATTTGCCTTTCCCGGAAGGTGAAGTTCACTTTGTGGGGGTTCAGCCCCCGGCGCTTGCGGAACAGCATCCAGTAAACGATGGTCAGGATCAGCAGGAAGCCCATGGTCTGGGGCAGGGAATTGGCCTTGAAATTGCTGTAATTGGTCAATTGCCCGTTGACGGCGCGTTCCGGCTGCCCCGTATCGCTTTCAAAGTTGCCCACGAAGCTGCGCATGGAATGGAAGGCCGCCCGAATGCCTAACTCCAGCAGACCGAAGTAAGCCAAAGGATGGGTGAGATAATGCACAAGGATGGCGCCCACGGAATACTTGGGCAGGAAATCCCGCTGGATATCCGGATTGCCCGACAGGGCATAGGGGAAATTGCCGTAGCTGGACATATCGGTGAGCGTTTCAAACCGGGGATCAATACCGAAATCCTCCAGGGTCTTCGCCGGATCCTCCGCCCGCAGGAGTACGCCGTTGGTCATGGCGTGCATCTTGGAAGCGTCCGAAAACCGATCCGTTCCCGCCGTGGCGCCCACCACGGACACGATCAGGATCACCGCCGCGCTGACCGCCGCGATCAGGGAAATCTGCACCGTGCGGTCCTCCATCATGATCTGGCGGGCGAAGAAAACCGTCAGCACCAGCCCCACCGCCGCGCAGTGGGATTCAGAAAGCGTAAGCACGCACCCAGCCGCCAGCAGCCCCACCAGTCCCGTTTGGGTCCAGCCCGTTTCCTTGTGCTGGAGGGCCAGGGAAAAGCCTAACATGTAGACCAGGCAGATTTGCCACATGGCTTCGGGGTAGAGGCTGTTAAAATAGGAAACGATGGCCGCGTCCCCCAAGATCAGCGCGCCGATGATCACCAGGAAGGTGGCTTCCGCCGCCACCTTCACACGGGAGGCGACGCCCCGCATGGTCAGGTACACCGCGGGCAGATACAGGATGGCGTACACCAGGGCCAGGAAACGGATATCGAACAGGTTATCGTGGGTAAACTGATCGTCCAGCCACATGGCGAAGCGGATGATCAGCCGGTGCGCGGAGACGCCCTGGGGCAGGTAGGTGGAATGCAGGTACACGCGGATAAAGTAGGCCCCCGTAGGATACGTGAGGTCCTGTCCCCGGTAGCCCAGGCCCGTGCCTAACAGGATATCGTTCAGGGAGCCGTCATCCGCCACCCCCGAAAAGGGCGGGATGAACAGGGTGAACAGCATCATCACCAGCACCAGGGCCGCGCCCGTGAGCGCCGCCAGGTTGGGAGAATAAATCTTGCTCATGCGGCGGTTGTATTCGTGGAAACCGTGCCGCACCCCAGTGATGATTTTGACCAGCCGGGAACGAATGGTCTTTTGTTCCGAATTGTTGCTCATGTTCCGTTACCACTCACTTATTTGAAAGAGACCAAGCAGCATTTTCAGCGGGGGGGGGTCGGGGGCACTCCCCCGACTGTAATCCGCAGGCGGCGGCGTGTACGTCGCCGAGGAGCAACAGAATGTTGCTTCCTCTATCAATTTCTGGCCGTAAAATGAGCGTTTTCGCTTGCGAAAATGCCATTTTACAAGAAATTGATGCTTCGAATGAAAGAGGAATCCTGATTCCGCTTTCATTCGCACCATTCAGCGATAGCTGAATGGTTCATGTTCCTCACATCTGAAATTCGTTTCCGCCGCTGGCCAGGGCGTTTACCAGCAGGGGAATCAATTGATCGAAGGCGTGGGCCGCGGCTCCCTTCTGGGCGTACGCGCCAAAGCGCGCGTCCTTCGCGTCCAGCACGTACATCCTGTCCATGCGGCGCAGGGCTTTTTCAAAGGCGGCCCCGTCGTCCATTTCCCTGGCGATCAGCGCGGCCAGCCCCCAAACGGCGGTGGAGTGGTATTCAAAGCCCTTCACGGCTGTGCCGTCCACGTGATACCGGGCGGCAAGCGTTCCCGCTTCGATGCGCTCCCGCAGCCAGGCCCAGGCGTCCTCCGGTAAAGCGTCCGCGCGGCTCAGGTTCCACAGGGTATACAGCGCTTCCGCCGTGTTCAGGTCGTTCTGGCTGTATGCGGCGGCTTCGTAATCGTAACCGGCGTAATACAGGGGGAAGGCGTCGGAGATCCGGCCCCCCGCCAGCACTTCTTCCGCCTTTGCCAGCACCGGGGCAAAGGCTTCGTCCTCCCCAGCCAGCGCCCGCAGGCAGTTAAGATCCAGATAGCACAGGGAAATGGTGCGGGCCTGCCCGTCGCCCTCCAGCTCCGCCCAATCCGTAAGGCCGCCCTGAGCATTGACGCAGCGGGCAAGCAGGGCCTTTTCCATTTCCTCCGCGAGCGGGGCGTAGGGTTCGGCACCCCATTTTTCCGCCGCCCCGCGCAGGGCTTGGATGATGCGCAGATCGTCCAGGGAGGCGTTCACCGCCCCCGTTTTTTCTTCGCCCGCATACCAGACGGCGAGGCCGTTTTTCAGCATGTCCGTCCGGAGGAAGGCCAGGGTTTGATCGAACAGCGCCCGATCCTCCCGGATCAGGGCGTACCACAGCATCAAGCCCTGGCTTTCGCTGAGTACGTCTGTGCCGGTGGGGGAGTCCCCCTCGGCCGCCGTGCAGGTATACACGCCGCCCCGGCCATTGGACAGGCTGTTCAGAATAAAGGATAATCCCGCCCTGTCCCGGCCCCGGAAAGCCCGATCCAGCAGGCCCTCGCACTGCCCGGCGGTGAGGACGCCGTTGGCGTATGCCCGCACGACGCCGTCCTTGTCCAGCACCACGGAGGAGGGGATTTCCCGAATCCCCCAGGCGGTATAAACCGCTTCGTCGGGATCGTACAGCACCGGGGCGGTCACGCCGTATTCCGTGATTTTCTTTTGGGCCGCTTCCACGCTTTCCTTGGCCCGGTTCAGCCGGTCCACCAGCAGCAGGCGCGCGCCGTAAGCCTCGGCCAGGGCTTCCATTTCCCGGATCACCTCGAACTGACGGTTGCAGTCCGGGCACCAGCTGGCCCAGAACACCAGCCATACGCCGCTTTCCTCCCGACCGATCCAATCCCGCAGGGCAACGGGACTTCCCTGCTCGTTAGTTAATACGGCTTCGGGAGGGGGAGTGGCAATTGTCAAATGCTGGGGAAGCCAGTCCTCCGGCGCGGCCAGGGCCTGATCCTGCCGGGCCGTGGGGGAGGGCGTCTCGGCGACGGGCGCGTCCGTGCCGCCGCCCAGCAGGCGCGAGGCAAACACGATCATCCCCACGGCCAGCAGCGCCAGCAGCGCAATGCAGCCGTACAGGATGCAGGAGACGCGGTCGCGCTTTTTGTAGCGGGCTGCCGCTTCGTCCTTTTTGAAAAATCCGTTTCCTGTCGCCATGGCTTGTGGAAAAATCCTCCATATGTTTTGATGATGTGCTGAAACGGGGGACACAATACAAAAGTAAAAAATTTCCAGGAAAATGGAGAAAACTGTCGTCTTCACCATATAATATTATATACAAAATTATATACAAAATCCAGAGCTTTTTCAAGAAATTACATATTTTTCCATAAAAGAAAAGCACAGCGGGGGACTGTGCTTTCAAGACCGGTCTGTTTTGTTTTTCGCGTTCAGCGCTTTTCTTCCAGGGACGGGGCAAATTCGCTGTACAGCGGGCGGTCCAGGACCCGGTCGCGGGCGGCCCAGCGAGCGGCGTTGCGCAAAATCAGTTGTACGTTTTGGTTATAATAGGAGCGCAGGGTTTCATGCCCGGGCTGGAAATAGAAGATTTTGCCGTAGCCCCGCTCAAAGCAGCAGGCGGAGCGGAACACGTCGCCCGATTCGTACCAGCCGATGCCCAGCAGGGCGTCCGGCGCGGGGATATCGAAGCGCTCGCCGTACATTTCCTCCGCTTCCAGCTCAAACCAGGCGGGCACGCCCCGCATGACGGGATGGGCGGGTTCGATGACGAAAATGCGTTCCTTGTCCTTGTTTTCATGCCAGCGCAGGGAGCATTGGGTGCCCAGCAGCCGCTGCATGATTTTGGATTCGTGTCCGGAATGCAGCACCAGCAGGCCCATGCCCCGCAGCACGTGCTGCTGCACCCGCGTCACGATCTCGTCGGGTACCAGATTGTGCTTGCAGTGGCCCCACCACACCAGCACGTCTGTATCGTCCAGCACTTCTTCCGTCAGGCCCGCTTCCTCCTGGGACAGCCAGGCCGTGCGCACCGTGAAGTCCGGCTGATTTTCATAGATGGCGGCCACCGCCCCCAGCACGCCCTGGGGATAGACGGCCAGCACCTCCTGCTTGCTTTCCGCGGCGCAGTCCTCGTTCCAAACGGTCACATGAATGGACATGATATCGCTTCCTTTCATAAATCACACCTTCTTGTTCTTCCATTTGCCGCTGGCGAAGCGGGGGTAGAAGAAGGCGAACCTGAGCACGATTTCCGACAGACCAAAGATCCAGGTGCCCACCAGCTCCAAATGCAGCACGTACACCGCGATCACCGCCATGATGGGCCGCACCACGGATACGCAGAGGGTGGCCACCAGGGCCACATACAGGTTATCGCCCGCCCCCCGCAGGGAACCGGACAGCACCACGCTGCTGGTCTGGAAGGGCTGGATGGCGGCCAATACCAGCATGGTGCTGGCGGCGTAGGCAATCACCTGATCGGCGTTCAGGGTGCTTTCCCCGATGAACAGGCTCACGATTTGATACCGGAAGCTGACGATCAGCACGCCTAACACCAGGGAGATCATCACCGCGAACCGCTGGCTGATCTTGCCGTAAAGCATGGACAGGTCGGGCCGCTTCCGGCCCAAGTTCTGGCCTACCAGGGCCGTGGCCGCCACGCCTAAGCCGTCGCCGAAGGTGAAGGTGATGCTCAGAAACTGCATGCAGATCTGGTTGGCGGCGTACATGGTGGTGCCTAAGGAAAACAGGATGCGGGCGTACACGAAAAAGCCGAAGCGCACGCCCAATTGCTCGATGGCCGCGTTGCCGCCCACCTTCACGATGGAACGCATGCTTTCTTTATCGAAGCGCCATTTGTCCCGCAGGGAAAGGTGCAGATAACCCTTGTATTTCCCGCCCGCCACCACGGTGGCAAGGGCCATGAGGAACCCGGCGCACATGCCGATCACCGAGGCCAGGGCAGCGCCCCGCACTTCCAGCCGGGGGAAGCCCAAATGGCCGCCGATGAGGCAGTAATTGAAAAACACGTTGATCAAATTGCTGCCCATGTTCACCCACATGGTGATCCGCGTTTTGCCAATGCCCCGCTGGGCGGCGCAGATGCACATCGACAGGGCGTTGACGGGCAGAGCGTAATTCATGATGGTGAAATAATCCACCGCGTCCAGGAACACCTTTTCGCTTTCCGCGCTGTCGCCGCCCGCCAGCCGCATGAGGGGAACGGCAAACACGTCCGCCAGCAAAGCCAGGAAGAGCGACAGGCCCAGGGCCAGCATGAGGGCGTTGCGCAGGGTGGCGTTGGCGTCCTCCTGCCTTTCTTCGCCCTTGCGCCGGGCCACGATGGCCGTGATGCCCACGTTCAGCGCGAAAAACAGGCACAAAAGCACCATGCGCGGCTGGGTGGGCAGGCCCACGGAGGATAAGCCCTCCGCCCCCAATTCGTTGCCCACCATGATCGTGTCCACCGTGCCGATGAGGCTCATGAGTACCATTTCAATGATGGAGGGCAGCGCGATGCGCATCACGTCCCCATACGCGGTTTTTCCATCGGGCAGCTCGCCCTGGCGATGCTCCTGCTTCACCAGGTATTCCGGGGCCAGCAGCCGCCGCAGCACATTGCTTTCCACGCCCACGCGCCTTCCTTTCGTAACATCAACCGGTCAGAAAAATTCTACCATACTTTTCCCCGCTTGTAAATTCTGATACCGGGAAAAAATGTAAGGCGCTCAAAGGATGATTTAGCTCAACGACTAAAAAACCTGCCATGTTATCAGGCAGGTTTGGTTCTCCGGTACAGAGCAGCTCGTCACAGAAGCCGATCTCTTTTTCCCTTCAGTGCATTCATCCGGTTTTCCATTAAACGTTTCTTTTTCTTCTCTGCTCATACTTCTCACAGGAATCATGTGGTCAGGCTTACTTTACACCATTTCAAATGGTCTTTCATGCAGTCATCAGCCAAACTGATAGTAATACAGAACACCGTTCGTATCGCTGGCGATATATATATATATGACCCGCGTTTTTGCTCTTTTCCCGGATTTCATACTAACATATCGTTTCAGTATTGTTTTTTCCTTCAAAGCATTTAAGATATCCTCTTCTTCAACAGAGGGCAGCCAGTTTTCTTCCTCATACTGCTCGCCAAAGGCCGTTTCCAAACGAAGATACAGGTCAGACGCCCCTTCGTCCGTTTTTGTAATAGATAGCTCTAACTCTATCACGCCATACGGTTCTCCAAACAGCGGATTTTGGATCGTACCTCTGGATGATTTTGTTATATCGCGCAAATCCACCCCCACAGTTTCCATCACGTAACCGGCATAATCCTCCGCGTTCGTTTTTCCGAAATGAAACAAACCAATCCCTCCTGACCATAACGTTATCATCACTGATAACAGCACTAACATAGTTCTTTTTCTCATTATGTATGTTCCGCCTTTCTGCGAAATTGGCCATCCCTGCGATGGGCTGTTTGCTTTACCCTTCTACCCGGCGGTCCGTTAATTGAATGTTTCAAACTTGCCTCCTCTGACTGAATCAAGCCATAGCTCAGCACCCTGCTGCCTTGCGACGGTTTTCCTGCATTTTTCGCGCCGTCTTGATCATGTCCGAAACCGTCATTTTTTTATCATCCAAACGAGTAATATAGATGGTTGAACCCTCATAACGATATGCCATCCAACCATAATTGTCACGCTTGCTGCCCGAATCCCGCTGATCTCTGAAATGCTTGTCGTTCTTGGATTTATAAGAACGGTCTGTTAAATTAAAGAAAGTTAAGCCGGAGTATACGGTGCCGTCGCTTGCGATTACATCGCCACCGTTCGTCTTCTTGCAGAATTCTTCTGCAATATTGTCATGATCCCTGTGTCCGGCATTGCAGCCAAGCAAAATCAAAGTACCAACATCCTTATCTTCCAGGTTCCGTACATCATATGCGCTGAATTGATTGTTTGAATTATCGCCATAGCCGAGTACGGAGTTGTTCGCATGCGTGTTGATAACCACCGCGTCTATATCCACTTGCTGTCCATTTTCTGTGCCCATGGCATTCCAGGCATTGGATAAATCCGCGTCATTCTTTATCGGCACCAAATGCACCTGATCTTCGTCCAGTCCATATTGTCTTGCTAATTGACGCCGATCATTCACCGCCTCATTTTTCCATTCGGGCAGGTAGAAAATATAGCAGTCAGTACCTTCCAGGTCAACCCATAGTATGGGATTATTGAGACAGTATTTATACAGATCCACGCCGCCCGGGAACATGTGTTTCAGATATGCGTCTTTGTCGCGTGAAATGAATTGACCGCTCAGCGGGTCATAATCTCGCGTTTGCGCATACCAGGTGCCAGAAGCATGATGCCGGTATAACCCTGTATATCCGAGAGCCGAATCTGCCGCCGGTGATAAGGGTTCTCCATACGGCGTATAATCTATCCTGCCTGTGCAACGGCCGTTGCTGTCAAACAGCGAGCGGATGCTGCCCTGTCTGTCACAGCCAAACCAATCAATGCCCGTTTCGCGGACGCTGGCAATGGCTTTCTTTCCCCACACGTAGCTTGTGGCTGCATGGTTTTCCGTTTCCATCAGCAAATTATTGACCGGGCTATTCAAGTCCAGAACAAAATGCTTTTCCCGCTTTTCTCCGGCAGAAGGTTCGTCTGTCTGTTTCACAATCATCCCTATTCCGTTATTCAGGTACGTGCAGCAACCCGCTTCACTGTTTTTCACGCTTTCTAAGCGATTCTGTGCATTAAATCGCCGTTCAATCTTTTTGCCATCCGACCAGCTCTCCAAAATGCGATTGCCGCGACGGTCATACTGATAGGTAACAATGCTTTCCCCACATGTCGCTTTTACGAGCTGATGCAAGGCGTTGTAAGTGTAGTGGGTAGTGCTGTTATTCACGCTCTCCGAAACGCGGTTGCCAAATTGATCATATTCGTATGCGTATATTATCCCTTCCGGAAGCATCACGACCTGTTTCAGCCGATTCATGCTATCGTATGCATAATTTCTCTGTCGCCGTTCTTCTTTATTCCTCTGGTAAATAGTCTGTTCTTCCCTGATTACATTGCCGATTTCGTCATATGTATATTCTGTGACTTCCTTATTCCCTTCCCCGTCTATATGCGTCTGTCGTATAAGCTGACCCGAAGGAGTATATTCTTCATAATCTGCCAGCCCATTGGACATACGACGGGAAAGCTTTGTTCCATGCTCCTCTGTTTCATAGAAAATATCTATCGGCGTCGGTCCTCCAATGCCGTTAATACGGCTGCGTCCGCCAAAGCTGTTATACTGATAGCGCAGTTCAAATCCATTTGGATAAATCAGGTTGGATAGTCTGCCATTGTTCCAGCGGTATGCAACCTGATTCGCATTTGCGTCAGTAACCAGTTCCGGTAATCCGGACGCATTATACCGGATGGATGTTTCACCGGTCCAGTCTTTCATGCTTACTGGCTTGTTGTAGCTGTCATATGCAAACTCCGCTGCTCTGCCATCACTATAGGCGATCTTCCGTACATTGCTTTCCACATCGTAGCTGTAAGTGGTCATATATTGATCTGCATCCGCATGTGAAATTAACTGTCCAAGAGAATTATACGTGAATTTTTCAGCCAGGCCAAGCGCATCCACGCGTTGAATAACGCGTCCCTCCAGGTCGCGCATCCACGTCGTCAATGGTATTTTTTCATTCTGACTGTTCTGATACTTTGCCGCGTTATCAAACACCGCTTCGGCTTCCTGGTCGGAATATTCGCCTTCCAGCATTGCAATCATCTGGTTCATTTCATTATAGCGATAGCGAACAGCGCTGTGATCCGGATACGTGACCTGTTTTAGCATGCCATCAGACGTATAAGTAAAGTGCGTTGTGTTCCCCGCGGCGTCTGTCCGGTGCGTCATTCTGCCAAGAGCATCATATTCCATCATCACATTATGTCCGGCGTTGTCTGATATCCCAATGATCTGGCCAAGACAGTCATACTGGCGCATTTCGTCCAAACCGCGTGAATCGTGGCGGCAAATCATATGCCCACATGCGTCATATTCATAGGTGACCCGTACATTGTCAGGCAAAAGCGCCGTTTTCAGCAGGCCGCCAGGATAGTAATCATATTGGGAACTTCCACGATCCGGATAAACAATCTCCCTGAGCATGCCGGTCGGATAATAGTCATATTCTGTCACAAACCCCGCTTGATTAACAGCTTGAATCAGCCGACCTGCTTTGTCATAAATAAAGCGGTGCGATGTTCCGTCCGATACCCTTATTTCTCTTATCTTGTTATTTTTCCCATACACCGCCGTCTTTTTCATCTGGTTGGGGCTGGTCATACCGCACAGCCTGCCGCACGCGTCATAATCGTAAGCATAAGTATAAGGCAAGGCAGCGTCATCTTTTTTGGGCAGAATCTTTTTTTCTATCAGCCTTCCGCAGGCGTCGTAGTGAAAAACGATGGTCTCCCCTTCAGGCGATATCTGCCTTTTCAGCCGATTGCGTACATCATACTCATACTGCTCTACTCCGCCGTTAGGCAGCAGACGCCGGCACACATTGGACATGCTGTCATACTCGTTTTGCGTGACGCGGCCTGCCTTGTCTATATGGCGAGTGCAGAATCCCATCGGATTATATTCCCATGTCTCTGTCAGTCCGTCAAAATCCTGAAGTGTTTGAATATGTCCATAATAATCATACGTATACCGTTTGTTCAGTCCGTTCGCGTTTATCTCACGTATCAGTCTGTCACAGCCGTCATATTCATACCGCGTCTCATAGCCAAGCGGATCTGTCCACCTGATCAGCTTCCCCGTGCCGTCATATTCGAACTGTTCCGTTTCACCGTTCGGGCCAACTGTTTTACTTACAAGCCCCTTTGCGTTATACTCAAAGCGTGTTTCACTCTCATCCGCCGCACGTATGCCGGTCATCTGTTTGCCGGAATATAAGTAGTACACCCGGACTCCTTCCGGATCCGTCATGCTCACTTTGTTGCCCGAAGCATCGTATTCATATATAACAGAAGCTCCGTCCGCATGCAAGGTTTTCAGCAAATGATGGTTTTCATCATACGTATATGTTTCACGGTCGTGAATTGGGTTTTCAACAAACAACAGATCGCCCTGTTCACTGTACTTACGCGCAAACCTGTTGCCGCAGGCGTCTGTCATGCCGATTCGCTGGCATCGTTCGTCGTAACTGTACGTTTCCTCTGCACCGTCCGGATAAATTGTGCCAACATGCCGCCCTTGTTCATCATATCTATAACAAATCGTTTCTCCGTTGCGCTGTGTAAACAGCGTTTCGCCTGCTCGATAGACAAACGAGAGGCTTGTTCCATCGCAAAACTCCTGCCTTACTACGCGATTTTCTTCGTCATATTCGTTTATCATTCGCTTTATGTTGTTCGGACCGTAAACAACATTCAGCCTGCCTTTATCATCATATCCATACTTGCGAACCACGCCGTCAGCCTTTTTAATGCCGGTAAGAAACTGGTTATCATATGAAAAATCAATTGTACGGCCAACATGATCGCTGATTGCCGCAATTCTGCCCTGATCGCCATATTGGATCCGGAACACGGTGCCGTATTGGTCAGTTATACTTTCCAGTAATTCATCCTTATAATTCAGTGTAATGATACCATCCCGCGGTGTTTCCATACGAACGAGGGTTCCCTGCTGGTCATAATAATGCTTTTCCCCGCTGGGCGTCGACCGGCAGTATCCCTCCTCTATCGGCATAATCCGGTCATATGTCACTTTGCTTCTATAACATCCATTTTCTTCTTCGGCAAAAACCTCGCATGCCATGTTTGCATGCATCAGAACAAGGCTGTCTTCAAGGAAAAACAAGCGTTCGATAAAGCTGTGTGTCCAGCCCCGGCCAAGTGAACCCGTTTCTTGTAACCCGGAATTATAGTAAACTGTAAAACTCAGTTCGGAAGGGCCATAGGTTTTGAGCAGTGCGATTTGATCCAGATAGTTACCATTATATGTGTTAACCGGATCGCCGTCAAAGGAAAAAAAATCACTGATGCTGCCCAGAAATCCCTTCATAATGATCGCCAGGTTCTCTTTAAAACTATCCAAATCAGCCTTGGCCGCTTTTACTGCATCGGCAAAGGATGGCGCGTTCTTCATTGCATGATTTGCGCTTTCAGTATTCCCTTTGATCCATGCTTCCTTTTCAAGGAACAGAGCGTCAACCTGTTTGACAGCGTTCGCAAGCCGCTCGCAGTATTGGTTATAAAGCCTGATCACCCGTACATATTCACGAATCACCTGTTGAGCAGAACCGCTCGATACGTTGCCGGAAGCGGTAATGCCGCTCAAACCGGAGGAACCGCTGACAGTGATATTACCGCCCGATCTCGGGGAGCAATCTACTTGATTGAGTCCAACCTCCACCGCTTCCAGTTTGGCGGACAACTGTTTAATCTGCTGAATAATATCTTCCAGATTTGCCTGTGAATACAGAATACGATTCGCCATATCAACAGCCTCCCTTTTAGCAGCTTTATTTTTCCGGCATACATTATGACAGATTCATGAATGTCTTTATTTGATCCACCGTCGCATTTTTTGTATTGTCTGTAAGCCCATGTTGCCTTTTGGTTCAATTGCGAATCTCCTAAAGGACTACCCCCGGCAAGGAGAAAGCCCCGCCACTCCTTTTTTATTATAAACGCTGGCTGATGATTATGTCAAGATTGATGAAAGATAATGACACGGCTCACGCATGAACCGCTCAAAGTCGCTTTTGCGGAAAGGCGGTTCTTGGATTATCATGAAAGTATCAAAATACACGAAACGGAGGTCGATTTCGATGAAAAAACTCCTTTCCCTGCTGCTGTCCGTATGCCTGCTGCTGACTTTGGCCGCGCCCGCCCTGGGGTCGGGCGAAATCACGGTGAAGGAGATTCAAAAGTACGGCAATCTGGTGCTGTCCCTGAAAGGAAGCGAATTTCTGGCACTGGGCTACGCTTACGGCGATATCGTGACCACCGCCATCAACGGCGCGGACTATGAAATGCCCGTGGGCAGCAACTATTCCGACGTGGATCAGGGCAGCATGATCTGCCGCGTGGTGATCAAGGAAGAAACCAACGAGGACTGCGTCATCCTGGCCATCAACATGGGCGATCTGGCCACCGCCGCGGGCATTGCCGTGAAGGAAAAGATCGAGGCCGATCCCGGCTACGTGTGGCACTATCAGGTGGAAGAACCCGTGGCTGTCGCCATCGCCATGAAGGAGCAGGGCGGCTACTATGACCAGTACGTGATGCACCAGCTGTCCCGCAGCGAAAACCGGGCGGATTATCCCAACCTGACCGACGCCCAGTTCGCCAACTTCCGCGCCGTGACCACCACCGGCATGGGCGAAAACAGGCTGTACCGTTCCTCCTCTCCCGTGAATCCCGAAATCAACCGCAACAAGGAAGCGGACGCGGCGGCGGCAGCGGCAGGCGTGAAAACCTTCGTGAACCTGGCTGACAGCGAGGAAACCATGAAGGGCTACGAAGGCTTTGCTGATTCCTATTACGCTAAGCAGGCCGTCATTTGCCTGAACTTGGGCGTGGACTTTGCCGCCGACGAGTTCAAGGTTGGGCTGGCCCAGGGCGTGCGCTTCATCGCCGCGAACGAAGGCCCCTACCTGGTACACTGCAACGAGGGCAAGGACCGCGCGGGCTTTACCTCCGCCGTGCTGGAGGCGCTGATGGGCGCGACCGCCGAGGAAATCACCGCCGATAACATGGTGACTTTCTTCAACTATTACGGCGTACAGCCCGGCGCCGAGCAGTATGACGTGATCGCCGCCAGCAACATCCAGAAGAGCTTAGCCGCCGCCTTCGGTATGACCAGCATCTTTGAGGGCAATTTGCAGGCCGCCGCAGTTAATTACCTCACCGCCATCGGCGTAAGCGCCGAGGATATCGCCGCCGCCCAGGCCAACCTGGCGGGCGTCAGCAACTGACCGTGACGCAAGAACCGCATAAAAAGGGGAGACGGCGCGCAACCGTCTCCCTATTTAACAGCAATTTCGTCACTTCGCCGGTACGAAGGGCATCACCGCCACGGGCGATTCCTTGGCGGGGGCGGGCGTTTGCAATACCGGTTTCAGCGGGACAAACGCAAAATTGGCGTCCGGATCGGCGTCGTTGACCGCCTGAACGAACTTTTCAGCCGCGGAACCCTTCACGCCGTACACCGTCACGTTTTTGCAGCCGTCCAGGGCGGCGCGGTCGATATCCACCACTGTGTCAGGAATGGTGATTTCCCGCAGGCTTTTGCAGTTGGCGAAGGCGCCGCCTTCAATGGAGACCATATTTTTTGATATTTCCACCGTTTCGGCGGCAATGCCCGCAAAAGCGCCCTTCTCAATGATGGTCAGGGAAGCGGGCAGGACGAAGCCGCCCGCTTTCTCGGCTATGCCACGGGCGCGGATCACGGTTTCCTGCGGAGTCAGCACCACCACGCTGATCCCGTCCATTTTCAACACTTCCACCTGCACGCCGTCATCCGCCTGGGCGGAAAAGCACAGGCTGAGGAGCAGGAAAGCGGCGAGCAAAAGACTGATTTTCTTCAATCTGAGCATCTCCTTACTATGTTTTTCGGCAATGAAGGGTCATTCCGGAACAGCCGACGCCTGTTTCTGCCGGCTTCAATTATTGTTGCTTGTGTAAAGGATACATTCTTCGCCGCTGGTTCCGTCCGGATTGCTGGTCAGAATAACGTCCTCGGTTTCCATTTCGATGATTTCCATTACCGGCTTTTCATACGGTTCCATTCGGTTTTCCCTCCTGACGTTTCGCCTGCCGGTTTTCCTGCCCGCGCGGGGCCGGGAAAACCGGGGAAAGGGTGATTACTGCGCGTTTATATATGCGGCCGCGGCGGCATAGTATTGATACAGGGAAGCGAGCGCCAATTTTTCGGACGCGTAGGTTTCCGTCCCCTTGCTCAGCACGGTATGGACGTAGGACAGGGGCGACAGCTCGATGCAGAATACCGTATCGTCACCGATCTTCACCGTCACCGTATACCTGTCGGCCAGGGCGGCCGCGCCGATATTGGGAATGATGGCCGTGCACGTATTTCCGCTTACGGAGGTTCTGGCTTTTTTGCTGTTGACGGAAATCTCCGCGTCCTCGTACGCGTCCGCCAGCGTCACCTTAACGGTCAGGCGGGTATCGGCGTTGAGCGTAAGATAATACGAAACGCTTTCGACCCGATCATCCACGTCGCCGATCACTTCATACGCGTGGTTTGCCGTGGCGTTCTTCGCTGCCGTAACATCGCTTTCGGACAAAGCTGTAAAGAAGTTCATTTCCTTGTATTTCGCGCCCACCGTCCATCCGTTCACGCTTGCCAGATAGGGCTGGATATAATGGCCGTAGGTTTCGGTGGCGGCTGCTAAGGCACTGGCCTCGGGGTGTGTGATGCGCACGACTTCGAGATAGTTGCTCAGGGGACAGGAAAAATAGTCTCCCGCCTCGCCGTTCCCATAGGAGAAGATGGCGTCGACGTAGTCGTTCATTTGGTAAGCGTACACGCTGCAGGTGAACACTTTGCAGTCCTTGCCATCCATCGTGCCGTTCGTTGCTTTGCTCAGGGGGACCACCTGATCGCTCTGATTGGGAATGGAGAAGGTCATGTACGCGCCTTCGTAATAAGGATTCGTTTCGTAGCCTTCGGGCAGCTCCACATAGTATTGCATGCCCAGCACGCCGCCCAGCCGCAGGGTGCAGCCCATGATCTCGGGGTTGGGAACGCGCCACAGGGCGGTCAGGGTGAGGTTTTCCGTCACGGTGATTTCATTGCCCGGGGACAACTGATCTACACTGCCGTCGGCGTCGGCATGAGTCACCCACCATTCGCTGAATTCCATGCCTTCCGGCGGGGTGAAACCGCAAGCGGGCAGCGTGTAAAGATCGCCCATTTGCACAGTTACGTCATCCATTGTGTCGCTGGCCGCCGGATCGCCCGGATCGAAGGAAACGACGCATGCTATGCTGTCTGGAATAGTAAAGACGATCGAGCTGTAAGGATTGGTTTTCGCGTCATGAACGTCAGCAAAGGTGTATTCATTCGGTATGTCATAATCCGGCAGGAGCAGCGCCAGGAACTCTTCAGTGTCATCATCGTTATATTGGTAAAATAACGTAACGTCCGGAATGCCGCTGCCGTTCAGGTCGATGGGATGAATGCCGTAATCGGAGCCAGTGATCTGGTAAAACGCTTCCAGCGACATGGGAATGGGATTGGTGGTGAATCTCAGCGTCAGCGGTGCCTGTTCTTCCTGGAGGGCCTCCACATAGACGGCTTGGCTGGGCATATCAAAGGAATACACGTCTTCCTCATAGAGTTTGCGCCCGTTTTCGCCATCGACGTATACCATAAATCCGCCCGTAAAATAGTATCCATCGTCGGGCCGCGCGTTATCGGCGAGCCATATATCCAGCGATTCCCAATCCGCCGCTTCGGTGACGGGTTCATAGTCGTCCAGGCTCCATCTATAGCCAACCACGGCGCTGCCGTCGGTAGTGATCGGATAAACACGCTCGTAATACGCGGTGATGGTGATATCGCCCTCCCCATCGGGCATGATCAATTGATCGTTCTCAATGGTGATCCCCTGGGGCGCGTCCCAATAGCACAGGCGGTAGCCCTCTTGCGGGTTGGCGTCAAGGTGTACCGTGCTGCCTACATAAGCGCTGGTGATCGGCCCCTCGTCCTGATAGTAATAGGCATACGGCGCGCCTTCGTCTTCGTCATAAGTGAAAGCGATGCCGCGCGTGCCGCTGGAAACAGCCAATTCTTCGCTGTCGCTGTTCCATACGATCGAGACGTTCTTGCCGGTGAAGGGAATAGCACTGTCGCTGTTATAGTACTGACCGTAGTTTTTTGTAAAAACGCCCGGAAGGTTTGTATCCCCCTCCCGCCGGACAGAGATCGGATTGGCATTCAGCACACCCGCGATGGTGATGCGGGAATTGTCGAACAGCTCCACGTCCGCGTTTTCCGTATTCAGGGTGGTAAAGGAAGGGCCGCCGGACAGCTTGAACGTGGCGTTCTGATGATTGCTGTATACCCCGCAGCAGTATGCTCTGACCGTGCCGCCGCTGACCGTCAGCTGGCATGTCCCGTTATTGAGGTAGAAGCCGATACCACCGTCGCCATTGCCGTCCGCGGACTTTGTGGCGCTGATCGTGCCGCCCAGAACGGCAACGTCGGCGTATTTGATCAGACTGATCGCCTCGTCGTGGCCGTTTTGCGTAATGGTTCCGCCTGTTACCTCCAGTGCGGCCCAACTATACGAACCCGAGCCGGCCAAATAGATCGTCGGGGCGCCGGCGGCAGTGACGGAGCCGCCTCTGACCGAGCAAATCCCTTTGTTTAAAATAGCGTAAGAAGCCGCTTCGACGGTACCGTCTTCAATGATCAAAGAGCCGTCGTCCATCTGGATGGCGTAATCTCCGGTGGCCTTTACGGCGCCGCTTTCCACCTTCACTTTGCCATTCGAGCCTGTAGAATAAATAGCGCCTTCGTTCGCCTGAACGGTGCCGCCGGACACGGTCACCTCGCCGTTCTCATTGAGGAGGCCGGTTTTCCCTGCCGCAATGACGCTGCCGCCATTGATATATACCTTTCCTGATTTGTTATAAATCGCTCCGTTGGGCGCGGTGACGCTGCCGTCGCTGATCGTCAGGATGCCGTCCCCATTTACGGCGATACCGTTCACCGTGCCGCATACGTTTCCTGATTCCACGGTCAGCGAACCGTATTGAACCGCGATCAGATAATGGCTGTCGCCGCCGCCGGAACCGGTGATTTGCCCGTTCTGATCCGTGCTGCTGTCCTTGATGACGAGGTTTGCGCTATAGGAATTGAGCTTGATTGTAGCCGCGCCTAAGGCCAGCGTATGGCCGTTCAAGTCGATGGTGATCGGCTGCTCGCAGTTGTAAACGCCGCCGTCCGGGGAGGACAAGGAAAAATCATCCTCTAACTTGAGGGTGTTGTTTCGATACGCAGAATCGTTTTTCAGCGCGTTCGCCAGCTGCTCTGTCGTTAGTGTTTCAACACTGATGACGTCTTCGGCCAATCCGGCGGAACACGCAAAGAGCGCCGCCATCATGGCGATGCACAGCAGGGCGATCATGAGCTTCCGTTTCATAGGATCGTTTTCTCCCCTTTCCAATTGCAAAAACCGTTCTGTTCCGGTGAACCGTATGTTTACAGGCGGGGCTGTTTTCGGCGAGCCAGCCCATCATTTCCCACCGTTATTATATTCCAGCGACCGGGAATTTTCAAGGGCCGCCTTAAAAATGAAAAATGGCAACCTCCAATAACCTCCGATATTAGGTTGCGTCGGCCAATTTTCCGTGCGTAAGCGCGGCCAAGGTGCTCAAAGCGGCGAAAAGTTGAGAATA
>CAJOJQ010000020.1 GCA_905234985.1 uncultured Christensenellaceae bacterium
CCGACCCGGCGGGCAATGAAGAAGAGCCTACGCCCACCCCCGAACCCAACCCCACTCCCGAACCCACGCCGGAGCCAGATTCTCCGCCCCCCAGCGGCAAAAACGACCCGCCGCCTTTCCCCTGGTGGCTTTTGCTGGCGCTCCTACTGATCCTGCTGCTGGTGTGGCGCTATCTTGCCACTGAACCGCTGCGGCGGGCCAAACGGCATCCCGATCAGGCGGCGGCGGTGCTGTTCAGCGCCGTATGCGCCCTGCTTTCCCGCCGCAAGCTCACCCGGCGCAAGGAAGAAACCCTGCGGGAATTCGCCGCCCGTGTGGAAAGACCCCTGCGGAATGAGCAGCTGCCCTCCATCACCCCCCTGGCCGAAGCCTACGGCGCGCAGCTCTACGGCGGCCACCCCGCCCCGGCAGAACCCTTCCGGGAAGCCTACCTGCGCATGCGCGCCGCCGCGTCCCCCGGAGCAAGGTTCGTGCTGGCGGTGAAACGGATGCTGCCGGGACGCAAAGGCGCGTGATGGACACTTTACGTTAGGTAGGAGGTAGGAGGTAGGAGGTTTTATCGTGCCGCGCTTTCTGTGCGCATGTCTCTTATCGTTCATTGTTCAGCTATATAACCTCCTACTTCCTACCTCCTACCTCAATGATTTGGAAAAAGCCAGTAATATACGTGCCGCGCCCCCCTTGAAGGATACGGAAATATCTATTATAATAGAAACGGCGTTCAAAGAGGGCGCGGACAGGATCAAGCGCAAAGGAGACGAAGAAAATGAGCAAACAGATGACGGCTTTGATCATCATGGACGGTTTCGGCATCAATCCCAATCATGAAGGCAACGCGATTTACATGGCGGGCACCCCGCATTTGGACGAGCTGGCGGCGAAATTTCCCCACACGCAGCTGGGGGCCAGCGGCATGGACGTGGGCCTGCCGGACGGCCAGATGGGCAACAGCGAAGTGGGCCATCTGAACATGGGCGCGGGGCGCATCGTGTATCAGGAGCTGACCCGCATCACCAAGGACATTCAGGACGGCGTATTTTTTGAGAAGGAACCGCTGGTGTGGGCCATGGACAGCGTGAAGGAAAACGGCGGCACCCTGCACATGATGGGCCTGCTTTCCGACGGCGGCGTACACAGCCACAATACCCATTTGTACGCCCTGCTGGAAATGGCGAAGAAGCGGGGCCTGAAGAAGGTATTCGTGCATTGCTATTTGGACGGCCGCGACGTGCCCCCCACCTCCGCCATTGACTATATGCGCCAGCTGGTCGCCAAGATGAAGGAAATCGGCGTGGGCCAGGTGGCCTCCATCCAGGGCCGCTTCTGGGGCATGGACCGCGACAACATCTGGGAACGGGTGGAAAAGGGCTATGACGCCATCGTGTTAGGCGAGGGCGTCCGGGAAACCGATCCCGTGGACGCTGTGCAGCACAGCTATGACAACGGCAAGACCGACGAATTCATGATCCCCACCGTGATCGAAAAGGACGGAAAGCCCCTGACCACCGTGGAACCGGGCGACAGCATGATCTACTTCAACTTCCGCCCCGACCGCGCGCGGCAGATGACCCGCGCCTTCATCATGCCCGACTTCAAGGGCTTCGAGCGCAAGAAGGGCTTCATCCCCGTGCAGTTCGTGTCCATGACCCAGTACGACGCCACCTTCACCGGCCTCAAGGTGGTCAATCCCCCCGAAAGCCTGGATAACACCTTGGGCGAATACTTAGCCAAGTTAGGCCTGACCCAGGCCCATATCGCCGAGACCCAGAAGTACGCCCACGTCACCTTCTTCTTCAACGGCGGCGTGGAAGCCCCCAACAAAGGCGAAGAACGCTTCCTGATCGACTCCCCCAAGGTAGCCACCTTCGATATGAAGCCCGAAATGAGCGCCCCCGAAGTGACGCAAAAGGCCCTGGAGCTGATCGACAGCGGCAAGTACGACGTGATGATCCTGAACTACGCCAACTGCGACATGGTGGGCCACACCGGCATCATCCCCGCCGCCATCGAGGCCGTGAAGGAAGTGGACAAGGACGTGTACGCCCTGGTCAGCGAAATTCTCAAGTTAGGCGGTCGGGCCTTTATCACCGCCGACCACGGCAACGCCGACCAGATGATCGACCCCATCACCAAAGAACCCTTCACCGCCCACTCCACCAATCCCGTGCCCTTCATCGCCTGCGATGAAAAGCTCATCGGCAAAAAGCTGCGGGAAGGCGGCCGTCTGGCGGACATCGCCCCCACCATGCTCACCTGCATGGGCGTTGAAGTACCCAAGGAAATGACCGGAAAGAGCCTGATTGAATGATCTATTCCTACTGTAAGCGCTGCCGCATGGAAAGCCCGGGCGACGTATGCGCCGGATGCGGCAAGCGCGCCACGGCGGCCCTCCAGCGGGACAAGTGGAGCATTATGACCCTCCCGCTGGCGGACAGCCGCGCCTGGCGCACCTCCGCCCTGGCGCTTTTCGGGGCGGCGGCCCTGGTGCTTGGGGCGGTGTTTGGGCTGGAAGCCGCGTTCGCAGGCCCGGCCAGGGTGGCGCTTCTGTGGCAAAGCGCCGTGATTCGGGTCACGCTGGCTGTGGCGGCGCTGGGGTTGGTGATCGTGTTCCTGTTCCTGATGCTGCAGGGCAGGGAAACCAACGTGTTCACCCTGGATTCCCAGGGCGCGCACCAGCACACCTGGCACGGCCCCGAAAAGTGGAAAAGCTGGGCGAGGCTTCAAAGCGCCGATCCCGCCAAGGATATCCCCCAGCAGGACGGCTCCGTGATGCACCTGAGCCAGGAGCGCCATATGCTGTGGCAGGACGTGATTTCCGTGCAGCTCCGTCCCAGCACCTCCGCCATTCTGCTGTATCATACGCCCCACTGCGCCCCCATGGCGCTGCGTCTCCCCGCCGGAGAATTCGAGCTGGCGGCGGATTACGTGAACAAGTACTGCAAAGGAAAAGTGCAAAAGTAAGGAGAGGAATGAAAATGGCAATTACCCTGCGCGACATCGCAAAAACCCTGGATCATTCCACCCTGCAGCCCTTCCTGACGGAAGAGGATATCCGCAAGGGCTGCGATATCGCCCTGCAATACGATACCGCCACCGTGTGCGCCCGGCCCGGGGATATGCCCATGGTTGTGAAGCTGCTGGCGGGCAGCGACGTGAAGCCCTGCACCGTGATCGGCTTCCCCCACGGCGCGCATCATACCGCCGTCAAGGTGTTCGAGGCGGAACGCGCCCTGGACGACGGCTGCCAGGAATTGGATATGGTGCTGAACATCGGCCGGATGCTCCACGGCGAGGAAGCCTACGTGCAGGATGAAATCGCCGCTTTGGCCCAGGCCGCCCACGCCCGGAACGCCTTGCTCAAAGTCATTTTGGAAACCTGCTATCTGAACGACGAACAAAAGAAGATCGCCTGCCGCCTGTCCGAAGCGGCGGGGGCCGATTTCGTGAAAACCTCCACCGGCTACGGTTCTTCCGGGGCCACGGTGGCGGACGTAAAGCTCATGCGGGCCGCCGTGTCGGAAAAGGTCAGCGTGAAAGCCTCCGGCGGCATCCGCACTCTGGATATGGTGCTGGCCTGCCGCCTCGCCGGGGCCTCCCGCTGCGGCGTGAGCGCTACGGTGAAGATCATGGAGGAAGCCAAGGCGCGCCTGACAAACGGCACGCTTTCCGATCAGCCCCTGAATCCCGTGGAAAAGGCTGACGGCGCTTACTGAGGAGACGCGAATGAAAAAACTGCTGCTGTTGCTGCTCTGCCTGTGCCTGACCGCCCCCGCCCTGGCCGAGGAAAAAAAGTACGAACTGCCCATTGATTTTTCCGGCGGCTACAAGCCCCTGGAAAGCAATTTTACCGATACCGCCTATGAGGACGAAAGCCTTTCCGTCCGCATGGAAAAGCGTGATATCGACGGCGTTCGCTACGACATCGCCTGGATCAAGGTCGCCAGCCCCACGCAGCTTCGCACCGCCGTGGCCGGGGAACCCAACGAAACGAAAACCGATCTGGCCAGCAGGATGAGCCGCGCCAAGAACGCGGTGGTAGCCATCAACGGCGAGTTTTATACCCAGCGCACGAACGGGGGATTGGTCATCCGCCAGACCATCCCCTTCCGCTATGCGCTCGACCCCAGGAAGGACGTGCTGGTGATTGACGAGGCGGGCGACCTGCATGTGTTTCTGGGCGGCGACAACCAGGCCCAGGAGATTTTGGCGTTCACCAATTCAGGGCATAAAATCATCAACGCCTTTACCTTCGGCCCGGCCATCGTGCTGGACGGGCAGGCCGTGCCCCTGTCCGAACGCTACAGAGTGCGGGATGACGGGCGCGTCAACGGGCTGTTCGACAGCGCCATCCGCGCCCCCCGCATGGCCATCGCCCAGGCAGGACCGCTGGAATATGTGTTCGTGGAGGCGGAGGGACGAAACGCCGTTTCCAAGGGCGTGACCACGGACCAGCTGGGAGAATTCGTGGCGAGCTTAGGGGTTCAGACCGCCTACTGCTTAGACGGCGGGAATACCTGCGTGATGATGTTCCACAGGAAATACTATGATTCCAACCTCCGGGATTCGGAACGGGAATTGAGCGACATCGTTTACGTCTGCACCGCCGTACCCGACGGCGAAACGTGACGGGATGTCCAGGCGTCCGCAGAAAGAACACTTTCAGTCAGGTAGGAGGTAGGAAGTAGGAGGTAGGAGGTTTATTTTGCGTATACTCAAAAGGCCAAGCATGGCGCCGGGTTCCTTTGGTAGACTATACAAAACTTCCTACCTCCCACCTCCTACTTCCCACCTCCACTTAAAGTGTTCTTTGCATGTGAGCGTATTCAAAGGAGGTTTTTTCTTGCGCAAATTCGCGGCGGCTTTCCTGGCCGTGCTTTTGCTGGCGGCGCTCGCGGCCATGCCTTTTTTGTGCGCCCACTGCTCCCTTACGCCGGAGCGGACGACCTATTATTATATGCAAAAGGCCCGGAAAGACGCTCAGGCCGACGACAGCCCGGAAGCCCAATTGATGCGCATGCTGCTGGGCGGCGCGGCGGAAGAAACAAGCGAGTCAGAACCCTCCGTCCCCGCTTTTTCAAAATACGGGCTGTACATCGCCATCGCCGCCGCCGTGGCCGTTGGCGGCGTGTTCCTGGTCAAACTGCAAAAAAAAGAAGAAAAGAAAGATTGGTTTACCCTGTTTGCGGCGGCGGCGCTGGCCGTGCCCCTGGGTCTTTTTGGGGCGCGGTTCGTTTACTGCGCCGCCAACTTCAAGTTTTATCTGCTGGATGTGCAGGCCCCCGAAGCCCTGCCGCGGGTATGGGAAGGGGGGCTGTCCCTGTCCGGGGCGCTGGCCTTTGCCGCCTTAGGCGGCGTGATCGCCGCGAAATGCCGCAAAGTCAGCGTCAGGCAGACCCTGAACGGCCTGACCCCCGGCCTGCTGGTCTTTGCCGGGCTGGCCCGAAGCTGCGAAAGAGTCATCGGGGCCGGATATGGGCCGGAGGCGGACGCACTGACGGTGGTGATCGGCGATTCCTGGCGGCTGGATACCGCCTTGCTCATGGTCTTCGCCCTATTCATCCTGCTGATCCTGCGGAAGGATTTCGTACGCTCCGCTTTCCTGTACGGCAGCGTGATGATCCTGCTGGAAAGCCTGCGGCGGGACGGCCATATGATGTGGGGCTTCGTTCACGCCGAGCAGGTGTTCGCCCTGTGCATCGCCCTGCCTGCCCTGCTGTATTGCGCGGTGAAAGTCCGGCGGTTCTGGCTGGCCCTGGGCGCGACGGCGCTCATGACCGGAGCGGTGATCGGCCTGGAATTTGCCCTGGACCGTTCCCCCCTTTCGGACGCCCTGCTGTATGGCGCGTTCGCCCTGGTCATGGCGGCCTATATCGCCCTGGGGATGGTTTGGGCAAAAAAAGGCGGAAAAATCGGGGCTTTACAAAACCGCTTGATTCCGTTATAATACATCCATTCGGGCAATGAACAGGACGGGCCGCGAATTCCTCTTGCAGAGAGCCGACGTTTGGTGCAAGTCGGTAAGGGGGGCCGCACGCCGGATCACCTGGGAGCCTCCGGTCGAAGGGCCGGCGTTTCGTCCCCGATACAGGACGCGAAAGCTGGACGGGTAACCGTCAACTTGGGTGGTACCGCGGATATGATGAAATCAGTCCGTCCCAATGGAAACGTTGGGACGGATTTTTCTATGATTGGAGGGAAAGAAATTGTACAAAAAAGTAACCGCCGACATGAATTTCGCCGCACGGGAACTGGAAACCATCCGTTTCTGGAAGGAAAACGAGATCGTGAAAAAGTCCTTCCACGCCCGGGATAACGCGAAGGATACCTTCACCTTCTTCGACGGCCCGCCCACGGCCAACGGTAAGCCCCACATCGGTCACGTGGAGACCCGCGCCATCAAGGACCTGATCCCCCGGTATTACACCATGAAGGGGAAGAACGTGCTGCGCAAAGCGGGCTGGGACACTCACGGCCTGCCGGTGGAGCTGGAAGTGGAAAAAAAATTGGGCTTGGACGGCAAGCCCCAGATCGAGCAGTACGGCATCGAACCCTTCATCCAGCAGTGCAAGGAAAGCGTGTGGAAGTACCTGCACGAATGGGAAGAAATGAGCGACCGGGTGGGTTACTGGGTGGATATGGAACACCCCTATGTGACCTACCACGACGATTATATCGAATCCGAATGGTGGAGCCTCAAAACCATCGCGGAAAAGGGCCTGATCTACAAGGGCCATAAGATCGTGCCCTACTGCCCCCGCTGCGGCACCGCCCTGTCCAGCCACGAGGTGGCCCAGGGCTACAAGAACGTAAAGGAAAAGTCCGCGTTCGTGCGCTTCCAGGTGGTGGGCGAGGAAAATGTGTACCTTCTGGCCTGGACCACAACGCCCTGGACATTACCCAGCAACCTGGCCCTGTGCGTCAACGCCCATGAAACCTACTGCCGGGTGAAGTCCAACGAAGGCGTCACCTACATCATGGCCAAGGCCCTGGTAGAAAAGGTGCTGGAAGGTAAAGAACCCGAGATCGTGGCCGAAATGCCCGGCGCCGATCTGGTAGGCACCGAATACGTACCGCTCTACCGCTTTGTGGAGCCGGATAAGAAAGCCTGGTTCGTGGTCAGCGACGACTATGTGACCATGGAGGACGGCACCGGCATCGTACACATCGCCCCCGCTTACGGCGAAGACGACAACCGGGTGTGCCGGGAAAAGGGCCTGCCCTTCGTGAATCTGGTGGACACCCAGGGCAAGTTCATCGCCGAAACCGCCTGGGCGGGCACCTTCATCAAGGACGCCGACCCCATGATCCTGAAAGATTTGAAGGAACGGGGCCTGCTGTTCGCCGCCGTGCCCTTCGCCCATGACTATCCCTTCTGCTGGCGCTGCGACACCCCGCTGATGTACTACGCCCGCCCCACCTGGTTCATCAAAATGACCGCCGTCCGGGACGAGCTGGTTGCCAACAACCGCAGCGTGAACTGGTACCCGGACAACATCAAGGAAGGCCGCATGGGCAACTTCCTGGAGAACGTGGTGGACTGGGGCCTTTCCCGCGAGCGCTACTGGGGCACGCCGCTTCCCATCTGGCTGTGCGAAGAGGGCCATATGCACGTCATCGGCAGCAAGCAGGAATTGCTGGATATGGCGATCGGCGAAGTGAACCTGCCCGAGCTGCACCGGCCCTACATCGACGAAGTCAAAATCAAGTGCCCCTGCTGCGGCAAGCCCATGACCCGCACCAAGGAAGTCATCGACTGCTGGTACGATTCCGGCTCCATGCCCTTCGCCCAGTGGCACTATCCCTTCGAGAACAAGGATATCTTTGAAAAGCGCTTCCCGGCCAACTTCATTTCCGAGGCCATCGACCAGACCCGCGGCTGGTTCTATACCCTGATCGCCATCTCCACCCTGATCTTTGGCCGCGCGCCCTTTGAAAACTGCGTGGTGCTGGGCCACGTGCAGGACAAGGACGGCCGCAAGATGAGCAAGCACCTGGGCAACGTGGTGGACCCCAAGGTAGTTCTGGCAAAACAGGGCGCCGACGCCATCCGCTGGTTCTTCTACTCCGCCTCCGCCCCCTGGCTGCCCTGCCGCTTCCATGAGGACGCGCTGAACGAAGGCCCCCGCCGGTTCATGAGTACCCTGTGGAACACCTATTCCTTCTACATCCTGTACGCCGATATCGACCGGTTTGACCCCACCAAGCACGATTTGGAAAAATGCGCCCTGACCCTCATGGACAAGTGGGTGCTGAGCCGCCTGAACACGGTGATCAAGGGCGTGGACGAGGATCTTTCCGCCTACCGCATCACCGAATCCACCCGCAAGATCAGCGATTTCGTGGACGAGCTGTCCAACTGGTACGTGCGCTTAGGCCGCGAACGGTTCTGGGGCAAGGGCATGGCGGGCGACAAGGAAGCCGCGTTCATGACCCTGTACACCGTGCTGGAGAAGCTCACCCGCCTGATCGCGCCCTACATGCCCTTCATGGCGGAGGAAATCTACCAGAACATGGTGCGCACCGTGAACCCCGACGCCCCCGAATCCGTGCATCTGTGCGATTTCCCGGTGTGCGAGGAAAAGTGGATCGACGCGGAAGCGGAGCGCCAGATGGCCGCCGTAGAAACGGTGGTGCAGCTGGGCCGTTCCTGCCGCCAGCTTTCCAACATGAAGGTGCGCCAGCCCCTGAATATGCTCTACGTGTCCGGCGCGGACTTCGGGGCCGCCTATCAGGGCCTGGTGGAGAATGAATTGAACGTAAAGAACGTGAAGTTCATCGACGACGCGGGCGAATTTGTCAATTACGATTTGAAACCCAATTTCATGACCCTGAAAAAGAACTACGGCAGGTTCCTGGGCCGTATGCGCGGCGAGCTGCAAAAGCTGGGCGGCAGCGAAGTGGTGGCCGCCTTTGACCGGGGCGAAACCGTGACTCTGCGCATGGACGACACCGACATCATCCTGACCAAGGAAGATATCTTGGTGGAAGCCATCAAGAAGGAGGGCTTCACCTCTCAGGTGGACGGCAAGCTGACCGTGGTGCTGGATACCACTCTCACCCCCGCCCTCATTCAGGAGGGCTACGCCCGCGAAGTGGTAAGCAAGCTGCAGAACATGCGCAAGGACGCGGGCTTCGACGTGACCGACCGCATCGCCGTCACCGCCCAGGGCGACGAGGAAGTGCTTTCCGCCATGCGCGCCTTCCAGGATATGATCGAAAAGGGCGTGCTGGCTGTGAGCGTTTCCTACGAACCCGCGCCCGAAGGCGCTTTCGCCCAGGACTGCGACATCAACGGCAAGCAGGCGGCCCTGAGCGTGAAAAAGGCGCAGTAAAGGCCTGAATACTCTAAAGCATGCGGGGGAAACCGCTCTTTGATTGTCAAAGAATGGTTTCCCCCGCATTTCTTTCCGAGAAAGCAATAAACGAATCGCTTTACCGCAAAATTGAAAAATTATTTCAGCTTCCGGAAGTCTGACAGCCCGGTTCTTCCCCGTCCCCATAGACGTTCACGATTTTGGGCTGCCACACGTCCTTTTTTTTCATGCGCTTTTCGATCAGGCGAAGAATCAGCCAGGCAAGGCCCATGCACAAAATGCCGGTGACAGCCCACAGGGCTTCCTGGGAAAACAGCAGACTGCCCAGAGCCAGGCCGCCCAGCAGCATGACCAGGGGCAATACATAAGCCAGCACGGAGGCTTTCAGCACCTGGCCCTCCGGCATATCCACGTCGATCCAGCGGCCCACCGGCACGTCGCCGGGCAGCTTCACCAGCGTTTTTTCCCTCTGCCCGCCGCATTGCCCGCAATGGGCGCAGGCCTCGGGCCGTTCAAAGCAAACTTCTACTTCGCCGCCGCTGGCGGCCACCACTTTTCCGGTGCGCAGCATGGTTTCGTCCTCCTCGCGCAGAAAATCAAGAACAGTATACCATATCGTTTCGGGAATGAATAGGGTATAAGTCAAAAGTTTGGACTTATCTTCCCCAACAATAGAAAAAAGCAGGCTCCGAAACCTTTATAGCTTTCTCGGAAGGGGGTGTGGGGGAGACCGCTCTTTGGCTTCCAAAGAGCGGTCTCCCCCACAAGTTTCCCAACTAATAGCCCGTCAGACGGATATTTTCTATCGAAAGGCCGGAGGCTTCCCGAACAATATCCAGCAGCAGCGCCGCGTCCCCGGCGCTGATTTCTTTATCTAAAAACACCGTGATTGCCCCCTGCCGGGCGGCGCACAGGCTGTCCGCATATCCTCGGGCTATGAGCGCGGCCTCGGCGGCCAGCTCGATTTCGTCATTTTTCGCCGTTTCCAGCAGTTGGTTTTCGGCTAAAGCGCGGGTTTCCGGGCTGACGCTTTCGCTTTGCACCAACGCAAGCAAAGCGTCCCGGTCCCGCTGCCGGGTCTGGGTACGTTCCCGGCGGTACGTCTCCGCCGGGGTGGGGGCAGCGGTAGGAATCGACGTGGGCAGGCTGGCGACGGCCAGGGGCAGGGCCGGGTTTTCCTGCTCCGGCGCGCCCTTGGTCAAAGTGAAGATCAGGGCGGCGGCTACGGTGAACAGCATCAGGCCGTTCCAGAGATGCTCTTTGATTTTCACGGGGACGCCTCCATGGCAAATACCTCCACTTCCTGGGCGGTCAGGCCCAGCAGCGCTTCCGCCGCCCGCAGCAGCTCCAGCCGCACCGCTACGCTGCCCGCTCCCTGGGCCACGATCACCGCTCCCGTGGGCTGACGGCTGGCGGAACCAAAGGAAGAAGCGGTCTGGGCATAAGCGATGGAAATGCGCACCTCTCCCGCCCCCGCGATGCGGGACAGGGTGGCGCTGTAACGCTGTTCCTCCTCCGTCATGCCCGTTTTGCTCTGGGAGGAACCGGGCAGCAGCAGCGCCAACCCACAGACCGCAATCAGCAGCAGCCACACCCCGCCCTTCATGCCCTTGACCGCTTCCAGCCACTTCTTCATTTTCTCACTCATCACAGTTGTTTCGATTCATAAAGGACACTTTAAGTCAGAGTTGAGAGTTGAGAGTTGGGAGTTGAGATGATATAGTGTTTATCACAAGAGAATCCTGCTTTGATTGACTATATTAATCTCAACTCTCAACTCTCCGCTCTCAACTCTTTTGCTGACTTAAAGTGGCCGTTAGAATAGCTCTGCCAACTCTCGAAACCCATCAAGGATGCACAGCATCACGGCCAATTCCATGCCCAGCTCCGCCCAGGCGGCGCACTCGCCCTCTGGCAGGGCCATATCCAGCAGCATGCGGATCAGGCACAGGCCAGCGATCCTTCGCAGAAACACGTTCATCGCAGCATCACCGTCAGATTGCCCACCACCAGCATTTGGGCCACCAGCAGCAGGAACATGGCCCCCACGGATAACTGAATCACGAACAGCAGCATCAGGATATCGGAAAAATCCTGGATGCAGCCGCTGGCCCGGTCATCGGACAGGGGTTCCAGCAGGGCGGCGCAGGCCCGGTAAGCCATAGTCGCCGCTAAGGTCTGAATCATGGGCACGGCCCCGGCGGACAGCAGCATCAAAAGGCCGGTCAGGCCCAGGGCGTTTTTGATCAGCAGCGAAGCGCCTACCAGGGTATCCATGGTATCGGCGAACATGCCGCCCACCACCGGCACGAAATGATCCACCGCGTACTTGGCCGCCCGGATGGACACGCCGTCCGCCGCCGCGGCCCCCAAGGATTGCAGGGCGGTAACGGAAATGAACACCGTGAAGCCTACCCCTAAGGTCCAGGACGCGGCGGTTTTCAGCAGGGTACACAGGCGGCTGATGCGCATCCGGGGCGATAGGCGGCTTAAGATCGTTGCCGTGCCCGCCGCCAAAGCCAGGGGCAGGGACACAGAGCGCACCAGCTCGGTCATGGTGCCGCTGGCCGCCACCACGGCGGGCTGGAAAAACGCCGCTCCTGCCGTGCCGCCCACCGCCGCCAGCAGCGTGAGCAGCACCGGGAACAGGGATTGCATGAGATCCGCCATGCCCGTGACCGCGTCCTGGGAAAGCCGCATGTGCGTGCCTAAATCCTGGGCCATGCAGCCCGCCAGCAGCAGGAAGCAGGCCCCGTCCAGCGCTTCCCCTAAAGCGGGCCGGACAAAGGTCAGCCGAAGTCGCCGCAGCACTCCGCAGAAAACGGCGGGGGTCACCAGCCGCGCCAGCCGCCACAGGCTTTCCGTCAGCGCCCCCATCCACCGGACGGCCAGGGAACGCAGCAGTTCTTCCGGATTCAGCACCCGTTCGCCCCTGGCTAATTTCAAGATCAGGCTGCGAAAATCCTCGCCCTGGGGGAAGGCCCGGTCATAAGCGTCCTGCCAGTCCTGCAGGGAAAGCCCGTCCCACACCGTATCCAACGCCCCTTCCAGCCCCTCGGCCCGGGCGGCGGGGCACAGCAGGAACAGCAGCAAAAGACACAGCGCAAGCCTTTTCATGGCGCTAAAGCCAGCGTCATTTCCCCGATTTCCAGGATCAGGGGCAGGGTTTGGGCCATGAGCAGCATTTTGCCGCACAGCGCCGCCTTCACGGCCAATCCCTCCTCTCCCGCGTCCCGGCACAGCTGGGCGGACAATTCGGTGACGTACGCCATGGCCGTCAGCTTCAAAAGCAGGGTCAAGGTGCTGTCGGAAACGCCCGTCCTCTCGCCCAGTGTTTTGAGGGCGTCCACCGCCAGAGAAAGCCGGGAAATGGCCGCGAAAAACAGCATCAATCCTCCGGCGATGGCCGCCGCCGCGCCCGCCTGCCGATGGGCAGCCCGCAGGGCAAAGCACAGCATGGCCGCCGTGACCGCGAAGCCAGCGGCCCGCAGCGCTTCCGTCATGACAGATGAAACACCGCCTGCACCTGGGCGATCAGCTCACCCGCCAAATTCACCACGATGAACAGCACCAGCAAAATGCCCGCCACCGTGGCGAGGGTGGCGATTTCCTCCCGTCCCGCCCGGGTGAGTACCTGGCAGATGGCGGTCACCAGCAGCCCCACCCCGGCGATGCGAAGCAAAACTTCGACTTGCACAGCAACACCCTCCATTTCAGCACAGCAGAATGAACGCCGCCGCGCCGCCCAGCCAGCCAAGGCTGACGTACAGTTTGCCGTCCTGCTCCCTTTTTTCCCGGCAGCGGCGCAGGTATACGGCCCACTGATCCCGGGCGGCGGCCAGGGCTTGGGCCTGCTGGGTGAGGGTGGGGCTGAACAGGCCCCGCAGGCAGGCGGAAAGTGTTTCCCGTTCGTCGGAGGAAAGCAGTTCGTCCCAGGGCAGGCCGTCCGTCAGCGCTTCCGGGGACGCGGCGGGGGACGCTTCCATCCTGCGAATCAATTCCGTCAGAACGGCGTTTCCTTCTCCCGCTCCCTGTTTCAGCACGGCTGTCAGCCCCGCGCCGCTGTGGGTGACGGCGCCCTCCATGCGCAGAAGCGCCCCGTCCCAGGCGGTCAGCAGGGTACACCGTCTTGCCAGCCGCCGGGACGCGCTCATGCCCAAGGCGGCGCACCCGCCCGCCGCCGCCAGTGCCAGCAGCCCGTTCATCCCTTGATTTCCTCCCCGTTCCAGCACAGTACCTTGGGTTTTTCGCCGGGGGACGCAAGGCATACGGCGCGCTCAAAGGCCCCCGACGCTAACAGCTTTTCCATGCCCCGGCGCTGCCAGATATCCGAAAGGCTTCGGCCATGGATAGTCGCCAGCACCGTGATCCCGCATCGCAGGGCCTCCCCCAAGGCTGCGGCGTCCACTTCCCCGCCGATTTCGTCCACCGCCGCGACCCTTGGGGCCATGGCCCGCACCAGCAGGCGCAGGGCGTTTTCTTTGTCCAAGCCCGTCACCACGTCGGTCATAGGCCCCACGTCCAGCTGGGGCGCGCCGTCCCGGCAGGCGGCGATTTCGCCCCGCTCGTCCGCCACGCCCACGGGCGTTCCTTCCATACTGTACAGCCGCACAATGTCCCGCAGCATCGTGGTTTTCCCTGCTCCCGGCGGGCCTACAATCAGGGTGGAAAAGCCCCGGATCAGGGAAAAAATGCTCTCCCCCGCCCCCTTGACCTCATGGGCCAGGCGCACGCACAGGCTGATGATTTCCCGCATGCCCTTAGGGCCTATGACTCCGCACACGCCCAGCCGATGCCCGCCGGGCAGGGGCAGAAAGCCTTCGGTCAGCTCCCGCTGCCGGGCCGCTATTTCATGGCCGCACAGGGCTTGGGCCGCCTGGGTCACTTCCGAGGGGGTGAGAATATGGCTACCCCGCCACACAACCTCCGGCTTCACCGCCAGCACAGGCTGCCCCGGCCGCAGGCGCACTTCCCAGGCTCCCTCCACCCCCGAGTCCGCCCAGCCCGTTTCCCCGGGCACGATCAAATGCCAGTCCATGGGCAATATGTATGCCGCCGGGAGCCGGAATAGAACAGGACCGAATACGCCAATCACCTGCCCAACCAGCTTTCCGGCGGCCAGCAGCAGCGCGTGGCCATCGCCCGGGCGCTGGTCATCGACAGCGATCTGCTGGTGATGGACGAACCGATCACCAACCTGGACGCCAAGCTGCGGGAAGAAATGCTGCTGGAGATCCGCATGATCCAGAAGCGGCTGCTATATCACCCACGATCAGCAGTCCGCCCTGCAATTGTGCGATAAAATGGCCATCATGGAGCAGGACGGCACCCTGTGCCAGTATGAAAAATGAATATCCCACCGAACTGACCGCTGAACTGCTGAACACCCTGATCGAAAAAAACCTGATCCATGAGCCGGTGAAAAGCTCACCGGGCTTCAAAGATCAGGAAATCGAGATTTTTTACCGCTTTGTCGGTAAGTTGGACTAAGATTACATTTTTATCGCTAAGTAAGGGGTACCGGGGCTGAAGAAGCCCCAAGGTTTCCTATTTTTCCAGCAACCGTTCCGCCTGTTCCTTGGCCGCTCGCATGGCGGTGGGCAGGGGCAGGGCGCGCATTTCCAAAAGAGTGACGAAGCGGCCTTCCCGGCAGGCAGGGATTTCGGCAAGATAGTGGTATAAAGTCATGTTCCACACCCGATGGGTGAAGACGTGGCGGGCAGTGCCCAAAGTGTCCTGGAAAGCGGCGCGGATGCCTGCGCTTTTCAGGGCTTTTTCTATGTCGGCGTTTTTTTCGGCGGTTTCCGTAAGCAGGTACACCCACAGGTTTTTCAGCAGCGCTTCCTTGCGCTGGATCATCCACACTTTGTCCCCGCAGGTAACGAGGGCCACGGCCATGGAAAGCTCCAGAGGCGGCTTGGCGGCGGCTTTTATGGGCAGAGCGTCCGCGTCGCCCGCCTGGTAAGCGTCGCAGAGAGGGCGCAGGGGACAGTCGGCGCAGTCCGGGGTACCGGGGGTGCAGACGGTAGCCCCCAAATCCATGAGCGCCTGATTGAAGTCCCCGCAGCGGGTTTGCGGCATGTCCGCCTGGGCCAGTTCCAGCAAACGGCGCTTCACGGAGGGCATTCCCACGTCCTCCCGCACCCCATGAAAGCGGGACAGCACCCGGGTCAGGTTGCCGTCCATGGCGGGGGCGGGCAGGTCAAAGGCGATGGAGGCCACCGCCGCCGCCGTGTAATCTCCCACCCCGGGCAGGGCGCGGAGGGCGTCCAAATCAGCGGGAAAACTGCCATTGTATTGCCCTGCTACCTGCTTCGCGGCCCGGTGCAGGTTCCGGGCGCGGGAATAGTAGCCCATCCCCTCCCAGCATTTCAGCACGTCCTGCTCCGGAGCGGCGGCCAGGGAAAACACATCGGGAAACCGCTCTAAAAAGCGTACATAATAAGCCCCCACCGTTTCGGTGCGGGTCTGCTGGAGCATGATTTCACTGAGCCAGATGCGGTAAGGGTCTTTTGTGCCACGGAAGGGCAAGACGCGGCCGTGAATATCGTACCAGGCCAACAATAAAGTGGATAACAAAGAGAAACACCGCCTTTTCAGAGTGGAGAGTCGGGCGCTGAGAGTGGAGAGTTGAGAGCGGAGAGTTGAGATTTATATCGTGCATCAAATGGGGTTGAGTTGATAATGCAGAGTACGCCCATAGGAGAGAACGAATTGGCAGACTATACAATCTCAACTCTCCGCTCTCAACTCCGTTACCATCTTACCATAGATCAAAGAATCTTTGAACAGGAAAATCAAAAATCAAAGAAAACAGAAGAAATTTTAAGAAAACATGGAATAAAATAGTTTAAATCAAAAATATTTCCCGCTTTCCGCATGATTTTCCGAAATTTGGGCAAAATAGCATTTGCGTCCGGGGCACGAATGAAGTATAGTATGCAAGGATGATTTAGCACTCGTTACTTATGAGTGCTAACAGCCCCCAAAATCGCAATCCATAAGAGGAGGAGCCTTATGAACATCAAGCCTTTGTTTGACCGCGTGGTCATCAAGAACGTGGAAGCCGAAGAAACCACCAAGAGCGGCATTATCCTCACCAGCAGCGCCAAGGAAAAGCCCCAGATGGCCGAAGTGCTGGCCGTGGGCCCCGGCGGCAAGGTAGACGGCAAGGACGTTACCATGCAGGTGGAAGTGGGCCAGAAGGTGATCTATTCCAAGTACGCCGGCACCGAAGTGAAGCTGGACGGCCAGGAAGTCATCATCGTGCGGCAGAGCGACATTCTCGCTGTGGTCGAATAAAATAAATTGACTGAATCATCAGGAGGAATATAAAATGGCTAAGCAGTTAAAGTACGGCGAGGACGCCCGCCGCGCCCTGGAATCCGGCATCAACGCCCTGGCGAACACCGTAAAGATCACCTTAGGTCCCAAGGGCCGCAACGTGGTGCTGGATAAGAAATACGGCGCGCCCCTCATCACCAATGACGGCGTGACCATCGCCAAGGAAATCGAACTGGAAGACCCCTTTGAAAACATGGGCGCGCAGCTCATCAAGGAAGTCGCCACCAAGACCAACGACGTGGCCGGCGACGGCACCACCACCGCAACCCTTTTGGCACAGGCCATCGTGCGCGAGGGCTTAAAGAATCTGGCCGCTGGCGCGAACCCCATGGTGCTCAAAAAGGGCATTGAGGACGCCGCCGCCGCCGCCGTGGACGGCCTGAAGGAAATCTCCCGCCCCATCAGCGGCAAGCAGGCCATCGCCCAGGTAGCTTCTATTTCCGCCGGTGACGAAACCATCGGCCAGCTGATCTCCGACGCCATGGAAAAGGTGGGCAAGGACGGCGTCATCACCGTGGAAGAAAGCAAAACCATGAAGACCGAGCTGACCACCGTGGAAGGCATGCAGTTCGACCGGGGCTACGCTTCCGCTTACATGGTCACCGATACCGACAAGATGGTGGCCGAGCTGGATAACCCCTACATCCTGATTACCGATAAAAAAATCAGCAACATCCAGGAGATCCTGCCCGTTCTGGAGCAGGTGGTGCAGGCTGGCAAGAAGCTGCTCATCATCGCCGAGGATGTGGAGGGTGAAGCCCTGGCGACCTTGGTTGTGAACAAGCTGCGCGGCACCTTCACCTGCGTGGCCGTCAAGGCTCCCGGCTTCGGCGACCGCCGCAAGGAAATGCTGCGGGATATCGCCATCCTGACCGGCGGTCAGGTCATCAGCGAAGAGCTGGGCCTCGAACTCAAAGAAGCCACCATCGACATGTTAGGCCAGGCCCATCAGGTGAAGGTGGACAAGGAAAACACCACCATCATCGACGGCGCGGGCGACAAGGAAGAAATCAAGAACCGCGTGAACCAGATCAAGGCCCAGATCGCCGAAACCACCAGCGATTACGACCGCGAAAAGCTCCAGGAGCGGCTGGCCAAGCTGGCTGGCGGCGTGGCCGTCATCCAGGTGGGCGCCGCGACCGAGATCGAAATGAAAGAGCGCAAGATGCGCATTGAAGACGCTCTGGCCGCCACCCGTGCCGCTGTGGAAGAGGGCATCGTGCCCGGCGGCGGCGTGGCCCTGCTGAACGCCATCAACAGCGTTTGCGGTCTGGTAGACAAGACCGCCGGCGACGCCAAGACCGGCGTGCAGATCATCCTCCGCGCCATGGAAGAGCCCATGCGGCAGATCGCCGTGAACGCGGGCATCGACGGCGCCGTCATCATCGAGAACATCCGCCGCAGCGGCAAGACCGGCTATGGCTACGACGCCCTGAAGGGTGAATACGTGGACATGATCGAACGCGGCATCATCGACCCCACCAAGGTGACCCGTTCCGCCCTGCAGAACGCCGCTTCCGTGGCCGCCATGGTGCTGACCACCGAATCCCTGGTCACCGACATCCCCGCGCCCGAACCCGCGGCCCCCGCTGGCAACCCCGGCATGGGTGGCATGTATTGATCGGATAAAGGCTAACATGAACCCCCGGCTTCCGAAAAGAGGCCGGGGGGTTTTTGTACACAGCCAAAACAGCGGGGCGGTTGTGTTCCGTCCCCTTTTCTGCTACAATGGGCGGCGAAAACAGAAGAAAGCACAAGGAGGCCCCTATGGCGATTGATCTTGTAAAAGCGTTTTTCCGGCAGTACGGCATGGAGGACCGGATTCGGGAATTTACCGTTTCCAGCGCCACGGTGGAACTGGCGGCGGAGGCTTTAGGCTGCGCGGGCTGCCGCATCGCCAAAAGCCTGTCCTTCTCGGTGAACGGCGAACCCATTTTGGTGGTCGCCGCCGGAGACGCCAAGGTGGACAACGCCAAATTCAAGGCGCAATTTGCCGTGAAGGCCAAAATGCTGTCTCCGGAGGACACCCTTGCACGCATCGGTCACGCGGTGGGCGGCGTGTGCCCCTTCGCGGCGAAGGAGGGCGTGAAGGTCTATTTGGACGCCTCCCTCAAACGCTTTGAAACCGTGTTTCCCGCCTGCGGCAGCAGCAACAGCGCCATCGAGCTGACCATCCCCGAATTGGAAAAGTATTCCGCCTGCGCGGGCTGGGTGGACGTGTGCAAGGGCTGGGACGCCTGAACGCATATCATCATCCCCCGGGTTTCCCCATCTCCTTTTACGATAAAATTGTATCATACAATCGTTCAGCGGCGTCAGCCAGAGAATGAAATATCCCATTTCTGAATCCCATAGAGCGAAGCCGTTTCCGGATTCGCTCTGTTTTTATGGCTGATCATCCATGACAGACGCGTTTTTTGCAGCACAGGATCAGAACTTGGGGCGCTGCCGAAGGACGAGGATTCCTCAGCGCTTCTGACCGGGAAAACTACCGGGAAAAACCGGGAAAAACCGGGAAAAACCGGGAAAAACCGGGAAAAACCGGGAAAAACCGGGAAAAACTCGGCGCTTTTTTGTTTTATGGTCTGGCAATTTGCCCCCGCATGTGATATGATTATTCTGTAAATGACCTACATGGAGATGTGAATATGAGAATCGCCTTTTTTTGCATTCTGATATCCTTAATCGCCGCATTGGGTGTTTTCGCGGGAGCAGCTTTTCGCTCGTCGAAAAAGATAGGCAGAGCTGTTGCATATATGTTATGCGCGCTTATTCCGCCTATGATCGGAAATGCCATCATTATTATTTCTTCCAGCCAATTTCTTTCCACGATTGGCTACTACTTCTATTTCCTGGGCATGAATGTGGTCATGGCGGCCCTCATCCATTTTACAGGCCAATACTGCGGGATCGAAAGGGATAAGCGGTTTTATAGAATTCCCGGAATTATCCTGCTGGCGGCCGATACGATTCAGCTTCTTTGCAATATCATGTGGGGGCACGCTTTTTCAACAGTGGCGCTGGAAGCTGGCGGATATACCTATTTTGGCCTCGTTCCCCTTGCCGGGCAGTCGTTTCATCGAATCGTTGACTATGGACTCCTTACCGTGTCGATCATCATTTTCTTCCTGAAGGCCTTCAATTCTCCGAAGATAAACGCGGAAAGGTACTATGTTATTCTTTTCACCATGCTTGTGATCACGGCGTGGGAATCCTTCTACATTTTTTCCCGGACCCCCATTGACCGTTCCATGATTGGCTTTGGCGTTTTTGGGCTGCTGGTGTACTTCTTCTCCCTGAAATACCGCCCGCTGCGCCTGCTGGACAGCATGCTGTCAAACATTGCTTCGGGACTGCCGGAGGCGCTCTATTTCTACGACGCGTTCGATCAATGCATATGGGCGAACCAATCGGGCATCAACCTGGTCAAGATAGAGAATGAAGATTACGAAGTCGCCACGACCCGGCTGCGGAAGATGTTTGGAGAATTCAGATCCGGAGAATCAAAACAGCATGAGATACAGATTGACGGGGAAATAAAGACCTTTGTGGTTGAAAAGCATAACGTCGTTGACGAAAAAGGGCGCATTACAGGCTCCTTCTTAAGCGTCCGGGACAACACGTCCGAGCAGATGACGCTTCGGGAGGAAGTGTACAAAGCGACGCACGATCCCCTGACAGGGGCGTATAACCGGGCAGGCTATAACATCCTTATGGAAAAAGCGGAGCTTTGGAAGACCATCATGCTGCTGATCGACGGGGACTGCTTCAAATCAGTCAATGATACCTACGGGCACGAAGTGGGCGATAAGGTGCTTCAAAGAATCGCAAACACGATCAAGCAGAGCTTTCGGGCAGAAGACCATGTCTGCCGGTACGGCGGGGATGAGTTTGTGGTGATGATGACCCATTCGGATTCAGATCAAAAAAACCTGATCATTGACAGAATAAAGAAGATCAACACGATCCTCAGCACGCCGGAGGAAGGCGTTCCGCCCGTAACGATCAGCGCCGGCATTGCCCACGGACGAAACGCGAGATACGCGGAAGAACTGTTTGAGCACGCCGATCAAGCGCTGTATGAAACCAAGAACAATGGGAAAAACGGATTCACATTCTATGAGGATTTAGTTGAAGAGAAGAAAGCTGAATCGTAACGCGCTGAACGAACAATACGGTTTCGACTTTGGAGATAAGGTTTTGAACGCGCTCGGGAAAGCGCTCAAGTGCGATTTTGGCAAAACCAGCGCCATCGGACGCTATGCTGGGCATCGGTTCGCGGTCCTGGCCCAGGTCAAAAACAAAGAAGAAGCGCATGCCCTGCGGGCGAAAATCAAGGCCACCGCGAAATCTATCCGGCAAATCGGCGGCGTGCCCGTCACCTTGTATCTATCCGTCGGCTACGTTCTCTTTTCCGAAACGCTTGACCTGGAAGAGCAGGCTAAGCTGAGCGAAGTGAGGCTCCTTGCCGACCACGATAAAAACATCTCCGCCGAGAGCCGCCTTTCCCATTCTTCTGAAATTTTCCATTTATTCGATGATCTTCCGCTTTCGTACAGCGTGTATCACGTCACGTATGCCGAGCACAGCGGACTGTATGACGCGGTCATTTTCTACGTCAATCATCAATTCGAGAAGTTTGGAGGCCGCCCGGCAAAGGAGATCCTTGGGCACAGCGTCAGGGAGCTTTATCCTTTCATTGAGGAAGCATGGTTTCAAAACGTCAAACGCGCGGCGCTGGACGGCGAACCCGTGGAAGGAGAGTTTACCGACGCGCTGAGAGGAAAACGATTCCATTTCACGGCCCGCCAGATCATCTACCCCGGATATTGCGCGATCACATATGCGGAAGCTCCGCAGGGATAGACCGGCCTGGCGATCCTGTGAAAAAGATTACGAACCGAATTGATTTTGAGGGTTCAGATATACAAAACGAGAGGGGCATAAACATGAAACCGCGTTATTCTGGAATCATTCAAAGCAAAAAACGGCTGGGGGCTTTCCTGCTGTGCTTTGTCATGGCGGCAGCCTTCGCTTTGCCCTGTGCCGCCCAGGCGGAGGAATCCGGGAAGGTCGTGCGCGTGGGCTGGTATGAATCGGCGTTCCATCATACCGACGAGTTCGGAAGGAAATCGGGATACGGATACGAGTACCAGCGGCGTCTTTCGATCTACACAGGATGGACGTATGAATATGTGGAAGGCAGCTGGTCGCAGCTGCTGGAAAAGCTGATCGCCGGGGAGCTTGATCTGCTCAGCGACGTTTCGTATACAGCCGAACGGGCGGAGAAAATTCTCTATTCCGCCGAGGCCATGGGCTCGGAAGGCTATCACGTCTTTATCGCGCCCGAAAACAAGGCGATCAGGGCGGACGACTTTTCAACCCTGAACGGGAAAAAGGTGGGCGTCAACAAGAACAGCATTCAGGAAAAGCTGTTTGTGGCCTGGGCGGAAAGCCATAATGTGACGACGGAAATCGTGGAATCCACCGAAAAGACACCCGTTTTGCTGGAAATGCTCGCCAATGGGGACTTTGACGCCCTGGTCACCCTGGATACCTACGGCAATTCCGCCGATGTGATTCCCGTCTGGAAGGTCGGGTTCGCGGAATCCTTCTTTGGCATCAACAAAAACCGTCCCGATTTGAAGCAGGAATTGGACGCGGCCATGAACCGCCTGTTTGAGGACAACCGGGATTACAACCAGCAGCTGACGGAGCGGTTCAACAAAGCGAGCACCGTGAACAGCTTCCTCTCGTCCGAAGAAAACGAATGGCTTGACCAACGGAAAGTGATCCGCGTGGGATACCGGGACAACTTCCTTCCCTTCTGCGATTTGGATGATGAATCGGGCCGGTTCACCGGCGCGCTTTCGGACTTTCTGAGCTTTGCGGAGGACAGCCAGAGAAACGCCACCCTGCGTTTCGAGACGCGGGCGTTTCCCACCATGGAAGCCGCTTTGCAGGCGCTGGCGAACCATGAAATCGATTGTGTCTTCCCCCTGAGCATCAGCACCTACGACGGCGAACAGCGGGGGGTCATCAGCACCGACCCGATCATCTCCTCGGAGATGTACGCGGTGGTGCGAACCGCGGATCATCAGGGAATCGAGCGTGACCGGGAGATGACTGTGGCGCTCCCCAGCGGACACCCGAGCTACGAAACCTTTGTCAAAGATTTTTTTCCCAATTGGAAAATCGTCTATTATGATGACAATGAATTGGCTTTGCGGGACATCGCCTCCGGGAAGACGGACTGTATGCTGGTCAGCAACTACCGCCTCAGCCGCGTCAATGAACAGCTCACGAAATACAAGCTCTCCGCCCTGGCAACAGACGAGGATATGTACATATCGTTTGGCATGAACTGGGAGGACGACGCCCTTTACTCGATCCTCAATAAAGTCACCCGGCTGTCGTCGGATACCATGATAAATTCTGCCCTGACAAAATACGGCTTCCTGGATGAAAAGGCCACGCTGGGGGACTTCATTCGGGCCACCTGGGTGTATTTTGTGGCGGCCGCCGCCGTCATTGCCGTGATCATCCTGCTGCTGGTGCTGAAAAACGTAAAGACCACGGCAAAGGCCGAAGAAGGGCGGCAGATCATTTCCGAGGCGGAGCGCGACCCCCTCACCAATCTGTATAACTGGAACTTTTTCCTGGTATATGCCAACCGGCTTCGCCGCGAGGCGCCGGAGAGGCACATGGACGCGGTGGTCATAAACATCGACCGGTTCCATTCCATCAACGCCCTTCACGGGCGCGAGTGCGGCGACCAGATTCTGAAGGAGCTGGGCAAAGCGATCCGGGAATTCACCGATGAAACCGGCGGGATCGCGGGCCGTTCCCACGCCGACCGCTTTCATATCTACTGCCGCGAGGGCGAGGACTGGCAGGCGGTGCTGGACCGCTTGCAGGCTCATATGGACAGCCGCTTTGATAAAGTCAGCATCCATCTTCGCATGGGCGTGAAGCCCTGGAGCGAGGGGATGGAACCGGAGCTGCAGTTTGACAAGGCCCGGACAGCCAGCCATAAACTGCGGGGCAGCTTCCAGTCCCAGGCCATGATCTATGATACCGCTATGGAACAGCAGGAAGAGAGGGATCAGCGGCTGCTGAACGACCTGGATCACGCGCTTGAACGGCATGAGCTGGAGGTGTATTACCAGCCCAAGTATGATATTCAATCCACACCGCCCAGGCTTTCCAGCGCGGAGGCGCTGGTCCGGTGGAAGCACCCGGAGCTTGGCATGATCTCCCCGGAGGACTTCATCAAGCTGTTTGAACAAAGCGGCCAGATCAGCATCCTGGATAATTACGTTTGGGAAGAAGCCGCAAAGCAGATCGCCGCGTGGCGGGATCAGTACCATTTCACCCTGCCTGTGTCGGTCAATCTTTCCAGGGTGGATGTGTTCGATCCCGGCTTGATCGCCACACTGGACGGCATCATCCAGCGGTACGGGCTGAAAAGCGGCGATTTGAAGCTGGAAGTCACGGAATCCGCCTATACGGAAAACGCCGATCAGCTGAACCGCGTGATCGGCGAATTGCGGGGCAAAGGATACGAAATCGAAATGGATGATTTCGGCTCCGGCTATTCATCGCTGAACATGCTTTCCTCCCTGCCCCTGGACGTGCTGAAAATGGACATTGACTTTATCCGGAACATCGAACGCAATGAGAGCTGATTATCGACATCGCGCGTTATCTCCGGGTGCCGGTAGTTGCCGAGGGTGTGGAAACGGAAAACCAGCTGAAGCTGCTCAAGGACGCGGGATGCGACATCGTACAGGGCTATTATTTCTCCCGTCCGCTGCCCGCTGAAGAATTTTCGAGAAAGATTCTCAAGAATATCCGGTAAGGAACATCATTTCCCTTGGAGGTCAAGAAATTGCAAACCCAAAACGTGACGAAAGAAAAGGGCTTATCGCTGAAAACCACGTCCATGATCATGATGACCGTATCGCTAGTCATTACCGCAGTACTGCTGTTTATGGCTTTCCGCACGTTCCGGAGCTTCAGGAACATGGAAGACTCAACGGATGATTTCATTCAAATGGAAGAAGCGGCGGAGGAGCTGATGCAGGCTTCGGACTATCTTACCGAAGAAGCGCGGTGCTATACGGTATTGGGCGACCGGACGCACATGGAGAACTATTTTGCGGAAGCGGACGCTGCGCGCCGCCGTGAACACGCGATCTCCGTCATGGAGGAAGCGATGCCGGATTCGCCCGCGTTGGCAAAGCTGAAAGAAGGCATGGCGGAATCCCTGTCGCTCATGGATCGTGAGTACTACGCCATGCGGCTGATGATGGACGCCCAGAATGATACCGATATGCCGCAGGCGCTAAAGGATGTGTCGCTGACGGAAGCGGACGGCGCGCTGGCACCGGCAGAAAAGATCCTCCTTGCGCAGCGTATGGTTCATGATAAAGCGTATTCCGAACAAAAAACCCGGATACGATACAACATGGCGGAATGTATTCAGACGCTGAAATCCGGCACGCACGGCGCTCAGCAGGAGACCCAGAACCAAGCAAATCGTGATCTGATATGGATGGCGGCGCTCATCTTTATCCAGTCCGCGGCCATGATCGCCATGATGTGGGTGACCACGCATCTTGGCGTCAATCCGGTGCTGAGCGCGGTGGACCACATCAAGAAGGACCAGAAAATACCGATCATGGGAGCCTCTGAATTCCGCTATCTTGCCGGAACCTATAACGTGATGTACAACGCCTACAAAAAGAGCATCGCAAACCTCAGCTTCAAGGCTTCCCATGATGAACTGACCGGGGTATATAACCGGGCCGGTTTCGATCTGATCAAGACCAGCCTGGATATGAGCACCACGGCCATGCTGCTCTTCGACGCGGATCAGTTTAAGCGGATCAATGATCAGTACGGCCACGAGACGGGAGATCAGGTGCTGAAAAAGATTGCCGCTGTGCTGAAGAAGAATTTCCGTTCCGATGACTATGCGTGCAGGATCGGCGGAGACGAGTTTGTCGTTTTCATGGTGCATACGACCGGCAATCCAAAGGATTTGATCACGCGCAAGATGGCCAAGATCAATGAGGATTTGCAGCGTGAAGAAGACGGCCTTCCGTCGATCACGCTCAGCGCGGGCGTGGCGTATTGCCCGGATGGAGAAGACCCGGCGGAGATGTTCCGCCAGGCGGATACCGCCCTGTATTACGTCAAGGATCATGGGCGGGACGGCTGCTGTTTCTATTCTGATAAACTGAAGGATAAACAACCGCCCCAAAGAGCGCGGTGATATGGAAGGGAAAACGATACATTAGCCGGCTGGAAGAAATTCTTCTCCAGCCGGACATTTTTTTCATTGCGGATGAAACGAAAGCCGTTTTTCTCCGTCTTATTGATGTGAGAATATTCTGCACATTGTTTTTGAAGGGAGTTACTATCACACCCTGCCCAAGGAAGGCAAGATCAGCCGGGAGGAAGCCATGGCAATCGCCCTTGAAGCCATTCATGAAGCGGGCGACGAACAAATGGGCGCGGCCTGGATCGACGGCCTGAAATGCAACGCCGTGCTGGACGTGAACGCCTGGGGGGACGCCGCCTATCAATCCGAAGAAACGCTGTGGGTGGTCACGTTCCTTACCTGGGACGCGCAATACCAATATTGGACCCAGCGGGCCTACGCTTATCTGACCGAGGACGGCGAAGTGATCTTGGCTGATCTGGACCTGTACAGCAACGGTTGATCGAAAAAAAGGGGGGGCGTTCTGACTTTGCTTTCAGGACGCCCCGCTTGCCGTTTTCGCGTACTTATGCTCCTTTATGCCTGTTTTGTTCCTCGATAAAGCGGATAAACTGATCCGCGGGCAAAGGTTTGGAGAAATAGAACCCCTGAATATAATCGCAGTTCATGTTTTTCAGCAGTGCCACCGCGTCGCCGGTTTCCGCGCCCTCGGCTACCAGCCGCTTGCCGATGCTCTGCATCATCCGCACCGTGTAAGCAAGGATTTTTCGACCGTTTTCGGAATGAACCTCGTCCAGCATGCTCTTGTCGATCTTGATGAGCTTCAGCGGGATCCGGTTGATCCGCTGGATGCTGGAATAGCCGATGCCGTAATCGTCCAAAGCGAAGCTGTAGCCCATCCGGATCAGCTCGCTGATGTTCTCCAGCATGATTTCGCTGATGTTCTCGAAGGTGGTTTCCGTGATCTCTAAGTTGATCCTGCCCGGATCGACGCCGTATTTTTGCTGCAGCGCCCGGAATTTTTCCGGCAGATTGCTTTCCATGCACTGGGCGACGGAAAGATTGACCTCAATGTGCGTAAGCCCCAGGGCGTCTAAATCATGCTCCGCAACGAAGCGGAACACCTGATCCAGCACCCTGTCCCCCACCGGAATCATGAAGCCTTCCGCTTCCGCCGCCGGGATAAAGATAGCCGGTGAAATGACGCCGTATTCGGGATCGATGATGCGGGCCAGGGCCTCCGCCGAATGGAAGCCGCCGGAACGGATATCATAGATGGGCTGGTAATACATTTCGATCCGGTTTTCGCGGAGCGCCCGGTCCAGGATTTCCGTGATGCGCGCCTCAAGCGCGAAGGTTTGGGAATGAACGATCTCACTGGCGCGGAGCGTGGTTCGCTTGCTGCCGTCGATTTTGTGGAATTTGTGCCCCAAGCTGACGATATCCTCCGCGCTGCGCAAATCGTCCGGGCAGCGGATCAGGCAGATCCGCGGCTCGAAGCGCACGCCCATTTCCGCGTAGCGTTTGATCTGGTCTCCGGCTTCGGACAGCAGGCGCTGGCCGACGTTTTCCGTGTCCGCTTCGTCCGCGTCCATAATCAGATAGACGGCGCCGGGACGCTCAAAGTATAATTCGATATTGTTCCGGTGCGCCGCGCGTATTCCGTTGGCAATTTCCGTCAGATACCGGTTGTATTTGTAATCGCCCAAATAATTCCGAATCTCCCGGCAGTTTAGCATCCGAATCACGATGATCTGCACACGCTCCCCCGCGCGAAGGATATTCTTTAGATCCGTCTGATAGGAAGCCCAGCTCAGCATGCCCACCGAGCTGTCCATGCGTTCCTCCGGGCGCATGAGGGAGAGCATAATCAGCATTTCTCCTAAGGCGGTGCAGAACATCTCCACCAGCAGCTCCGGACGGAAAAACTGGATCACCACCGCAAGATGAACCAGCAGATAAACGATCATCAGCGCGGTCCATTTATTTTTCGGAAGATAGCGGCGGCAGTAAATGCAGTAGGCAAAGCCGAAAAGGCCGTAAAGCAGGGCGATCCCATAAAACGCCAGCATCAGCGGCCCCCGGGTGTAGCCGACCTCCGATGTGACGGTGAAAGCGCTGTGGGTAAACGGATTCTGCGCCAGCATTGCTACAATCGCCGCGTAAGGCAGGCAGAACGCGATCTTTGCCCACCTTTTCCGAATCAGGAACGCCGTGCGCGTGAGCGACAGCAGGAACAGAAGGAGGACGGCATTGTTGCTGTTGCGCAGAAACAAATAAGCATAGGTGGACACGCTGCAAAGGATGCGGCCCCCCTCGGACAGCGGCGCCAGGTTATCGGGAATCTCCATCCCCAAATCCGCCATGGCGCTGAACAGCGACAAAAACACCAATCCAATAAATAACCGGTTCGCGTTTCCCTTGGTCATTTTGCGGGAAAAGCAGATGGCAAGAATCATCAAAAACAGGGGGATGGCGCATATATCGAAATAAATGATCCTCATGGTTCGGTCTCCGTTTCAACCAGTGTATGATTGATCTTTCCTTATCCTTCGGCGGTTATTTACGTCTGTTTCTCGAATACCATCACGCAGGAAGCGAAATCCCCGTGGGGGAAGGAAAGGGCCACCCCGGCGCGCATGAGGTCGTTGGCGGAGAGGTCGCCGCCCTCCGGTGCGGTATACACGCCCTCCGGCACGTTCTTCAGGCGAATGAAAGCAGGCCCGGCGTTGGGGTGGTTCAGCACCCGGTACGCGCACAGGATCACCCGCTGTTCATCGGCGAACTGCCAGGCGGCGACGTTGCTTTCAAAGGGGCTTTGCAGGCGGGTGAACGTTCCCTGCTGGGTGGTGCGGCGCAGGGCTTTCACCTGCTTCACCTGGCGGCAAATTTCTTCCATATCCTCCGGCGTTTGGGCGGACAGGTCCAGTTCGTACCCGAAATTGCCGCTCAAGGCCACGTCCCCCCGCATGCGCATGCTGGTCACGCGGCCCGCCTGGTGATTGGGCACGGCGGACACGTGGGCGCCCATGGCGCTGGTGGGGTAGCACAGGCTGGTGCCGTACTGGATGCACAGGCGCTCCACGGCGTCTGTATCGTCGCTGGTCCAGGTCTGGGGCATGTAATACAGCATGCCCGCGTCGAAGCGCCCGCCGCCCCCGGAGCAGCTTTCAAACAGCACCTGGGGGAAGGCGGCGGTGATTTCCTCCAGCACCCGGTACAGGCCCAGCATGTACCGGTGGGCGATTTCGCCTTGCCGCCCGCCTAAGAGCAGGGCGGAGCCCGCTTCCTTGAAGTTGCGGTTCATATCCCACTTCACATAGGCAATGGGCGCGCTTTTCAGCACGCCGGACACTGCTTCGATCACGTAATCCTGCACGTCCTTGCGGGACATATCCAGAATGAGCTGGTTTCGGGCGGTGGTGCGCCGCCTGCCCTCGGCATGGAGGCACCAGTCGGGATGGGCGCGGTATAAATCGCTGTCCGGGCTGACCATTTCCGGCTCGAACCACAGGCCAAATTTCAGGCCCAATTCATTGATGTCCTTCGCCAAGGCGGAAAGGCCGCCGGGCAGCTTCTCCCGGTTCACCACCCAATCGCCCAAGGAGCAGTTGTCGGTGTTCCGCTTGCCGAACCAGCCGTCGTCCAGCACGAACAGCTCGATGCCCGCTGCCGCGGCGCTCCGGGCGATTTGCAGGATTTTTTCGTGGTTGAAATCGAAATAGGTGGCTTCCCAGTTGTTAATCAGGATAGGCCGCTCCCGATCCCGCCAATATCCCCGGCAAACGTGCTTGCGGATCAGGCTATGGAAGGCCTGGCTCATTTGGTTCAGCCCCGCATCGGAATACGCGATCAGGGCCTCCGGGCTTTGGAAGCTGTCGCCGGGGTTCAATCGCCAGGACAAGGTGCGGGGATTCAGGCCCAGGGTCAGGCGGGTGGATCCGTAGGCGTTTTCATCGGCGCTGATTTGGAAATCGCCGCTGTACACCAGGGCCGCGCCCACGCATTCCCCGGAAAATTCATTGGTATCAGGAGAAGCCAGCACGGCGAAGGGGTTATGCTCGTGGCCGGACGCGCCCCGGCTGGAGGAAACGCATCGGGTCAGGGCGGCGGGGGAGAGCCGCTCGACGCTCCGTTCCTTGGCCCAGGCTCCGTGGAGGTGCAGCATATCGTACCGCCCCGGCAGGGTGACGCAGGCGCTGCCCGCGTGGGTCAGGGTCAGCGCTTCGCTTCCCCCGTTTTCATACAAAATGCTGGCGGCGATCACGGGCAGATCGGCGAACAGGGTATAGCGCAGGCGGGCGGTGAGGCCGGTCAGCCCGTCCCGCAGGGTGATTTCCAGGGTTTCCGCTTCCGACGTTTTTTCCACATAGGAGGCGGGCAGGCCGTTCAAAGAAGGTTTTCCCTTTTCGACGCGGTGGCCTTCATAAAACAGTTCGGTGCATCTTTGCCCCTGCCGATCGACGGCGCACACCAGGGCGGGCCGGTAATCCCCCCGCCCCTCCGTGGGGCAGGCGTAAGGCAGGGCCTGGCGCACGGAATCAAAGGACGCGCCCTCCTGCTGATTGATCAGGTGCAGGCAGGCGGCGGGGTCATGCAGCGGCGCGCCCAAATAGACCATCAGCAATTCCTGGGTTCCTTCCTCGTCAGGCCTGAGATACAGCACCAGGGAAACGCTTTCATTGCGCAGGTGAAACAGCTTTCGTTCAGCGTCAAAGGAAATCACGGCAATCCTCTCCCTTCATTCGTTCCGGGAATATACCTTCATTATATCCGCTTCCGCTGTTTTTTTCAACCGCCGGAAATGCATGCGGTTTTCTTCTGAAAAAGCGGATTTCTCCTTGTTGAACCAAAGAAAATGCGATATAATACACGAAGAATGATCCCCATACAGGAGGTTTTCATCATGAGCAGATTTTCCATCGGTATTATTTTGGATTCCTTTCGCAAGCCCTTCCCGGAGGCCCTGAAGCTGACCCGTCAGTTAGGGGCGCAGGGCATTCAGGTATACGCCACCCAGGGCGAAATGTCCCCCGAAAACCTGGTGGGCCAAAAGCGCCGGGATTTCCTGAACACGGTCAAGGACAACGGCCTGGTGATTTCCGCCCTGTGCGGCGACCTGGGCCGGGGCTTTGCCAACGCCGAGCTGAATCCCGAGCTGATCCGCCGTTCCAAAATGATCGTGGACTTAGCCAAGGAGCTGGAGACCAGCATCGTCACCACCCACATCGGCGTGGTGCCCAGGGATCCCAAGAATCCCCATTACGCCATCATTCAGGACGCCTGCGGCGAGCTTGCCGCCTACGCGGACAAGATGGAAGCCCGCTTCGCCGTGGAAACCGGCCCCGAGCTTTCCTCCACCCTGCGCGCCTTCCTGGACGGGCTGCATTCCAAGGGCGTATCCGTCAACCTGGACCCCGCCAATCTGGTCATGGTGGCGGGCGACGATCCCGTGCAGGCCGTTCATAACTTAGGGCCGTATATCGTCCACACCCACGCCAAGGACGGCGTCATGTGCCGCAAGACCGACCCGGAAGCCATCTATGCCGAAACCATGCACGGCAATAACAAAACCGAGGACGGCCCCGCCTATCTGGAGCTGCCCCTGGGCCAGGGCGGCGTGCCCTGGGATAAGTACCTGGGCGCCCTGGAGGAAGAAGGCTTCCACGGCTTCCTGACCATCGAGCGCGAGGTGGGCGACGACCCCACGGCGGATATCGCTCTGGCGGTGGATTTCCTGAAACAAAGGATTTGACCGTATAAAAACAAGCGGGTTGACGCGAAAAAATCTCGTGTCAGCCCGTTTCTCATTGCAATACCATTTGCGGATTTCTCGGAAGGGGACGAACCGCCGATGACCGCCTGTGGCGGGAATTTCATCGGCGGTGAGATCAGCCGAAAGGGAGCAATCTCCCCATGAAGGGGAGTTGCGCCGATTGAGGGGCCGCAGAGGCCCCTGGGTTTAATGATTACCCCGCCAGAAACGCGTCGATCAGTTCTGCCGCCTGCGTCACGGGATCGCTTGCCATATCCAGCCAATGGAGGTTTTCTTCCCTGCGGAACCAGGTCATTTGGCGCTTGGCGAATTTTTTGATAGCGTTGCCCAATTCCAGCACCATTTGGTCGTAGGTGATTTCGCCCAGAAGATAGCGGGTGAGATAGCGGTATTCCAGGCCTAACTTCATTAAAAACTCTGTGCTGACGCCCGCATCCAGCAGCCTGCGCACTTCGTCCACCATGCCCTGGTTCAGCCGCCGTTCCAAGCGCTCGTCGATGCGGGCTTTCAGGGTTTCCCGGGGCCAGGTGACGCCCAATTTCAGGGCTTCATAGCGGGGATTGTGTTTGCCGGGGTGGTAATCGTCCGCGGCTAAGCGTTCCAGGGCGCGCATGACGCGGTTGCGGTTCTTGGGGTCGATGTCCGTGTCCGGCAGCTTTTCCTTCAGCATTTCATATAACGCCGGGGTCTCGAAGGTTTCCAGATGGGCGCGGAGGGCGAGGTCCGGTTCAATGGAAGATAACTCATAGCCGTCGATCACGGAATCCACATACAGGCCGGTGCCGCCCACCAGGAAGGGGAGCTTGCCGCGGGCTAAAATGCCGTCGGTGGCTTCATAAGCCAGGCGCTGAAAATCCGCCATGGAGAAAAAATCCCCCGGCTGGCATACGTCGATCAGGTGATGGGGCACGCCTTTGGTTTCATCCGGGGTGATTTTGCCGCTGCCCAGGTCCAGGCCCCGGAACACCTGCCGGGAATCGGCGGAAACCACCTCTCCCCCATATTTCAGCGCCAGCTCCACCCCTAAGCCGCTTTTGCCCGAGGCATTGGTGCCCATGATCACGATCAGCTTGCCCGCCATCGGCTCACCCCCTTTTGGATGCGCCTATTGTATCATAGCTTTCCCGTTCATGTAAAGTATGTCCATTTGCGCGCCGTATGCTTCATCTTATTCCGTATATATGCATCGCATTCTGTATTTCATGAATAAATATCGACGAATAATCCGATTTTTACAAAATTATTTGAATAAAAATTCAATTTTCCTCTTGACAGGCGTTTTTGCGTGTGGTATACTGCACCCGTTCCCCGAAAGGAACGCGAAGAAAACGAACACAATTTGTCAGGAGGAAAAGACTTATGAAGAAGATTCTCGCTATGGTATTGGTACTTTGCATGATGGTTCCCGCCCTGTCCGCTTTCGCGGATGAGAAGCCCGCCCTGATCATGGCCACCAACGCCGCTTTCCCGCCCTATGAATATTATGAGAATGGCGTGGTCGTGGGCATTGATGCCGAAATCGCTGCCGCTATTGCCGAAAAGCTGGGCATGGAACTGGAGATTCAGGATATGGATTTTAAGTCCATCATCAATGCCGTGAGTACTGGCAAAGTGTCCATGGGCATGGCTGGCATGACCGTGACCGAAGAACGCCTGCAGAGCGTGAATTTCTCCACCTCCTACGCCACCGGCATCCAGGCCATCATCGTGAAGGAAGGCTCTCCCATCGCTTCCGTTGACGATCTGTACGCGGAAGGCGCTTCCTACAAGATCGGCGTGCAGGAATCCACTACCGGCGACATTTACTGCACCGACGATTTCGGCGATGAGAATGTGTTCAAGTACAATGTTGGCGCGGATGCCGTGCAGGCTTTGCTGACCGGCAAGGTGGACTGCGTGATCATCGATAACAACCCCGCCAAGGCTTTCGTGGAAGCCAACACTGGCCTGGTGCTGCTGGATACCCAGTACGCCGTGGAAGACTACGCCATCGCCATCGCCCTGGAAAACACCGAGCTGCTGGAAAAGATCAACGCCGCCCTGGAAGAACTGATTGCGGACGGCACTGTGGCCGCCATCGTGGCGAAGTACATTCCCGCCGAATAATCAGGCTTTCTGTTTCACCCAATAGGGAGCGAGCGATCGCCCCCTATTGCTTTATTTAATAAGGATGAAGAAACATGAAGAAAAAACAGCCCCTTTGGATCAAAATCTGCGCGGTGCTGGCCGTGATCGCCGTGGCGGCGGTGGCGGGCTACTTTGCCGTGTTCTATCAGGCGGACGTGCTGAAAATCGAAAACGGCAAAGTGTCCGGCGCGAAATCCACCTGGCTGATCGCCCAGGAGGACAGTTCCACTTATGTGAAGCTGGCGGACGTGAACCTGCCGAAAAATTATGCCGCCGTGAAAAACGCCCCGGATACGGACGATGATCCCATCACCACCTTTTTTATGTACCAGGGCAAGGACGCGGAAAAGCAGCCGGGCACCCTGCTGGTTTTCGGCCAGGCCGTGAGCAAAATCACCGACCTGAATCAAGGCAAGGAAACGGAAATCGGCGGGCAGGCGGGCGTTCTGCTTTTCCGGGAGGTCGAGGGAAACCGCACGGCGCTGTTTTACATGGCATCGCCCTATGACGAGCTGCGTATCGTGGTGCAGGCCACGCTGCCCGCGGACGCGACCGACGAAGAATTGACCGCGTTGGTGGCGGTCATGGCGGAAAAGGTGACGCCGGGCAAGCAGCTTTCGGCCATCGCGGCGGATTTCAAGCTGAATTTCTTAGACGACGACCGCTGGCAGTACCTGTGGAACGGTCTGGGCGTCACCCTGACCATTACCTTGGGCGCCGTGGCCCTGGGCATCGTGATCGGCGTGCTAGTGGCCATGGTGCGCTCCACCTGGGATCAGACCAACGAAACCATGCGCAAGGGGCTGGGACGGACAGTGCTGCGGCTGCTGAACAGCATCTGCAATGTGTACCTGACCGTCATTCGCGGCACCCCCGTGGTGATCCAGCTGATGATCGCTTACTACATCATTTTGGCTTCCAGCCGCGACGGGGCCATGGTGGCCACCCTGTCCTTCGGCATCAATTCCGGCGCTTACGTGGCCGAAATCATCCGGGGCGGCATCATGAGCATCGACAAGGGCCAGATGGAGGCCGGACGCTCCTTAGGCTTTGACTACATCAAAACCATGTGGTACGTCATCATTCCCCAAACCATGAAAAACGTGCTGCCCGCCCTGGCGAACGAGTTCATCGTGCTGCTCAAGGAAACCTCCGTGGCCGGTTACGTGGCGGTGAAGGACCTGACCAAGGGCGGCGACATCATCCGCGGCGTCACCTATTCCGCCTTTATGCCGCTGCTTGCCGTGGCCGCCATTTATTTGGTGATGGTCATGTTCTTCACCTGGCTGGTGGGCAAGCTGGAAAGGAGGCTGCGCAGCAGTGACCACTGATATCATCATTTCCGTGAAGGATCTGCAAAAGCATTTCAAGGGCGGCGAGCTGAAAGCCCTGCGGGGCGTCAGCGCCGACATTCACAAGGGCGAGGTGGTGGTGGTCATCGGCCCCAGCGGCAGCGGCAAATCCACCTTCCTGCGATGCCTGAACCTGCTGGAAATGCCCACCTCCGGCACCATCTCCTTTGAGGGCGTGGACATTACCGACCCCAAGGTGAACATCAACGTACACCGGCAGAAAATGGGCATGGTGTTCCAGCATTTTAACCTGTTCCCCCACATGACCGTGCTGCGGAACATGACCCTTGCCCCCATGAAGCTGCTGAAAAAAAGCAAAAAGGACGCGGAGGACAAGGCCATGGGCCTGCTCAAGCGCGTCAACCTGGCCGACCGGGCCGACGCTTACCCCAGCCAGCTTTCCGGCGGCCAGAAGCAGCGCATCGCCATCGTGCGCGCCCTGTGCATGGAGCCGGAGGTCATGCTCTTTGACGAGCCTACCTCCGCCCTGGACCCCGAAATGGTGGGCGAGGTGCTGGACGTGATGAAGCGCCTGGCCCAGGAGGGCATGACCATGGTGGTGGTCACCCACGAAATGGGCTTCGCCCGGGAGGTAGCCGACCGGGTGCTGTTCATGGACGAGGGCCAGATCGTGGAAGAAGGCACCCCCGACGCAATCTTCTCCCATCCCACCCAGCAGAGGACCAAAGATTTCCTGAACAAAGTTTTATAACAGAAAATTTTATCTCAAGATCGTGCGAAATTGTTTTGAAATTTCGCACGATTTTGGTATAATAGTATTGAAAAAGCCGGAAGGAGGCGCTGAAAAAGTATGTCTATTACCGCTACCGAATTAAAGGAAAACTTGGGAAAGTATCTGCTGCTTTCCGCCACCGAGGATATTTACATTACCAAGAACGGAAAAATCGTCAGCAAGCTTTCCAACCCGTTCCAGGATCGCGTCGCCATCGCCAAATCCCTTTTTGGCAGCGTTCCGGCTGAAATGACGCTGGAGGAAGCGAGAGAGGAACGGTTAAGCAAAATATGAAAGCTTTGCTGGATACCTGCGTCATCATGGACGCGGTTCAGAACAGGGAACCCTTTGCCCGGGACGCGCAGGCGATTTTTCTTGCGGCGGCAAATGAAACGTTCATGGGCTGCGTGACCGCGAAAGCCATGACGGATATTTACTATCTCACCCATCGCTGTACCCATGACAGCGGCACGGCCAAGACTATCACCGGGCGCATCGGCCTGCTGTTTGCGATTCTCGATACTACGGAAAGCGACGTCCGGCGCGCGCTGGCGTCCAATCTGCCGGATTTTGAGGATGCGGTCATGATTGAAACAGCCCTGCGGGAAAACATGGACTGCATCGTGACCCGGAATCTGTCTGATTATCAGACCGCCCCTTTGCCCGTATACGCGCCGGAGGAATTTTTGAACAGGTTCCGGGAGGACGCGCTTTGAAGCCTTGACTTTTTCATGGGCCGAGACTATCATGGGAGCCGGAATCAAAGGAGGTATTTGCCATGGTTTTGATCGGCGTGACCCCTTCTCTGACGGAGAAAGGGAATATAACCCAGAATCAGGATTATTTTAACGCGGTGTTCCGGGCGGGGGCGCTGCCCGTGCTGCTGCCCCTGACGGAGGATAAAGCCGTTATGGAGGAAATGCTGAATCGGGTGGACGGCCTGCTGATCACCGGCGGGGCCGACGTGGGGCCGGACATGTACGGCGAAGAAAAGCTGCCCTGCTGCGGGGAACTGGAACCCGCCCGGGACCGGTTCGAGTTTCCGCTTTGCCGCATGGCGCTGGAAAAGGATATGCCCATTTTCGCCATTTGCCGGGGGCATCAGGTGCTGTCCTGCGTCTTAGGCGGCAACATGTACCAGGATATTGCCGAGCAATTTGGCCCCGAACTCAAGCATCCCCAGTACAGCACGCCCCGGGACAAGGTACACGATATGACCGTGGAGGAAGGTTCCCTGCTGCACAGGATCACGGGCTTGACCCGCTTTCAGGTGAACAGCCGTCATCACCAGGCCATCAAAACGCCTGGGGCGGGCTTACGGGTCATCGCCCACGCGCCCGACGGCCTGATCGAAGCCGTGGAGCTGCCGGGCAAGCGTTTCGTGCTGGGCGTTCAGTGGCATCCCGAATCCCTGAGCGACCGGTACGCAGAAGCCCAGGCCCTGTTCAACGCCTTCGTGGGAGCCTGCGCATGATGACGGAAATCGCCCTGGTGGCCGACCTGCACGGCAATTGGCCCGCCACGGAGGCCGTGGACCGGGACATCCGCGCCCGGGGCATCCGCCGCGTCTGGTGCTTAGGGGACGTGGTGGGCAAAGGCCCCTCCAGCGACCGCACCTTCGACTGGGCGGCGGAAAAATGCGAATTCATCCTGCAAGGCAATTGGGATGAGGGCGTCGGCAAAAAACAGTTCCCCAACGATCAGTTTTATTACGACCAATTGGGTGAAAAACGCATGGAGGCTTTGACGCAATGGCCCATGGAATACGAATGCTTTGTTTCGGGCCGTAAAATGCGCCTGTTTCACGGGCGCTCCACCATGCCCGCGCCCTACGGCGTTCACGAAAACGCGGAGCTGCTTTCGCCCTATTTCCTGCCGGATTACGACGTGGTGGGCTACGGCGACTGCCACCGCCAGGGCGTGCGGCTGCTGAACACCTCGGGTATTCTGTTCAATACCGGCAGCGTGGGCAACGGCTTAGGCGTGCCCATGGCCCAGTATGTCATCCTGCGCTGCGAGCCGGACAGCCGAACGCTTGCGCCCCTGGATATTGTCACCGTCACCGTGCCCTACGACCGGGAGCAGGCCGTCCGCGACACCCGGGAAGCCGGGCGGCGGGGCATGCCCAACGCCGATTTGTTTGAACGGGAAATCCTCACCGGCGTGTACGCCCGGGCCAACGGGAGGGAAAAACCATGATTCGTTTCGGTCCGGCGGGCAATTCCGAATCCTTTTACGCCCAGGGCTACAAGGCCAGCTGGCAGGCGCCGGGCTGGCTTCGGGCCATGGGCCTTTCCGCCTATGAGTATTCCTTTGGGCGCGGCGTGGGATTATCGGAGGAAATGGCGGAAAAAATCGCCGGTTACGCCCGGGAAAACGATATCGCCGTCAGCGCTCACGCGCCTTATTTCATCAATTTAGCCAACCCCGACCCGGAAAAGCAGGAAGCCTCCTTCCGCTACATCACCGACAGCGCCCGGCTGGTAAACCTTTTGGACGGCGACCGGGTGGTGGTACACGTGGGCGCGGTGATGAAGCTGGATCGGGCGGAAGCTATCGACAATTGCCGCCGGGGCATCAAGGAAGCCTATGCGCGGCTGGACGATTTGGGCCTGTCCCATATTCACCTGTGCCCGGAAACCATGGGCCGCGCCAGCCAAATCGGCAATTTACAGGAAACCCTTGCCTTTTGCCTGCTGGACGAGCGGCTGATTCCCTGCATTGATTTTGCCCACCTGCACGCCCTGGGCCAGGGGGCGCTGAAGGGGCCGGAGGATTTCGCCGCCGTGCTGGACGCAATCGAAAAAGCCCTGGGCCTTACCCGCGCCAGGGAAATGCACGTTCATTTTTCCACCATCGAATATACCGCCGCCGGGGAAAAGCGCCACCGCACCTTCGCTGACGATGCCTACGGCCCCCGCTTTGAGCATTTGGCCCCGCTTTTGAAGGAAAGAGGCTACGCGCCCCGGATCATCTGCGAATGCAAAGGCACCATGGCCGAGGACGCCAAGGCCATGATGGAGATATATAACAGGAGGGAAACGCCATGGCCTATTTCCGCATCGAATACTTTTCCAACGCCCTGCACCGCTCCACCAGCTTTGAAATGCTGATCCCCAACGATTACCGCACGGACATTCCTGTGGAAATTCCGAACACGCCCATGGGCACTCTGTTCCTGCTCCACGGTTACACCGGCAAGGCGGGCAACTGGGTGCCGGAGGAACTGGCGGCCAAATACAATTTCGCCATCGTCATGCCCACGGCGGAAAATTCCTTCTACCTGAACGGCCTGTCCACGGGCCACGCTTTCCAGACCTTGGTGGGGGAGGAAATGGTGGACTATGTGCGCCGCACCTTCGGGCTGGCGAAGAACCGGGAAAATACCTGCATCGCGGGCATGAGCATGGGCGGCTTCGGCGCGCTGCACACCGCCCTGGCCTACCCGGGCACCTTCGGCAAGCTGGCGGGCCTGTCCTCCGCCCTGATCGTACACGGCATCGCCCATATGAAGCCAGGCGAGGACAACGGCCTGGGCAATTACGAATACTATCGGGAGTGCTTCGGCGATTTAGAAACCGTAGAGCAGCGGGACGTGAACCCCGAGGTGCTGGCATTAAAACGGAAAGCGGAAGGGAAGCTGCCCGAAATCTTCTTAGCCTGCGGCACAGAGGATTTCCTGCTGGAAAACAACCGGCAGATGCATGCGTTCCTTACCGATGAACAAATCCCCCACCAGTATTACGAAAGCAAGGGCGGCCACGATATGGTATTCTGGAACGAATATATCATCAAGGCCGTAAAGTGGATGTTCGGCTGACGCACTTCTCCGCGCCCATGTGTGCCGTCAAATACTCCCACACCTGGGCGTCGCTTGCGTCCGCCTGTCCGTCGGGCAGCAAAAACGCCTTGACGGGACTCACATACAGATAGATACAGCCCTTCGCCCGGAAAGCCCGCTGCGTTTCCTGCCAGGAAAGCCGCAGGGGGGCTTCTTTTTTCTGTTTGTTTTCCACTTCCAGGCCCGCTTCGGTCAGGCGCACCAGGTACACGGAGCGGGGCGGGTCCAGCCGCTGCCGCAGGGCCTGCACGTTCACCTGCGAAAGAAAGCTGCCGAAATACACCAGGGGCAGGCCAAGCCCCACCGTCAGCAGCACCGCCGCGATCAGGCCGGACTGCTCCTTCCGCGCAAGCAGCGCCACGACGGCGAAGGCTGTCAGCAGCAAAGTAAAAATCAGGGGCCTCACCCAGTGCTTCCGCAGAATGAACATATCGAAGCGGGCAAAGCGCTTGAAGGTTTTTTCGTCCAATTTCACGGGGATCACGATTTCCTGGGGCATGGGGGCACGCTTCCTTTCGGTATGGGTTATGCTCACTATACCAGATTTCAAGCTTTCGCGCAACAAGCGGTCTGACAAGTTTCGAGTACAAATTCGTTGCAATTTTTCATTTTTTATGCTATACTTTTTCCATCAAAGCGGCTTCCCAAGAGAAGCCAATATAAAAGGGAGGATTTTTCTGATGAAGAAACTGTTTGCCCTGATGCTGGCGCTGATGCTGGCGCTGACCTGCGCTTCCGCCATGGCGGAAATCACCCTGACCTACGCCGAAGTGAACCCCGTGGAAGGCACCATCGTTGGCGACATGGCCCTGGCTTTCAAAGAGAAAGTGGAAGAATTGTCGGGTGGCGAAATCAAGATCGACATTCAGGCCAGCGGCGTGCTGGGCAATGAGGAACAGATCATCACCGGTATTCTTTCCGGCGACAACACCGTGGATGTGGCCCGCATTTCCACCTTCGCGCTGAACCAGTACGGCTGCGCCAGGAGCGTGTTCCTGTCCCTGCCTTTCGTGTTCGAGAGCGAGGAGCATTACTGGAAATTCGTTGAAAGCGATTTGGCCAAGGAATTCCTGGCTGAACCCCAGCAGATCGGCCTGCCCCTGCGCGGCCTGTGCTTTGCCGAGGAAGGCTTCCGTCATTTCTTCTTCAAGACCGAAGTGAAGACCATTGAAGAAATGAAGGGCATGAAGATCCGCGTTTCCCAGGATACCATTATGCCCAAGCTGGTGGAAAGCTTAGGCGCTTACGCCACCTCCGTTTCCTTCGGCGAACTCTACACCGCCCTGCAGAGCGGCGTGGTGGACGCGGCTGAACAGCCCCTCGTCAACTACCTGAAGAACTCCTTCCAGGAACCCTGCCCCTATCTGCTCAAGGACGGCCATACTTTGGGCGCTATCGAAATCATCGTGGCTGATTCCGGCTGGAACAAGCTGACCGCGGAACAGCAGGGCTGGCTGCAGGAAGCCGCCGATTATGCTTCCAAGGTTGTGAAGGACGACGTGGTCGTGCGTGAAGCCGAAGCCACCGCCACCCTGCTGGAAAAGGGCTGCACCATCATCGAAGTGGAAGACAAGACCCCCTATGTGGAAGCCACCCAGAAGATGGTTCAGGACGCCATCAAGGGTCAGGAAGCCGTTTATGAAGCCATTCAGGCGCTGAAATAATCCCGACCAACAAAGCTGCTTTAACCGGAGCGCGGGGAATCATCCTCGCGCCCCGGTTTTCTGAAAGGAAGGATATTCATGCCTGCTTTTTTCCGCACCCTGGAAAAAATAAAGCCTGTGTATGACTGGACGTACAAGGTGATCATGTTCATATGCAAGCTGCTCCTGATTGCCGATATCATCATCACCGCCTGGTCGGTGGCCGGACGCTATATCCACTTTATCGTCGATCCCAAATGGAGCGAAGAAGTCATCCTGACCCTGATGGTATACATGGCGGTGCTGTCCGCCACGCTGGCCATCCGCAAACGCGCGCACATCCGCATGACCGCTTTTGACAAGTACCTGCCCAAAAAGGTGCTGCTCTGCCTGGACCTGCTGGCCGATATCGCGGTGATGGCGCTCGCCGTCGTCATGGTGACGGTGGGCATGCAGGTGTGCAACGGCCCCCTGGCGTCCTTCGGAAAGTATTCCTCGATCCCCACGCTCAGCAAATTCTGGCAGTATTTCCCCATTCCCATCGCCGGCGCGGGAATGATCATCTTTGAATTGGAACAGGTTTTCCAGCACATTGAGGAATTCTTTGTGAAGGAAGATGGAAAGGAGGGCAAAGCCTGATGGACGCTGAAACCCTATCCACAATCATTCTGCTGGGCAGCTTTCTGATCATGGTGCTGCTGCGCTTCCCCATTGCCTACGCCGTAGGCATTTCCACGGTGCTGTGCCTTATCTCCACCGGCAACGCGCTCACCGCCCTCCCCCTCCAGATGGTAAAGGGCATTTGGTCCTTCTCGCTGATGGCGGTTCCCTTCTTCATTACCATGGGCGTACTCATGGGGTCAGGCGGCATATCCGATAAGCTGATTGCTCTTGCCAACTCCCTGGTGGGCTGGATGCGCGGCGGACTGGCGATGGTGAACATCGTGGCCTCCTATTTCTTCGGGGGCATTTCCGGCTCCGCTTCCGCCGATACCGCCTCCTTAGGTTCCATCCTGATTCCCATGATGGTGGACGAAGGCTATGACGCGGACTTTTCCACCGCCGTCACCATCACTTCTTCCTGCGAAGGCCTGCTGGTGCCCCCCAGCCATAACATGGTCATTTATGCCACCACGGCGGGCGGCATTTCGGTGGGCGCGCTGTTCATGGCGGGCTATCTGCCCGGCGCGCTGCTTGCCATCGCGCTGATGGTGGGTTCCTATATCATTTCTGTGAAGCGCAACTACCCCAAGGGCAAAGCTTTCAATTTGAAGGATTTCGGCAAGCAGATCCTCACGTCTATCTGGGCGCTGCTGGCCGTGCTGGTCGTGGTGGTCGGCGTGGTGGGCGGCATCTTCACCGCCACGGAATCCGCCGCTATCGCCGTCATTTATTCCCTGTTCGTTTCCGTGTTCGTCTACAAGGGCCTCAACTGGAAGGGCGTTTGGAAAGCGCTGGACAACTGCGTGGAAACCCTGGCCATCGTGCTGATTTTGATCGCCACGTCCGCCGCCTTTGGCTATTGCCTCACCCTGCTGCACGTGCCCGCCAAGGCGGCTCAGCTGATCACCAGCATTTCGTCCAGCCCCATCGTGGTGATCCTGCTGCTGAACCTGATCCTGCTGATCCTCGGCATGATCATGGACATGGCCCCCATCATCCTCATCGCCACGCCCATCCTGCTGCCCGTGGCCCAGAGCGTGGGCCTGCACCCCATCCAGTTCGGCATCATGATGGTCCTGAACTGCGGCATCGGCCTGCTCACGCCCCCCGTCGGCGCGGTGCTGTTCATCGGCTCCGCCGTGGCCAAACGGCCCATGGAAAAGGTCGTCCGCGCCACCCTGCCCTTCTACCTGTGCATGATCATCGCCCTGCTGCTCATTTCCTTTGTGCCCGCCATCAGCCTGTGGCTGCCCCAGCTTACCGGGGCGCTTTAATCGATGCAACATATTACTGACCGTTTTGAGTAAGAGAGAACAGAGTGCAGAGTGCAGAGTACAGATAATATAGTCAGATCATTTCGGCTTCTTAATAAAATGGACTAACTAAATCTGAACTCTGTACTCTGAACTCTGTACTCTCCTCTCCGCGCCTATCCAAAAACAAAAGGAGGATAATGAATGAAGGCATTCTTGGATCAGGATTTTCTGCTGAATACGGAAACCGCCCGCGTGCTGTACCACGAGGCGGCGGAAAAGTGCCCCATCATGGACTACCATTGCCATCTGAGCCCCAAGGAAATCTACGAGGATATCCGGTATGAAAACATCACCCAGGTATGGCTGGGCGGCGACCACTACAAGTGGCGGCTCATGCGCAGCGCGGGCGTACCGGAAAAGTACGTGACCGGCGACGCCTCCGATTACGAAAAATTCCTGAAATACGCCGAGGTGCTGGGCAAGGCCATCGGCAACCCCCTGCACCACTGGAGCCACCTGGAGCTGCGCCGCTTCTTCGGCTACGACGGCATCCTGAACAAGGACACGGCTCCCGAGGTGTGGAAGATCGCCAACGAAAAGCTGCACCAGAAGGGCTATTCCAGCCGGGGTCTCATTATGATGAGCAATGTGGACACCATCTGCACCACGGACGACCCCATCGACAGTCTGGAATGGCACGAAAAGCTGGCGGCGGACAAGAGCTTCCCCGTCACCGTGCTGCCCGCCTGGCGGCCCGATAAGGCCATGAACCTGGAAAAGGACACCTACCTGGACTATCTGGGCAAGTTAGAAGCCGCCGCCGGGATGGAAATCAAAACCTTTGCGGCCCTCAAAAAGGCCCTCGCAAAGCGGCTGGATTACTTCGCCGCCCACGGCTGTTCCTTAAGCGACCACGGCCTGAACTACGTGATGTACGCCCCAGCCAGCGCGGAGGAAGTGGAACGCATCTTCGCCGCCCGTTTGCAGGGAACGATGCCCACGGCCAAGGAAGAAGCGATCTTCAAGTTCGCGTGCATGGCCTTTCTGGCGGGCGAATACCACGACCGGGGCTGGGTGATGCAGCTGCACTATGGCTGCCGCCGGGACAACAATCCGACCATGTTCCGCAAATTAGGCCCCGATACGGGCTTCGACTGCGTGGACAACACCGCCCCCTCCACTGAAACCGCCGCATTCTTAGGCTATATGGAGGACGCGGGCAAGCTGCCCAAGACCATCCTGTATTCCCTGAACAACAACGACAACGCCGCCATCGACACCATCTTAGGCTGCTTCCAGAACGATGAGGCCGTTGGCAAAATTCAGCATGGCTCCGCCTGGTGGTTCAACGATCATTTCGACGGTATGACCGACCAGCTCAAGTCCCTGGCGAGCCTCGGCTACCTGGCGGGCTTTGTGGGCATGCTCACCGACAGCCGTTCGTTCCTCAGCTATCCCCGCCACGAGTACTTCCGCCGCATCCTGTGCCGCGTGTTCGGCGAATGGGTGGAGGGCGGCTTCTATCCAGAGGATATGGAGCCCCTCAAGGAAATCGTTCGGGACATCAGCTTTGGCAACGCCGACCGGTATTTCGCGTTCCCGAAAAAGAGAATCTGACCTGAATTGAGATTTCGACAATTTGAAGCGCCCCCTCCAAATCGGAGGGGGTAAATCATTGAGGAAGATCGGGGTTCATAGAGGCGTGGGAAGAGAGAGGAAAAGAAAGATGACCAAACGGTTTTTCCTGCGGCTTGCGGCGTTTGTCCTTGTGCTTGCGATATGCTTGCCGGGACAGGCGGAGCAAACGCCCAAGAGCGTGAATATCCGATCCATGCTGCCGGTATTCAGCGATGAATTGCAGGTGGTTCGGTACGCGGTACATGCGGAGGACGGCTTTCCCTCCGTCCGTATCGCCCAGGTAAGCGATCTTCATTCCTGCGCGTACGGGGAGGATCAACGCGAACTGCTGGAAGCCATCGACAGGGAAGAACCCGATCTTGTGGTGCTGACCGGCGACATCTTCGACGGCAGCCTGCCCATGGAACCCACAGTCGCTTTCCTTCGCGGCATCCAGGGGAAATATCCCTGCTATTTCGTGACCGGGAACAACGAGTATGAAAAAGGCGGGGACGCCTTTGCGGAAAGAATGGCAGTTTTGAAGAAATATGGAATCACCCGGCTCAGCGGCGAGACGAAGGTGATCCGGATCAAGGGCACAAACATCAATATCTGCGGCGTGGACGACCCTAACGCCTGGGCGGATAGCGACGATCCCCTGGAAAACCGGGAAACCCGGTATAAGGAACAGTTGGCACAGACGGCGGAGCTGGCCCAGAATGGGAATTATACCGTCCTGCTGGCCCATCGGCCGGAATACTTCGATGATTACTGCCAATTCGGCTTTGATCTGGTGCTTTCCGGCCACGTTCACGGCGGACAATGGCGTATTCCCGGCTTGCTCAACGGTTTGTACGCGCCGGGGCAGGGCTTTTTTCCAGCATACACGGGCGGGAAATACGAAAAAAACGGCGCCGTGATGATCGTCAGCCGGGGCCTGGCCCGGGAAACCACCAACGTTCCCCGCATCAATAATAGGCCGGAACTGGTGATCGTTGATCTGGGGGAATAGGATAAACCAGCTCCCTTTTTTCAGTGGTTTTCGTTCCCTTGCTTTTCCGTCCGAAATACCGTATAATGAGCGTGAATGGAGGCGATCCCATGTCCACGTATGAATCTGTTGTCAAGAAGCTATCCCGGCTCGCGCCTGCTGATTTGCAGGTGATTGATTTGCTTGCGGATCGGTTATTGCAGCATTCCGCTTCCGATGGAGAGAATCAGGCCATGCGCCGCGCTGCCGCCCATTACGCGCCTTTGACGGAAGAACAATGGATTGCGAAGCTGGACACGGCGCGCCGTCATATTGAGGAAGGAAAAGGCGTGGATGGGGACGCGGTTTTTGAAAGGCTGAGCAGAAAGTATAATATATCCTGACGTTTTTCATGGCGCTGAACATGAAAGCAGTTATAATATACGAGGATGCCGCATGAAAATTTATCGCATTGCCTTCGCACCGGACGCGGAAGATGATTTTGACCAGTATTTGGCATGGCTGGACGATGATGACGCCGTTGCTTCCGCGCTGCGTGATTTCAACGAAACGCGCATGCGTCTGGGAAAAATTGCCGGGAGCCTGACAATGGTTTATGGCAGCGAAAAACTGCGGCAGCGCGGATACCATCGCCTGAATTTCAGGAGACATCCGCTTTATATGCTGTACCGGGTCGAAGGGGAAGAAGTATTTGTTGACGCGATTGGTCATGAAAGGCAGGATATGGATCGGTTGATGAAATGAGTCATGAGGAAAACAAAAGAGCCGGTTTTCTGTGCTGGTTGAGCTTACCGCGCACAGAAAACCGGCTTTCTTTATGCAGTCCTTGAAAATCAGGCGGTTTTCTTGGTGGCCGCGTTGATGATGACCAGGGTGAGTGCCATCAGGGCCAGGGCGATGGGCAGGGCGATCCAGGCGTTGGGAATGAACCCGGCCACGATGTAGGCCACAAAGGACACGCCCGCGCAGGTGACCGCGTAGGGAAGCTGGGTGTTCACGTGGTTCACGTGGTCGCACTGTGCCCCGGCGGAGGACATGATGGTCGTATCGGAAATGGGCGAGCAGTGGTCGCCGCACACAGCGCCCGCCATGCAGGCGGAGATGCACACAATCGCCAGGGGGTTGTCCATGGGGAACACGCTCTGCACGATGGGGATCAGCATGCCGAAGGTGCCCCAGCTGGTGCCGGTGGCGAAACTGAGCAGGCAGGCGATGGCGAAGATGATGGCGGGCAGGAACTTCTGGAAGGAACCGGCGCTGCCCAGCACGATGTCGTGGACGTAGGTCTTGGCGCCAAGCTCGATGGTGATGTCTTTCAGGGTCCAGGCGAAGATCAGGATCAGGATGGCGGGCACCATGGCCTTGAAGCCGTTGGGCAGGCATTCCATGATGTCGTTCCACTTCATGGCCCCGGCGAACAGGTAATACAGGGCGGTGAACACGATGGCGAAGAAGGAGCCAAGCATCAGGCCGATGGACGCGTCGGAATTGGAGAAGGCGGTGATGAAGTTCTCGCCGCTGAAGAAGCCGCCGGTATAGAGCATGCCTAAGGTGCAGCACACGATCAGCACGATCACGGGCAGGATCAGATACAGCAGAGAGCCTTTCCCGTCGTCCTTTTCCTCCGCCTCGGCGGTGGCGTAGGGATTCTTGCCGGAGAACAGGTCGCCCTTGGAAGCGTTCACCTCAAAGCGCTTCATGGGGCCGTATTCCTTCTTCAAAAGCACCATGCCCACCATCATTACGATGGTCAAAAGCGCGTAGAAGTTGAAGGGGATGGCGCTGATGAACAGCTTCAGGCCCACGCCGTCGTCCGCGAAGGCGGCCACCGCCGCCGCCCAGGAGCTGATGGGCGCAATGATGCACACTGGGGCTGCCGTGGCGTCGATCAGATAGGCCAGCTTGGCGCGGGAAATCTTGTGCTTGTCCGTCACGGGGCGCATGACGCTGCCCACGGTGAGGCAGTTGAAATAGTCGTCAATGAAGATCAGCACGCCCAGCAGAATGGTGGCCAGCTGCGCGCCCACGCGGGTTTTGATGTGGGTCTGTGCCCAGCGGCCAAAGGCGGCGCTGCCGCCCGCCTTGTTCATCAGGGATACCATCATGCCCAGCAGCACCAGGAAAACCAGGATGCCTTCGTTGTAGGCGTCGGTGACGGAGGCGATGAAGCCGCCGGTGAACAGCCGGTTCATGGTGTTTTCCAGATGGAAGTTATTCAGCAGCAGCGCCCCGGCGGCGATGCCCACGAACAGGGAGGAATATACCTCCTTGGTGATCAGGGCCAGCACGATGGCGATGATAGGCGGAATCAGCGCCCAAAAGCTGTTCAGGAACGGGCTGACCGCTTCCGCCGCTTCGGCGATTTCCTCAGCGCCTTCCGCGAAGCAGGGGACGCAAATCAGCGCCGCCACGGTGAGCAGGCAGCCAAAAATCAATAATTTTACGTTTTTGTGCATGTTTTTCCCTCCGAATCGTGCAAAGATGATGTAAAAACCTTCGTCATTTTACACCAGAACAGGAAGGGAATCAAGCGGGAAAAGGGAAAAGACAGGGAAAGAACAAAGGAAAAAGAACCGTTTGTAAAAAACGCGCGCTCGATTGACAGGGACGGAACCGGGATGATACAATAAACATGGCGAGGGGCTGATTCCCCGAAGCGGAAAAGCAAAAGCCGTTTGACGAAAACGGCAATAAAACGGAGGCTTATATGAAAAAAATCCTGATCGCGCTGATTCTGCTGGTGCTGTGTCTCGGTCACGCTTCGGCGGAAAACTCCGGGTTACTGGGGAAGCCTTTTCCCGATTTTCAGGCGACGGACACACAGGGAAACGCCTTTTCCCTGTCCGAAGCGCTGAAGGATCACGAAGCGGCGCTCATCAACATCTGGGCCACCTGGTGCCCGCCCTGTGAAAAGGAATTTCCGTTCCTGAACGAAGCCTATGAAAAATACGGCGACAAAGTGGCTTTCATCGCCCTGTCCTGCGAAAAATCGGACACACTGGAAGTGATTGAGGCGTTCCGTCAGGCCCACGGCCTCACCCTGCCCATGGGCCAGGATAAGGCCGGGCTGTACCAGTATATCCGGCCCAGCGGCATCCCCGTCACGCTGATCGTGGACCGCTTCGGAAACGTGGGTTTCCTGCATATCGGCAGCTTTATGAGCGCCGGGGAAGTGTCCCGCGTCATCGAACCCTTCCTGGGGGACGGCTATACGGAAACTGCCGTGCTGACCCAAATCCCCAAGGAAACCGCCACCGCCGCCTTCCCCGTGTCCGCCGCCCGGGCGATCCACGTGGAGAACGAGAACGTCCGGGGCGTCCTGTTCCGGGCGGAGGGCGTGCCCAATCCCATCCAGGCCTATGTGATCGAAGGGGACGTGGCGCATCTGCGCTTTGAAATCGCCGCCTCCGACAGCCCCGCGGATATGTACTACTATAATCTGGATCAGGTTCTCCAGCTGCACACCCTGCTGGACGCGCGGCGGAACGCTTATGTATTCGATCAGCCCCTGCCCCAAGCGGAGGCGGAAGTACACGTGGTATACGCCTGCCTGGTGGACCCGGAAAGGGACACATCGGACGATATGGCGGAGGTCTATCTGATTCCCGGCGAACAGTACATCGAGGAAGTGGCCGAGGCCATGCGCTCCTGGGGCTATGAGCTTACCTGGGAATTCGGGGACGCTCCGCGCGTCCAAACCGCGCCGAAGGCTTATGTCCTGCACGTGATGGATCAGAACGGCGACCCCGTTGCGGAGGCGGCGGTCAATTTCTGCAACGATACGGCCTGCGTCCTCCTGGAATCCGACGAAAACGGCGACGTGACCTTCACCGACGTGCCGGACGTGTATCACGTCCAATTGGTAGAGGTGCCGGAGGGCTACAGCTTTGACGAGGATTTTGAACTGTATACCAGCGAGACCTACGGCGAATGGATCCTGCGGGTCAAAAAAGACTGATTGCTGAAAGGGAAAGACTGTGACACGGAGAAAAGCGTTTCTGATCGTTCAGTCCCTGTTCTGCGCGCTGGTGGCCGGACTTCTGGCCGCCGGAGCGCTTTCTCTGTATTTTGACGGGGCGGCAAAGCAGGCGGCGGGCGATTTATTTTATGCGATGTTTACCCGGGAACGCGCCGCCGCCTGGCTGCTGCCCATCCTGCCGCTGTTCCTCTGCTCCCTGGGCCTGACCGCCGCCGGGCTGATCTTAGGCATTCGGGACGAAAACGCGGACAAGCCCGTGCGGGATGAATCTCTGCCGCGGGCGATGAGCCGCGTTCGGGAAAAAGCGGCGTCCCGGCAGGCCGACCGGAAAACCCTGATCCTGCGAACGGCGGCGCTGCTGATCGCGCTGATCCTGATTGCCGCGGGCGTGCTGAACGGGGGCCTGGAGGACGTACTCGCCAAGGGCATTGCCATCTGTACGGAGTGTGTCGGCCTTGGATAAAACGGTGAAGAAAGAAAAAAACAGAAAACCGGCGGCCCGCAAGCTGGTGCAGCTTTATGCCGCACTGCTGTACAACGCCCATTTGAAGGGCTTTATTGACGGCCATATCTATTCGGGCAACCTGAAAGCGCTCTGCGTGCCCGGCTTCAACTGCTATTCCTGCCCCGCCGCTGTGGGAAGCTGCCCTTTGGGCGCTTTGCAGAACGCCCTGAACGCCGCCGGGCACACCGCCCCCTGGTATGTGCTGGGCATGCTGACCCTGTTCGGCGTGATCTTAGGCCGCACCGTCTGCGGCTGGCTCTGTCCCCTGGGCCTGATCCAGGAGCTGCTGCACAAAATCCCCACCCCCAAAATCCGCAAAAGCCGCCTGACCCGGATGCTGTCTTACCTGAAATACGGCGTGCTGGCGGTGTTCGTCATCATCCTTCCGGTGTGGTACGGGGTGGAAAAGGGCCTCATTTTGCCCGCCTTCTGCAAATATATCTGCCCGGCGGGCACCCTGGAGGGCGCGGTGGGGCTGCTGCAAAATCCCGCCAACAGCACCTCCTTCTACCAGTTAGGCGCGCTTTTCACCCAGAAATGGATCATCATGGTGGCTGTCGGCCTCCTTTGCGTCTTCTGTTACCGCTCCTTCTGCCGCTTTCTCTGCCCTTTGGGGGCGATTTACGGCTTCTTTAACCGCTTCGCTTTAACGGGCGTGAAGGTGGACCCCGCCCGCTGCAACAGCTGCGGCCAATGCGTGATGAAGTGCCCCATGGACGTGAAGCACGTGGGCAGGGCTGAATGCATTTCCTGCGGCCAGTGCGTGGACGCCTGCGCCCAAGGCGCGATTTCCTTCCAGTGCGGAAAAATCACCCTGAAAGGGCCGGAAACCGGCAGGCGCGCCGATCCGGAGCCTGTGATCCGGAAGCGGCGGAAGCTGGGGCGCATTGCCTGGGCCGCCGCCCTGGCGGTGCTGGCCTTTGCCTTGGTCTGCTTCAACCTTCCGGAACCGGCGGCCGATCAGCAAAACGCCGTTTCGGCTGTTGGCACGGAAGAGGGCTGCCTGATGCCGGATTTCTCCACTGAATTGCTCAGCGGAGAAGCCTTCCGCCTGTCCGATCACCGGGGACAGGTGGTCATCGTAAATTTCTGGGGCACCACCTGCGCCCCCTGCATTGAAGAGCTGCCCTATTATGAACAATTGAAGCAGGCCCATCCCGACGTGGAAATTCTGGCGATTCACCATCGGGCCGGAGCCAAGAAAGCCAAGGATTTCCTGGCGGACAAAGGCTGGGATCACATTGATTTTGCCCTGGACAGCAAGGAAAAGGGCCTGTTCACCCTGCTGAACGCGGCGGACGCCATGCCCCAGACCATCGTGGTGAATCCCCGGGGCGTCGTGACCTATAACGCCCAAACGCCCCTGACCTATGAAAAACTGGAAACGCTGTACAGGGAAGCGCGGTAAAGCGGCGGGGTCACTCGCAGTTATGCTGCTGGCCTCGTTTTTTGTTTGGGAATTTATGGTTGAAAAAGCCTTGCTTTCATGTTATAATCCAACAGACGGTTAAAGTTTTCAGCTTGAAAGCATGTATCTCAGCACACACAGGATATTCAGACAGGAATGTACCCACACGGTATTTCACACGAAGATAAAAAACTGCGGCTTGGGTTTTCACGCCAGTTGAACCGCAGCCGCATGGTGCGAGGATGAAATCATGGACAAAAATACTATGAACGGTATGACGCAACTCATGGTTGACTACGCAAAAGCCGGACATCTGACGCTGAAAGAAGCAAAAGAAAAGCTGCACGATGATGCTTATTTGCGGACGGCGGCTGAAACGCTGGCCCGGTATTGCGGCGTCAGCATCGGCAATCCGGATGCGCTTAGAAAAAAAGTGACCGGCCTTTTGTGCGAAAGCGATCCTTCCGCAAAAAAGGATTCCGTTGACCGCAAGGTGCGAAACTGGATAAACGACGGCATTCAGTATATCAGCAAGGACAGTGCGCTGCAGGTGGCGTTTGCCTTGCGGCTGTCGATCAAGGACGCGGACGAAATGCTGCAGCGCCTGTGCGGGGAACGGTTTCATTGGCGCGATCCCGAGGATATCATTTGGCTGTTCGCCCTGGATCACGGAATGAGCTACAGCGACGCCAGGGCCTTATCCGACCGCATGCTCCCTGTGTATGCGCAGCGTGCGGCGGAGGCGGCCCCTCCGTCTAAAGAGGATGCGAACGATCCGGAAAAGATGACCAGCAATATTATGCCGCTCGCCATGCAGATTCAGGAAGAAAAGGAATTGGAAGATTTTTTGAAGGAAAACGCTCCGAATCTTGGGAAGTTCCACAACACTGCTTTCGGTTTGTTTCAGGATTATATGAATCTTCTGAAATCCTCGCATATGGAGGATATGCTGCCGGATGAGCGAAAAATGCCCGCAAGCGAAATCGCGGTCACCTATTTGTTCAACAACCTCATCCCGCGGGCCAAAAAATCAAAAAAAGGGCAATCCATGTGCCAGCTCGCGAAAGACGTGATCCAAAAAGATATCCAGCAGAATTGGCCCGATGAGTTTGCCCTTTCGCGGATGGAGAACCGGGAAATCGACGTGAGCCGAAAAGCGCTGATCCTTTTGTTCCTTGCGACCGACGGCGGAGATTCGGCATATGGGAACGACGGCGGAGACTTCCAAGACGAGGATGAATCGGACGCGTATCCTTCCACGCCGGAAGCCGTGTTCGCGGACGTCAACCGCCGATTGAACGACATGCTGATCGGCTGCGGGTTTCCTCCGCTTGATTCCCGCGTCCCGTTTGACTGGATGATGCTTTACTGCATGGTCGCGGACGATTCCATTTTCATTGATGAAAACATTTCCCAATTCCTTTCCAGCGTTTTCAGCGCTCCCCCCGTGACGAAAGACGAGTGAGCGGACCATTCACGATGAAAGGAACGCATCTGCAAGACCGGGACTGCGGTCATGCTATACTTGCGTCGGAACAAATGGGAAGCGAGGTGAAAATCTGTCGCAAGAGACAGAGGCGGTGATGATTGATAACAGGAAAGCGCTGCAAAAAGGTACGATTTTGAATTTTCCGGGCGTCTCCTGCGAAGTTGGAGAAGAAATCGGACGCGGCTCCAATTCGCTGGTGTATCAGGGAAGCTATCGGGACGCCCACGATCAGGAGCAGGTTCATCACGTTCTGATAAAAGAATTGTTTCCGCTGCACATGCAGGGAAAAATTTTCCGGCTGGAAGACAATTCGATTTGTGTTGAACCGGAGGGACAGGACACATTTGAAATGCACCGGGAAAGCTTTGAAACCGGCAACAAAGTTCACTTAAAGCTGCTGGAAGCATGTCCCGATCAAATTGGCGCGAATCTGAATACCTTTTCTTTGAATGGAACGCTGTATTCCGTGCTTGGGGTGAGCGGCGGGCAAAGTTTAGCCCAAATGCAAACCACGCCGGTTCGTTCGCTTCGTTCCATCGCCAAAAGAGCGCTGAGCATTCTGGAGGCTCTGGAAACTTTTCACGCGAACGGCCTGGCCCATTTGGATATCGCCCCGGATAATATTCTGCTGCTCGGAAGCGGCGAGCGGGAAAGAGCGCTGCTCATTGATTATAACAGCACCATGACGATCAGCGCCGCACGGCGGAAGGACGCCGTCATTTTCAGTATCAAGCAGGGTTACACGGCCCCGGAAATCCGCGCCGGACAGGCGGACGAGATCAGCTTTGCGTCGGATATGTATTCCGTTACCGCAGTGCTTTACTGGATGATCACGGGAAGCGCCTTATCCCTGTTTCAGATGGTTCGGCCCGCGCCTCCGGACGTTTCCGGCGCCCCCTGCATGCGGGATGAGCCCGAAACGGTAAAAGTATGGGTTCAGGAAATCCTGCGGCGGGGCCTGCAAAGCCTGCCCTCCCGCAGATATCAGACCACGTTTGACATGCGCCGCGATTTAGAGGAGCTGATCGACCGTATCGACGGCGTCGGGATCACCCATTGGGCGCTTTGGGAGGCCGGACGGAAGCGGGTGGCAAGGATGGTGCGGGACAATCCCTCCCTGTCCTTTATCCGCGATTCGGCCAATCTGTATCCTTCCATGATATCGGACGGAACGGAGCTGCTTCCGGCGGAAGACTGCATCCGAAAGTTGCCGGGGAGCTGCATGCTGGTCGCCGGAGGCGGCATGGGAAAAACCACGTCCCTGCTGCGCCTCGTTTTTTCCGGCAATAAAACCTACCGGCCCAAAAGCCCCGCCGTGATGTATTTATCTTTGTACGGATGGCAGCCGGGGGACGGATCGTTCATTATCAACAGCATTCTGGATGAACTGCACTATCACGCGGAAACGCACACGTATGACGACGCGCGCAAAGTTTTATATGAATTGCTTGATAAGCCGATGATCCTGCGGGACGGCGAAGCGCCCGTGCTGCTGCTGCTGCTGGACGGACTGAACGAGATCACAGGCGATCCCAAACCGCTTCTTGACGAAATCCGGCGGCTGTCCGCCATGCGGGGCGTCCGGCTGGCGGTAGCGAGCCGCGTGGGGGAAGAATCGCTCCCCTTTCCGCAGCTTCATCTGGCGGAGCTGTCCGACGGCATCGTGCAGGACGTCCTTTCCAAGGAAGGCCTGCTGCTGCCGGAAGCCGACGGCATGAAAGCGCTGCTCCGCACACCCTTGATGCTGTCCATGTATGTAAAAGCCGGACAATTGGGCGGAAAGCAGGTCCGGGTCAATACGGCGGATGAGCTACTGAAAACCTATCTGCTGGCGTTGAAAGAAAAAGCCGTGCAGGATTTATCCGAGCAGACGAACAGGCGGTGGCAGGTGGAGGCCGCGCTGGAATTCGCGCTTCCGGCAATCGCCGCGGAAATACACAGGGAACGGCGCGGCTTGAAAGACGCGGAGCTGCTGCCCGTCATTGCAAAATGCTTTCGGATCCTGAGCGGCCCCCTGTCCAGACGCTTTTTCCCGCAGTGGATCGGGCGCACCGCGGCGATTCGCGGCGGCGCCAGAAACGCCGAGGAATGGTACGGGCAGATCGTCCATGATATTTTATGGAAGCAGCTGGGCCTTGTCTCGCGGGATGAACAGGGAAAATATGTGGTGTTCCACCAGGTCGTCGAAGAATACCTGCTCACCCTGTCCAAAGCGAATGACCGGAGGATTCAACGATACCATTGGCTCCGCGGCACGATCGCCGCGATCTGCAGCTGTATTACGGTCGGCCTTTTGATTTATTTCATCGTGCCTTCACCACTTCCGCCCTATGATGAAACATACGCTGATAATATTATGGAGCGGATATTGAAAGCTTACGTCGTTGCCGGATATCAATACGAAAGCCTTTCCAGTTTGGCAGATGCCGCCATCGAATCACCCGAGGCTTTTGAAACGCAATATTTCTATTATCAGGGTGATGTGAAGAAAAAATACGTGGATCCGGAAAACGCTTTAGTAGATTTGTCTGATATGCTTTCATCAGGAGAAGCCATGCCGTGGTCAAATCTGCCGATGGATGAGGAGGCATGCATAAAGCTTTTGACGCTTTCGTATGACAGGTGGGAAGAAGATTATCAGAAGTATGTTTCTGTTTTAGAGTATGTCATGACGGATGATCTTGCGTATCGGTATTATGGGAAGATCTATCCTGACCTTTTTTCCCAGCTACTGGAAATCGATGCGGATATCGCCGCCGAATTGTATCAGATCGTCTGCGAACCCCATCTGAAAGGAAAATACGCGGATCACTCGGTTACAGCCGAATCCTTCCGCAGCCTGTATGCAAGCGTATCGAAACAGAATGGACACATGGATCAGCAAAAAGGCGATCTGTCGAGATTGGAGTCATTGGAAAAGGATAGGATCGATCTGATTACGAAGATCAATACATCCGGCGCTTTATATGGTTACGGAACATGAGAAAGCATAATGAATGCATTCATTTTGAAATAAAAAGAAAGAAGGAAAAAAACATGAAAAAAAGGCTCGTCGCGGCTGTCCTCCTGATCACGCTGATCCTAACCAGTCTTCCCGTCAGCGCCATCATGGCTGAATCCGCTTCCGAAGAGGAGAATCCGGCTGTCATACGGATGCTGAATGATCTGATCGGCTATATCTATCAGTGCGAATGCATATACGAAGACCTTGAATGGACGTTGGATTCCTTTTCCCGTTATGACGGCGAAAGGACGTGGGAAAATCTGCAGTTCGCCCGTGCGAGCTTTGCCATTGCCCGTCTGGATATCTCAAAGCGAGCCCTCCCTGAATTGGAAATGCAGCGGGAAGACCAAAAGGAATTGATGCGGCAGGGCATCGACATAAGCTTTATGGAAGACATAGAAGAAGATTTTGAAGCGGAAAAAACGGCCGCCCTGAATACCTGCGCCAATCTGTGCGTCGGGATCATGGAAGACGTGTTCGTCGCGTCCGACTGGGAAATCAGCATGGAACATGTGGGCAATATTCACGAAACGGCAATCTGCTACGAGCAGTATCTCGCCAATACGGCGGATTGGGTGCTTGCCAGCATCAACGATGCCGCCGTGACCGAAAGGTTCAACAGCGTGATGGCGAATTACTGCCCGGCGGTTCACGCGCTCCAGTCCAAAACGCCCAAAACCAAGGACGAGATCGAAAAAGAGACCGACGAGCTGCTTGACAAGCTTAAAGGCCTGATTGTTGAAGGATCGAATGTCGTCGGCGCCCGTCAGCACCGCCTGAACGTTCTTACCGATCTTTATGAGAACAAACAGTTTGACAAAATTACCGAAGAGATCGTTCAGATTTCAAACCTGCCCCCGATCCTCTTCTGCCCCGATTGGTTCGATGAGGGAGAATCCTACTTTTACTACTGGAGAGAAAACGGCGAAGTGGCGAAAACACCGGTTCCCGGCACGGTATTGGACAGGATACCGGACGGCTGCAAGATCACGACCGCCGGCGTAACGAAAGACGAAGTAAAGCAGTACCAGGCGGAGCTGGAAGCCGCCGGTCTTCCGTGCTTGGATTGCACGGAAACAGAAGAAGAGCTGACCCTCCTGTATGAATATGAAGGCAGCGCTTTCGCCATATTCTGGAAAGAAGGAGAGGCGACGATCCTGATGACGGAAAACCCGGTATGCCTGCTGCCGAGATGGTTTTATTCCATCCTGCTATCGTTATGACCGCTCAACTGACGAACAAAAAACGAAGGGTGGACAGGGATTGATGTTTCAGGATCATGTGTTCTACCGTTCCTACATGGGCGCGGCATATATTCTGAATCAGAATACAGGACGCTCCTACTATTACGAGGATACAGCGGCGCTGATCCTGGAGCTGCTCGCCGGCGGAGAAACGGATGAACAGCGCATCGCGGAGCGCGTGGCGCGGGAATACGACGTTCCTTCCCTGGAGGAAGTGCGGAAGGATACGGCTGACTTCATCCGCCAGCTTCGGGAGGAGGGCGTTTTGCCTCCGCTTCAGGACGCGGCTCCCGCGAAATTGCCGGAGGACTATCTGACGGATTATTGCTGGGCACACAACAAGCTGGAGGCGGTTTCGCTGGAGCTGACGTATCGCTGCAACGAGCGCTGCGTGCATTGCTATACCTGCGACGCGCAAAAGGAAGCGGGCCGTGAATTGACCGCCGCGGAATACTTCCGGATCATGGACGAGCTGCGGGATTTCCAGGTGAACGAGTTGATCCTCAGCGGCGGAGAAATCGGGGTTCGCAAGGACCTGTCCGAAATCTATCAATACGCCATTCAGAAAGGCTTCCTCGTCACGCTGATGACCAATGGCACCCTGTTTACGCCGGAACAGATGGAGATGTTTTATCGGAACCCGCCCAAATTGGTCTACGTCAGCTTTTACGGAGGCTCCCCGCAAACCCATGACCGGGTGACGGGCGTGCCGGGTTCCTTCGCCAAATCGCTGGATACCGTCATGCGGCTCAAATGCGCGGGCGTCGCCGTGGGCCTGAAAACCGTGGCGATGACCCCCACCATAGAGGATTACCCGAATATCGTAAGGCTGGCGAAAAGGTTAGGCGTGGGGCTGGGCACAGGCATGTACCTCACCTGCGGCAACAACGGAAGCACCGAGCCTGCCCAATACAGGCTGACAGAACTCCGGGATTACGAGAAAGTGGTGGAGGCAAAGCAGCAATACCCGAAAGCCTGCACGCCCTATCGCGTTCGCAATGTGAACGGCCCGATTTGCGAGGCGGGCGCGATGGTCTGCACCATCAATCCATACGGCGATTACTATGTGTGTACTTCTCTCCCCGTGCCTTGCGGAAACGTGCGGGAAACGTCCGTTTCGGAATTCTGGAACGGCAACGCTTTCCTGAAAAAAATCCGCGCCCTGCGCTTTACCGATACCGGCTGCGCGGACTGCGCGTATAAAAACGAATGCGTATATTGCGTCGGCGCGAATTATGTGGAAACGGGAAGCCTGTTCGCGGTGCAGGAAGGCCACTGCCTGGCTGCTAAGGCATATCATCAATATTTCCAGCGGACGGAAAACGAACGCATTCCCGGTCAGCTTCAGCAGGGCTTGGATCATTGCTGAAACCATTTGCAATGATCGCCCCCACGGTATGATAGAATTGCATCGGCAGAGAGAAAGGAGGTGTGACGGATGAAGAAAACGTATAAAAAGCCCGCCGTCATCGCAGCGGGCAAGTACTCGGCCAACATGAGTACCTGCGGCAAGCAAGTGAACAATGTGAACTCCGTCTGCGGTCATTGACAGACCGTTCGGAGGGGACGAAGAGGGCGCGTTCCATTTTGTCCCCTCCGATGGAGAATAGCGGCATACGGTTTTTCTCCCAGACAGGATCTCTGCCCGAAAACAGCGTCGCCGTTCTGTACGGCGTTTCCCCTCTCTTCAGAATCTGCCGCACTGCCAAAATCGCGAACAATTGCCGCGGGCGGCGGCAGACCGTTTTTAGCCCAGAGAAAGGAGGAGAAATATAATGGAAAAGAAGGCTTACAAGAAACCCGCCGTGATCGCGAAGGGCAACTATTCCGCCGTCATGAGTACTTGCGGCAGCCAGGTGAGCCATGTGAACTCCAATTGTGGACACTGATCGGCCGCCGCCGGGGGAGCGAAGAGGAAACGCGTCCTCTTCGCTCCGGCGGGGAAAAGCGGCGATCCCTTGCTTCCGCCGATAAAACCGGCGGCGAGGGAAAAACATCCGCTGATCGCCGCTTTTCATTTCCGCGCTCATTCTCCGTATCGACAGAAAGAGGGTTCTCTCATGCGTTTAATGCCAGGCACTTATGTCAACCTTTACGGCGATCAGGCTTATGTGATGCAGCTCCGCACCGGATACTCTTATCTGTTCAATGAAACAGTATTTGATCTGCTGACAATCGTAAAAGACAGGCCGGGAATCACGCTGGACGCGCTGTGTGGCCAGCTGCTGAAGACCTACGATGTGGAGGATAAGGACAGCTTTTACGCCGATATCGCGGATTGCGTTCGCGATTTAGCGGCCAAAAATATCATTGACGACAAGCTTCCCCGCCCCGCGGCGTCTTCGCTGACGCCGGAAGATTATATAAACAGGCTCTGCATAGAAAACCATATCCTGCAAAGCGTCACCATCGAACTGACCTATCGGTGCAACGAGCGCTGCGCCCATTGCTATGTGGCGGACAGTGAAAAATACGCGGCCGGAGAACTGACCACGCGGGAAGTGTTCGACCTGCTGGATCAGCTTCGCGAAATGAACGTACTCAATCTCACGTTCACCGGCGGTGAGGTGGCTTTGCGCCCGGATTTTCTGGATATCCTTCGCTACGCGGACAAGTCTGGCTTTGTGATCAGCATTTTCACAAACGGCATTGGCTTTACCGACGATATGCTGGATGAAATCGCGGCGCTGCGTCCCCGTTCCGTTTCGTTCAGCCTCTATTCGGGGCTGGCGGAGGAACACGAAGCCATTACGCGGGTGCCGGGTTCCTTTAACCGAACGCTGTACGCCATGATGCGGCTCAAGTGTGCGGGCGTCATGGTGAATGTGAAAACCCCGGTCATGAAAACCGCCCTGGGCGGCTTTGAAAAACTGCATACGCTGTGTAAGCAGCTGGGCTTTTCCCATCAGGTCTCCTTCCTGATCTGCTCCACGAACAAGGGATGCACCTCCCCCACCCTGCTTCGGATCGGAGACAGGGAAACGTATAAGCGCCTGATGCGCATTTGCGCGGACGATGAGAACGTCTCGGAGCCGAACCCCAGAAACGTGGATGAACCCATCTGCGGCGCAGGCGGATGCTGCCTGAGCGTGAATCCTTACGGCGATGTGTTCCCCTGCAACGGTTATTATGTGAAGCTGGGCAGCGTGAGGGAAACCAGCGTTCAGGCGATCTGGGAGGGGGACAAGGTAAAAGAGCTGTCCCAGATCAAGTTTTCCAGCCTGAGCGGGAAATGCACAGCGTGCCAATATAAGGACGACTGCCTGTATTGCCCCGGCGCGATGCTGGCCGAAACAGGGGACATCCGAACGCCGATCAATGAAACCTGCCTGATCGCCCAGGCCGCCTATGAATCACGCACAGAAGGGAGAAACGTGGCCGCTCATGAACAATAAAATCATATTATCGGGCCTGAAAGCGGAAGATTATCTTCATCCAAAGGATTACGCGTTCGTCCATGGCGACGCGGAAGACAGTTCTCTGGTTTCCAAGGGATTATCCCTGCTTTCCAACGCGAGCATTGTGTTTCTTCGGCGGATCACAGAAGGCCGGTATGTGGAAATCACGGAAAAAGCGAATCCTTATCTGATCGGTGTGCTGAAAAACACCTGCGCGATCCTGGACGTGCCCTATATGCCTCGCCTGTTCGTCCGCCATGAACGCTGCACAAGCACCACGGTGGGGGGCGAAGGCGCGAACGCGGCGCAGATCCTGATGCCGGATTATATTCTCCAGGAATACGATGAGGATATGCTGTATTATGTGCTGGGAAATGCCGTGGCCATGCTGAAGGCCGGGCATGTAAAGCTGTCCACCGTGTGTTCTGTTATGGTGGACACACCCGTCACGAAGCCTTTTCAGCTCGCGCTGGAAGCCTGCATGCGGGCTGCCGACCTGTCCTCTGACCGCGGCGGACTGCTTGCCTGCCAATCCTATTCCGCCGCGGCAAGGTGTGTGATGTCGGAAGCCGGAATGCCGCCGCGGGAAATGAGGGGCATGAACGACGAGGAGATCGAAGCCGCCGCCGAAGCGTTCATGATCGGGGCGGATGACGTTTGCCCCAACTGGATGACCACCCTGGCGGGCATGTGGAAGAAGCTGAACTGGTCCACGACGCCGCCCGTGGAGCGGCTGCGGGAATTAAAGGCATGGTACGACAATGGGTATGACGCCCTCATGCGCAGATGGGAAAGGGGGACAAGCCTGTGAACCGGCCCGTCATTGAAGTAGACGATTATATGCATCCTGAGGAACGCGCCGTCACAAACAGGATCGTGGCGCTGACGCAGATGGACAGCTGGGCGGAAAGCGGCATGGGCGAAGGCCTGGACGATACCAACCAGTACATCTGCTCCGCTTCATATTATGCTGTTCCTTCGCGCCATATGATCGCCCGGGAGGCGGAAGCCGCGGCGGAGCTGTTCGGGCTGGGCCAGCTGCCCAAGCTGTATATCGCGCGGAAATTTTCATATGATCTCCAGCTCAGCGGCTATCATGAGCCAACGGTGATCGTTCCTTCGGCGCTGGTGGACGAGCATGATGAAGGCATGATCCGCTGCCGGATCTGCGGCGCCCTGGCAGGGGTCAAGGCGGGCCATCACCAATTGGAGTATCTGCTCTGGATCATTGAAAACATGTCCGGAAGCATCCCCATTCCCTTTGCGAGCCAGGCGGCGTGTACGCTGCTGTATGAATGGAAGCGCGCCATACGGTATTCCCAGGATCGGGCGGTTTACCTGGCGACAGGAAATTTGGAGGAAGCGCTGCGCAATATTCTGTACGGCACGGTCCCGCAGGAAACGCTCAAGCGCTTCACCTTTGGCTCAAACGGCACTTTCGATCCCCAGGTTCGGCGCTACAGCAAAGGACTCGTTGAAAAAACAGTGGGCGCGTTTGCCAGCCTGATGCAGGATTATGCTTATTTGCCAGAACGCTACAGCCGATTGATCCAGTTTGCGGAAGGGAGGAGCGGGCAATGAAAATTGATTTCGGCAAGCTGTTTGACGCGGAAATGGTTCACCCGCTGGAGTATGAATCCGCCAAAGCCTGTCAATCCGTTGCTGTTTACGACTGGCTTGCAAAGCAGGCTGCCCAGATCAAGAAGAATCTGACGGATCTGCCGGAAGCGGCGGCGCGCTGGTTCCCTGTGAATCAATTCACCTCTCCTCGCCTGCACGGACTGTATATGCTGGCGCTGAAACGGCTGAACTGTGCGGAGGAATATCCGCTTTTCCTGAAAAATGGTTATGATTTGACCGCCAAAGCGCTGGGTTCCCGCAGCGAAGGGCATATGATCGTAATGAACGACGCTTGCGCGGAGGAACTGAACGACGGAGAGCTGCTGGCGCTCCTGGGGCAGCAGATAGGGCATATTCGGGGGGATCACATTCAGCAGCTGGAGCTTCTGGACCTTTTGGAAAGCTCCGCCCAATCCATTCCCATGATGGGCACCATTATAGGAAAGAAATTATGGTCCTATTTCGCGGATTGGCTCGTCGCCTCCCAATATACGGCGGACCGCGCCGCCGTGTTTGCCGCCCAAAGCGTGTACGCGGTGGAAAGCCTGCTGCTTCGGCAGATCGGTCTTGATCCCGCTTCTCCGGAGGCCAAGGCGCTGGAGCAGCAGCCCGTGAAGCAGGCGAAGGGCAAATCAGGCGTGTTCTTTATCAAAAGCTGGCATGAAATGCCCGCCTTCGGCAATGTAGAGCGCATCCAGGAGGTGCGGGCGTGGGTGCGTTCCGGCGAAATGAAAAAGGATCATCCGCAGGTGTATTACCAGTGCCGGGTGGAGGAAAACGATCCGGCCTTCAGCCCGGAGGACGAAAGCGTCCTGCGGCTCCACGCTTCGGCAATGGAAGGCGACGCAAAGGCGGCGGTGAAGCTGGCGGAGCTGTATGTCCAGGGAAAAGAAGCGCTTCCCGTCTGCACCGCGGCGGCGGCCTGCCTGTTTCAGTATGCCGCGTGCCAGGGCGATCCGCTGGCGATGCGTTACCTGATCGGCTTCATGCAGCATGGGATCGAAAACATGGAAAACGACGAAAGACGCATCGAGCAGCTTTTCAGAGCCGCTTATTCCCGCAAGCTGGCGACGTCGCGTCCCAATCCTTACGGTCCGCTGCCGGTAAATGAAAGCCTGCGGGCGCTCGTGGGGAATTTGGAGCAAAAATACGGCGTTTCTTCCCCTGACGTCGAGGATCTGCAGCGGGCAAAGGACGCATTCTGGATCCCCCAGGATGACGACGTTTATTCCTGCTCCGTCTGCACGAACAGCGACGGCTGGCTGTTCGGCCTCGCCGCCTCCTCCACGGGTCTGTACGGACGGACGGATGAAAAATCTCTGCCGTTTATGATAAAATGGGAAGAATTTGAGGCCCGCGACCTGTACAGCCGGGAAACCGACGATGGCTGGTGGATCTTTTCCGGGCCGGCGCGGCTCATCCAAAAACCAAAGGATATGCATGGAACGATGGCCGAGCTGCTGATCCTGCTCAAAAAAGCCTGTCCGAGCAGCTGACCCCCCGCCTGCGCGCTCCCTCCCCTCCCTTCGGAAACGCCCTGCAAAACCGCAGAAACCCCTATGGTATGATGGCGTCATAGAAGGGATGGTGAACGAAATGTTGGGATGGATTTTGTTCGGATTGGTACTTGGCGGCGCGGCTCTGGCTCTGGCTTATACTGTGTCGGAAGTAATCCGCCGCACGAACATCGGCAGCATCATTAAAAATGCCCTGCGCAACGCGCAGAATGAAGTGGCGAAAAAAATGCTGGGCGGCACAATTAAGGCGAAGATCAAATCGAAAGGGATCAACGTGGTCAGCGTAGACGCTATCGACGAAGTGACCGGCGAAGTGATCGAGCTGAACATCACAAGCGAAACCGGCGTGGATGATTCCATTCATACCGCGGACGTTTATCAAATTTGTGCGTAAGGAGGAAACAGCGATGAAATGGGGGGGCATTCTTTTCACAGCGGCAGTGGGGCTGACCGCCTACGGTCTGTACAAGCTGGCTCAGGAGGAAGAGAACGAATCGGAAGCCAACGGCATGCCGGATATCGAAATTCCGTTTGAAGCCTTCCAGAAGGATACCATGGTGGCGGATGAGGTCACGGGGCGCTGCATCGCGGAATGGGTTCGCGGCAAGAAGCCGAATGAAAACACGATCTGCGTGGTGGCGTATCCCACGAAAGAGGTACTGAAGGAATTCAGCATCACAGGCTGTCCGGAGGAGCTGGATCCTGAAAGCAACCTGCTTCAGTTCATCATTGATCCAAAGGAATCCCAGGTTGCCGCCGCCCGGCTGATCAGTTTCGGAAGCGTTTCCGATAAGGTGCGGGAGCTGTTCTGCGGAAAGCAGTACTTCATCCTGAAAAACGATCCTGCCGATAAGACGGAATGAAACATTCCGCCTGGAAATACAGCGATAGGAGGAAAAACAAATGCCTTTAGAATCAGAAGCGGCTGAAGCCATCGTTGTCAATCCCACGCCGACGAATTGGACGCTGATCATCGTCATCGCGGTCGCGGTGCTGGCGCTTGGGGGCGCGGCAGCGTACTTTTTCTTCAAGCGCATGCCCCAAAAGTCTTTCTCGCTGCTCCAGAACACCCAGGTGACCCTGGACGTGCTGGACGGCCCTGCCCTGTTCGGCTGGGCGAAGGAAATTCAGGTTCTGCCCGCGACGCAGCGGGTGGTGGCCTATGCCAACAAGCGGTGGATCACCAAGCTCGGATATCAGTACCCGGAGGGAATTGACGACCGGCATAATGTGATCGCTTTCGTCGTGGATCAGGCGTCCGGGGAAGCGTCCCATGAACGTCTGTTCAGCTTCAGCGAAATGAGCGACGCTGTGCAAAAACTTTTCGGAAGCGAGGACTGCTTCTTTCTCAAAAACTGATCAGAAAAACGAATGGAGGAGATACAATGGCAAGAGATTTGGTCAGGATGGCCGAGGACATGCTCTGGCAGATCATCGGAGGCGAAGAAGTGCGCCCTACGCTGTTCAAAATGCGGGACGCGCGCCAGTACCTGATGGACGTGGCCGACGATCATGACAATGTGGCGGGCTGCGTGCTGAGCGTGACGCCCAAGGGAGAAAAATTTGAAGTGGTGCAGCTGATGATCGACAAGGCCGGATATCCCATCAAGAATGGGAAAGAAGCCTATTTGGGCAGGAAGATCATGGCCTATGACATTGATGATTCCGTGCGCAAGTTTTTAAAGGGAGAAACGCGCAAAAACATGATGCTGGGTTCGGATAACGGCTGATAAAGGAGGATAAAAAAATGTTTTTTACCATCCTGGTAAGGATCCTTTTATTCCTGGGCGTTGCTTTTCTCGCCACGATCCTCGTAAAAGTCGCTTTTCTGGCGCTGAAAAGCGTTCTCCTGAAAATCAGAGATAAAATCCGTCTCAAAGCGGGAAGAAGGATTTTCATGGGCAGCGTCGGGAAGCTGGCGGCGGAGGTTGCCAAAGAGGCCGAGAGGACCGGCAATATCCATGATGTGAACGCTCTGCTTGACGAACTCGGGGATGAAGGCGTAGTTCTGGCTTCCGTGGACGCCAATAACGAAGTCAATCAGGACGAGATCGAGATCATGTCCGCGGAGCAGATTGACGCCAAGCTGGATACGCTTCTCTCAAAGAACAACGGAGAACTCATTTTTGCCTGACGCGCCGGCTCAGCAGGAAAGGACAGAATACGATGACACAGATTAAAATCATTTTTCTTTTCGCGCCCATGAGTTCTCTCGAAAAGAGCGACCTGGAACGGGTTCGGGAAATCGTCACCGAGGAATACTGCCGTCAGTATGGCTGCCCCGCGGACGCGCTGACCATCAGCCTGTGCGATGGGAAGAGTCCCACCAACGCTTATGATCTGGCGCTTTCCATCGCGGCCGAGGAGAAGCGGCTGAATGAAGGCGCCATCCGTGCGGCGCTGAAAAAGGAAGTTGCGAACCGGCTGCTGGTTCTGTTCCCCCGCAGCAGCGGCTTCAAGGGCCGCATCACCACCATGGACGGCACATACGAAGCCCCCAAGGCCGCGGAATCAAGCGCAAAAACGGAATCCGGAGAGGACGCGCCCGGCGAATACAAAAAGCGCGCCGCCGCTTATGAAGCGGTCGATCCCGTTTATACCTATGAAATGCTCGTGATCGACCCGAAAACAAAAGAAGCGATCGAAGACGCGGTGGGCAGGATCGAGTATGAGCAGAAGGTGTTTGAAGAGTGGGGCCTGTACGCCATCATGCCCCATCCCATTTCGGCCATGAGCTTTTTCGGCCCTCCCGGCACCGGCAAAACCATGGCGGCCGACGCCGTAGCCAATCATTTGGGCAAAAAAATCATTCATGCCAGCTACGCCGATATCGAAAGCAAGTATCACGGTGAAGGCCCCAAGAATGTGAGCGCTCTGTTCCTCGCCGCGGAGCAGCAAAATGCCGTGCTGTTTATCGACGAAGCGGATTCCCTGCTTTCCAAACGTCTCACCAACGTGACCCAGGGTTCTGAGCAGGCCATTAACTCCATGCGAAGCCAGCTGCTGATCTGCCTGGAGAATTTTCACGGCATCGTGATTTTTGCCACAAACCTGGTGGTAAACTATGACCGGGCCTTTATCTCAAGGCTGATCAACGTGGAGTTCCCCTTCCCGGACGTCAAAGCCCGCGAAACCATCTGGCGAAACCATCTGCGGCCTACCGAAGGAGGGAAAACGCAGCTGAAAATCCCTCTGGCGGATGATGTGGACGAAGCGGAACTCGCCGCCAATTATGAACTTTGCGGTCGTGAAATCCGCAATTGCGTGGTAAGCGCCTGCGTCAAATCCTGCATAGAAGGTCTTTCCCAGGTCGATCAGGCGCATCTCCGCCGCAGTGCCGAGGACGAAATGAAGCGCCGCCACGAAGTGAACACCGCTGAGGATCATACCAAACTGCAGAAATCTCCTGCCCAGGCCATGCTGGCAAAGGTCGTTCAGGATCAGGTGAATAAGGCTGAAACGGTATCTGTGTCTGAAATCGAAAAAAATGACGCTGCTGAGTAAAAGACCTGATATCTTTAAAGCATTTTGTCTGAAAAAATGCGCTTCCGCGGTTCCTGCGGAAGCCTTTTTGCTTCGGATATGAACTGCAATTCTCTTTCGTTGGATGCGGTATGATGAATCTGCCGATATCAATACCATGTGGCAGAAGAAAGGAAGGATCAGAAATGAAACTGGCAAAGACGATCGCACTGTGGGTCATTTGTTTACTGCTCGGAAGCGCGGCGGTTTCCGCGTTCGCGTCCGAGGGCACGGATCTTATGAATGGCGTCCTGCGCGCAAAATCCGTGGAAAGCGCGGAGGCGTACGATACGGCGATTCTTTTCAACGCCCTAACTTTTTCCATCCCTGATGGCTGGGAAAAAACGGCGGAAGAAGAGCTGCAGGAGGGCGTGGGCTTTCAATACCGCTGCACCGACAAGGATGGCGTAACGGCAGTCTTTGAAGGAATCTTCGCGGATACAGCGCTCTATTTCGGTCAGTCGATAAACGCTTACGGCGATATCAAGGAGAAGTTTGAAAATGAGAAAATTGACCATATCATCGCCAGGTTCCACGGGATCGAAATGATCGCCCCCGGGGATGATTCGCTTGTCGTGTGCATCTGCCTGACGCAGGACGGAACGATGCTCGGATTCGGATTTGAATCTGAAACGGGGAGCATGGCGGACGTCGCGCGGTCGGAGAAGCTCGCAGGCGATATCACCGCAATCGTGCATTCCATCAAAGCGCTGCCGGACGCGAGCCTGCTGCCCTTTGAAGAAACCATCTGGGGGAATCCTGATCCGACCCAAACGCCCGCCGCGGATCAATCAGGCGCTGACAGAGACGGTGAAGTGGAATTTTTCAAGGCGATCACGGGCGCTTCCTATACCTCCGTCAATACGCATCCCGTTTACCTGGGCGAACAATTGGCGCTGAGCATCCCCAACGACTGGGTCTCGGTGGATCCCAAAGATTCCGTCTGCGCGTTCAAAGGTACGGATGAAGCGGGCAACAGCGCAGTTGTGGTTGTGGACGCCATAAAAAAGGAAGGACTTACGTTTGAGGCCCTGGCGGAAGACGCGAAAAGCATGCGCTGCTGCTGCACGATCACCTCCAACGGGTACACCTTTTTCACCGTTCTCGCGAATAACGCCACCGTCATTTCGGCCTGGCTCACGGAGGATGACTGCGTTCTGATGATCGCGGCTTATCCGGAATCCGCCGAGGCGATGCAATCGGAAAAGCTCATTGCGGATCTGCACCAAATCCTGTGCCAGCTGAGGCCCCTGTACGAGGGTGAAACGGATCAATTGGCGGCGCTGGAAGCGCTGAACGGGAAGACCGACAAGGGAGAGGCAGTCTCCTTTCAGAATCCGGAATTCGAGCGGATGGTAAGGGCCGCCATGGGCAGAGCGGATGAAGAACCCATATATGCCGCCGAGCTTGAAGCCATCAGAAATCTGAGCATTCGCACAGGAAAGCTCCTGTTTTCACAGGATATTTTGATGGCGGAAGCATATCGGCAGCCCTGTACGCTCGATCTGACCGATCTTGCCTTGTTCCCCAACCTGCGTTATCTGCGCATCACCGACATGGCATGCACGGGCTTTGAAGCCTTGACAAAGCTGCCGGAATTGCATAAGATAATTTTGATTCGTACCGGACTGACAGACTGCGGCTTTGTAAGCGGAATGAG
>CAJOJQ010000021.1 GCA_905234985.1 uncultured Christensenellaceae bacterium
GATGGAGGGCCGGATTCAGAAAGCCCGTGAAGGTCGTTGGAACGGTGGCTTTGCTCCATATGGATACGCGCTAAAGGACGGAGTGCTGGAAATCAACGAGGAGGAAGCCGAAGCTATCCGGATCATTTTTGATCAGTATGTCAATACGGATTCTGGAGCCAATGGTGTCGCGCGGTATCTGGCCAATCATGGTATTGGCAAAATACAGCGACAGAATGGCAATGCTCCGCTGTTTAACGCTGCGCTGATCCGGCAGATTCTGAAAAATCCTGTTTATTGCGGGAAAATCGCATATGGAAGGCGCAAAACAGAAAAGGTACATGGCACCAGAAATGAATATCAAATCGTATGGAGCGATGATTATCTCCTGGTGGATGGGCTGCATGAAGGAATCGTTTCCGAGGAATTAGCACAGGTGAAGATAGCGGCGCAGGCCAAGAAATATGAAAAGGTCAACCCGACTCCCAACACCCATGTGCATCTGCTTACGACCCTAATTAAATGCCCTCTGTGCGGCGCAGGAATGTATGGCAATAAATCAACGACCCGCAGAAAGGATGGAACACCATACGATCCGTCCTACTATTATGCCTGCAAACATCGCCGGATGGAGCGGGGGCATAAGTGCGACTACAAGAAACAGGTCCCTGAAAAGGTAATTGATAAAGCCGTAGCAGAGGTTATCATCAATCTGGTACGCAATCCCCGTTTTGCGTCCCTTATGCAGGAAAAGATTGATATGAAAGTGGATACATCGGCCCTGGAGCAGGAAATCGCTACGCATGAAAAGCAGCTGAGGCAATATCATGCGACAAAGTCAAAGCTGATTGACGAGATCGATTCGCTTGATCCTGACGATAAACACTATATCCCGCGAAAAGCGGACCTTGACGAGCGTTTATACCGCATGTATGACAAAATAGAAGAGACGGAAACCCTTCTGATTGATGCCAGAGCAAAAAAGCGGGCCATAGAAGCCGATAAGGTGAAAGGCGATAATATCTATCTTATCCTGACCCACTTTGATAAGCTGTATGATGTGATGAGCGATTCAGAACGCCAGGAACTGATGCAGGCGCTGATTGCTGAAATCCACATTCATGAGCAGCCGCAGCCAAACGGGCAGTGGCTCAAATCCATCAAATTCAGGCTTCCGATCATTGATGGAGACACCTCTATAATTTTGGACAAATGTGATGGTGCCGAGACGGTACTTGCGCTTTCCAAGGGTGAGATATCCAATAAGAGCATCCGGGTGGAATTCCCCCTGGAGGATATGCCATGCATCCTGAACGACGCCACCTGTAAGCAGATTTAGGATCATGTGCCGGAGTATAAACTAAGCCTCGAATCCCGTTCCCTCTGTCTGCCGGCATTTCATACTCCGTTTGTTTTCATACATGGCTCTGTCCGCATGGCGTACCACATCGTCAATCAATTTGTCCTCCTGCGGATCGTAGTCTGCCAGGCCGCGGGAAACGTCCACCTTTTTCCATGGGTCCGTTTCCGTTTCGCGCTTTTCGGAACACTTTTCATCGAAAAGACGCAGAAGCGCCTCACGGTTTTCATAGTCACGGTTCTGAAGCACAGCGACAAATTCATCCCCGCCGATGCGGAATACGGGGCTATGTTCAAATACGTCGCATATGATCCGGGCGGTCTCTTTCAGATAAATATCTCCCTTGTCATGCCCATACTCGTCATTGATCTGCTTGAGGCTATTGCAGTCAAACATGCACACAGCGAATGCCAGCGGACCTTCAGGCTGGTCGATCTGCGTCTGCATATCTCTGACCATAATATCGAACGCGCCTCTGTTGTGCAGGGAGGTCAGCGCGTCGGCATAGGCGAGATCGTTGAGGCGCGAAATGTATTTTTTCAGGTTCTCCGTCACGCGGCGAAAGGTATTTGTAAGAGCGCCGATCTCGTCCTTTCCATCATAGTCGAGCGTGCAGTCGTAGTTGCCTTCATCAATCTGCTCCGCAGCCTCCGTGAGCTTTTGGAGGGGCTTTGTGATCCGTTCGGAATACTTCATGATGAAAACGATGAACACAAACAGCAGAGCAAGGAACGTAATGATGATGACCGCGATCCACTTGTGCCAGCTGGCGTTGACTTCCGACAGCGGAGCAGAAACCGTCAACAGGTCTCCATTGATCAGCGGCAGCCGGAAAGCCAGCTTCTCCGTGCCCTTATAATTGTATCGGACGATGGAATCTGAACTGATGATTCCGTACGGAGCTTTTTCCTTGGTTTCCAGTTCCTGGATACTCATATGCGGATGATAGACGATTACGCCATCCGCGTCCGTTATGAAGGCGTACCCGTTTTCATACAAGGTGATGTTGTTGACCTGAGCCGCCATGGCGGAATAATCCAGCTCGATCCCGATCACGCCCACGAACTGTTCGCCGAAATAAACCGGAACATTATAAGAAATCACGCGCACATCTAAATTATCCGTGATATACGGCTTGAGCCATACGGGTTCTCCGGTCGCCTTGGGTACCGTGAACCAGACGAGCTGCGAGGTATCCTCCGTATCGTATTGGGTAATATCCGTCACCTCATGCGGCGCAAAACCTTCCCCGTCGAGATTGACGAACCAAAAGCCTTTGACGGAAGATGAAACGGCAGGGTCGATACGATAATAGTAAGTCACAATGCCGTTTGTCTTTACCAGGATTCTTTTGAAAACGTCGCTGACGCGGTCGATGTGCGCCTGAAGCGCTTCATCGCTGACCCCGCCCAGATCGGATTCCACATAGGAAGAGACGATTTTCACATTCTGCTCTAAATTCTCGAATAAATCATCCAGGTTTTTTTTACCGGCTTCACACAGCAGCAGCAGCATCTGCTCCGCGTCGCTCATTCCCAGCCGCTGAATCGCAACAACACCGAAAGCGGCGGCAATGATCATGGTGGTGATGACTGCGCCGATGGTCATCGCTGTGATTTTTGTCCTTAACGAATGCAAAATACGGTCCTTCTTTCAATTGTTTTGCGGACACACGGGCCTGAGGAAGATGATGAATCGTGCGTTTGCGTATCATGCCGAGACTCGGATGATTCGTGATCTGCCAAATGAACCGGCCCCGCTTCCCAGGTGATCGTCGCCCTGTCATGGTAGGACGAGAGGTTCCAATTGTTTATCAGACGGTCAATGACGACTCTGACTCCCATTTCGTGTGTTTCCGGCAGCAAAAGGAAGATTTGGGTGTTGCTGACCTCGACCATGACATCGCTGTTCCTCAGCGATTTTTGTATCAGCCGCCTGAATTCCGTTGTGATCATGACGTGCTTTTCGCTGTCGATTATGCGCTCACAGGGCGTAACTGTGAACAAAACCTGATAGGCAACACCTTTGTATCGTTCCAAATAGCGCATCATATAACGGTAAATGTTGATGAAGGCTTCCCGGCCCATCCACAAGGCGTTTGGGGATATGCTTCTCTCTTCGAGAATCTTTGTGACGGTTTCAAGATTCAGCTGATCGGAAGGATTGAACGAATCGACCTGCGGGCTGCCGCTCAGGGCGCATCCGCCTTTTCCGATCTGTTTCACGGTACCAAGCGCCTGATCCGCCAGATGAAACAGCTCTCGATATGACCGCCCTTGAAGGGGTACCGCGGCAGCGCCGACGGAGACGCCGGTGGGGAATTTCAGGCTGCCTTCAAAAAGCTGATTCATCATTTTGAGGTAATCCCGATTGATTCGCTCGGTAAAATGCCGCAGTTCGTTCTCTGTTCGCATATTTTTCGCGAACAGCAGGAATTCGTCTCCGCCGATTCGGCCACATATGTCCTCGCTGCGCATATTCTTTTTCAACAGGTCGGAGAACATGACGATGACCCGATCTCCAATGTCGTGTCCGTACAGATCGTTGAAGAGCTTGAAGGAATCAAGATCCAAAACGCACAGGAATCCGGTCTCCACCTGACAAATTGCTTCCATGCGGTCTTCGACGGTATCCTTGTTCAGAAAGCCTGTCATCCGGTCGATCATGGCGTTTCTTTCAAGCTGCATTAGCTTCTTCTGCGTTTGGAGGGCGTTTTGAACCCTGCGTGTCAATATGTCGGGATTGATGGGCTTGTGGATATAGTCGATAGCCCCTAACCGCAGTCCATTGGTCTCTGATGCCTGTTTTTCATCGGTCGATAAGAAAATGACGGGGATATTGGCTCGGCTGTCTTTCAGATTGCGTACGGCCTTCAGGGTTTCAAAGCCATCCATATCCCGCATGAAAATACTGATCAACAGAAGATCAGGCACAGAGGCGCTCTGCCGGAGATAATCAAGCAATTCCCGACCAGATTTAAGCGCGGTAGTTTTTATGCCGATGTTCTTAAGCGCACTTTCGGCTATTTGTAAATCTGCCGCATTGTCATCGACAATGATCATCCAGTCTGCCACAATCATCCCCCTCTCATACATGATTGCTTTCTCCTCTCACTTTGCACAAGGAATGGCAGCAGTCCCCGGCTTATGGAAGCCTCTTGGGGCATACTGCTTCTTTTACATTATAGATAAATCCTGACTGACACATCAAGGGGATGTGGCAGAATGCCACATAGAAATTTGACCATAGTACTTGCGATTTTGCCTGACAGTGGGTATTATGTTTATATAATATAATTGGGAGTATTGGTTCATGATGATTCCTTTTTCGGAAGCACTGCGGCGATTGAGGATCGAGAAGGGCTATTCACAGCAGCGGCTTGCCGATACGCTGCACGTCGATCGATCCACCGTTACGAAATGGGAGACGGGCGACCGCGTACCCGACGCGGTCATGATCTCCCTGCTCTCCGACTGTTTAGGCGTGAATGTCGCCGAGCTCCTGCACGCTTCGGAGAAGTCTGCCGCCCGGCCTGTCGTCATGATAGTGGACGACGAGAACATCATTTTGCGGGGCAGCGTCCCCATCCTGGAGAAAGCCATTCCTGACGCGGAAATCGCCGCTTTTAGGATACCGGCCGAAGCCGTGGCTTACGCGAAGGTTCATCCCGTTTCGCTGGCGTTCCTGGATATCAAGATGGGGCGGGTCAGCGGCTTGAACGTCTGCCGGGAGCTTTTGGCAGTCAATCCCCGTACCAACGTCGTCTATCTTACAGCGTACCGGGAATATTCCTTTGACGCCTGGGCTACCGGCGCCTGCGGCTATCTGCTCAAGCCCATCACTGTGGATACGGTGCGGAGAATTCTGGCAGAACTGCGATATCCGATGAGAAGGGGCGGCGTATGATGATGAGTGGGATAAACCTTGTCAATTTTGCCATCGTGATCAGCGCGCTGATCATCTCTGTGATAGGCTTGCTTTTGATGATTATTCTTCGCAGGACGGTTTGGGAGGGCCGCGTCTTCTTTCTGGCCTTTTTCCTTCTGCTGGTGGGATATACGTCTTCGGCTGTGATCAACGAGCTTGCCGATACGGCGGTCATATCACAGATCTCGCTGTTTTCAAATTCTCTGTTCTCGTCCCTTCTGATCCCGGCCATCACAATATATCTGCTTCGCTGCGCCGGGGAGGACTGGCGGCGCAGCCCGCTTTTTGCGGTGGTTGCCAGCCTGTGGGCGGTGTACTTTGCGCTGCTGGTCATCACGCAGTTTACCACCTGGATATACTATTTCACTCCGGACAACGTCTATCACCGGGGAGCGTGGTATCCGCTGCTCCTGATCCCGCCCGCTCTGCTGATGGTAGTGAATCTGATTGGCCTGTGGCGCTTCCGTGCCGCGCTTACACACCGGCAGCGGGTCGCTTTTCTCATTTACTTTGTGGTGCCGCTGGTCTGCATGCTGATACAGATGTTTTTCTTCGGCGTGCTGCTGATCGTATTCGGCACGGCGTTGGCTGTGCTCTTCATGTTCGTCTTTTTCCTGTACGATCAGGTGGAGCGTTCGATCCGGCAGGCTGAGGAAAACGCCAGGCAGCGCGCCAGCATCAATGTGCTCCAGATGCGCCCGCATTTTATCTGCAACACCATGATGAGCATCTACTACCTGATCGCGCTGGACGCCGAAAAGGCGCGGCAGGTCACCCTGGATTTTACCACGTATCTTCGGGACAACTTTACCGCCATCGCCAAGGAGGACACGATCCCCTTCGCGGAGGAGCTGGAACACACGCGTGCCTATCTTGCAGTGGAAAAGGTGCGGCACGAGGACAAACTGTATATAGAACTGGATACGCCCTTCACATCGTTCCGCGTTCCCCCGCTGACCCTGCAGCCCATCGTGGAAAACGCCATCGTGCATGGCGTCAGCCCCGACCTGGAGCCGCTTTATCTCTCCATATTGACCCGGGAGACAAAAAACGGCAGCGAGATCATCGTAGAGGATACCGGCCCCGGCTTCGCGCCAGTCGATGACCATGAGCCGCATATTGCGCTGAATAATATCCGGGACCGCCTGGAAATGATGTGCGGCGGCACCCTGGAGATCACATCGCGTGAAACGGGCGGGACCAGAGTTGCGATTCGGGTGCCGCTCAAGAATGTGAAATGATCCCTCGAACCAACAGAGCTGCAAAGAACATATTGTTCGTTTTCGAGACCCAAATGTACGCTGTGGATTTGTGTTGACAGGTTTGGACCGAGCAGTACAAGGAGATGAAAAAGGCCTCATGACTTATTCAAGCACAGCAATATTGGCGCTGCTTGTTCATTGCATCATAAACAACGACGCCATAAGAAACCGGCATTACAGGAATACAACGCCTGCCGGGAGAGCCTATCGCCTGCTTATGCTGAGCGTGGCAATATTTTATATTTCTGACGCTTTTTGGGGCATCCTCTATGACGCGCAAATGAACACCGCGGTGTTTGCCGATACCGTGCTTTACTTTGCCGCGATGGCTGCTACGCTCTTTTTGTGGACTCGTTATGTGGTAGACTATTTGCAGGAGAGGTCCTGGGTCATCAAAGCCCTATATTATATTGGCTGGATTTTTCTTGCCTCTATGTCTGGTGTGCTGATACTGAACTTCTTTATGCCTGTTATGTTCTGGTTTGATGAAGACGGAATTTATCATGCGGCTGATCTGAGATACGCCATTCTGATCATACAAGTCGTCATGTTTATGTCTTCTGCCTGTTATGTGCTGTTTATATCCAAAGGCAAGAGTCAGAGCGCGAAACGCCGGCATCGGGCCATAGGACTATTTGGCTTGGCAATGGGAATTCTGGTGATCGTTCAGGTCACTTACCCGCTCCTCCCTCTGTATGCCATTGGGTGGCTGCTGGGAACCTGCATCCTTCATACCTTTGTTCTGGAGGATATGAAAGAAGACCGCCGGCTTGAACTGGAAGAAATGATCCTGAGGGAAGAAAAACAAAAGAAGGAGCTTGGCTCGGCAAGGCAGCTTGCATACAGGGACTCTCTCACCGGTGTAAAAAGCTATAATGCCTATGTTGAGACAGAGCAGGAGGTAAACGAGCTGATCGCAAGCAATGAGCTGCAGGAGTTCGGCGTGGTCGTGTTCGATGTAAACGGCCTGAAACATATGAATGATACCTATGGCCATGAAGCAGGAGACCGTCTTCTTCAGGATGCCTGCCGCCTGATCTGCGCAAGGTTTATGCATAGTCCGGTTTTTAGAATCGGCGGGGATGAATTTGTCGCCTTACTGGAGGGCCAAGATTATCAGAACAGAATATCACTTCTGGCAGATTTTGAAACGCAGGCAGATATAAACCTTTGCAATGGATCTACGGTTGTTGCCAGCGGCCTTGCCACATTCCGGCGTGGGGAAGATCATAGCTTCCGCCAAGTGTTTGAAAGAGCAGACGCAAGAATGTATGACCGAAAAGCGTTCCTGAAAGCGAAAGAATAGCGGCCGTTTGCGTTGAAGAATGATTTTATTGTTCCCGTGATTTGGAGCGCATACTGTTCAATTCCGCCCGGGTTTCTTCCGCAAATTCGTACTGCGTCATGTATCTGCCGTTAAACTGGTGAACGGCGATGGGATCGCCCTGGAGATAGCGGTAATAATCGCAGTCGATTCTGGATACGTCCAGCCCGACGCCCACGCGCTCCTGCTGGCGGATCACGTCCGCCGCGCCGACGGCGGCAAAGGTATCCTTCAGGTCTTTCACGTATTTCCGCAGCCGGCTTTTCGTCTGCTGATTCACCGGTTCATCCGGCCAGAGGCAGCCGATCAGCGTGTCGTTGGAGCATAGGACGCCGTTGCGGTCCACCAGGCAGGCGAGCAATTCTTTGCTTTTGGAATAGGAAAAATCCAGGGGCATCCCATTGGAAAATACTTCAAATGTGCCGAAGCACCGGACGCGGATGCTTTGGCTTTTTAAGCTGTCCCGGCGGAACCGCAGGACGGATAATTGATGCGCCACCGCCGCTTGGGTCAGGGGTTTGAGCAGATAGCCGCTGGCGTCCAGTTCAAAAGCATTCAGCGCGTATTCGCTGTGCCCGGTAATGATGACGATATTCAGCTTCGGATACCGCGCCCGCAGCAGCTTGCCCAATTTGAGGCCGTTGATGCTTCCCGGCATTTCCACGTCCAGAAAAGCCACGTCGACGGGGGAACCCTGCGCGATGCGCAGCGCGTCCTCCGGATTGGCAGCACCCAAATGAACGCCGTCCGGGTCCAACGCTTTCAGGATATTCAGCATCATCGTCACGACCAGCTCCCGGTCGTCAACCGTCAGGGTGTACATTTTATTCATCCTCCTGTGACGGAATCAGGATCGTCGCCTGGGTACCCCCTGGGCGGGCATTGATTTGCAGGCTCCCGCCGCACAGCGTCATCAGGCGCTTTCTGGTGTTTTCGATGCCCACGCCCCGATTCTTCCGCTGCGCGTCCGTGAGGCCCGCGTTTTGGGTACCGTTGTCCGTTACCGTAATCCGGATGAATGTGCCGATTTTCTCCGTGGTCAGGCAGACGCGGCCCGAACCGTCCCGATGGGTGAGCGCCCCATGCTTCACCGCGTTTTCCACAATGGGCTGCACGGTCAGCGCGGGAAGTGAAAAGGAGCGCACGTTCAATTCATAATCAAAATGAAATTGCCGGGACGGGTCGGCCTGCTCCAGGGCGATGTACTGGCGAATGTGGCGCATCTCCGTATCAAAGGGGATCAGCGCGTCAGAGGAGAGGGCGTCAATGTTCCCCCGCAGAAAGCCCGCCAGGTTTTCCACGTTCTCCGCCGCGGTCTGGGGGGCGGTCTGGCACAGGGACTGGATGGCGGACAACGTGTTGAAAATAAAGTGGGGCTGCATCTGCACCGCCATTTGCGCGGCCTGGGCCAAGCCTAAGCGCTTTTCTGTTTTCGCCAGCTCCTTTTCGCTGTCGATCAGGTTCAGGCTGGAAATCAGATGCAGGGACACGGCCCAGGCGATGCCCAGGGGATGAATGTCCGGCCACAGAATGGTCAGGCAAACGGACAGTGTGGCAGGCAGCGCCATACAGATGATTTGCCCCACAGGAATCTGCTGCCCCTTGGGCAGGCGGAAAACGCCCCCTTCATCGCAGAAGACGCACAGCAGGAGAAGGAGTACGGAAACGGCCAGCAGAAGGATAGACAGCGTGGAAAAGACGCCCGCCACCTGGCCCGCGTCCGTGAGGATACTGACCAACGCCGCCAGATGCGTAAACAGGGCAAACAGATGCGCCATGACCGCGTACAGCAGCAGGGCTTGTTTTCGCTGATTGGTATTTCCTTCGGACTTTCTTACCCAAACCGGCACCAGATACAAAAGCAGGATCAGGATACCGCAAGCGTCCAGCGCGAGATTGCAGGCAATCGCGGTCGTCATGCAATCACCTCTTCCGAAAGATCGGCGACCAGCTTTGATGTGTCCCGCGTGCGGAGGATGATGCGCACATAAACGGTCACATTGTAAATCATAGCAAGCCCATGGAGGATAACGAGTGCCAGCGCGCCCATATCAGGCACGGTGAAAAACAGGTCGATGAAATCATCTATTGCGGTTACCGTCCCTAAAACAAGGAAGGATAGGCTGCAGCGCCGGGCCAGCGCAAAAACCCGCTGTGCCGTCCCCGTGTCTCCGATGCTGGTCAGCACATCCTTTTCCCCCCGCAGCAAAAGGCACAGCGCCGCCCCGCGAACGCCTAACAAAAGCAGCTCGGCAATCAAATGCAGCTTTTCGATCCATACCGAAAACGCGGGATCGTTATCCAGCAGCACATAAGCGATGCGCGTCGCCATGGCGACCGCGTTGAGAACCATCAAAGCCACAAACCATTGCCGGGATTGATGGAAATGGGGGGAACAGCTTTCCGCCGCTCCCAAGGCGCTGACCACCATCAGCGCGCACAGCGCCGCCAGGCAGTATTGCAGCACCAGATAAGCATACATCAGCCTGGTCACGATGCTGGGAAAACGGGCCGCGTTCGCGCTGCTCAATTCTCCAACGGCCAGCCCCGCCGCCTCCATTTGATCGGAGACCAGATAACTCAAAATGATGATGACGACGGGACTGACGATCGTCAGAATCAAATCCAGCAGCAGCCCTTTGTAAATGCGCCTGAAATAGGACGCCCGCAAACCGACCATAGATGATCCTCCGTTAGCCCTCTTCGATATGAAGTATACCATAGTATGCGTTCCCTATGTGTGAAATGGTTGGACAAGGGCACCGCTGAAGATATTAAATTTTTATGAACTCGGAATTTTTTCCTTCCAGGGGCTGTTTAGTTCACGCATACGGAACGCTTCATATAGTATTTTTTCAAAGGAATCCTGTAAAAGAGTCAACTGAATTGTATGGAGGTAATAAACAATGAAGAAAAGGATTCTTGCAATCATCATGGCTGTCATGCTGATCTTCGGAACTTTGCCCACCGTATTCGCGGAAGCTCCGGCAGAAACGAAAGAAAAGAAATCCATTGGCGGATTATTTTCCTCTCTGTTCGGTGAAGACGGCAAGATCAGCAACCTGCTTGAGGAAGGCGGCAATCTGCTGAAAGATCTGGGCACCAAGCTTGCGGACAAAAAAGATCAGATGTCCCGCGTGCTGAACAATCTGAAAGCCTTTGTCACCAACGAGGACGGCAGCGTGAATTGGGACGCGGTGAAGATGCTGGCCACCAGCCTGTTCGCGGGCGGCGACGAATCGGGTGAACAAGGAGAAGAAGAAATCGGCGCCCAGGCCCAGGAAGCCATCAGGGAATACATCAAGAAAAAGAACGCGGATATTCTGGAAGCGGGCGACGCCCAGGTTGTGATCCTCAACGTGGCCCAGCCCCTGGTGCAGGAAGACGGCACCGCCAAGGTGATCGGATACTACACCCAGCAGAATTACGTTCTGGACGGTAAGGACTATAAGTTCCTCTGCTCTGCCACGGATATGATGGTGGTCACCATCGCTAAGAACGCGGACGGCCTGTGGGAAGCGGTGAGCCATGTCGCCGCTGAGGACGGGGAAGGCTATGCCGCTTCCGTCGCCGCGCTGTGTGAAGAAGTGGGCTTTACCACGGATGATCTGGCCGCCGCCACCGCGTTCGGAACCCTGAGTGAACAGGCGGAGCTGTACACCCTCATGGAAGCGCATCCCGAAGTGGAACGCATCGAATACAACGGCGAAATGGTTACCGGTGCGGAATTGAAAGAATTGCTGAACGACGCCATTAACGCGCTGATGACCCAGATGGGCGGCGGCGCGGCGGAATAAATCATAAGAGAAACAGGAGGAAAAAACAATGAGCGGTTCCCAGAAGTACATCAAAATCGTTAGCATCCTGAACATCATCGGCGGCGCGTTTTACGTGCTGATCGGTATTCTCGGTTTCCTTGGCAAGGGCCTTGTGGGCAACGAAGCCCTCATTGAACAGGCGGGCGGAGACAGCTCGGCTCCCATGGCTGCCAACGTTTTCCTGATCGTCATGATCGTCATCGGCCTGTTCTCGCTGGTCGTCGGTATCCTGGGCGTCCGCGCCGCCAACGATCCCAGCAAGATCGGCCCCGTGTTTACCCTGGCCGTGGTTTCCCTGATTATTTCCGTGGTCAACCTGTTCGTGGGCGTCTTCGGCGGCAACTTCTCCGTCTACTCTCTGATTGAGTGCGTTCCCCCCGCTTTGATGACCTGGTGCGCCAACAACGTAAAAAAGCAGGTAAAACTGTAAGCTGCGTCGAAATCATTCCCCAAGGCGTCCGCGCGGTCTGCGCGGATGCTTTGGGGATTTACAATTTTCAGCAGAGGTGACAGAAAATGAAGAAAAAAACCATCATGGCCATGCCCGTCACATCCTTCTGGGCAGTGATCGCCGTTTGCGTACTGGGCATCGTACTCGGCTCGTTCTGGGATTTCGACATCAACGTTGCGCTGGCTAATAAAACCGACGTCGGCGCGTTTTTCGCCACCTATGGCTCTTATTTTTCCTACTGCCTCTATCCGGCGGCGGGCGCCTGCCTGTTTGTTGGATTGAAGAAACAGGGCAAGCAATACCGTATGCTGGCCTGGATGCTGCTGCTGGTGGGCTGGTTCCTGGCGGTGTATTATTCCAACAGCTACAACGGAAAGTCCGTTCGCGCCCTGTTCGGTTATGCGGCGGGAGAATCCGACCCGCTGCTGTCCGTGGTCAGTTGGCTGTTCTGGGCGGTGCTGTACGCCTGGGTGCCTTTTGTGACGGCGAAGCTCCTGGACGATAAGGACGCGGCCAAGCTGATCGCCATTGGCGCGGCCATCCTGGTGGCGGGCGTCGTGGCGGATAACGTGAACCTGTGGCTCAAGCAGGTGGGTTCCCGTCCCCGCTACAAATACCTGATCACCCTGGAAGACCCGATTTCCCAGTTCCGGCAGTGGTGGCAGATGGTGCCCAATCTGGCGGGCAGCAACGATAATTTCAAATCCTGGCCCAGCGGCAACATGACCATCGCCGCCATGATGTTCTCCCTGCCCATGCTGGCGGACGCGGTGAAGAACCGGAGCGCCAAGAAGAACGCCGTTGCTTTTGCCATTGCCTGCGTGTTTGTAGCCCTTTACGGTTATAACCGCATCCACATGACCAACCATTTCCTCACGGACGTGTGCTTCGGCACCCTGATCACCTATCTGATTTATTCCGGGATCAGCGCGGCGTTCCTGCGCGCGGCGTCGGAGACGTGATGACTGTGATCGGCGAAGATAAACGGTAAAAGCAGACTTTTTCTTGCAAATCCACGCGCCATTTGCTACAATAAAAGCGGTGGCGCTGTTTTGATTGAACGGGCCGCCGTTCCCCGGAAAACGGAGGTTCATATAAAGGAGCGCGCAGGATGAAGCATCAATCCCAGAAAAAAACAGCGCTTTCGTTTGCTGTCAGTCTCATGATCGTCGTCGGCTTATTCGCCGTCAGCGTGATCAAAACCAACGCGTACAACAGCACGAGGCACCGCGCGTCCTTTGCGGGAGAAGCGCTTTTTACGGCGGAGGATCAGAAGACCGAAGCGCTCTCCGTAAAGGCCGTGCCCCGGAGCAGCACGTGGACAAAGATTTACGATCCCGAAAATATCGGCCTGACCGATTTCAACATTCAGGCCTATACCTACGATTTTACTTTTTCCAACAACACGGCGGATGAAATCAGGGACTTTTCCTTTACCCTCCGGTTCAACCGGGAAGTGTTCCTGATGTCGGCCTGGAACGGTTCCTTGGAAGTTCACCAGAAAATCGCGGACGGCGAAATCGTTTCCACGGTTCCCGATCTTCGGGAATTTGTTCCGGGCGACCATGCGCTGCGCACCGTGGTGGTGGACGGCGAAACGCTGATCGCCATGCAGGCCGGGGATTATTTCATCTATACCCCCAGCGCCAGCATGAACGCCATGGAAATGCCCATCAAGCCCAACGAAGGCACCACGCCGGGCTTCATTGTGTATGTGGCCATCGGGGAAAATATCGACGATTCGGCCCTGGAGCTTGAATACACCTTCCACCGGCTGCTGACGGGCGAGCCTTTGTTCTGGATCGCCCTGGGTGGCCTGGCGGTGTGGCTGATCGCGCTGATCATTTTTTCCATCACTTCCGCGCAGATCAGAAAGTACAACGCGCGTCACGAACGGGACAATGAAATCATCAATGAATCCATTGAAACCTTCACCAGCTTCATCGACGCCAAGGACCCCTATACCAACGGCCATTCCAAGCGCGTGGCGCAGTATACCCGGCTCATCGCCCAGAAAATGGGATATGAGGGGGAAGCGCTGGACCGCATCTATTACACCGCTCTCCTGCACGACTGCGGTAAAATCGGCGTGCCGGACAGCATCCTTGGAAAACCCGGCGGGCTGACCGAGGAGGAATATGAAATCATCAAGTCCCATACGGTGCGGGGCGGAGAAATCCTGCACCACTTCAAGAGCCTGGAACACGTGGAGGACGGCGCGCGCTATCATCACGAACGCTACGACGGCAAGGGCTATCCGGAAGGCCTGGCCGGAGAAAAGATCCCCCTCATCGCCCGCATGATCTGCGTGGCCGATTCCTTTGACACCATGAATACGTGCCGGGCGTACAAGGAAAAGTTCTCGAAAGAGTATATCCTCAATGAAATCGAAACGAATAAAGGCCGCCAGTTCGACCCGCAAATCGCGGATATCATGCTGCGCCTGCTGCGGGACGGCGAAATACAGTTCGACGTCTGAACGGCGCGCCGCTTCCGGGAACCTTCAAAGAAGCAGCAATTTTACCATCGCGTCAGTCCCGAAAAACGGGGCTGACGCTTTTCTTTCGTATAGGCTGGGCCTTGATATTTTGGGAGATTCAGGTATAATGTATATGCACCTTTTTATGATCGCATTCAGCCCCTGCACCCGCGGGGCGCTTCGGTGCACGCATTGATAAAGGGGGAAATTTCCAAATGCCCAAACGCATCCATCCTGCCGTCAGATTCTGCGTATTTCTCGCTGCGGTGCTTTTATTCACAGCTTTATTTTCAGCCGTAAGCTTTGCGGAATCCGACGTGGTCAGCCACAACGCTTGCGGCGTTGTCAACCGCCCCCTTTCGGTGGATCCCACCGGGCGCAGCGAAGGGTTTTCCGCCGTGCTGTACGATAACAGCAACGGCCTGCCCACTTCGGAGGCCAACGCCATCGCCGAAACCGACGAGGGCTTTCTCTGGATCGGCAGCTACGCCGGGCTGATCCGCTACGACGGCAACACCTTTGAGCGCATGGATTCCACCAGCGGCCTCACCAGCATCAAATGCCTCTACGTGGACAGCAGGAACCGGCTGTGGATCGGCACCAACGACAACGGCGTGGCCATGCTGGAGCAGGGCGAGCTGCGCAGATGGGGCAAGCTGGACGGCATGGCGTCCGCCCACACCCGCGCCATTACGGAGGATCAGAGCGGGACGATTTATATCGCCACCTCACGCGGGATCGCCCGCATCGACGCCGATGGCAATTTCAGCATGATGGAGGACAGCGCCCTTGCCGAAGTGGATATGCGCGACCTCCGCATCGGCAACGACGGGATCATCTACGGCACGTCGGATTCGGGCGATTTGCTCACAATCCGGGACGGCGAGCTGCTCAGCTTCATTACCCCCGCCGAAAGCCCCCTGGGCGGGGTGGGCGCTATTCTGCCCGACCCGAAGAATCCGGGGAAGCTGTATCACGAAGCGGCGGACTTGGGGCTGTATTACGTGGATTTGAACGGCGGCTTTACCGTGATCGAAAAGCTCGATATCGCGCCGCTGACCTATCTGCGACAGATGGAATATATCGACGGTAAAATCTGGATCTGCGCCGGAAACGGCATCGGCGTGCTGGAGGACGGCCGCTTTACCCTGCTGGAAAACCTGCCCATGAACAACAACGTGGTGCGGGTGATGACGGATTATCTGGGCAACCTCTGGTTCGCCTCCACCCGCCAGGGCGTGATGAAGGTGGTGCCCAACCAGTTTTCCGATATGTTCGGGCGCTTCAGCCTGCCCGCCACGGTGGTCAATTCCACCTGCATGTGCGGGGAGCTGCTTTTTGTCGGCACGGATACGGGCCTCATGGCGCTGGATGAAAACGGCCCGGTGGGGAGCGTGCCTCTGACGAAGGCCGTGACCGCCTCCGGGAAAGACCTGGAAGCGGACGATTTGATCAAGCTGCTCAGCGGCGTCCGCATCCGTTCCATTCTCCGGGACAGCAAGGACCGGATATGGATTTCCACCTGGCGCGCCTGCGGCCTGCTGCGCTTCGACCATGGAGAAGTGACCGCCTTCACCACCGAGGACGGCTTGCTGTCGGCCAACCTTCGCGCCGTCAGCGAGCGGGAGGACGGAACGATCCTGGTGGCGCTCACCGGCGGCGTAAACGTGATCGACGGCGACCGCGTGATCGCCTCCTACGGAAAACAGGACGGCGTCGTGATCACCGAAAGCCTCACCGTGGCGGAGGGCTGGAACGGCGATATCGTGCTGGGCAGCAACGGCGGCGGCATTTACGTCATCAATGAAACCGGCCTGCGCTGCATCGACGTGGAGGACGGGCTGCCTTCGGATACCGTGATGCGCCTGAAGCGCGACGTAAAGCGCAACGTGATCTGGATCGTTTCCAGCAGCGCCATCGCCTACATGACCCCGGATTATCAGGTGACGGCTGTAAAGAAGTTCCCCTATCCCAACAATTTTGACCTGTATGAGGCCGGCAACGGGGATATGTGGATACTCAGCAGCAACGGCATTTATGTCGTTCCGGCTGACGAGCTGATCGCCAACGGCGAAATCAATCCCGTGTTTTACGGCGTCGCCAGCGGCCTGCCCTGCATCGCCACCGCCAATTCCTACAGCGAACTGACCGCCGACGGCGATCTGTATATCGCCGGAAGCACGGGCGTTTGCAAGGTCAACGTGGATAAGCCCTTTGAGGACGTGAACGATCTGAAAGCGGTCGTTCCTTACGTGGAAGCGGACGGGAAGATCATTTATCCCAACAAATCCGGCGTTTTTGTCATCCCCGCCAATACCCAGAAGCTGACGGTGCTGGGCAGCGTGTACAACTTTTCCCTGAGCGATCCGCAGGTGAGCTACCAGCTGGAGGGCTTTGACCGCCAGTTCACCACCGTGAGCCGGGGCGAAATGCTGCCCTCGGACTACACCAATTTAAGCGGCGGCACGTATCATTTTGTGATGCAGCTCAAGGATTCCCTGGGCAGGGGAAACAAGGAGGTTTCCGTCACGATCGTCAAGGAAAAGGCGTTCTACGAGGAAACCTGGTTCCATGTCGTGGCGGGGCTGATTCTGCTGAACCTGATTGCGGCGGGCGTGCGCCTTTATGTGGGCAAAAAAACCCGCGCTTTTGAAAAAAAGCAGCAAGAATCGCGGGAGCAGTTTGAACAGACCGCCGAAGCCCTGGCCAGCGCCATCGACGCCAAAGACAAATACACCAACGGCCATTCCCGCCGCGTGGCGGAATACTCGCTGAAAATCGCCCAGGAGGCGGGCAAAACCGAGGAGGAGTGCGAAAAGATTTATTTCGCCGCCCTGCTGCACGACGTGGGCAAGATCGGCGTGCCCATCGAGATCCTTTCCAAAAAGGGCAGGCTGACGGACGAGGAATTTGAGTACATCAAGCAGCATCCCGGCATGGGCGGCCAGATTCTGTCCAGCATCAAAAAATCGCCCTGGCTCAGCATCGGCGCGCGGTATCACCATGAGCGGTACAACGGCAAGGGTTATCCCGAGGGCCTCAAGGGCGAAGCCATTCCCGAAATCGCCCGGATCATCGCCGTGGCGGACGCTTACGACGCCATGACCTCCAACCGCAGCTACCGCAGCGCCATTCCCCAGCACATCGTTCGGGAGGAAATCGTCAAGGGCATCGGCGCGCAGTTCGATCCCCAATTCGCCAAGATCATGATCCATCTGATCGACTTGGACAGCGAATACAAGATGCAGGAAATGGCGTCCGGCGCGAAGCGGGCGCCCGTCACCAGCCTGCGGTGCGAATCCATTTATCACGACTGCACCGAGGGCATCCCCGTATCGAAGAAGCCCACCCGGATCAGCCTGTGCAGCCAGCCGGACGACGGCGTTTCCGAGGATGAAAGCCGCCCCACCCTGCTGGTGTTCGATTCCCTGGACGGCAAGGTGCACCCCGGCGAGGAAGGCAACAAGGATCTGCTCTATTTTGAGTACGCCCGCGTCCGGCTGGACGGACAGGTGCGGGAATGCAACGTGCGAAAGGCCGAAGTGCGCATCCCCGACCGGGAAACCGAGCTGTGGCATCCGGAATTTGGGGAAACGGAGCGCGGCCAGCGGTATGCGGTGGAAGCCGTTCGGAATTCGGATCATGTGTTGCTGCGCGTTTCGGACGAAGAACGGGTATATGAAGTCATTTTGGCGCTGCCCGATACGTCCCGTTTTGTGTACCTCGCCATCACCGGCGAGCATTGCGAGGTACACAATATCCGCGTGGAGACCGACACCAGGGAAGCCGCCCCGGAATCCATTCCCCGCATTGCCGAGGAAATCAGCTTCATTAAGAACTGCCCCCAGGGCGACGTGCCCAATATCCAGGTGGACAGCTGGCGCACGGCGGCCACCGCGGGCATTCCCATCAGGAACGGCATGACGCTCACCTTCCACACCATGAGCCTGCCCACCGCCCGCCTGGTGTGGCACTGCCCCTTCATCAGCGTGTTTTCCTCGGCAAACGGCCAGGTGAACGGCGAGGGCTTCCGGGAATATATGCTGCTGCGCCTGGACGGCGAAAGCTGGGAATCCGACGAGCATGTGGAAAATAAGGTGAAGGTGGAGCAGCTGGAAAGTTTCGTGGGCTGGAACGTCTGGAAGGAAAAGAATAAGCAGGGCCTGGACTGCACCGTGACCATCCGCCGGGACAAGCACAGGATCATGATGCACACCGATAATTTGGGCATCGAAATCAGCAGCGTTACGGAGATTCACGACAGCGTGAAGGACGTGTTCATCGCCATTACCGGCGACCAGTGCGCGGTCACGAACATTCGCGTGACCCGGGATGAATAAAGGAAAAGGGAGAGAAAAGCATGCAGTACAAAAAATTCGGCGACGCCTATCTGGTGCGCATCGACCTGAACGAAGAAATCATGCAGAGCCTGAAAGCCCTGTGCGAGAAAGAGGATATCCATTTGGCCCAGGTGGACGCCATCGGCGCGGCGAATCACGCGGTCATCGGCGTGTACGACTTGGAAAAGCAGGCGTATCACAAGGAAGAACTTTCCGGGTTCATGGAAATCACCAGCCTTTCCGGCAACGTGACCCGGATGAACGGGGAAGCCTACATGCATCTCCACGGCACCCTGGCGGACCAGAACCACGCGCTGCACGGCGGGCACATCATCGAACTGACGGTGGGGGCCACCTGTGAAATGTTTGTGCGCGTTCTTGCCGGGGAAGCGACCCGCGTCAAGGATCAGGCCCTGGGCATCAATCTGATCGCCCTGCAATAGCCGATTCCGAATTTATTAAAAAACTTTTACAAAATTTTTCTGATTGAGGGATGAAAGCAGGATTCTCAATCGTATATTGTTAGGAAATCCCAATCCTAAATCTTGCTACGGGAGGCAATTCTATGCATCGTACAAAGGTATTCATTCTGGCGGCGGCGCTGTGTCTGTGCGTCGCGCTGACGGCCCTGGCCCTGACGGAAGGCACGCTGAAAACCCTGTGGAACAGCGGCTGCGATTTCCTGTTCCATACCGACAACGTGACTGTCACCGGCCAAGCTGCCTTCTCCCTGGATGGGAAGCGCTTCAAAACGGCGGAGCTCAACTACGTGCAGGACGGCTACAAGTCCTATTACGGCTTAAAGCTGCTCACGCCCTGGAGCGACGGCACCGAGCATCAAACCGGCTGGACCATCATCGCCGCCGCGGACGGCACCATCACCGTCATGGAAGCCTTTAAGCCCGGCGTATATAACTGGGCCACCGGCACGCCGCAAAATACCCTGCTGCGCCGCACCGTGCGGCTGGACGCCCTGACCGAGCTGGGCGGCCTGCTGGCCGGTTCGGTGGAAAGCCTGCTGCCGGAGGGCGCGGTGACCGTTACCGAAGCGGAGGGCGGCAAAACCGTCCACATCGCGCTCGCTGACGGCCAAATCCCCGACGCGGCGGTGAGCGCCCTGAACCTGGCTGCGGACTATCTGGCCGCACGTTGGTTCAACGGCTATGACCGTTCCATCACCGAACAGGAAGCTCTTGTCTTCGATCAATACGTCACCGTGACGGAGGCGCTGACGGGCGGCACCGTGCGCTGGGTGCTGAAAGAAGCGGACGCGGACTTTGCCCTGGACGCCCAGGGCCGCCTGTCCGGCGTGCGCGGCACGGTCAAAGTATCGTCCGAATACTGGGACGGCACCGTGCGGGAAGTGGAAGTGAAGTTTGACTTTGCCGCCACGGACTACGGAACCAGCACCGTCAAGCCCTTCGATCCCGACGATTACGGCGTGGTATCCGGCGCGCTGCTGCCAGTGGAGGAAGAACCCCAGGGCATGGAACCCGCCGCCGATTACGTCTGGATGAACGAAGACTTCGGCCAGGCCACCGGCGTGCTGCTGCCCGCTTACGCCTATACGGGCAGCGACTCCATCGAAGCCGCCGCGGCCGCTTATACGGCGGAAACCTTAGGCAGCCACTATCTGATGCCCCAGGGCGCGGCGTCCATTCCCGCCCCGGTGATCCTGAAAACCGTGGAGCAGGACGAAAATACCACCCTGGTGTACGGCAACTTCTGGGTGATGAATTACGTTCTGCGCGGCGCCGTGCTGGAATGCGTTTCCGGCGGCGAAGCCCCGGCCATCATGACCCTGACTAAATCCGGCGACGGCTGGACGGTGACGGCCTTTGAGGAAGCCGGAGACGGCGATGATTACGCAAAGGACGTCCAGCGCTTCTCTCAGGGCGACGAGGAACTGGAAAAAGCGTTTTTTGCCGCGGTGGATACCGGCAAAGATCCCTTAAAGAGCGTCCGGCAGCGGTTCATTCAGGATTATGTGACCGCCAATAAGCTGGCCGTGCGGGCCTATCAGGATTACGGCTGGGAACCCATCGCCCTGACGCCCGGCTCCGAACCCAAGATCATTACCGCCATCGCCTCCGAAATCAACCCGGAGCATGTGGAATGCGTGGCCGCTTACGCGCGGATCACAGGCTATGCCGCCGATGAAAACAAGCTGACGGTGGAGCTGCTGACGCCGGAACGCTTCGACCGGGACGAAGTACTTAGTCTGGTACCCGGCGACGCCATTTACACCCAGGGCCAGGAAATCAAGGTGGAAACGGTCAAGGAACAATACGGCTACGTGATTCTCAACGAGGGCGAGTTTGAGTTTTCGGAGGGTTCCGTGTGGCTCTATGAGGAAACGGACGGCAGCTTCGCCGTCGCCGATTGGGACGATTACTCCTGGATCTCCCTTCCGGAAGCCGCTTTCCCCGTGACCGACAAGCTGCTGTTCCTGGACGGCATTGACCCCTCCTCCGGCGAAATGCTGGATATGCCCACCGTACACAGCGGCGCGGAATTCCTGGAAATGCTGAAAAAGGAAGCCGCAGGGGAAGGCCCCGGCTTTGACGTAAACAACGTGTTCGTTGCCTTCGACGCCGACGGCCAGCTGGCGCTGGTGCAGCGGTATTATGTGCCCTGGCAGTAACTGGATACGCTTCATATTTTATACTAATTCAAACCTAAAATCCTTCCGTCTTCGGGCGTCTTTTCCTCTCTGGCTGTGCTTCATTCCGGTCAACGTAGCGCTGCTACGCCTCCCTTCATTCAGCTTTGCCAGAGAGGAAAATCCATCCCGAATCCTGGAATTATTTTAGATTTGACTTAGTATTAAAACGCACCGCCTTCGGGCGATGCGTTTTTATAATGTCAAGGATATGCGTCAGCCGTCCTTTTTCTCAAGGATATGCGTCAGCCGTCCTTTTTCAGCTCCTCCTGGTACGCGTCCCACTCCTTCTGATTGGCGCGAACGAAGTGGCCCGGTTCGATTTCCGCCCAGAAGGGCTTGTCCGTGTTGTAATCGTGAACGGATTCGTCGTAGATCAGGGGCGGGCCTTCGGTGCGGCGGTCCGGGGAGGGCATGGGCACGGCGGACAGCAGGGCTTTCGTATACGGATGCAGGGGATGGCGGAACAGGATTTCCGTTTCGCCCAGCTCCATGAGCAGGCCCTTATGGATCACGGCGATGCGGTCGCAGATGAAGCGCATCACGCTTAAATCGTGGGAAATGAACAGGTAGGTGAGACCCCGTTCTTTCTGCAGATCGGCAAGCAGGTTCAGCACCTGGGCGCGGATGGAAACGTCCAGGGCGGAAATGGGTTCGTCGGCCACGATGAATTCCGGCTCCATGATCAGCGCCCGGGCGATGCCGATGCGCTGGCGCTGGCCCCCGGAAAACTCGTGGGGGAAACGGCTGGCGAACTCGGGCAGCAATCCCACGTCCAAAAGGGCCTGACGCACCTTTTGCTCCCGCTCCTCCTTCGTCAGCTTCCGGTCGGAATTATACAGGCCCTCGGATACGATGTAGTCCACCTTGGCCCGCTCGTTCAGGGAAGCCATGGGGTCCTGGAAGATCATCTGGATTTTCCGCGTCACCTGCCGGTCCAGATCTTTGCTGATTTTTCCGTTAATTTTCTGGCCGTCGAAAATCACTTCGCCCCCCGCCGTTTCGTAAATGCGGATGATGGCGCGGCCAATGGTGGTTTTGCCGGAGCCGCTTTCGCCCACCAAACCGAAGGTCTCGCCGCGGTAAATATCGAAGCTGACCCCCTTCACGGCGTGGAAGGGCTTGCGGCGGGAGCCGAAATCCACCTTCATGTCCTTGACGGACAGCAGGACTTTTCTATCTTCACTCATGCCAATTCCTCCTGCTTCAGCCGTTTCAGGACGGGCGGCGGGTCAACTTTGGGCGCGTCGGGATGCAGCAGCCAGGTGCGGGCGAAGTGGGTGGGACTCACCTCAAACATGGGCGGCCGCCGCTCAAAATCTATTTTCAGCGCCTGGGGGTTCCGGGGGGCAAAAGCGTCTCCCTTGATTTCCTGATACAGGCTGGGAGGCGTACCCTGAATGGAAAACAGCTTTTCTCCCTTCACGCCCAATTGGGGCAGGGAGGACAGCAGCGCCCAGGTGTAGGGGTGCTTCGCGTCGTAGAAGACTTCCCGGGCCATGCCGATCTCCACGATGTCCCCGGCGTACATGACGGCCACCCGGTCGGCCACGTTGGCGACCACGCCCAAATCGTGGGTGATGTATACGGTGGTCAGGTGATATTTGCGCACCAAATCGCGGATCAGGTGCAGAATCTGCGCCTGAATGGTCACGTCGAGCGCGGTGGTGGGTTCGTCGCAGATGAGAATTTTCGGGTTGCAGGCCATGGCGATGGCGATGACCACCCGCTGGCGCATGCCGCCGGAAAACTCGTGGGGGTACTGCCTGCTGCGGCGCTCCGGCTCGGGAATGCCCACGTCGGACAGGAGCGCCACCGCCCGTTTGTGGGCCTCCGGGCCGGTGACGTGCTGGTGCAGGGCGATGGCCTCCTCAATCTGCATGCCGATGGTTTTCAGGGGGTTCAGGCTGGTCATGGGGTCCTGAAGCACCATGGCGATTTCCTTGCCCCGGATGGTGAGCCATTCCTTTTCGCTCTTGAACTTCGCCAGGTCCTGGCCGTTGTACAGGATGCTGCCGCTGTCGATCCAGCCGTTCTGGTCCATGAGGCCCATGAAGGTTTTGGTCAGCACCGATTTGCCGCTGCCGCTTTCGCCCACGATGGCCAGGGTCTCGCCCTTGTATAAATCCAGGGACACGTCCCGGATGGCGTGGAGCATCTTTCCCCGGAGGGAAAACTTTACGTTCAGGTTTTGTACGGATAAAATGGGTTCCTGATCCACGGTTTTCCCTCCTTACAGATGATTCTTGGGATCGGCGGCGTCGGCGAAAGCGTTGCCGATGATGTAGAACGAAATGGTGATAATGGACAGCACGATGGCGGGGAAGAAGAGCTGATACCGCAGGGAGGCGGAGGAGATCAGTTTGCGTCCCTCATTGATCAGATTGCCTAAGGAGGGCACGTCCACCGGCAGGCCCAAGCCGATGTAGGTGATGAACACCTCGCTGCCGATGGCCCCGGGAATGGCCAGCGCCATGCGCAGCATGATGACCGAAACCAGATACGGCAGCAGGTTCCGCATCATGATCCGAACGGAACCCGTGCCCAAGCACCGGGAAGCTAAGTTATAATCCCGGTCGCGGATAATGACGATCTGATTGCGGATGAAGCGCGCCATACCCAGCCAGCGCGTGAGCGACATGGCGAAAATCAGGGTGCGGATACCGGGCCGCATGATGTAGGAAATGAGGATCAGGATGATGGTGGTGGGAATATTGTCCAGCACGTTGTAGACTTCGGTGATCAGCCGATCCAGCCTGCGCACATAGCCCCAGACAACGCCTACGATGATGCCGATGAACGCCTCAAAAAAGGCCACCACAAAGCCGATCCACAGGCTGGTGCGGGTGCCGCTCCACACCCGGGCCCAAAGATCCTGGCCGATGTTGTTGGTGCCGAACAGGAAGGGATTTTCCGAGGGAATGCTGTGCAGCGCCGTTTCTTTGATCGTGATCACCTTTCCGTCGCCCGTTTCCCGCAGGCTGGCTTTTTCGGCGTAAAGCGGCTCGCCGCCGTTGGTGTAGTCCACAGGCTCTTCATAGACGGAGATGGGGAAATTGGACTTGCTCTCGTAGGGGGTGGCGGTGGGGTCGGCGGGCAGCTTCAGCTTGGTCTGGAAATTGTTCTTCACATAACCGACCACGCCGTTATATTCGATCTTGCACCAGTCTTCCCCGTATTCCAGCAGGGTAAAGGCCTGGCGCGCCTTGAGAGTGAGCGCCACGTTTGTCACGGCGTACCAGTTATCGTCGATGGCGCTGCCCATCAGGAGCGTTCCCTCCGGCACGGTGATGTACGTTGTCGTCAGGCTGGGCGACTGGTTTTGCAGCTGCATGCCGGTGACGGGATTGTTGTAGACCGTGTTGGCCTCGTACTGGCCGGGGAGATAGGGCTGGATGAAGGTAAACAGCAGCACCAGCGCCAGCACGGTCAGCAGCGTGATGGCCATGCGGTTATGAAAAAACACGTTGAAGGTGCTGCGCCAATAGGAATAGTTGGAAAAGCCCGTTTTTTCGGACGCCTGTTCGTCGTACTGGGCGGGGGCGAACAGCGATTTGTCGATCTCCTGCGAAGGGGCGCCCTGGATCGCGGCGGAGATATTGTCCTCGACCCGGCGCTTGCGGCCCTCAAAAAGCGACAGCATCAGCGCGCACCCTCTTTCTTCACAAAGCTGATCCTGGGGTCGATCACGGCCATCAGCAGATCGCCCAGCAGCATGCCGATGATGCCGATGGCGGAATAGAGCATCACCAGGGTCTGCACCATGGGGTTATCCTGGCGGCCGATCACGTCCACCAGCAAGCCGCCCATGCCCGGCACGGAATACAGGGATTCGATGTAGATAGAGCCGGAAATGGTATAGAGGATGGAGGCAGGGATATACTGGATCATGGGCACGAAAGCGTTGCGGAATACGTGGCGCATCATGATCTTCTGGCTGACCACGCCCTTGGCGCGGGCAAGCCGCACATAATCCTTGTTGATTTCATCCAGCATGTAGCGCCTCAGCCACATGGCGTAGCTGGCGGTGGAACCCAGGGACATGGAAAACACGGGCAAGATCCACGTGATCCAGTTGGTTCGGTCGAACAGAAGCGAAATGTGCATCCAGTCTGTACCGTACAGCTGGATAAAAATATAATAAACCGCCGCGGGCACCGCGTTGATGAACACGATGAACACCGTGCCGAATTTATCCCAGAATTTATTTTTGCTGCGGGCCATGGCCGCCCCCAGGGGGATGCCCATCAGCAGGGACAGCGCCATGCTCATCAGGCCCATCTGGATGGAAAGGGGGGCCTTCTGGGCGATGATGCCGGCGATGGACGTGCCCACGCTGTACCGGGTGGAGGTGCCAAAATCGCCCTGGAACAGCTTGGCGTAAAAGTCCCAAAGCTGGGCCGGGATCGGCTTGGTCAGGCCCAAATTGGCCAGCTTTACGTTGATCTGCGCCTCGCTCAGCTTTTCAAAATTGTCAAAATAGCCCTCGATGGGCATTTGCCTGAGCAGCACAAACACAATGGTGATGACGATAAACAGCGTCAGCACGGACAGGGCCAGCCGTTTGAACACATATTTCACCATGGTTTTCTCACAACCTTTAAGGTATTGCACAATATATCGCGGAGGCGGCCGTCAGACCGCCCCCGTGATGCGCTATGTTTGTATATGTTTCGTTTCGCAGTGAGCCGATCACTTGCCCTGGGCGGTGAGTTCATCCAGCCAGGCGTCATAGGCGTCGTAGTATTCGTCGGTACTCATGGGCTTCTCCAGGAGATGCTGGCCCTTGAAGCGGCAGGTGGCCAGACCGGTGGGGGCGAACTGCGCCTCGAAGGGATTCAGACGGGAGGCCGTGTAACCGGCGGTATCAGAGCCGAAGGGAATCGCCACGGCATGGTTGAGCAGATACGCTTCCGCCTCGGCGTAAGCCTGATAACGCGCTTCCGGATCGGTGGTGGAGGCTTCGCCGGCGACCTTCAGCAGGTTAAAGTAGGTCAGAGTGCCGTCCTCGTCGAAGAGGTCGGCCTGGGTGGCGAACTTGTAGAAGTTGTAGTTATTGCCATCCTTGAAGGGGCTGGTCATGTTCTCGGGATCGTCGTAGTCCAGGCCCCAGTTGCACTTCAGGAAAGCATAGTTGCCGGAGCGGCGGATGGCCTTGAGGAAGCCCGAGGAGGGACCGGCTTCGATGACGATGTCGATGTAATCCTGACCCAGCAGGCCTTCCAGCTGCTGCTCCACTACCTGGCATTCCTCTGCCCAGGTGGAGGAGGAGGGATTGTAGCTCATGAGGATCTTCACCGGGAAGGTGGCGCCGGCTTCGGTCAATTCCTGCTTGGCGGCGTCCCGGGCGGCCAGGGCTTTTTCGGCATTGGCGGTCAGATCCGGAATCTCGGCCAGCGCCTTCACCATATCCGCGTAATCGGTGCCGTTATACACCACGATGCTGGCGGGCGTGAGGGAATCCCAGATCAGGTCGGAGGGATTGTCCGGCTCGATGACGGTCTTGGCCTTCAGGCGGTCCAGGCCGAAGTACAGGGACTTGCGGAAATTCTCGTTGTTGACGGCGATCTTCCAGTTTTCGGGTTCGTATTCGGCGTCAAACTTGGGATCGAAGTTGAAGCAGAAGAAGTAGGAATACTGGCCTACCTGGCGCACAGGATGGATCAGGTCGGCCTTTGCCGGGTCGGCCAGCCATTCGGCGGCGATGGTGGGGGTGATGTCGGCGGCGTCAACCTCGCCGCGCAGATACATTTCAGGAGAAAGCGTGCTGGCTTCCTTGTTGTAGAGTTCCTTGATGGTGGTGATGTACACATGCTCCGCGTCCCAGTTGGCGGCGTTCTTGGTGAACACGCGGCATTCCTGGGGCTTGAATTCGGACAGGATATAGGGGCCGCAGTACAGCAGCGTGTCGTTGCCGGTGGCCAGGCCGAATTCGTCGCCCTTTTCCGCCAGGAACTTGGCGTTCACCGGCATGTAGCAGGAATAATCCAGCATGGACAGGAAGAAGGGAATGGGTTCCATGGTGGAATAGGCGATGGTGTAATCGTCCAGGGCCTTCACGCCCACCGTTTCAAAATCAACGGGAGCAGGCGCTTCTTCGCCTTCGCCGGGAACCTCGGTGCTTTCATAGTAGGCTTCCGCGCCCGCCAGATAATCGGTCAGGATCCAGGCGTTGGAAGCGTCGTTCTTGGCGTCCAGCACGTACTGGGCGGAGGTCACAAAGTCGTAGGCGGTCACGTCGGCGTAGTATTCGCCGTTCTGATTCACCCAAGTGGAACCCTTGCGGAGGTGGAAGGTCCAGGTCAGGCCGTCCTCGCTCTGCTCCCAGGTTTCAGCCAAGCAGGGAACGATGTTGCCGTAAGCGTCGCGCTCCACCAGCGTGTCGATAATGTTGGCGGCCACAGCGAATTCGTTGGCGGTGCCTGTGGTCAGGTAGTTCAGGCTGGTCACTTCGCCGCTGTACAGCGTGGTATAAGTGGCCCCGTCTTCCGCCACGGCGCCGGTCATGCCGATCAGCAGCGCCAGGCAAAGCAATAAGGAAACGATTTTCTTCATGGAGGTTTCTCCCTTCCCCTTAGATTTCATGAAGAACCAAAGCCTTCTGCCGGTTCTCACGGTAAACAAAACATTAGCATAAAAATTGAAATATTGCAATCAATATACAAAGAAAATGCAGTTTGCATACAAAAATACAGAAGCCAGTCCGGGTTTTGCCGATTATTTTGATAGGCGTATTGACTTTTCGCGTTCGCCGTGTTATCCTTTTCCTGCAAACCCGACAAAAACGGTCGGGATTTTGGGAGGGGGCCTTTATGAAGCTGTCCACCAAGGGAAAGTACGGGCTGTACGCCATGATTTTTCTGGCCCGGCGGCACGGGGAAGGGCCGCAAAGCCTGAAAGCCTTCGGGGAGCTGAACCTGCCGGAAGCGTATTTAGAGCAGCTGCTGGGGGCGCTTCGCCGGGCCGGACTGGTGAACACCGTGCGGGGCACCCAGGGCGGGTATCTTTTGTCCCGGGAGCCGGAAGGCGTCACGGTGAAGGAGATATTGGAAGCCATGGAAGGGCCTGTGTGTTTTGCGGACTGCGTGGCCGATTCGGACCAGCCGCCCTGCGCTCACAGCGGCGACTGCCCCGCCCGGGGGGTATGGGAATACCTGACGGGGGAAATCAACGCGCTGCTGAATCGCATCACCCTTTCCGATATCCTGCATCAAAATCTGCGTCATCTTGAAAACGTTACGGAGGAAACAATATGATGGATCGCATTTACATGGACAACGCCGCTACCACCGCCATCTGTCCCGAAGCCCTGGCCGCCATGCTGCCCTGCTTCGGCGAGCATTTTGGCAACGCTTCCAGCATCCACGGCACGGGCCGGGACGCCCGCAAGGTGCTGGAGGACGCCCGCCGCACGGTCGCGGACATTTTGGGAGCCAAACCCGCCGAGATTTATTTCACCTCCGGCGGCTCGGAAAGCGATAACTGGGCCATTAAGGGCGCGGCCTTCGCCAACCGGAAAAAGGGCAACCACATCATTACCAGCCAGATCGAGCATCACGCCGTGCTGCATACCTGCCAGTGGCTGGAAAAGCAGGGCTTTGAGGTCACCTATCTGCCGGTGGACGAATACGGCCTGGTGAACCCCCGGGACGTGGAAGCCGCCATTACCGACAAAACCATCCTGATTTCCATTATGGCCGCCAACAACGAGATCGGCACCATCGAGCCGATTCCCGAAATCGGCAAAATCGCCCGCGAGCATAAGATCATTTTCCACTGCGACGCGGTGCAGGCCGTGGGGGCCATCCCGGTGAACGTGGATTCCTGGCGTGTGGATATGCTCAGCCTTTCCGGCCACAAGTTCCACGGCCCCAAGGGCGTGGGCGCGCTGTACATCCGTACGGGCACGAAAGTGGACCAGTTCCTCCACGGCGGGGCCCAGGAGCGGGGCCGCCGGGCCACCACGGAAAACGTGCCCGGCGTCGTGGGCATGGCGGCGGCGCTGGAAAAAGCGGCGGCGAACCTGGAAGAAAACGGCGTGCGCCTGACCTACCTGCGGGATAAGCTGATTCAGGGCATTTTAGACGCCATCCCCTACGCGCGGCTCAACGGCCATCCGCTCCAGCGCCTGCCCGGCAATGTGAACGTATCCATTCAGTACATCGAAGGCGAAGCGCTGCTGCTGCGCCTGGACCTGGCGGGCATCGCCGCGTCCTCCGGCTCCGCCTGCACCAGCGGCAGCCTGGATCCCTCCCACGTGCTGCTGGCCATCGGTCTGCCCCATGAGGTGGCCCACGGCAGCCTGCGCCTTTCCCTCACCGACAGCAACACCGAGGAAGAAGTGGATGAAGCGCTGCGCGTCCTGCCCAAGATCGTGGAAACCCTGCGGGCCATGTCGCCCATGTACGACGATTTTATCCACTGCGCGAAATGACAAGGAACTTGTAAAAAAAGAATTTACACGAATAAATGGGAGGAAATAAAGCCGTGTATAGCGAAAAAGTAATGGATCACTTTGAAAATCCCCGCAACGTGGGCGAGATTCCCGACGCCAACGGCGTGGGCACGGTGGGCAACGCCAAGTGCGGCGATATCATGCGCATGTATTTGAAGGTAGAAAACGGCATTATCGAGGATGTGAAGTTCAAAACCTTCGGCTGCGGCGCGGCCATCGCCACCTCGTCCATGGCGACGGAAATGGTGAAGGGCAAGACGCTCAAGGAAGCCCTGCAATTGACCAACAAGGCCGTGGCGGAAGCCCTGGATGGGCTGCCCCCGGTGAAAATGCACTGTTCCCTGCTGGCGGAGGAGGCCATTCACGCCGCGGTGGAGGATTATTTGAAGAATCATCCGGAGGAAGCGCCAAAGGATTGAAAAAGGAGAACGCATGCCGGAAGTACACGGAAACGTCACAGGCGTCCGGGACAGCCAACTGGCGGAATTAAAAGCCCTGTACGACTGTCCCTTTGAATGGAACGAATACGCGCCGCGCGAGCTGATTTTAGAGCTTGCGCGGCATTCGTGCGCTTTGAACCGGGAAATCGCGGTGTACGTGAGCCGGGACGGGGACGTGCTGGACGTGACCGTGGGGGTCATCGACAGCGTGCCCCTGCTGGACCTGCATCTGCGCAGGAACAGCAAGCGCCTGTCCTGCGTGCGCTGCATCCACACCCATCCCGGCGGCAGCGCCCAATTGTCCGACGTGGACCTTTCCGCCCTGCGCTCCCTCATGCTGGACAGCATGTGCGCCATCGGCGTGGCGGAGGACGGGCACGTGACCGGCGTCAGCGCCGCGTTCCTGACGGAGCGGGTGAACGGTCTGCCCGGCATCGTAATATCGGAGGTTTATCCCCTGAAAAAACTGCCCCAGGAAGCCTGGATGCGGGAAATCGAGCTGTCCGACCAGCGGGTGATGCAGGGGGACGAAGGGGATATTACCGAGCCGCCGGAACGCGCCGTATTGGTGGGCATTGATTCGGAAAAATCCCTGGACGAATTGGCCGCCTTGGCGGAAAGCGCCGGGGCGCAGGTGGTGGGCCGGTTCTTCCAGAAGCGCCCCAAGCCGGACACCGCCACCTTCGTGGGCAGCGGCAAGGCCCAGCAACTGCAATTGGACGCCCAGGCCCTGGAAGCCGATCTGGTGATCTTTGACGACGAGCTGACCGGGGCGCAGACCCGCAACTTGGAGGAAATCATCGGGGTGAAGGTCATCGACCGCACCACCCTGATCCTGGATATTTTCGCCCAGCGCGCCCAAAGCGGCGAGGGCAAATTGCAGGTGCAGCTGGCCCAGCTCAAATACCGTTCCGGGCGGCTCATCGGCCAGGGCCTGATCCTGTCCCGCTTGGGCGGCGGCATCGGCACCCGAGGCCCCGGCGAAAGCAAGCTGGAAATCGACCGCCGCCGCATCCGGGAGCAGATCACCGCCCTGAAGCGCGAGCTGGACGCCCTGCAAAAGCAGCGCCAGCTTCGCCGCCGGAATCGGGAAAGAAACGCCATTCCCATCGTTTCCCTGGTGGGGTACACCAACACGGGCAAATCCACGCTGCTGAACACTGTCACTGGCGCGGGGGTATACGCCGAAAACAAGTTGTTCGCCACACTGGACGCCGTATCCCGCCGGGTGGAGCTGCCTGACGGCGGCGAATTCCTGCTGGTGGACACCGTGGGCTTTATCAGCAAGCTGCCCCACGAGCTGGTGGAGGCGTTCAAATCCACCTTGGAGGAAGCAGCCCTTTCCGACCTGCTGGTGGTCGTTTCCGACGCCGCCTCCCCTGATACGCCGGAGCAGCACCGGGTGGTGGAGGAAGTGCTTTCGCAGATCGGGGCCGACACCCAGCCCCGGATCGACGTGCTGAACAAAAGCGACCTGATCCCCGCCGGGGAAGAGGTACTGCCCATCATGCCGGGGGCGCTGCGGATTTCCGCCAAAACCGGCGCGGGCCTGGACCGGCTGCTTGCCGCCATCGCGGGGGAACTGCGCAAGAAGGAACAGCGGCTCACCCTGCTTGTGCCCTTCGACCGTTACGCCGTCGTGGGCGAATTGCGGCAAAAGGGCCGGGTGATCGAGGAAGCCTATGAGGATACGGGCACCCGGGTCACGGTGATGCTCCCCGCCGACGCCGCGGGGCAGATCGCGGCCAAGTATGGGGACTTGATACAAAAGTAAACTGCGGAGGCAATGATGATCGCAAAGTTGTTGAGCCTGCTGCTCACCCTTCTTTCCCTGGGTCAGGCGGCGGTGGATTCGTATGTGAGCGAAGCCAGCTTAGGGGGCAATCTGTTCCTGGTGAACCGGGATTATGCCATCACGGCGGACTATGTGCCGAACGATTTGGTGAAGCCCAACGTGCTGGGCGGCAGCGAATCCACCATGCTGCGGGCGGAAGCCGCCGCGGCCTTGGAGGAAATGTTCACCGCCGCAAAGGAAGAGGAAGGCTATCTGGTGGTGGCCGTTTCCGGCTACCGCAGCTACGGAAAGCAGGCGGCCATCCACAGCCAGAAGGTAAGGTCTGTGGGCAAAAAAGAGGCCCTGCGCGTGTCCGCCCCGGCAGGTTGCAGCGAGCATCAATTGGGGCTGGCTATGGACGTGGGCCGCAAGCGCAACACCAGCTTGAACAAGTCCTTCGGCGATTCGCCGGAGGGCCAGTGGGTGGCGGAAAACGCCCACCGGTTCGGCTTCATCATCCGTTATAAGGCGGAGTGGGAGGAAGTGACCGGCTACATGTACGAACCCTGGCATCTCCGCTATGTGGGAAAGGAACACGCCGCCCGGATTTACGAATTGGATATCCCCTTTGAGTACTACGTCGCCCAGCTTCGCGCGGCCCAGGCCGCCCTGGCGGGGAAGGGAGCTGAATGATGGTCAAAAGGCTGACGCTGCTTTTGCTTTCGGCGCTGCTGGCTTTTGGCGCGCTGCCCGCCTTGGCGGAAGGCATGCCGGACTGGGAGTATCCTTTGGCGCCGGAAATATTGGATGATTTCGATGAGTACATTGTCCTGGCGAACCGGAAGCGTTTGCTTTCCAGCGATTACAAGCCAAACGATTTGGTGAACACCACCTGCAAAAAATCATCCGACGCGGGAACGCCCGAGCTTCGCCAGGCGGCCAGCGAGGCCATCAACGCCATGTTCGCCGCCGCCCTGGAGGACGGCTTCACCCTGTACCTGAAAAGCGCCTACCGCACCTACCAGACCCAGAAAACCATGTACAATAACCGGCTGGATAAGTTAGGCCGGGACGACGGGCTGGTGTCCTATCCCGGGGCCAGCGACCATCAGACCGGCCTTGGCGCGGACATTCTCAATTATGAATGGACGAAAAAGGACGGCATGAACAAGGAGTTCGCCAAAACCAAGGAAGCCCAGTGGATGGAAGCCCACTGCGCGGAATTCGGCTTCATCCTGCGCTATATGTCCGACAAGGAAGAAATCACCGGCATCAAGTTTGAACCCTGGCATTTCCGCTACGTGGGCAGGGAAGCCGCCGCCTACATCATGGAAAACCACCTATCCCTGGAGGAATTCACCGAGGAATGGCAGGCTTACGTGGCCGATTGGGAGGCCCGGGGCGGCGATTTCCGGGAGCTGATCATCCAGCGCGCCCAGGTAAACCCCGTTACTGTGCTGGACGACGAAGGCGGGGAAGAAGAGCTTTCCATCTTCTATTAGGATGACGAAAGGTAGGAGGTAGAAAGTAGGAGGTAGGAGGTTTTATATTGTTATTGAAAAAAGCAATTTGGTCATTTTGCACTTTATACCTCCTACTTCCTACCTCCTACCTCCTACTTCATGTCTTTATTGAATGCGAAGGGGGAAAAGAGGATGCTTTCCCTTCGGGATAAGCTGAAAGCCGCCGGAACGTCCAAGCCCAAGGCGGCAAAGCCCGCGCCCAAGGACTGCATGGTGAAGGAAGCCCGCTTTCCTCTTTCCGCTTTTTCCCTGCCTCCGCGGCTGTCCGGCGCGTGCCTGGAAACCATGCAGGGCCTGCCTTTTGGGGATGTGTACCGGGAAGACCTTTGCTTCCTGGACACGGAAACCACAGGGCTGTCCCACGGGGCGGGCACGGTGGCCTTTCTGGTGGGAATCGGCTTTTTCGACGAACAGGGCTTCACCGTGCGCCAATATTTGATGCGGGATTACGACGAGGAGGCGCTGCTTCTTGCCCACGTTTCGGAAGAAATGGGCAAGCGGCAGGTGCTGTGTACCTTCAACGGGGCCACCTTCGACCTGCCCCTGCTGGAAGCGCGCTTCACCATGCAGCGCATGCGGGAGCTGTATCCGAAAAAACCTCACGTAGATTTGCTGCCCACCTCCCGCCGCGTGTGGAAGCTGCGGCTGAAGAAGTGCAATCTTACCAGCTTGGAGGAAGCGGTGCTGGGCCTTCATCGGGAAAACGACCTGCCGGGGGCGCTGGTGCCGGAGCGATATTTTTCCTTCCTCAAAACCGGGGATTTTTCCCTGCTCACCGATATTTTGGACCACAACGTTCAGGATATCGTGTCCCTGGCCCACATTTTAGACCGGCTCATGCGCCTGCACGATATGCCCCTGCTGGCCCAGGCCCCGGAGGACGTGTTCAGTCTGGGCCGGGTGTACGAAAAGCGGGGGAAAACCGACAAGGCCCGGGTGTGCTACCGGGCGGCGGATCAGGGCAGCGTGTCCATCCTGGCCCGGGGCCGCATGGCGGAGAGCTTTCGCCGGGAAGGCGACTGGGAAGCGGCGGCCGGAGTGTATGGCCGCATGATCTCAGACCACCAGGGCGGGCCGGGTCCGCTGGTGGCTATGGCTAAAATCTGCGAACACAAAAGAAGGGATATCCCCGCCGCCATCGAATATACAAGAAAAGCGATCATCTTAGCGTCGGATCAGCCGGACGCCGATATGGCCCCGCTGCAAAAGCGCTTGGAACGGCTGCTGCTGAAAGCAAGGAGAAAGGATTGAACGGCAATGGGAATCATGGATGGGTTCAAGGCCCGCAAAGCGTTGATGAATCATCAAAAGGGAAAATTCGCCGAGGCCCGGGCGGCCTATGAGCAATTATACGCGGGGGGCTATCTGTCCGCCGCTTATATGCTGCCTTACAGCGTGATGCTGCTGCGCGAAGGCGGGGAAGAAAACTATCTGAAAGTTAAAGAAATCCTGAAAAAAGCGGAAAAGGCCCCCGATCTGGACCCCTCCCGCCGTCAGGAGCTTTTGATGGATTATGCCGTGGCCCAGTATAAGTTAGGCGAACTGGAAAAGGCCGTGAACCTGCTGGAAGCCTCCCACCGCAAGGGCGCCTGCGGCGTTACCTACCAGGCCCTGGGCTTCCTCTATATCGAGGCGGGAGACGCGGAAAAGGCCCTGGCCTACAACCAGGAGGCCCTGGATTACGACGACGAGGACCCCGTGGTGCTGGATAACTTAGGCCAGACCTATTACCGCCTGCTGGGCGATAAAGAAAAGGCCAAGGAATATTTCGATAAGGCCCACGAAATCAAGGAAAGCCAGATCGACACCCTGTATTTCCTGGCCCAGTACGATAAGGAAGCGGGGGACAAGACCGCCGCCCTCGCCAAGCTGGAAAAGGCCATGGAGGGCCGCTTCTCCCCCCTGAATTACGCCACCCGGGAAAAGGTGCAGGCGGAAATCGACGCGCTGAAGCAATAAGCAAAAGGACCCGGAATCGCTGTGCGGCGGTTCCGGGTTTTTATCTGCTTTTTTGGTATAATGCAACTCCCTAAATATTTGTTTTGTGGCTTTCTCGGAAGAGGGTCTGGGGAAAACTGCTCTTTGGCCCCGAAAGAGCGGTTTCCCCAGTAAATATCGTCTTTAGCGCAGGAAGCCGTTGATGATCTGTTCTTCCGCTTCGGCTTCGGTGAGGCCCAGGGTCATGAGTTTGACCAGCTGTTCTCCGGCGATCTTGCCGATGGCGGCCTCGTGGATCAGCTCGGCGTCCACGTGGTTGGCTTCCAGAGAGGGCACGGCGAGGATGCGGCCGTGATCCATGATGATGGAATCACATTCCGTGTGGCCGTGGCAGGGGGCGTTGCCGGCGATGCAGGCGTCGAATTTTTGATAAGAATCGTCCCTTGCCACGCTGCGGGAAACCACATCGGCGTTGGCCCCGGCCCCGTTCAGGTTTACTTTATATACGCTGACGGCGGTTTGGCTGCCGTGGGTCATGAGTCTTTCCTTCACGATCAGCTTGGCCCCGGCGGCCAGTTCGGCGGTGGTCACGCGCTGGGTGGAATCCACGCCCCGAATCTGCACCATTTCCATTTCGGCCACGCTGTTTTCTTCCATATACACTTCGGTGCCGGGATTCAGCAGGCGCTTTCCGGTTCCGTCCCCCTCGCCGTAGTGCTTTTCCACATAGCGCACCCGGGCGTTTTTGCCCACGAAAAAGCGGTGGATGCCGTCGTGCTGGCTGTCCTGGCTGCCGCAGTTGTGGATGCCGCAGCCCGCCACGATGACCACGTCACAGTCCTCGCCGATGTAAAAATCGTTGTACACCGTTTCCTTGAGGCCGCTTTCGCTTAAGACCACGGGGATATGCACGCTTTCGCGCTTGGTGCCGGGACGGATGCGCACGTCGATGCCGTTTCCCTCCGGCTTGGAGGTGATTTCGATGTTGGCGGTGCTGCGGCGTCCGGCGCTTTGGCCGTTGGCGCGGATGTTGTAGGCCCCCTCCGGCACTTCGTGCAGGTCGGCTACTTCCTCCAGGATGCGCTTCTGAATCGTATCCATATCCTCAGCCCCTTTCCTGGATTTTTTCGCAGCTGGTCACGGCTTCCGGCGTGCCGATGAGGTGGGGCAGGATATCCTTACGTGGCCCCATTTCCCGGATGCGCCCGTCCGCCACCACGATGATTTCGTCGGCGATTTCCAAAATGCGCTCCTGGTGGGAAATCACCAAAATGGAGCTGTCCTGGATGCTGGCGCGCATGTCCTCGAACACCCGGATCAGGCTTTGGAAGCTCCACAGGTCGATGCCCGCCTCCGGCTCGTCGAACACGGAAAGCAGGCTGCCCCGGGCCAAAACGGTGGCGATTTCGATGCGCTTGAGTTCTCCGCCGGACAGGCTGGCGTTGATTTCCCGGTTGATGTAATCCCGGGCGCACAGGCCCACCCGGGCCAGGTAATCGCAGCAGGCGGCGGGGGTCAAATCCTTGCCCGAAGCGATGCGCAGCAGGTCGATCACCTGAATGCCCTTGAAGCGCACCGGCTGCTGGAGGGCGTAGCTGACGCCTAACTTCGCCCGTTCCGTAATGTTCAGGGCGGTGATATCCTGGCCGTTAAAAATGATTTGGCCCCCCGAAGGCATGCGCACCCCGGCGATGACCTTGGCGATGGTGCTTTTTCCGCCGCCGTTTGGCCCCGTGATGACCACGAAGCGGTTTTTGGCAATGGAAAAGCTCACGTCCTTCAATATGTCCACGTGGCCCGCGTCGTCGTCCACATCAAAACGGATATTCCTTAGCTCAAGCATGATGGACTCACCCCTCCTTTGTATTGTTTGGACAGCTTATAAGCGAAAACTTTTATATGATACAGAAAATCCAGATCCCCTTATGGCTTTCTTGGAAGGGGGGCTGGGGGAAACCATTCTTTGGCCCCCAAAGAATGGTTTCCCCCGGATAACTTCTCCGGTTTATGGTTTCCTCGCCGTCACGTGCCAGCGGTCGTCCCCGGTACGAGGGGGCGTTTCGCGCAGCCTGCCGTAAAACTGAACGTCCGTAAAGCCCGCTTCTTTGAGCCATGCCCGCAGCTCCTGCCGGGAATGGGCCCGTTGGGTCTGCCGCTCTTCCATGCGGTCATAAGCCCCGTCAGGCCGCCGCACAAAGAGGGAAAGGGCCAGGGTGACGCAGGCTTTTTTCTCGTCCCAGGCGTTGCGCCAGATGTAGGAAACGCTGTCGTCGTCGGAATACAGGGTGTTGTTTCCCAGCGTATTTTTCAGCTTGTCCGGGGTGGATACGTCGAAAATCAGCGCGCCGCCGGGCCGCAGGGCGGCGAAAGCGGCGGCGAAAAAGGCTTTCACGCGATCCGGCGCGGTAAGGTAATTCACCCCGTCGCAGGTGGCCAGCACACAGTCCACCCGCCTTGGCACGGCGAGGGCGCACATATCCTGGCGGACGAAGGGAACCATGACGCCCGCCGCCCGGGCTTTTTCCATGGCGGCGGCCAGCATATCTTCCGATAAGTCCGTGCCTGTGATCTGATAGCCCCGCTTTTTCAGGCGCATCGTCAGATTGCCCGTGCCGCAGGCGCATTCCACGCATTTTCCCTTCTCCGGCACGCCGCAGGCCGCCATGAGGGAAGCGTAGCGCGCCGCCCAAGCGTCGTAGTTCACCGTGTTCATCAGTTCATCGTAAACACGGGCAAAAGCGGTATACATCTCGGCTAATCACCCTTTGTAGCTTTTCAGGCATCGCAGACTTAATGAATTAAAGGTAGGAGGTAGGAAGTAGGAGGTAGGAGGTTCAATAATGTCGATGTACAAGGAAGCGTTTTACCTATGCGCTGACACAACATTGCACAAGATAAAACCTCCTACTTCCTACCTCCTACTTCGCTGACACCTTTCAAAATCATTGTCTTTTGCTCTTCCGCATCCTGGCCCCAACAATGCCGCCGATCTTGCCGCTTTCGGCGGTACTCAGGCCCGCCCAGCCCACTTCCTGGAGCTTTGGCAGCAGGCCCAATTCTTCCGCCACTTCATATTTCAGCCTTTCCTCCTGGGAAAGCATGCGCATACCATCCCTTCCTTTCCAGGGACAGTATGCGCAAAAGGCGGCTGAACCATGCGGTTCACTGAGGCTGGTTGTTGTTCTGGTCGGTTTCCTCTTCGTCTTCGTCGTCCAAATCTTCTTCCTTGGCAAGGCCCCGGTTGATTTCCACGCCCGCCATGTGGGCATTGATGAAGCGGTCAAACACGCCATTGGTAAAGCTGGCGTACACGAAGCGGGACATGGCGAAGCCGATGACCACATAATAGAGCGCCAGGGCCAGCAGCGCCACCAGCGCGCCGGTGAACAGGAAGATCACGAGGCAAATCACCGTGGGAATCAGCATCAGCAGCCGGATGCCCACCGTCTGGGGCAGGCGGCCGACGGCCATGACCAGGCTGTTTTTGATCAGCTGGGAGAAGGATACGCGGTAAGAAACCATCATGGGATACAGGAAGGTGAGGCTCAGCGCCCACACCACGCCGACCATCACGATCAGCATCTGGGGCACCATGAATAATACGCTGCTGGCGGTCTGCTGCCCATAAAACTGATAGCCCACGTACATGATGATGGGCAGCACCGACGTGATGGCGGATACGCCCAGGGCCTGCTTCCAGTTTTCCTTCACGGCGTCCTTAAAGTCGGCCCAGATGAAGGCGTGTTCGTCCCGGCTCCAGTTGCGGGTCACATACGCCAGGCCCGCCTGCACGGGGCCGGTAATGAGGATGCAGGGGATGGCCCACAGGCAGAAGGTGAACAGCAGGCTGCGCGCCATCTCCACCATCCAGGCGTCCAAATCCATGGTGGCGAGCAGGGCAATTTGCTGTTCCGTCAAATCGCCCATGTCGCCGTTGATCAGATAAGCGTCATACTGGCTTCGGATCATGAGTACGTTGAACAGGGTGGTCACGCAGTAGCCGATCAGGATGATCAGGGGCAGCCAGGCCGCGATGGTCATCAGGTTCAGGCGGCACAGGGAGGCAAAGCGCACCCGCAGCATTTCCCAGAACAGCTGCCAGCGGTTCTTGGGCAGGTCCTCCTTGCGAAAATCCCCTTTCCCGCTTTTGCCGTAATAAAAATTGTTCATCATCTTGCCGAACATGGCGTCATTCCTCCAAATTCATTGCGTATGCAAGCAGTATACCATAAATCTTTCCGATTGAAAACCACAAAACCGCGAAATCAGCCATTTTCCGCATTTCCGATGATGAAGGAGAACTCGCTTCCTTCCCCCGGCGCGCTTTTTACCTTGATTTCCACGCCCATTTTCTGCAAAACCTCTTTGGCGATGGACAGGCCCAGGCCGCTGCCCTTGTCGCTGCGGCCCCGCTCTGCCTGGTGGAAGCGCTCAAAGGCCAGGCGCTGGGTTTCCTCGTCCATGCCGATGCCAGTGTCCCGCACGAAGAAGCGGATGCCGTTTTCGCGCTGTTCCGCGCCAAGGGTCACTTTTCCGCCCTCGGGGGTATACTTCCGGGCGTTATCCAGGAAAATGGTGAGTACCTGGGAAAGCCGGTCCTCGTTGGAGCGGATGTCCGGCAGGGGATCGTCGGGCAGGGAACGTTCAAAATCAATATGCTTTTCGGTGAACAGGCTGCCGTTGCGGTCGTGCAGATCGTAAATCAGCTCGTTGGGGTCCACCCGCTCCATTTCAAAGGCGGCGGGGTTGCTTTGCAGGCTGGACAGCTCCAGCATATCGTTCACCAGCCGGGAAAGGCGGGTGACTTCCTGCACGATGATGCCAAAGTACCGTTTCTGATCCGCTTCGTCGGTCACCAGCCCGTCCCGCAGCCCTTCGCCTAAGCCCCTTATGGAGGCCAGGGGCGTGCGCAGCTCGTGGGAAATGTTCGCCACGTAATCGTGGCGGGTGCGCTCTAAGCGCTCCTGCTCGGTGATGTCCCGAATCAGGGCCACCGCGCCCCGGCTTTTTCCCGTTTTTTCATTCCGGGGCAAGCGGGACACGGCAAAATACAGCACCCGGCCGCCGAAGGCGCATTTCTGCTCCCAGTGGTTTTCCTCGTGCTTTTCCAGCAGGCAGGCCTTCACGGCGCGGCAGGCTTCCGTTTCCTCCCCGCCCAACAATTGCCAGGCGGCGGCGTTTTCGTGCAGGATGGCCCCTTTTTCGTCCACGGCCAAAATGCCCTCGTTCAGCCCCTCCAAAATCAGGGACATGGTTTCCTTTTCGTATTTGAGATCGCCGATGGCCCGCGTCACCGTGCGGCTCATGTAATTCAGCGCCCCGGCGATTTCCCGCATATCCTTGCCGGGCAGGTTTTCCGGCAGGGTCACCAGCTCCCCTTCCGTCAGCCGCCCCGCCATTTCGGTGATGATCCGGGCGGGCCGGGATACGTGCTGGACCGACAGGCCGCCCACCAGCACGATCAGAATCAGCACCGCGCCCATGGACATGAGCATGCGGGTGCGGAAGGAGATGACCGTGCCGGAAATGGAGCGCATGGGCCGCCCCGCCAGCACGTAGCCGCCCTGTACCTTCTGTCCCGCCAGGATGGCCGTTTCCCCGTCGCCCTTGCGGCGCACGGCGGCGGACTCGTCCCGATCCAGGGCTTCCAAAAGGTTGGGCAGGGTGCTGCCCGCGAAATAGGGGGCGGCGCTTTCCGTGTACGCCAGCACGTGCTTTTCTTCGTCCAGCAGCATATAAAAGGCGCTGTCGGCGTTCAGGGCGGGGTTCACCGCCTGCTGGAGATCGTCATGGGAAAGCCGCCCCGCCCGATAGCGGGCCAGCAGATCCGCTTCCTCATCCAGCACGTCCGTTAAAGCGCTGTAATTGGCCGCGATGCTGATATCGTTGAAATAATAGCTGCTCAGGGCAAAAAAAGCCACCGTAACGGCCCCTATGTACAGGGCCAGCAGCAGCAGAAACCGGGTCAGGGAGGAAAAGCGCTCAGGCATCCTCCCGCACCTCCACCTTGTAGCCTACTCCGTATACGGAACGCAGCAGGATATCCGTGTCCTCCGGCAGCTTTTTGCGGATGCGCTTGATGCTGGTATCCACCACCCGGGGGTCGCCGTTGAAATCAAAGCCCCAGATATTGTCCAAAAGCTGCTCCCGGGAAAACACCTGCCGGGGGTGGCTGGCCATCAGATGCAGGATTTCCACTTCCTTGGGGGAGAGCAGCACGCTTTCGCCCTTCACGTGGACTTCATAGCATTTCAGGTCGATGTCCGTATTGCCCACAGTGAGCTTTCCCTGTTCCGGCGCGGTCTGCATCTGGTTCATGCGGCGGAAGATCACCGCGATGCGGGACACGATCTCTCGGGGGGAGAAGGGCTTCACGATGTAGTCATCCGCGCCTAAGGCGAAGCCTAACAGCTTGTCCACCTCTTCCCCCTTGGCGGTGAGCATGATCACCGGGGTCATGGAAATGGCCCGAATATCGGCGCACACCTGGGTGCCCGTGCGTCCGGGCATCATGATGTCCAGGATCACCAGGTCGGGCCGCATGCGCTGGAACGCCTCCATCACGTCGTCCCCCCGGAAAACGGAATACACTTCATAGTCCTCGCGGGTCAGATAAATGCGCAGGGATTCGTGAATGCCGATCTCGTCGTCGGCAATCAAAATCAGCTTTTTCTTGTTCATGGCGTTCCCTCCGGCGGTCAGAATTAACATATTCTATTATACACGCTCATAAAGCCCGCCGCAAGCAATTGCCACAGAAACGCCGTTTTCTCTATGCATCCGGCGCTGTTATTTCCAACGTCGCCGTATCGAGTCCGGCGAGTTCTTTCTGCCTTTCCCGGGCGTACTGAATCAGGCTGGCGGCAGGACACCAGCTTTCCCCGTGAAAAATGCCAGCGCCGCGTCGGCTTTTTCCGCCATATACCGGCAGCAGGCTTCCAGATTCCCCGTATCTACCACCCGATCCGCTTCCACCAGCGCCAAGGACTTCCGGATCTTTTCTGTTCGGGTAAGGTACGGCCCGCGCTCGGTATAGGAACGCACCGCGATCAATTGAAGGGGCGTTTTGCTGTTGTCCCGAACGTCCGTCAGCACCTCCCAGCACAGCAGGTCGACGCCCGTTTTGATGTCGCAATAGAACGTATCAAAGCCTCGCTGGAGATACGCTTCTACTGTTTCCCACACGGCCGCCTTCAGCTTCAGCCAGCCCAGCGTGCCCGGCTGCCGGTTCTCCGGCAGGTCTTGCAGCAATACTCCGGCCAGAGCAAGCGCCTTTCCCATGGTACGTCCCTCCTGTTTTTAAATGTCCATTTATAATGAACTTTATTATACATCGACAGCTACTTTCTCACAAGATGGGTTGATGAAATAATCCATTCTGAAAGTAGGTGAAATATGATGTGTGACTGTATCTTTTCCTATGACAAAACCGCCGTAGGACAGCGCATCCGAAAAAGGCGGATGGAAATGCATTTGACGCGGGAGCAAATGGCGGAAAAGCTGGATAAATCCATGCGGATGGTTGGCGACCTGGAACGCGGCACCGTGGGTATGTCCATCGAAACGCTTTTGACCCTGTGTTCCGTTTTGAAAACCACACCCAACGATTTGCTTTTATTCGATCAAACCGTCAACGACAGTGAACTGGCGTGGGCCTTGGACGCCCTTTCCAACGCCTCCGAACATGTGCGAACCAGCGCTATCGAAATCCTGCGCGCTTATCTGCGTTCTGTATAGAATTCGCCCTTGCGTTTTGCATGACAACGTATGAACCGCTCGTTTTTCGGCATAAAAAAAATCGGCCCTTATGCAGAAGCCGACAGATGCGAAAATGCAGCTGTGAAAAAAACACTTGAACCGGAAAAGGAATAAAGTGAAGTTGAGAATGGATCTCATCTGGCGATGTTGCTGAACTGCGGGTTGAACGGTGAGCGTGAATTCTCAAAGTATGGTAATATGCGGAGGATCATCCCTCAAAGAATCCTTTTCCGCCGAATTCTTTCCAGGTCTTATACATATCCAAATAGTTCTCTTTGATGAAGCGCTGGATGATTCCTATCTCCCTGTCAGTCAGGTCGCCGCGATGCTGTAACATCGTACTGCCGTCCGCTCTTACGAAAAACTTACCGGAGTCCGCTTCCGTCAGTTTCTTGTCGCTGGCGTGGACATGCATCGCTTCGATGATGCAATGAGAGGTAAAATACAGATAGTGATCCGCAATCCTTTCAATTTCTTTTTCCGGATACCTCTGATTTGGAGGAATATCAAGGCCCCTGCACGGCACGGACTCGAATGATGTTCTCTTCCGCATGCTGAAACCGCCGCGCAGGTTTTCCCCGCGCGGCGGCTTGCTGTTCATTTTTAATCATTTTCCGGCGGGTGGATCGCGCCCAATTCGGCGATATTCCGCTTTTCCTCCAGGGTTTCCGCCTGGGCGGGCAGGATGCCGGTACACTCGGTCATGGAGGCCGCCTGCTGGATATCAAACAGGGGATCGCTGGCCTGTGCAGGGGGGTTCGCGCGGCGTTTCCTGCTCATTTGGTTTCGTAGCTCCGGCACATGCTTTCATCGGCGGGATCCCCGGAGTAGGCCATGGGCGTGGGGGCTACCTGAATGCTTTCCAGGGCGCACAGGCCTTCTTCCTCCTTCAAATGGCGGCAGGATTCCACAGAGCAATGGATGCACTGATGCTTTTTTTCGGTCATGGGATTGATCTCCTTTCCTTTTTCGGCGTTTCGGCGGCTTTGCGCCGCGTCGGAAACAGTATGCGCAAAAATCTTTCTTGCCATGCGGGCGGATTTATGGTAAAGTAACGTCCTGCCGACTGTATTCGGCAGCGGATGATGCGCGAAAGCCGCGCCACCCATCCGAAAAAACAGGATGCGCGAAAAGCCATCCTTACGAAAGGAGATTTTGACATGAAGAAGGATTCCCTCAATGTCAAAACCTTGTGTATGGGCGGAGCCATCGCCGCGCTGTATGTGGTGCTGACGCTGGTGGCCCAGGCGTTCGGCCTGGCCAGCGGCGCCATTCAGGTCCGCCTTTCCGAAGCGCTCACCATTCTGCCCTGCTTCACCTTGGCGGCGGTGCCGGGCCTGACGGTGGGCTGCGTGCTTGCCAATCTGATCACGGGCTGCGCCATATGGGACGTGGTGTTCGGCAGCCTGGCTACCCTGATTGGAGCCGTCGGCACCCTGCTGCTTCAGAAAAAGCCGCTGCTTGCCTGGATCCCCCCGGTGGTGAGCAACGCCATCATCGTGCCCATCGTGCTGCAGCAGGTGTACGGCGTGCCGGATTCCTTCTGGTATCTGATGCTGACGGTTGGCGCGGGCGAAGTGATCGCCTGCGGCGTCCTGGGCCTGGCCCTGTACAAGGGGCTTGAAAAAGTGCCCAAGCTGTTTTGAAAATCGCCTGAACGTGGAGCCTGGAAAGGATTCCACGTTTTTCTTTTTTCGTTGCGAAAAAAGAATTTTTCATATATAATAACTCAACTTTCCCATAAGCAATTCTCCTCCAAGTCCAATAGCAACAGCGAAAAGCAGGAAGAAAAAAGGAGGGTTGACATTCAAGCAGGAACGG
>CAJOJQ010000022.1 GCA_905234985.1 uncultured Christensenellaceae bacterium
ATTCTCAACTTTTCGCCGCTTTGAGCACCTTGGCCGCGCTTACGCACGGAAAATTGGCCGACGCAACCTAATATCGGAGGTTATTGGAGGTTGCCATAACTGAATTTACAGTCACGGCACAAAATGAAAAAGAAAGCCAGGCCATGCTTCAACTACTTCGGCCTAAAGAAGGTGACCTGATACAGTCTGATTTTGTTAAAGCTCATTACGAATACTACGGGAATCAAATACTCTATCTTTCCGATCTTCATCTAGACCATATTGTTGCCGCGTCAAAGTGTAAGTCTATGGACGATATTCAAGCTGTATTGCAGAAAATTGGTCAGGAATTAGACAAATCATATAAAGAATATGTAGGTTCTTTTTCAGATGGAAATGTCATTGTCCTAATAGATGGTGATATAACTCATTCTCCTGAATTGTTCAAGATGTTCACAGGAATGAGATTCCGTTTTCTGAGAAAAGCAATGATAATTCTTGGAAATCATGAACTTTGGGCTTATCCTGGGTTAAGCGTTGAGGAAATCGTAACGAAATACTCAGAATTATCTCGTGTACCAGTCATTCATAATGAAATAGTCTTATTTAAAGATAAGGTTTCCGATAAAAATATTACTTCGCAGTATGTGCGTTATAGTAAAAAAAGGATTTCGTATAAAACAGCATTAAAGATGCCTGTGGATAAATTATCAAAACAAATGTCCTCGGCGAGAATGATTATGCTTGCCGGAATCGGTTTTTCTGGATATAACAACGAGTTTAATGCTGATAATGGTATCTACCAATCCACTTTGACACGCGATCAGGAAATTCTCGAATCAAAGAAAATCGAAGTCTTATATAATCACTTTCTTGCCGCTACGAGAACGCTGAAAGATCGTGTTCTGGTAGTTGTAACACATATGCCATTGGAGAATTGGAAGAATAATCCAGCGTATGAAGACGGAGTAATTTATATCAGTGGGCATACACATTGGAATTATTTTCATGATGATGGCATGCAGCGTATTTATGCCGATAATCAAAATGGCTACCATGGACGCCATCCATCTTTGAAATGTATTTATACTGACGATATTTATGATCCATTCAGTTCTTATTCTGATGGAATATATGAGATCACGAAAACCGATTATATCTTGTTCTATCGTGCCAAGAAGATGAACATGCAACTGAACAGGGATTTCCGAACGCTGTACATGCTCAAGAAGAAAGGCAATTATTGTTTTCTTGCAAGATTGGTTTCTGGAAAACTGTCCATTCTTAATGGTGGCCGAGGGAGTAGTCTTTTAGTTAAAAATGTGGAGTTCTACTATGAAAGAATGGATAAGATTATAAATCGCTTATCCTCACCCTTGGAACAGTACATGAATATACAAAAGAAAGTATCTGAGATGGTTAAATCCTTCGGCGGTACTGGGCGAATCCACGGATGTATAGTGGACATAGATTTTTATAATCATATTTATATCAATCCTGTTGATTTGACAATTAAGGGTTATTATGCCCTTAATATGATCATGAAGTGGGTTTACGATTCAATTCCAACAATGCTTAAAGAACATTCGCCAAAACTTTTTAAAAATTTTCAACATTTGCTGGAATCCAATTCTACAAATGCTTTAACTCCGCTCTCGGCTGAACAGATGCCTGCTATTCAGTCTGGAATTGAATACTTGGAGACGGATATTTATAAAGCGTCACGAGAAATCTCCAAGATGCAGAAATTGACAAATAATGTTTTGAGTTTTTGGAATGATGGTATTCTTGAGCCTGAGGATGGGTATAAAAGACTCTGCGAAATTAAAGTCAAAAGTCTACAGTGATGATAGAACCGTCCCCTTTTCCCCGAGATGAAAAGAATTTATTATCTCAACTCCCAACCCTCAACTCTCAACTCAAAAAAGGCTGCCTCCGTTTGTGGGGGCAGCCCTTTGCGTTCGGCTCAATAACCGGGAATGTTTTCCAGGAAATCGTTTTTCTCCACGTCCGGCCCCACAGCGGTATAGGCCAGGCCGAAGCGGTAGCAGCTGTAATCGCTGTCCCGCGGCTCCACGGTGAAGAGTTCGTACTTGCCGGTTTTAGGGTTCTTCTGGGCGGCTTCGTGCTGGGATACGTGCCATTTGTAGGCGTCCAGAGCCGCTTCATAGCCCGTGCGGCCATTGACGGCGGAAAGAGGCTGATCCCAGTCCATTTCGATGGCGTTTTCCTTGTACAGGTGCAGGTACAGCTTTTTCACCTGCCAAACGCCCCACTGGGCCGCGCTGTCGGCATAGGTGCCCGCGTCCGCCGCCATGCCAACGCACCGCAGGGCCGCGTCGGCGCACACCCGGTGCGCCCCGTGGCCATATTCGCCGTTCACGTCGTGGGTGATCACCGCTTCGGGCTTGTACTGCCGGAACAGCGCCGTGATGAACTGCCAGGTTTTGGTTTTGTTCCAAACATTGTAGCCCTTGTCCAACTTGGCGGAATACAGATCGTCAAAGGTACCGATGACCGGGTACTGCCTAACGCCCATTTCCCACAGGCCGTTGAGCAGCTCGCTGCGGCGGGAAGTGATGCCGTCCTTGGTGGTGCCGTTGGTCATGTAAACCACCACCACGTTCAGGCCCCGCTCCACGGCGTAAGTGGGAATGGTGCCGCCGAAAAAGAGAATTTCGTCGTCGGGATGGGCGGCAATCACCATCAGGTCGGCCTTTTCCGGGGTCGGTTCCCATACCTGCACGAAGGCGGGCTTATCGCCGGGACCGAAGGCGAAAATCTCGTTCACGATCAGCTGGGTCTGTTTTGCCGCCTTGGACTGCACCCGCAGGGCGCTTTCCCCCTCGGGCAGCGTCACGTATTCGTGGGCGTAGGTTCCCGCGCTTTCGTACACCGTTTCCCATTTCCCGCCGCGCTTGGCCTGCAATTCCCAGGGGGTCAGAGTTTTGTGGGCGAAGCAGACGTACAGGCTGTAAATGGGGCTGCCCTTGGGGGCCGTCAGCTCCACATAGGGGGTTTTCAGCTTATTGCTCATGTAGGCGGTGCGGTAGTCCCGGTCGTACATGCGATTCAGCTTGAATTTTCCGGCGGACGCGGCAAATTTGCACTGATCGGTGATGTCCTTAGCTTCCTCCGCCAGGGCGGGCACCATGCACAGCAGCAGGAGCAGCAGGGAAATCAGCAGGGATTTTTTCATGGAAGAACCTCCGGGGAGTTATTTACAGAAAAATGCCGCGTCCTATGGAATTGGGACGCGGCGATGGATTTCCGGTGGATTATTCGGCGTCGGCGGGCGCTTCCTCGGCTTCGCCGGGGATTTCCAGCGCTTCCTCTTCCAGGGAGGCTTCGTCGGCCAGGGCTTCGCGGATGCTCAGGCTGATGCGCTTGGCTTCGGGATCAACGCCCAGCACCTTGACCCGCACGGGCTGACCCACCTGCAGCACGTCTTCCACCTTGGCAATGCGGGTGAGGGCGCACTGGGAAATATGCACCAGGCCGTCCACGCCGGGTTCCAGCTCGATGAACGCGCCGAAGGGACGGATGCGCACCACGTTGCGCTCCAAGATGGTGCCCACGGGGTACTTTTCTTCGATGTTGTCCCAGGGCATGGGCTGCAGCTGCTTGTAGCCCAGCTGAATGCGTTCCCGTTCGCGGTCCAGCTTCAGCACCTTCACTTCCACTTCCTGGTTCACCTGCAGCACGTCGCTGGGATGATTCACGCGGTTCCAGGCCAGGTCGGTGATATGGATCAGGCCGTCCACGCCGTCCAGGTCGACGAACGCGCCGAAATCGGCAAAGCGGCGAACGATGCCCTTCACCACGGCGCCCTCGGTCAGCTTATCCCAAGCGGCGGCCTTCTTGGCGGCGCTTTCTTCTTCAATGACCTGCTTGCGGCTGGCAACGATGCGCTTCTTCTGCTTGTCCACGTCGATGATCTTCAGCTTCATGGGCTGGCCCACGAACTGGCCGATCTTTTCCACGTAGCGCTGAGCCAGCTGGGAAGCGGGCACGAAGGCGCGGATGCCGCCCTCGACGCTGGCCAGCAGGCCGCCCTTGACGGCTTCCTTGCCCACGGCGTCGATGTATTCGTTGTTTTCGTATTTTTCCATCAGCGCGTCCCAAGCCTTGCGGTTCACGATATTGCGCTGGGAAAGCAGGACGTTGCCTTCGCCGTCGTTCACCTTAACGACCTCGACCTCGATCTCGTCGTTGAGCTTCACGTCCTGATCAACCAATTCGGAGCGCTTGATCAAACCATCGGACTTATAACCGATGTTGACGCACACTTCGTCATCGTTGATTTGCACCACGGTGCCGGTTACGGTCTGGCCCGTGCGGATGCGAACCACGGTCTTTTCAATGTCTTCCATGGTCAGGGCCTGATTCTCCTGAACTTCCTGTTCAACATTGGCGACGGGTTCCTGGGTTTCCTGGTCGATGCGTTCCTGTTCGTTCATGCGTGTGACAACCTCCTTAAATGACCAATCCGGTGTGGATGCGCCGGCGGCTATTCCTATGTGATGATTGTGGATATTTGCAAAGTGTGAAGGAATTTCCTCCGCACGTTCCACCAAAATGGTGCGCGGGCAGATAGCCCGGCATTCTTCATATAATTTGCGCGTGTTGGCGCTGCTCCTGCCGCCCACCACGATCATGGCGTCCACCTGCGCGGCCAGGGCTTTGGCTTCCTGCTGGCGCATTTGGGTGGCGGGGCAGATGGTGCAGCGCGCGTCCAAGTTTTTGAACCGCCCGTTCAGCCGCTTTAAAATCTTTTCCCACGCGCTTAAGGAAAAGGTGGTTTGGGAAACGGCCAGGGCTTTTTCCATCTCCGGCAGGGCGTCCACGTCCGCTTCCGTGCGCACGATGTAGCACTTGCCGGGACACCAGGCGGCGGTGCCCTGCACCTCGGGATGGTCCGGCTCCCCGACCAGAATCACGGGAATACCCTGTTCGCCGCTCTCCCGCACGATGTTGTGCAGGGCGCGAACGGAAGCGCAAGTGCAGTCCCGAACGATCAGGCCCTGCCTGCGGCACTGCTCCTCAACCTGGGGCGGCACGCCGTGGCTGCGCAGCAGGATCATGCCGCTCTTTGCGTCCTCCACCCGCTCCACGGGGATGACCCCTTCCTGCCGAAGGGCGCTCACCGCTTCGGGATTGTGAATCAGCTCCCCCAAGGAATAGCAGGGGATTCCCTGTCCCTTCGCCTCCCGCGCGGCGCTGAACGCCAGCTCCATGGCCTTGCGCACTCCGGCGCAATAGCCCGCGTGGCGTGCGATGGTGTACGGCATGAAGACCACCCCATACTACGAGCATTTTAATCTTGTTCGCCATCCTTTCCCTTTTTCCTGCTATTTACAAAAATAATTTTAAATTTTTTTCGCGGAGGAAAAACGGGAAAGCTTCGGCGGCTTCAATCCGCCTTTTTTTTCAGCCCGGCCACCAGCTTTTCCACGTGCCGCCGGGCGAAATTGGCCCCCGCCTGGGCGTGATCCTGGCTTTCCGCCCGGTCGCCCATGAGCAGCTGGAATTGGCTTACCTTCAGGCCCAGCGCCTCCCGCATATCCTGGTCGCTGCCCCGGGGAGCCACCAAATAATAGCACAGCAGGGAATCCTTCTGGCCGATGCGATGGGCGCGGTCCTCCGCCTGGGCGTGGACGGCGGGACTCCAATCCAGCTCCCCGAATACCACGCAGGTGGCTCGCTGGAGATTCAGGCCGCTGGCCGCCCGCATGGAGACGACGCACAAATCCGTTTTGCCCGTCATGAACCGATCCGCCGCTTCCTCCTTCCGGTTCGCGGCCTCCCGGCCCGTAATGAATACGGGATGTTCGTTTTTGAGTTCCGCTTTGAAAATATCCATCACGGCGTGGTGATGAGCGAACAAAAGCACCTTTTCCCCGGCGTTCACCAGGGCCTTGACGAACTGGCACACATAGGGTGCCTTCGCCAGGCCCGCGGCCTGCCGGGCCTCCTGGGAAATCTGATCCTCCAGCAGGGCGCGAGCGGAGGGAGATAACGCCTGATCCTGCCGCCAGCGGTACAGCTTTTCCCATACCGGGGCCATGAGGCGCGTATACAGGGCGTCGTCCGCGTCGATTTCCTGCACCAGCCGCCGCTTTTCCGGCAGCTCGGGCAGCACCTCCTGCTTGGTGCGGCGCAGCATCAGGCCTTCCCGCCGCAGATGGTCGCCTAACAATTCGGGCTTCTGCACGATGCGGTTGCCGTACCCGGCGCACCATTCCCGGGTGAAGGTTTCAAAATCGCCTAAGAAATGAAAGTCGAGAATGTTGATGACGTTCCAGATTTCGCTGCCGTAATTGTAAATGGGCGTGCCGGAGAGGCCGATCACCCGCTGGCAGCTTTCGGACAGCAGGCTGGCCGCGCTGTATTTTTCCGTTCCGGCCCGGCGAAGCTCCTGAATTTCGTCAAAGATCACCGTATGGAAGCCCATTGCGGGTAAAGCCTGCTTCCAGCCCCGCAGCAGCAGATAATGCAGGATGTACACGTCCGCTTCCGGCAAGGCGTAGGGCGTCAGACCCTTCACGATGTGTACCCGGGGCGGGCGGCCCTTGATGCGCAGGAAGCGCAGGGTTTCCGCCAGCCAGTTGCGGCACAGGTGGGGCGGCGGCACGATGAGCAGGGGAAAAATCCCCTCCTCCGCCGCGCAGGCCAGGGCCTGCACCGTTTTGCCCAGGCCCATTTCGTCCGCCAGCAGGGCGCGGGGGGTGAGCAGCAGCCAGCGCAGGCCGATTTGCTGGAAGGGCCGCAGTTCGCCCGCGAAAACGGCGGGGGCGGGCTGGGGGGCGGGCAGCAGGGTGCGGGCGCGTTCCCGTTCCCGGTAATAATCCCGGGCCTGGTTCAGGGCCTGCTGCCAGCGTTCCCGGTCCCGGGGAGCGATTTCCAGGGGATAGCGCTGCATCAGCCAGCTCACGTCCCCGATAATGCGCCGGTGGGCGGTGAAGCGAGCCTCTCCCCGTTTCGCGTCGCTGCCGGGAAACAGGCGCTTGGCAAGCTCCGTCACCGTGGGGTCGCCCTTGATGACCCAGCATTTCCGCCGGGCGTTGTAGGACAGCACGCCGTAATAATAGGAAGCGGGTTCCCCGTCCCGCAGGAAGGGGGGAATATCCTCCTGGGACAGCGCCCGCAGAATGCCGTCCTCCAGGGAAAGAGGCGGAGCGCTTTCCGGCGGGACTTCCTTTTCAATAGCTTCTTCAACGAAGTGCGTATCCGGGGGATTTTCGGGGGTTACTTCGGTTTGCTTTTCGCCCGCCGTGTCCGTGGCGACGCCCCACAGCTTGTACAGGCTGACCGGATATATGGGAATGCCGCACACGAACCCCGGCAAGGAGGGCAGGGCTTTTTCGGAAAGCAAAATCAGGGCGGTGAGCTTGCCCGTTTCGGCGTAGCGCTTTAGCTGCTTTTCCACCGGCGTTTTGTCCGGCCTTCCCCGCTTGATCTCAATGCCCACCGTGTCGCACAGGAAATCAATGCGGCACCGAGGGGCCAGGGGCGCTTCGTGGCGGAAGGGAATATCCGCCCGCTGCAGCGCGTCCGCCGTCAGGCCGTGCAGGTCGTATTCGTCCCGCGCCTGGGGCGCGCGAATGGCCGCCAAGGCCACAAGCACCTTTTCCGCCGTCATACGCCGCGCCACCCTTTCCATCCTTGATGAAGCTATTATACTATGATCCGGGCGCGGAAGCAAAGCAAAAATCTGGTTGAGGATGGAAGAATCCCATGTTTTGATTGACAAAAACCACGAAATCCAGTATGATACAGATGAAATTTCCGCCGTTGTCAGGCGGAACAAAGCAAGAAATAAACGGGGGATCGACATGGATCAGGACATCGCGCGCAAGCTTCTCAAGGTCGGGGAAGCGTTTCGCATCAAGGGGCCCTTTTTCAATTATGAGGAAGTGAGCCAGGGCAACGTAAACAGAACCTATAAGGTCAATTATATCCGGGACGACGGCACCGGCATGGCGGTCATCAAGCCTTATCTGGTGCAGCGGGTGAACACCTACGCCTTCAAAAATCCCATCCAGCTGATGGAGAACATCGACAAGGTGACGGAATACATTCACCGGAAAGCGCCGGACAAGATCAGCCTGCATTATCATCACACCATCGACGCGGCCGGCGACAGAAAAACCTACCTGATGGACGAGGACGAGAGCTTCTGGCGCATCTGCAACTACGTGCCCTCCGTCACCTTCGGCTCCTGCGACGACATCCGCGTGGTGCGCAACGCCGGAGAGGCCTTCGGCGAATTCCAAATGCTGCTCAGCGATTTTGACGCCACCCAGCTCTATTACACCATCCCCGATTTCCACGACACCCGCAAGCGCTATGACGCCATGATCAAGGACGTGGTGCGTGACGAGTGCGGCCGGGTGGCCGAGGTAAAGGAAGAAATCGACTGGCTGCTGTCCGTGCAGGATCAGGCCTGCCGCCTGACCGACCTGTTCAACCAGGGCAAGCTGCCCCTGCGCGTGACCCATAACGACACCAAGATCAACAACGTGCTGTTTGACGAAAACACCCACGACGCCCTGGTGGTGGTGGATTTAGACACCGTCATGCCCGGCCTGGTGGGCCATGATTTCGGCGACGCCATCCGTTTCGCCGCCAACTTCGTGGAGGAGGACTGGGAGGATTACAGCAAGGCGGGCGTGAACCTGAACATTTTCTGGGCCTTCGCCGAGGGCTTCCTGAAAAAGACGGCCAAGACCCTGACCCCCCTGGAGGTGGAAACCTTAGGTATGTCCAGCTTCGTGCTGGCCTGCGAGCTGGCGACTCGCTTCCTGGACGACTACATCAACGGCGACAAGTATTTCAACGTAAAAAAGCCCCAGCACAACCTGATCCGCACCCGCTGCCAGATCGCCTTAGCCAAGGACATGCTGGAAAAGCAGGACGCCATGAACGCCATCGTGCGGGAATGCGCCAAGAAGTATCAGAACGCCTGATTTTATCAATCTGTATATGCAAAAGCGCCGGAACGCCCGGCGCTTTTGCTTACTTTTGTTTGGGGAACTGTTCCAGGATCACCCCCGCTGGCGCGGCCTCCGGGAAGCCCGGCCAGCCCGTGCCCGCTTTGCTGTCCGCGTCCTTGCCGCAGGGAGTGGGCACGGTGAGGTATTTTGCCTTTTCCGCGTCGCCCTTCAGGAGGCTGTCAAAAAACGCGGTGACGAAGTGGCAGTTCAGGTCGTTCAGCCGCCGCGTGTCCCAGACGGGGTCGGCCCAGCGCTTGATGATCTCCCAGGAAGCGGACAGCGCTTCCACGGGGGCGGGGTTGTTGGCTACGTTGTGGCCGCATCGCTCGTAGCTGACGAAAATCCGGTCGGAGTTCGTCGCTCCCTGGCAGAAATTCCGCACCGCGTCATAGCCCACGGTTTTATCGGAGGTGCCGCAGAACCAGAGGGTGGGAACGTCGATATCCTCGGAGCGGGCGGGATCGAACCAGAAGGTGGCCGGAGCGAACAGCACGGCGGCCTTCACGGTTTTATCGCCGTGCCAGTCGGCTGCTTCCTCCACTTCCTCCGCCACGGGAGCGAAAACGTCTGCCAGCACTTTTTCGCTGATCCGCGCGCCCACAGTGCGCAGCGCGCCGTAGCCCCCCATGGAAAAGCCGAGCAGGCCTACCGCGTCAGGCAGCAGCATGCCCCGCAGGAAGCCTTCGCGGTTCAGCTTTTTCAATTGGGAAATGACGAACCGCTGATCCAAAGACCGATGAATCACGGCGCTTTCGATGGAACCCTGGGCGGGGAAATCCGGGTAAGTGTTGTCCGTGTGTCCGATGGAAAGCACCACGTAACCCTTGCTGGACAGGTTTTCCGCCAAATTCACCAGCAGGATGCGGGAGCCGGGATAGCCGTGGGAAATCACCACCGCCGGACAGGGGCCTGCGGCAGCGTCCGGCTCCGCGTCCCGGAAGGCCCGGCCTTCAATGGAAAAAGGAACCAGGTTGTTCAAATCCGCCCGGCCCATATAATCGGTGTACACCGCCCGGCTATCATCCGTACCCGGCAGGGCGGGATACCAGACTTCCGCCGTCAGGGGCCGGTCGTATCGGGGATAGCGCCCGTTCTGCTTCCCGGCCAGCACGTCCGCCTGATTGAAGTCGGTCAGGGTGATGGTGCGCACGCCCGTCACCGTGTTCCCCCGGGCGGCCAGCACCGGCGCGCCAGGCAGCGCGTCGCCTAACATCGTACCCATGGGATGCAGCTTTTGCCAATCGCTCATAAAAATCGCTCCTCGCTTTTTTCTGTATTGATTATAGCATCGCTTTTGCCTCCAGTAAACCCTTGGGGCAAAAATAGGATTGCAAAGGGCGCTCGCAGACCGTATAATGGAACGGACTGGAAAGAAGGAGGCGCGTCCCCATGACCCTGTACGATCAGCTCTCCCCGGAAGGAAAAACCCTGCTGGACGAAGCCGGAAAGCGGCTGGCGGCGGCCTATGATCCCGCTTTGCGTCTGGTTTCCTGGCGGTTTGACGAGGAAAGAGAGGTCAGCCTGCGGGCGTCTCTGTACTACGCCTTGACCCTCATGATCCGGGATGAAACGGGGGCCTGGGACTTGATCGAGGACATTTGCCGGGCAGTGCTGGCTTTACAGATCGACGCGCCGGGCGAAATCTTCCACGGCGTGTTCCGCCACAATCCCACCGAAGCCCTTCCTCCCGCCGGGGCGCTGGACTATCATCGGCTGGGCCTGTACGGGCGTTATTGGGCGGACTGTACCTGGGAGCGGGTGACGGACGGCTTTCATCAAAAACTGATTGCCCATCCAGCATTGAGCAAAGAGGCCGGGGCAATCGAAAACCTGCTGCGCAAGGCCCTGACCGACGCCGTGCCCGTGGTGTGGGACACCTACGAACCCAACCTCCGGGAATTTCTGCTGATGTGCTTTTCCATGCTGCTGCGCCACGGGGAAGGGCGCTTGAGCGCCGCCCTGAAAAACGACCTGCTTCACGGCGCGCGCCTTGCCATGGAGGGCAGCGTCACCCGGAGCAAAACCAATTTCACGCCCCTGAATACCAACATCCAATGCATGCACATTTTCCTGCTGGACTTTTTCGGAAAGCTGCTGCATGAACCCGCCTGGCGGGATTACGCTGTTTCCTACGCCCAGGAGATGCTTTCCCGCTACCAGGAACACCACGCCTGCGCCGAGTTCAATTCCCCCACTTACTGCGGGGTGGATCTGTCCACTTTGGGCTTCGTGCGGCGGTACAGCGATAGCCAAACGCTCATAGCCCTGGCGGAAGAGCTGGAAAGCGGCATATGGCGGGACATGGCGGACTTTTATAACCCGGCCATGCGCAATTTCTGCGGCCCCTATTCCAGGGCATATGAATTAGAGATGGGTGCGCACACCTGCTTCTGCGATATGCTGTACTGGGTTTTGGGGGAGAAGGATTTCCCCTGGCATCCCTTCTCCGTAGAAAGCGTGAACAACCCCCTGATGCTGTTGGGGGATATCCGCATGCCCGAGGACGTGAAGCGGGCCTTTTTGACGCCCAAGCAGGACGTGACGGTGCGCCGTACCTTCCGGGAGCTTTCCGAACGGGGCGACCCGGAAAACAACAGCGCTTTGTGTACGGCGGAAGCATGGATCACCCCGGAACTCATGGCGGGGGTCATGCGGGGCAGCGAAAACCCCAGCTACCAACTGCATCCCCTGGTGGTGTTCTGGCGGCAGAAAACGGGCCTTGGCACCATCAAGCTGCTGCGCTGCCTGCCGGACGGGCAAATGACCCACCTGCACACCGTTTTCTTTCACGGGGAAATGGAAAAAAACCGCCTGACCATGGACGTGAACGCGAAGGTCAGGCGGGATGTGGATATTTTCTTTGAGATCGAATGTGACAATGCCGATACAATTGAAATCAGTGACAGCGAATGGCGCTTGCCCGGCCTGACGGTGGCGCTGAACGCCCAGGCCCCCCGGCCCACCGTGCGGAGAATCAATGCCCGCACCCTGCGGATGATTTATCCCGCGCGGATCAGCCAGCCGGACACCATGCGCATGCGGTTTGAAATGACGCTGAACCTGTCGTAAGGCTTATCTTTCTCTCAGCTTTCCGCCCAGCTCAAAGTGCAGCTTATCATCGTGATAGCCTGCCACCCGGTAATTCAGGCCGTTTTTGTACACCCGCAGGGTGATTTCCTGATCGGGGAGCACCTCGGAATCGTAATTGACCAGCAGGGTTTCTAAGCAATACTTGCGCATGATTTCCACGCCCAAAGCGTCGCAGGCCCAATCGGCGTAACGGGTGTTGTTGACGTGCTGGTTCACGTCCAGGTCGAAATAGACGGGCTTGCGCCAGAGGGTCTTTTCCTCGCCGTCCACCGTGTCCACGGTGGCGGGCAGGCCGATAGGCACGGGCAGGTCGGCGTTGTCCGGCAGGATCTTGGCGATGTCCCCCGGCGGGAGCATGCGGCGGTTCTGGATGTCCAGCAGCGCCCAGAGGGTGGCGGCGCAGCCTAAGGTATTGCCTTCCTCGTCCCGGAAGAAATAATAGCGGGGGAAGAACCAGCGGCGGTTGGCGGTGGGGAAGGTTTCGGCGGTGATGCGGTCGCCGATCTTGGGATACTTGTCCATGTGGATTTCACAGCGGGTCAGGATCCACACGATATTGTTTTGGATCAGGGTATTTCGCCCGCAGCCCAAAAGGTCCGAATGGGTGCCCGCCAGTTCCTGCATGATCTGCATGATAGCGCTGGGCCGCAGGGCGCCCATAAAATCGCAATCGCTGGTACGAACCAAGAATTCTTCCTGATATGTTTTATTCATAGCTTCCTCCATGATTTCTTCCGTCCGGTGCTTTCCCGGAAGCCGCCGACGCGCGGAAAACCCCGCCTTTCATTGCTGAAAAGCGGGGACTTTGCTTGTAAAGCGGGATTACTTATCGTAGTTCACGACCAGGGAGAAGTCGGGAGCCTTCAAGGACGCGCCGCCGATGAGGCCGCCGTCGATTTCGGGCTGGGCCATGAGGCCCTTCACGTTCTTGGGGTTCATGCTGCCGCCGTACTGGATGCGCACAGCGTCGGCCACTTCCTTGCCGTACTTGCGGCAGATGGCGGCGCGGATGACACCGATGGTCTCGTTGGCCTGCTCGTCGGTGGCGGTGAGGCCGGTGCCGATGGCCCACACGGGTTCATAGGCCACGACCACGTTCTTGACTTCGTCGGGGGTCAGGCCGTTGAGGGCGATGAGGGTCTGGTATTCCACCAGAGCGTCGGTGTAGCCCGCTTCGCGCTCTTCCTTGCGCTCGCCCACGCAGATGATGGGGGTCAGGCCCGCTTTCACGGCGGCCAGAGTGCGCAGGTTCACGGTAGCGTCGGTTTCGCCGAAGTACTGACGGCGTTCGCTGTGGCCGATGATGACGTATTCCACGCCCGCTTCCTTCAGCATGGCGGCGGAAAGCTCGCCAGTGTAAGCGCCGGATTCCTTGAAGTGTACGTTCTGCGCACCGAGATGAATGTTGGAGCCTTCCACGGCTTCCTTCACGGCATAGATGTCCACGGCGGGAACGCACACGACGACCGTTGCGTTGGCATCCGCAACCAGGGGCTTCAATTCATTAACCAGGGCCTTCGCCTCGGCGGGGGTTTTATTCATTTTCCAGTTACCGGCAATGATCGGTTTCCGCATGGGAATGCACCTCTTTCAAATTATTATAAAGGGAAGGCTTTCTTTGGGAGGGCGCGGGAGGGCCTTTCTTTCTCCTGAAAGAAAGGTCCTCCCGCAAAAACCTTCATTATTTGTCGTTCAGCGCCGCAACGCCGGGCAGGGTCTTGCCTTCCAGGTATTCCAGGGAAGCGCCGCCGCCGGTGGAGATGTGGGTCATCTTGGGGGCCAGGCCCATCTGTTCCACAGCCGCCGCGCTGTCGCCGCCGCCGATGATGGTCACGGCGTCGCTGTCGGCCATGGCCTGGGCCACGCCCAAAGTGCCCTTGGCCAGGACGGGATTCTCAAACACGCCCATGGGGCCGTTCCAAACCACGGTCTTGGCGGCTTTGATGGCTTCACCGAAGAGCGCGACGGTCTTGGGGCCGATGTCGCAGCCCTGCATATCGGCGGGGATCTTATCGGAATCTACCACGCAGGTTTCGATTTCAGCGTTGATGGGATTGGGGAATTCTTTCACGATCACGGAGTCGATGGGCAGAAGGAGCTTGACGCCCTTTTCTTCGGCCTTCTTCATCATGTCCTGGCAGTATTCGATCTTGCTGGCGTCCAGCAGGGACTGGCCGATTTCATAGCCCTTGGCCTTGAGGAAGGTGAAGGCCATGCCGCCGCCGATGATGAGGGTGTCCACTTTTTCAAGCAGATTGTTGATCACGTTCAGCTTGTCTTCGATCTTCGCGCCGCCTAAGACAGCCACGAAGGGCCGGTCGGCGTTTTCCAGGGCCTTGCCCATGATGCGCAGTTCTTTTTCGATCAGGTAACCGCAGACGGCGGGCAGATAGTGGGTCACGCCCTCGGTGGAGGCATGGGCGCGGTGGGCGGTGCCGAAAGCGTCGTTGACGAACAGCTCGGCCATGGAGGCCAGGGCCTTGGCGAATTCGGGATCGTTCTTTTCTTCTTCGGCGTGGAAGCGCAGGTTCTGCAGCACCATCACCTGGCCGGGCTTAAGGGCGGCGGCCTTGGCCTGGGCGTCGGGGCCGATGACGTCGTTGGCCATGATGACTTCCTGGCCCAGCAATTCGGACAGGCGCTTGGCAACGGGGGCCAGGCTCAGCTTGGTCACGTCCTTCTTGGCCTTTTCCAGGGCGGCGGCGGTGGCTTCGGCCTGCTCGGCTTCGGGCAGCTTTTCGATCTTGGCCTTTTCCTTCTTGTTCAGCTTCAGCGTCGCATTGAACACGTTGTGGGGCTTGCCCATATGGCTGCACAGGATCAGGGCCGCGCCGTTGTTCAGCAGATACTTGATGGTGGGCAGCGCGCCGTTGATGCGGTTTTCATCGGTGATGCGTTCGCCGTCCATGGGCACGTTGAAGTCTACACGGCAAAGTACCTTTTTGCCCTGCACGTTTACATCCTCGATGGTTTTCTTGTTCAGGCTCATGTTGATGCACTCCTTTTTCTTTCCTATTTGGTAAAGTGGGGTGTTGTATGCCAAAGTCCGGATACTCCGAACCGTGGTATCAGGTTTATTTCCCGGCCTGTGCGCCCAGGAGGCCCACGATCTTCTGGGCTGCTGCTTCGTCGGTGATGAGGGAATCGTGGACCTCGTGGCGGGAGGCGGCGATGATGGCCTCCGCCTTGCGCTCCCCGGCGGCAACGGCCACCATTTTGCTTTCCTTGTAGGCTTTGCCGAGACCCAGGGACACGGTGCTGGTCTGCAATACGGTTTTCCCTTCGATATTGAAGAAATCGCCGAAGGCCTCCCCCACCGCCCGGTGCTTTTTCAGCAGCTCCAGGGCTTCCACGCTCAAATGGCGGCGCTGGGCCATGCTGTCCGCCCGGCCTACGCCATGCACCACCAAGTCGGCGCGCTGCAAAAGCTCCAGGGTCTCCCGAACCTCCGGCAGCTTCATCATTTCCTGCAAAGCCGCCGCGTCCAGGGAATCGGGCACGTGCATCACCCGATGATGGCCGCCGATCCGGCGGGCGATTTCCGCCGCCACGGCGTTGGCCTGGGTCTCCACGGAGGAACCCACGCCGCCCCTTGCGGGCACAACCATCACGTTCATTGGGGTGGCGGATTGGATGCCATGGGCCAGCTCGCTCATGGTGCGGCCCCCGGTGACAGCCAGGGTGGTGCCGCTTTGCAGCAGCTTGTGCACCCGATGGGCGGCGGCGCGGCCCACCTCTTTCAGCACCTGGGGATCGGCGTCGGCGTTCCCGGCCACCACCACCACGTGGGGCACGCCCAAGAGCTGGGACAGGGCGTGTTCCAGCTTGGTCAGGCCGAACATGGCGCGGCTCAAATCGTGGGCGCCGGAAAGCACTTCGATGGATTGGGGGGTCAGCTGCATGCCCGCCGCGTCCATGGTAATAAGCCCCTGTTCTTTCAGGGCGGCGGCGGCGGCCCGCACCTCCCGTTCCGGCAGGTTCAGCCGCGCGGCCAAGGCCCGGCGGCCCACAGGCTGCATGCTTTCAATGGAGGAAAGCACCTGTGCCCGGCGGCCTATATCGGCCATCAGATCGGGCGCGATGCGGCTTAAAACGGTCATTTCATCCAGCACCGGCGATTTCCTCCTTTCCCCTTTGTGGTCATAGCTTGCCCCACTAGGCGAATGTTGACCCGCTGAAATTTAGTATACCATATCGCCTCCCGAATGTAAAGAGAACGAAAGGCATTTAACGGATTCTTCACACATTATCAGCCGCATATTGTATACAAAAATTTTTTTGATTTTCCCCCTTGCATTTTTCCTGGTTTGGGTGTAATATATCACCGTTGCCCCGCTTGACGCTGATATAGCTCAGCCGGTAGAGCGCATCCTTGGTAAGGATGAGGTCCCCAGTTCGAATCTGGGTATCAGCTCCAGTAAACCAGTCAGAAATGGCTGGTTTTTTTGTGCGCCAAGTATAGCACGGCATAAAGAATCCAGGGCGCGCTTGCCCTGGATTCTTTTAATTCATCAGCACGGCATTTTGATACAGGCAATCAGGCGCAATGTCCTGCCCGTCCGGCCAAGCCACGGACAGCCCTTCCACCTTTACGGCCCGAAAGACCTTTTCATCCAGCAATTCGGAGAACCATTCTCCGCGCAGATAAGGTTTTACGTCAAACAGGCGGCGTTCACCATTATTGAAATCCACTTGCAGCATATAATCAGGAAGCGGCTTCACCGCAATAGCCTTTGGATAAATCATGATCTTCCCTCCCATCAGCGCAAGGGTTCCACTTTGAAATACTTTTTGCCAGCGGACAGCAAATCCCAGTTTTCTTGCAGTTCCTTTTGCCGCATTTCTACCCAAACCAGCAGCGTCCTCAGCTTTTTAGAAGGCAGATCGCCTCTAAAACATAAAAGATCACAAATCCCGATGGGTATACTTAACGCGCCCGGTCACGGTGTCCTCCACGGTTTGGGCGGAGCCGATCAAGTGGTATTTGTAGGTGCAAAGGCCCTCCAGGCCCACGGGGCCGCGGGCGTGGAGCTTGCCGGTGGAAATACCCACCTCGGCCCCGAAGCCGTAGCGGAAGCCGTCGGCAAAGCGGGTGGAGCAGTTCACGTACACCCCGGCGCTGTCCACCCCGGTAAGGAAACGGCGCTGGGCGGCTTCATCCTGTGCCAGAATGGCGTCGGTGTGGTGGGAGCCGTAGCGGTTGATGTGGGCGATGGCTTCCTCGATGGAATCCACGATCTTGATGGACAGAATGGCGTCCAAATATTCTGTGGCCCAATCCTGCTCTGTGGCGGGGACGCAGTCGATGATAGCCCGGGTGCGCTCGTCCCCCCGGATTTCCACGCCCTTGGCTTTCAGCGCGGCCGCGCAGGGGGGCAGGAACGCGGCGGCGATATCCTGATGCACCAGCAGGGTTTCCATGGCGTTGCACACGGCCAGGGCCTGGGTCTTGGCGTCCACGGTCACTTTCACGGCCATATCAATATCGGCGGAGGCGTCCACATAGGTGTGGCACAGGCCCTCCGCGTGGCCCATGACGGGAATGCGGGTGTGATCCATGATGTAGCGCACAAAGGCGTTGCTGCCACGGGGAATAATCAGGTCGATGCTGTCGTCCTGGGAAAGCATTTCATTCACGTCGTCCCTGGTTTCCAGCAGGGCGGCCCAGCCCTCCGGAAGCAATCCCCTGGCCCCTTCCTCCATGGCGGCCATGAGGGCGCGGTTGGTGCGCAGAGCTTCCCGGCCCCCTTTCAGCAGCGCCGCGTTGCCGCTTTTCAGGCACAGGCACGCGATCTGCACCAGCGCGTCGGGCCGGGATTCAAAAATCACCCCGATCACGCCGATGGGGCAGGAAACCCGGTATAAATTCAGCCCCGGGGCCAGCTCCCGCGCCAGGGTCGTGCGGCCCAGAGGATCGGGCAGGGAAATCAGCGAAGAAATGCCGTCCAGTACGTCCTTGAGCTTTCCTTCGTCAAATTTCAGGCGCTTGAGCAGGGGGAAAGCCAAATTTTCCGCCTCCGCCTGGGCGCAGTCCAGCTTATTCTGTTCAAAAATATCCTGGGCGTGGGCTTTCAAAGCCTGCTGGATGCCTTTCAGTGCGTCGTTGCGCTGCTCCACAGTCAGGGCGGATAAGGTGTAGGAAGCGCTCCGGGCTTTCTGTGCCAATTCTTTCACTTGCATGTTCATCCCTCCGTTAGGATTCACGAATTTCTGGGGGAAACCTCTCTTTGCTGTCCGGGGTCTTCCGGCCCGGCCTCCGCTGAAAACCGGCCCAAGAGCAGGTTTTCCGGGCGCTTCGGCCCCAAAGAGAGGTTTCCCCGAGACCCCCTTCCGAGAAAGCCATAAGAAAGAATCTTCTTTCTGAAAATCGTTGAAGCACAAACGGAAGAATGGATCATACATTCTTCCTGCTCCTGCCGCGTATTATAGCATAGAAACACATCCCATTGCAATTCCCATTCTTTTGTGATATAATTATCCGGCACAGGAAACGATGCAGAAGGAGGGACGCCGCATGGCTAAGAAAAAGGGCGTGAAGCCCATCGCCCAGAACAAAAAAGCCCGGCACGACTTCTTCATCGAGGAAAGCATCGAGTGCGGCATTGAACTCAAGGGCACGGAGGTCAAATCCATGCGCCAGGGCAAGGTGAACCTGAAAGAAAGCTACGCCCTGGTGAAAGACGGGGAAATCTTTGTGCAGGGCATGCACATCAGTCCCTACGAGCAGGGCAACATCTTTAACACCGACCCCCTGCGCCCCAAGCGCCTGCTGCTGCATAAAAGCGAGATCCGCAAATTGGGCAGTCAGGTGCAGCGCCAAGGCTACGCGCTGGTGCCCCTGGACGTGTACCTCAAGGACGGTCGGATGAAAATGAACTTAGGCCTGTGCGTGGGCAAACACCTGCACGATAAGCGCGCCAGCACCGCCGAACGGGACGTGAAGCGGGAAATGGCCCGCTTGGTGCGAACCAACAACCGGGGAGAGTAACCGTTACTGCTTCGCAGTAACGCGAAAGAGGGAATCCTTCCCCCTTTCGAGATTCCCCTACGGTTTTTCCTAAAATCCCTACGGGATTTCCGGGCGGAAAAACCGCAAGGAAGAAAAATTTCTTTCAGTCGTCTTCGCTCCTTACAGAAATTTTTCGTCCTCGCGGCGTACACGCCGCCGCTGCGGGTTTCAGTCAAGGGGAGTGCCCCTTGACAATCCTCCTCGGCTTCTGTTTCTCTCGGAGTAACTAAACAGCAAAAGCAATCCTTCTCTCATCCATGGGGGTGTACTGGTTTCGACGGGGATCGTCGGAGGTATGGTAAGCGAGCCGCGGACCCTGGCCGCGTTAAAACGGGGAAAATAAAATTAACTGACAATACTCAGTACGCTTTCGCTGCCTAAGAGCAGCGCGTCGACACCGAGCGCCTACGGCTCGGCCCACCGGCGTCATTGATGTAGGGAACGGAGCCGCGGGGGCCTCGGAGCGGCTCGGCACAAGAGGCTACTGAACGCGCAAGCCCGGCAGGGGGCGTGCGCGGGAGGGAATGTCAAAACCCTGCCTGCGCTCGGAGAAAGCCATGCAGCTGAATCTTCGGACAGGGGTTCGATTCCCCTCACCTCCACCAAAACGAAAATCCTGTCGCGCAAGCGGCAGGATTTTTGCTTTGTACTTTCTGGATTTTTGCTTTGTACTTTCTGTCTGTTGACAAATATATTTATATGTGCTATCATTGCCCTGTAAGGAGGGAACTGCCCATGAAACAGCCCGAACGTTATTTCTTCCCCGCCGTTTTCACCTATGAGCCCGGCCAGGAAATCGCCATAGTTTTTCCTGATCTGGATTGTGCCACCAGCGGCGAAAACGACGACGACGCCCTGCTCTCCGCCCGTGAGCTGTTGGGCGCTGTGCTGTATGGCATGGAGGAGGACGGCGAACCCATTCCCGCCCCTTCCGCCTTGAACGCTGTCCAGGCGGAAGACAATGAGCGCGTGGTGCTGGTGGACGTGTACATGCCCTCGATCCGTCTGGCCAAGGTGAACCGTTCCGTCAACCGTACCGTCACCCTCCCCGCCTGGCTGAACGCCGCCGCGCTGGAAAAGAATATCAACTTCTCCCAGGTACTCCAGGACGCGCTGAAAAAGAATTTGGGTCTGGCGCGGTAAAAAATCACTACAGGGGGCCGCCATGAATCTGAATCAAATGCTGGAAAAATTAAAAAATAACCCCTTCTTTATGGAAAACGTGACGGCGTGGCGCGTGGTGCCGCCCCGGGAAGCGAAGTACGCCCCCTGGCCGGAGGGCGTCGATCCCCGTCTGCCCGCCGCCCTGGGAAAGCATGGGGTGCATCAATTGTACACCCACCAGGCGGAATGCTTCGCCGCGTCCCAGGCGGGGAAGGATTACGTGGTGGTCACGCCCACGGCCTCCGGGAAAACCCTGTGCTACAACCTGCCCGTGCTGGCGGAAATTCTGAAAAATCCTGACGCCAGGGCTTTATATCTGTTCCCCACCAAGGCCCTGTCCGCCGATCAGGTGGCTGAACTCTATGAGCTGATCGAGCTTTTAGGCGCGGACGTCAAAACCTTTACCTACGACGGCGACACCCCCGCCGCCGCCCGCCGTGCCGTGCGTCAGGCGGGGCATGTGGTGGTGACCAACCCGGACATGCTGCACAGCGGCATCCTGCCCCAGCACACCAAATGGGTGAAGCTGTTTGAAAACCTGAAATACATCGTGGTGGACGAAATCCATTCTTACCGGGGCGTGTTCGGCAGCAATTTGGCAAACGTTTTGCGCCGCTTGATGCGCCTGTGTGAATTTTACGGCAGCCACCCCCAGTTTATCCTTTGCTCCGCCACCATCCAGAACCCCAAAGAATTGGCGGAGACCCTCATCGGGCGGCCCGTGACCCTCATCGACAACAACGGCGCGCCCGCCGGGGAAAAGCATTACATCTTTTATAATCCCCCGGTGGTGAACCGGCAGCTTGGCATCCGCAAGGGCGTGCTGCCGGAAACGCGGGCCATCGCTTCCATGCTGGTGAAAAACGGGGTGCAGAGCATCGTGTTCGCCAAAAGTCGCCTGCAAGTGGAGGTACTGACCCGGCAATTGAAAGAACTGGTGTCCGACCCCATCGGCAACAGCGGCAAGGTGCGGGGCTACCGGGGCGGCTATCTGCCCTCCGAACGGCGGGAGATCGAACGGGGCCTCCGGGCCGGGGACATTCAGGCCGTGGTATCCACTAACGCCCTGGAACTCGGCATCGACATCGGCGCCCTGGAGGCCTGCGTGCTGTGCGGCTATCCCGGCACCATCGCCAGCACCTGGCAGCAATCGGGCCGGGCCGGGCGGCGGCACGGGGTCAGCGCCACGTTCATGGTAGCCTCCAGTAACGCCCTGGACCAGTTCATCGTCACCCACCCGGATTATTTTTTCACCCAGCCCGCCGAAAACGCCCTGCTGAACCCGGACAACCTGTATATCTTACTCAGCCACTTCAAGTGCGCCGCCTATGAGCTGCCCTTCAAGGCCGGGGAAACCCTGGGCAACGCGGCGGGCGGCGCGGAAATGCTGGAATACCTGGAAGAAAGCAATATCCTGCGGAATGTGGGCGGCACCTACCATTGGATGGCAGAGGATTTCCCCGCCAGCGAAATGAGCCTGCGCACCGCCATGACCGAAAACTTTCTCATCAACGACATCACCGACCCGGCCCATCCCCGCATCGTGGGCGAAATGGACCGCTTCACCGCGCCCATGCTGCTGCATCCCAACGCCATTTATATGCACGAGGGCCAGACCTATCAGGTGGAGGAATTGGACTTCGACGCCTGCAAGGCCTTCATTCGCCGGGTGAACGTGGACTACTACACCGACGCCGATTTGAACGTGAGTCTTTCCCTGCTGGACATCGAAAAGGAAGAGGATGGCGCGGCCCTGGGCGAAGTGAAGGTGGTGGCCCTGGTCAAAATCTTCAAGAAAATGCGCTTCGACAACAACGAAAACGTGGGCTTCGGCCCTGTGCGCCTGCCGGAAACGGAAATGCACACCACCGCCATGTGGCGCACCGTGCCGGACAGCATCGCAGAGAAGTACGAAAAGGACGATCTGCAAAGCGGCATGTTAGGCATCGCCAACCTGCTGCGGATTTTGGCCCCCCTGTACCTCATGTGTTCCCCCCGGGATTTGGCGGTGAGCTATCAGGTGAAGTGCCCCTTCACGGAGAAGCCCACCCTGATCCTGTACGACAACTGCCCCGGGGGCGTGGGGCTGGCGGAAAAAGCCTTCCGCATGCGGGATATCCTGCTCACTCACGCCCTCACCCTGGTTTCCGACTGCGACTGCCCCCAGGGCTGTCCCTCCTGCGTGGGGCCTGTGGGCGAGATCGGTCCGCGGGGCAAGGAAATGGCCAAGAAACTCCTGGAGGATCTGCTTCATGACCATTCATGAACTGGTGGAATTGCAGCGCCGCGCCTTTTACGCGGTGAACCCCCGCGGCGTTGAATCCCGGCTGGATCAGCTGGACAAGCTGTATAAGCTCATCGTCCAGTGGGAGGATCGCATCTGCCTGGCCCTGCAAATGGACTTGGGTAAGAGCCACGAGGAAGCCTACATGACGGAAATCGGCATGGTGCTTGCTGAAATCTCCTGCTTTCTGCGGCACTTGTCCCGCTGGGCCAGGCCCAAGCGGCCGCCCCTGCCCCTGTCCCTGTTCCCCGGCAGCAGCTGCGTTTTAAAGGAACCCTACGGCGTGGTACTCATCATGGCCCCCTGGAATTATCCCTTTCAGCTCACCCTGAACCCATTGATCGGGGCTATCGCGGCGGGCAATCACTGCATCGTGAAGCCAAGCGCCTACGCCCCGGCCACCGCCCAGGTGATTTTTGATCTGGTGTCCTCCTGCTTCCCCTCGGAGCAGGCGGCGGTGATCTTAGGCAGCCGGGCGGAAAACCAGGCCCTGCTGGAGGAACGCTTCGATTATATCTTCTTTACCGGCGGGGTGAACATGGGCAAGGTGGTGCTGGAAAAAGCCGCCCGGTATGTGACCCCCGTGACGCTCGAATTGGGCGGCAAAAGCCCCTGCATCGTGGACGAATCGGCGGACATTGCCGTGGCCGCCCGGCGCATCGCCTTCGGCAAGGCCCTCAATTCCGGCCAGACCTGCGTGGCTCCCGATTATCTGCTGGTGCAGGAACGGGTGAAGGACAGGCTGCTGGCGGGAATCCTGCGGTGCTGGGAGGAATTCTACGGCGAACCGCTCATCAGCCCCCAATGGCCCAAAATGGTGAACGCCAAGCACTACCAGCGGGTGATGAATTTAATCCAGGGCGAAAAGATTTTCTGCGGCGGAAACGGGGACGGGGAACGCATCGAACCCACCATTTTAACGGACGTTTCCTGGGATTCCCCCGTCATGCGGGAGGAAATTTTCGGCCCGGTGCTGCCGGTGATCACCTTTAAGACCGTCGACGAGGTCATTTCCCGCATCAACAGCCGGGAGCGGCCTCTAGCCCTGTACCTGTTCACCCGCCGGGTAGGGGTCAAGGAAAAGGTGCTGCGGCAGGTGCCTTTCGGCGGCGGGTGCGTCAACGATACGGTGGTGCATTTGTCCTCCAGCCGCCTGCCCTTCGGCGGCGTGGGGCAGAGCGGCATGGGCCGCTATCACGGCAGATACTCCTTTGAAACCTTCACCCACGAAAAAGCCGTGGTATTGAAGGGCAATTGGCCGGACATTCAAATGCGCTATCCCCCCTATTCCAAGAAAAAGCTGAATCTGATCAAGAAATTTTTGAGGTGACGAACCATGCCCGCGTTGGAAGCCTACAAGCGCGAACTGGATTATTCTTACGCCCCCGGCCTTTTTCCCTCCCTGGAAGCCATGACCAAGCGGCCCGAACTCATGCGGCGGCTGCTCGTTTCCTCCAGGGGCCAGGACAGCGAGGGCGTGAAAAAGCTGATCGCCCTGGCAGAGGAAAAGCATATCCGTGTGGAGATTGCTGATAAAGCCCTCTCCCGCATTTCCGGGAAGGACAACTGCTTCGCCGCGGCGGTGTTTGAAAAGCGGCCCCTGCCCCTGGATGGGGCCTGCGACCACATCGTTCTCCATCACATTTCCGACCAGGGCAATTTGGGCACCATCCTGCGCACGGCCTTAGGCTTTGGGTATCACGATATCGCCATCATTCGCCCCGCCGCCGACGTGTACGACCCCAAGGTGGTCCGGGCCAGCATGGGCGCGCTGTTTTCCCTGCGGGTAAGCGAATACGGCGATTTTTCGGCTTATTGGCAGGAATTTGCACCGCACGCGGCGTACCCCTTCATGCTGGACGGCTCCGTGCAAATGGATGACGCGGCCAAGGACGCGTCCCACCCCTGCGCCCTGATCTTCGGCAACGAAGGCTCCGGCCTGCCCCCCGAATTTCAGCAGGTGGGCCAACCCGTGCGCATCCCCAGCAGCGACGAGGTGGATTCTTTGAACCTTGCGATCGCCGCCGCCATCGGGATGTATGCCTTTAGGAAGCGATAAGGTCGGCGGGGGAAACCATTCTTTGTAGACCAAAGAATGGTTTCCCGCTTCCGCGACCTCAATAGTCGCAACTCCGCTTCATGCGGAGATTGCTCCTTTTCGGTCGATCTCACCGCCGATTTGATTTCCGCCACTGGCGGAAATCGGCGGTTCGTCCCCCTCCGAGAAAGCCATTAAGGAAGAACGTATTTCTCCGAATGAAAGGACAAATAAAAATGACAGATGAACAGGTTATCCGCGCCCAGGTGACGAAAGCCATTTTGGATTTGGCGAAAGCGGCGAAATTGCAGCCCGGTTCCCAACTCGTGATCGGCTGCTCCACCAGCGAGATCGCGGGCAGTCAGATCGGCAAGGCCAGCGCCCCGGAAATCGGGGAATGGGTGGCCGGGGCCGTGCTGAACGTGTGCGGTCAACGGGGTTTTGTGCCCATTTTCCAGTGCTGCGAGCATTTGAACCGTTCTTTGGTCATGCCCCTTTCCGCCGCCAAGGAAAGCCGGTATGTGCGTGTGAACGCTATTCCCCAGCCCAAGGCGGGCGGCAGCGTGCCCGCCGCGGCGTGGAAGCAGATGGAAGAACCCTGTCTGGTGATGGCCGTCCAGGCTGACGCGGGCCTGGACATCGGCGACACCCTCATCGGCATGCACCTGCGTCCCGTGGCCGTGCCCTACCGGGGCGAAATCCGGCAAATCGGCCACGCCAATCTGGTGTGCGCTTATTCCCGCCTGCCCTATGTGGGCGGTGAACGGGCGGTATACGCCATTTAAACGGGATTGACAAATCGGAATTTTAAGGAAGAACTATCGGAGAGGAAGGACTTCCATGAATCATCCATATATCATTCGAGAGGCTGTTCCAGACGATGCGGAGAAAATGATTTTATATCTGAATCAAGTGGGTGGAGAGTCTGATAATTTGCTGCATGGAGAAAATGAATTTAATGTCCCAATTGAAGGCATAAAACGAAAATTGGCTATGAGTAAAGACGCGGAGAATAGCATTGTTTTGATCGCTCTTGAAAACGAACAGATCATTGCGAGAGCGGAATTAGAGGGATATTATGCGGCAAGAATCCGTCATCGGGCTAAATTCTCGATTTCAGTAAAAAAGGAATACTGGAATCAGGGAATAGGGACAGAAATGCTAAAAAGAATTGTCGAGCAGGCAAAGAAGATGAAGTTAAGGGTGATAGAACTGGAAGTAATCTCTGATAATGCAAGAGGCATCAATTTGTACCATAAAATGGGGTTTGTTGATATAGGAATATATAAAGAATATTTTTATGTAAATGGGATGTTTAAAGATGCTGTCGTAATGCAGAAAATATTATAGGATATACGCCGTTTAAACAAAATTGACAAGTCGGGCTTTGACGGAGGAACCTATGGAGCTAAAGAAACTGGAATGCGATTTGACTGTTTGCAAAGTACCGGATACAGCAAATATAGATATGACAGCCGAACTCTATTTTATCGGGAAAACGGATGAAGAATTATCTTTAGTGTGCAAAACGGAGGATACTCCAGCTGAAACGGTTGCGCGTGACGACGGGTGGAAAGGATTCCGCATAGCGGGCGTTCTGGATTTTTCTCTGATCGGAATCTTATCGAAGCTGTCCGGGATCCTGGCGGATAACGGGATTGGAATTTTCGCGGTATCCACCTTCAACACAGATTATATGCTTGTAAAAGCAGAGAACTTCGAGAAAGCCTTGGCCGTATTGTCCGCAAAAGGATACACAGTACGCTGAATATTTGGAATCCGCGGCCCTCATGCCCTGCAATCCCTCCATCGGGGGCACGGGCAAGGGGCATTTGGTGCGGGAGGTGGACGCCCTGGGCGCGATACACCATTAAACGTGATTGAAAAATCGGGAGTTGAGGATGTGAAGAACATGACAAACTACGAAAGAATGGAAAAAGGATTGATTTACGATCCAGCGGATGAAGAGATTATGGACGAACAAGTCCCATGGCAAGAGAAGCTTTGGGCGTTCAATCAGTTGAAGCCGTCCGAATATGATAAGAAGCAGCAATATATGCGCGAAGTCTTCGCCGAATGCGGCGAAAACTGTTATATCGAGCTTCCATTTCGCGCCAACTGGGGCGGTCGCCATCTCCATTTCGGTTCCGGAATTTATGCGAATTCCAATCTAACGCTTGTTGACGACGGACATATCTATGTGGGCGATAAAGTGATGTTCGGTCCGAATGTTACGATAGCGACAGCAAACCACCCTATCGATCCGGAGCTTCGGTCGCGAGGGCTTCAATACAATAAGGATGTGTATATTGGCGAAAACGCATGGATCGGAGCGGGAGCAGTCATTGTGCCGGGCGTTCATATAGGAAAAAATACGGTCATTGGAGCCGGAAGCATCGTCACAAAGGATATTCCGGATCATGTCATCGCCGTCGGCAATCCCTGCCGCGTGATGAGAGAAGTCTCCGATCGTGACAAGGAATTCTTTTACAAAAACGAACGGATAGATTGGGATAATATCGGCTGATATACTTCAGTTTGTCATCCCTGTACCAGTTGCAGGGAGATACACTGAATCCAAAAACGGAGGAACACTTCTTTGGCTGACCTTGTTGTGATCGGCGCGGGCCACGCGGGATGCGAGGCGGCGCTTTGCGGGGCGCGGATGGGACTGGATACCCTGCTGCTGACCCTGAATTTGGAATCCGTGGCGCTGATGCCCTGCAACCCCTCCATCGGGGGCACGGGCAAGGGGCATTTGGTGCGGGAAGTGGACGCCCTGGGCGGGGAAATGGGCCTGGCGGCGGACGATATTACCCTGCAAAGCCGCATGCTGAACCGGGGCAAAGGCCCGGCGGTTCATTCTCTGCGCATCCAGGCGGACAAGCGGGCCTATCATCTGCGCATGCTGAAAACCCTGTTCAATCAGGAGCATTTGACCCTGCGCCAGGGGGAAGCGGCGGAGATATTGACGCAAAACGGCAGAGTGTCCGGGGTCAAAACCCTGACCGGCGACGTGATCCCCTGCCGGGCGGTGGTGGTATGTACCGGCGTGTACCTGAAAAGCCGCATCATCATCGGGGAAGCTGAATGGGACGCGGGACCCCAGGGCTTGATGCCCGCCAATTATTTAAGCAAGTCTTTGGCTGATTTGGGCTTTTCCCTGCGCCGCTTCAAGACCGGCACCCCGGCCCGGGTGGCGGAAAACAGCATCGACTTTGACAAAATGGAGGTGCAGCCCGGCGACGAGCCGGTGACGCCCTTCTCCTTCATGACGGACATTCCGCCCAGGAACAAAATCAGCTGTTATCTCACCTGGACCAATGAAAAAACCCACGAAATCATTCGCCAAAATCTGCACCGCGCCCCCATGTTCACCGGCCAGATCAACGGCACCGGCGCGCGGTACTGTCCCTCCATCGAAACCAAGATCGTGCGCTTCGCCGACAAGGACCGGCACCAGCTTTTCCTGGAACCGGAGGGGGACAGCTACCCCGAATGGTATGTGCAGGGCATGAGTTCCTCCATGCCGGAGGACGTGCAGTGGCAAATGTACCGCACCATTCCGGGCTTAGAGCGCTGCATTATCACCCGCCTGGCCTACGCCATCGAATACGACTGCATCGACCCCCTGGCCCTGACCCCCTATTTGGGCGCGCGGCACATACCGGGCCTCTTCACGGCGGGCCAGATCAACGGCACCTCGGGCTACGAGGAAGCGGCGGCCCAGGGCCTGTACGCCGCCATCAACGCCTGCCTGTACTGCCAGGAAAAAGAGCCCTTCCTGCTGACCCGGGATCAGGCGTACATCGGCGTTCTGGCTGACGACCTGACCACCAAGGGCACCGACGAACCTTATCGCATGATGACCAGCCGGGCGGAACACCGCCTGTACCTGCGCCAGGACAACGCCGACCTGCGTTTGACGTTAAAAGCGCGGGATTTGGGGTTGATTACCGACGCGCGCCTGCAAAGGGCGGAACGGAAGCAGCGGGAGACGGAGGAACTGGTCAAGCGCCTTTCCGACGCGGGCATGGACAAGGAATTGCGCCACCCGGACGCGCATCTGACCCTGCCCGACGGCTGGGGCTATACTGCCGGGGCCAGGGAACAGGCGGAAATTCAAATCAAGTACGAAGGCTATCTGCAAAAGGAAATGGCCCAGATCCACAAGACCCGGGCCATGGAGGAAGCCGTTCTTCCCCCCGATACCGATTATCATGCCATCGACGCCCTGCGCTTAGAGGCCCGTGAAAAGCTCCAGGCCCGGCGGCCCCTGTCCCTGGGCCAGGCCAGCCGCATCCCCGGCGTGAACCCGGCGGATATCGCGGTGCTGATGGTGTGGCTGAAGCGAAGAAACGGATAAAGGACGCCCCGCTTTTCAGGCGACTGAAAGGCGGGGTTTTTCGTATGACGGTTTATTCGGGATAGCGGGTCATGATGCAATCCCCCGCCTCCACGGCGCTTTTGCTCACGGTGCGGCCCCAATACACGCGGCCGTTCCACAGTTCCACTACCGTTACGTGATGATCGAGCTTCTCAAGGATCATCACGCTGTACGTGTCCTTTTTGAGCCGCAGGATATCGCCGGGCCGCAGGGCTTCATAATCCACCGGCTCCACCCGCCGGGCGGGCAGGCTGCCGAAAGCGGCGTCGCTGACCGTTAGCAGGAAATCCGCGTCCTCCCCGTTCCACAAATACCGGTCGGGGTACGTTTCCCGGAAAGCCAAAATGATCTCCGTCACCGCTTCCGGGGCGGGGGCGGATTCGGCCAGCGCGCCCCCGGTCAGCAGCGCCAGGATCATCAAAAATGAAAACAGTTTTTTCATGTCTCTCCCCAATCTATTACAGGATCACTGTAAATTCGGTTCCCTCGCCTTCCGCGCTGTGCACGGTGATTTTGCCCCGGTGGGCGGCGACGATGCTCTGGGCAATGGCCAGCCCTAAGCCGTTGCCCTCCACCTCCCGGTTATGGGAGGAATCCACCCGGTAAAAGCGGTCAAAAATCCGCTGCTGGGCCTCGGGCGGAATGGCGGGACCGGTATTATGCACCCGCAGGATGCGTTTATCGCCCTTGGCCTCCAAAGCAATGCGGATTCTGCCCCCGTCGTCGGAATACTTTTGGGCGTTGCTCAGCAAAATCACCGCCAGCTGCTTGATCATTTCCCCATCGCCGGTGTATTCGATACCGTCGGGAATATCCATTTCCAGGCTTTTTCCTTCCTCGAATATCGCCGATTCAAAGGGCAGCGCCACTTCCAGCAGGGCGCGGCTCAAATCGAATTGGACGTGAACCGCTTGAGCCGTGCCCTTCTCCATGCGGGCCAGGGTAAGCAGGTTTTGGATCAGGCTGTCCGTCCTCCGCACCTCGGACTGGATATACTGGAGGGGCTTGCTCTCCCCCGCCTCGGCGGCCAGCACGTCGGCGTTGGCAGAGATCACCGCCAGGGGCGTTTTCAGCTCGTGGCTGGCGTCCCACACGAACTGCTTCTGCTTTTCCATGGCCTCGTCCACGGGCTGGACCAGTTTGCGGATGAGCCACACCGCGCCGATACTCAGCAGCGCGTCCTCGATCACCGCCACCAACACCGTCAGCCGCAGCACGCTTTCGGCGTTTTGGATTTCCAGCCGGCTGTCCACCACGATCAGCAGGCGTTCCCCGGCTTTTTCGGTCAGGCAGTAGAATCGAGTGTCGTTCCGGCCCCTGTCCTTGCCCGCCTGTACCGCCCACAGGGCCATATCGGCGATTTCCGCATCGGTGTACAGGTCGGTGCGGTCGCTGTGCCAGGAAAGCACCCGGCCCTCTTCGTCGACTGTGGCCGTATAATAATTCGTCATGCTGGCGGCGTTCATCACGGCCTTGCTGCCCCGGTTCTTTTTGTTCTTCATCTCGCCGGGAGGCGTGGCGCCGGGGCCTCTGTCCGGCGGCTGGGTGCCCTCCGGCTTCACTGGCCGCTGCCCCTCCGCGCCGTCCGCCGCGGGGCGCTGCCCGTTGTTTTCGGCCAGCATATCCAACACCTGGCCCGCCTGCTGCTCTAAGCTGTTCCAGTTCATCCAGTTGATGGCGGCCACCAGCCCGGCGGAGGCCAGCAAAAGCCCGGCCAGCGCCACCAGGATCACCCGCCGCCGAAGCCTGCGGATCATACGCCCTCCTCCAATGAATAGCCCATGCCCCGGGTGGCCTTGATTTTCACCTGGGATCCCACAAAGGTGAGCTTCTTGCGCACGAAGGACAAATACACCTCCAAATTGCTGATGTCCGCATCCGTTTCATAGCCCCAAATCCGCTCGAAAATGGTATCCTTATTCAAAATCTGGCGGGGATTGCGCAGCAGCATTTCCATGATCTGGTATTCCTTGGCCCCTAACTTCACCGATTGGCCCGTGGCGCTGCACATGAGCTTCGCTTCCTGCTGATTGAGTACGATGTCCCCGAAGGCCAGCTCCATTACCGGCGCGTCCTCCCGCCGCCGGGTGATGGCCCGCAGGCAGGCAATCAGCTCCGCCATCTGGAAGGGCTTGGGCAGATAATAGTCCGCGCCCTTTTCCAGCCCCCGCACCCGATCCTCCAGGCCGGAGCGGGCGGTGAGCATGCACACGGGGGTCTTGATCCCTTCCTTCCGCAGGGCGGACAGCACCTGAAAACCGTCCATGCCCGGCAGCATCACGTCCAAAATAATGGCGTCGTAAATCCCCGCCAGGGCGTAATCCAGCCCGTCGGTGCCGGTATATACAGGGTCCACGGAAAAGTTTTCTTTTTTCAGCATCTGGCAAATGGCCGAGGAAATGCCCTTTTCATCCTCTACCAGCAGTATCCGCATGGCACTTTCTCCTTACTTCGCTAAAAGCTCCGCCTGCGCCCGGCGCACGAAGCCGCCGTTTTTCTCCAGCGCTTCCCGGGCTTTTTCCTGATCCACCCCGCAGGAACGCATGACGATGGCGGTTTTCACATCCCGGCCCGCGCTTTCCAGCAGCGCGTCGGCCTCAGCCTTATCTTCGATCGCCAGGGCTTTCTGCACGATGCGCACCGCCCGATCCTGCAATTTCTGATTGGTGGGCCGCATGTCTACCATTAAATTGCCGTACACCTTGCCCAACTGCACCATGGTCAGGGTGGTGAGCATGTTCAGGGCCATCTTGGTAGCCGTGCCCGCCCGAAGCCGGGTGGAGCCGGACAGGATTTCCGCCCCGGTGGGCATTTCGATGGCGATGTCCGCGTGGCGGGATTGAATGGCGTCCCGGTTGCAGGACAGGCCGACGGTCAGCGCGCCCAGGGAGCGGGCGTAGTCCAGCCCGCCCACGCAGTAAGGCGCGTAGCCGCTGGCGCTGACGCCCACCAGCGTATCTTTTTCGTTCAAGCCGATTTCCTTCAGCGCTTCCACCGCCAGTTCCGGCTTGTCCTCCGCCCGTTCCACGGCGTGGCGCAGGGCGTAATCGCCCCCGGCGATCAGGCCCACCACCAGCCCCTCGTCCGTGCCGAAGGTGGGCGGACATTCGGAGGCGTCCAGCACGCCGAGCCGCCCGCTGGTGCCCGCGCCGATATAAATCAGCCTGCCCCCCGCTTTCATGCGCTCCGCGATTTTTTCCACCGCCTCCGCGATTTGGGGCAGGGCCTGTTCCACCGCCTCCGCCGCCTGACGATCCATGCGGTTCATGAGCTTCGCCGCCTCCAGGGGGGGCAGCATATCCAAATTCCTGCTTTGCTCGTTCACCTGTTCGGTGGATAGGCTCTCAAATTTCATCCGTCTCAGCTCCCGTTTTTGATGGATGTATTATAGCAAATCGGGCCGCCTCCGTCAACGGCGGGCAAATCAGAACGCCCGTTTTCGTTCCCCCTGGCGGCTTTTGCTGAATCTTCCGCTTTCCTGTCGGCGTTCGTTTCCCCCGCGCGCCCATTTTCATCTGTTTTGTCAATAATAATTCTTATGGTTATTATTTTATATGCGTTATCCTTCTTTCCGTTATAATTGTTGACGAATCTTCCAGCAAGTGGAAGGAATGATGCGGAATGGGAGCGCATTCCGCATTCCGCTGCAACGCCGGGATTTCTTCATTATTTTTCATCGAGGGGAGCGACCATCCATGATCCACACCGCCATCGTAGACGACAACGACGAATTGCGCGCCGCCATGACCCAATACCTGCAAACCCAGAAGGACATCGCCCTTGTGGGCGAAGCCGCCAACGGCCAGGACGCCCTGAAAATGATTCAGGAAAAGCAGCCGGACGTGGTGCTGCTGGATATGATTATGCCCTCCCTGGACGGCTTCGGCGTGCTGGCCCAATTGCAGCGCGCGCCCCTGGAAAAGCGGCCCCGGGTGATCGCCGTCACCGCCTTGGGTCGGGACGATTTTATCCGCCGGGCGGTGGAATTGGGCGTGATGTACTACATGATCAAGCCGGTGGATCTGCCCGTGCTGGTGGACCGAATCAGGGAGGTGGCCGCCCATCAGGCCGCCGCGCCCCTGGAGCCGCTGTACGCTGTGGGCCTGAATTTGGACGACCGCATTTCCAACATTTTTCTTGCCATGGGCATTCCCGCCCACATCAAGGGCTACCAATACCTGCGGGAGGCCATCAAGCTGGTGATCGAAAAGCCGGAAATGATCGGCGGCATCACCAAGGAGCTGTACCCCGCCATCGCCCGGCGCTTCGGCACCACCTCCAGCAAGGTGGAGCGCGCCATCCGCCACGCCATCGAGGTGGCCTGGAGCCGGGGCCGGGTGGACACTCTGAACAAGGCCTTCGGCTGCGACGTGGCCCAGCCGGACGATAAACCCACCAACGGCGAGTTCATCGCCCTGATCGCGGACAAGCTATGTTTAGAACATACCGCATAAATCTCCTGTCAGTTGAAAGCTAAGGGAACGTTGGAGGCTTTGCCTCCAAACCTCCACCAGGGGGGTGACCCCCCTGGACCCGCGCTTGCGGATTCTGCTTGATGCACTGAATAAACAATTTCCCGCTGTTGCTTGAAGAATACCGCCATGCTTGCCGCCGTTATGCTTCTGGCCCGGCGTCCGAAGGACGCCAACCCGAATGCAAAGCATCCGGGAAAAGCCGGGGAATAATCCCCAGGGGAAAGCGAGCTTTCCCCCTGGGATTTTCCCGGCTTTTCTTGGGCCAGAAGCAGCCCGAATATCGTAACTCCCTGCCGCAGGCGAAAACCGCATGCTTTTACTTTCAAGCCGATCGCCAGGCGGGGTGCAGGGGATCATCCCCTGCCGCGGGGTCTGGGGCCGCGGAGGCCCCAGGCTTTCTTTCTGTCTCCCGCTGATATATAAAATAGAAACGTTTTTCGGAAACGATCTTGTAAAACCCCGTTCCCCCGCTTGTGAGGAAAGGGGAAATATGGTATACTGATAAAGAAAGCAGCCCAAGCGCTGCCCTTCACAAAATCGCAGTCTCCAAATATGATTGGATCGGGGGATGAACATGATGAGAAAGCTCTCTTTGCTGCTCGTTTTGCTGCTTACGCTGGGATACGTCTTTTCCGCCCAGGCGGAGGACGCGGCGGGCATCCGGGGCTATTCCCGCAGCGGCGGATATGAATACGTGGCCTTCGGCTCCTATCCCACGGACGAGGACGGCACGGTGCGGCCCATCGTGTGGCGGGTGCTGAAAAGCCAAAACGGGGAAGCGTACCTGCTCAGCGAATACATCCTGTTCGCCGCGCCGGTACACGGGGATTACCAGCATTACCAGGGCTGGGAATCCAGCGATTTATACAATTACCTGAACGGCACGTTCCTGAACGACGCCTTCACGGCGGAGGAACAGAGCGCCCTGCTGGTTCGCACGGAGGATAACGCCCTGGTGACGCTGATCACCTCCGACGAAATGAAGGACGCTTCCCTGGGCTTTTCCTCCAACTCCGCCCGCCTGTGTACCAGCACGGCCTGGGCCAGCGTGGCGGTGGATCCGCCCATCTTTGAGCTGCCCAGCTACAACTACTGGAAAGAGACCAAAAACCAGCCCCACCTGTACAAATACTCCAAGGGCGGCAAGAAATACAGCCCCTGGTGGAGCCGCACCCGCAGCGCGGATTATCCCCACGAGCAGCGCCGGGTGATGGACGAGGGCAAGATCGGCCGCATTTCCGTGGGCAACAGCGATTTGGGCGTGCGCCCCGCCATCCACGTGGATTTGAGCCTGCTGAACATCCAGGGCGGCAGCGGCGCCCTGGCCTCCCCCTATGAACTGACGCTTTCCGGCGGCAGCGGCACGACGCAGACCGCCGCGACGGAAGCCGCCGACCTGCAGCCGGAACCCACCCAGATTCCCGCGGACGAGATTCCCGTGGTGGTGCTGACCACGGCCCAGCCCAAGGAAGCCGCCAAGGCGGAGCCCACCCAGCAGCCGGAGGAAACCAAGCCCGCCGAAACCGCCGCGCCTGCCGCAAATGACGCCGCCGGAAAGAAGGGCTTCACCGCCGCCGCCAACCCCGAAACCATTCACGAGCTGTTCCCCGCCCTGACCGCCGAAGGCTTCCTGCCGGAGGGCGAAGAGGAATTCGTATACCAGGACGGGGCCAAGGGCCTGTGGCTGTACTGCTCCCAGACCCTGCGCATCGAAATCAACCGCCGCACGGGCACCAACAGCAAAAAGCAGCCCCTGCGCTGGTACGAGGCCCAAATCTTCACCCGGGACGAAAGCGAGCTGTTTGACTTCTTCCCCTACGACGAAGCCCACTACACCTCCTACGGCGACCGGTACAAGACCTACGCGGATAACATCGCTCAGCAGCACAAGGTGGTTTTCGCCATCAATTCCGATTACTTCATTTACCGCATCGAGCGGGATCACGAGGAAAGCTACAATTACCCCATCGGCGTGATCATCCGGGACGGCCAGGTGCTGTTCGACCGGCCCAAGAAGGCCAGCTCCACCGTTTACCCGCCCCTGGACGTGATGGCCCTGTATCCCGACGGCAGCGTTTCCCTGCATAAAAACGCCACCGTGACCGCCAAGGAGCTGCTGGCCGCCGGGGCCACCGATTCCGTTTCCTTCGGCCCCATCCTGGTGGAAAACGGCGAGGTCTCCCCCCGCTCCACGGAATACGGCAACACCCCCAACCCCCGCACCGCCTGGGGCATGGTGGAGCCGGGCTACTACATCGCCGTGGTGGTGGAAAGCCGCACCTCCGAAAGCAAGGGCGAGGGCTGCGTGTGGCTGGGCCAGAAAATGGCCGAGCTGGGCTGCACCTCCGCCATCAACTTAGACGGCGGGGCTACCAGCGTGATGATGTTCATGGGCCACCAGATCAACAAATCCGGCAATTACGGCGATATTACCAACCGCAGGCAGAACGAGCTGTTCGGCATCGGCCATTCTGATAATATCATCTAATTACGAGGTGCGAAAATATCCCTTCTATAAACGAATCCCCTGTGCAATCCTCCATGTTCTTTGCTCCTTGTATTCCGGGAATGATCCTTCACCTGCTGCTTCGCTCTCGCTCCGCAGCGTTCAGGATGACAATGCAAGGGGGCTGTGATAAACGCGGCATGCCGCGCGCCAAACAGATAAACCGGCCAACACGCACTGTCATCCTGAGCGGCGTGGAGCGGGAGCGAAACGCCAAGCGAAGGATCATTCCCCCAAAAATGCAATTCCCCCGTGCGTTTCCGCACAGGGGAATTGTTTTTATCCGTCCCAACCGAGGGCGAGGGGCGTTATGGGAGGTTTACTTAGGTTCACACCCAATCCGGTTCCTTCATGATCGGGAACACGCCGGTATTGATGATGTAGCCCAGCGACAAGCGGCCGATGCTCGCGGTGAAGGTTTCGCCGTTGCCCAGAGCGAGTTCCAGGTGACCCTTGCCGGCTTCGTCAACCGTTACTTCGGTATCCACGCCGTCGGCGTTGGTCAGGATCAGCTTGCCGTCCTCAACGCGGAAGTTGAAATATTCCTTGTAGCCGTCCTTGACGACGAGGAACTTGCGGGTGGAAACGACCCTGATTTCGCTGCCTCCGTCGCCGGGGAGGGTGGCGTAATACCTGCCGGGGCCTTCTTCTTGGAAGGAGTCCAAGGCCAGCGCGGGCACGGCGGACAGGAGCAGGGTCAGCGCCAGGATGGCGGCCAGAAGCATTTTGACGGTTTTCTTCATGATGAAAAACCCCTTTCAATTAAAATGGGAATATTCTTCCTTTTTTTCCATTATAGCATATTATTCACAATCTGTCAAGAAGAAAATGCACTTTCTGTAAAAAAATGATTGTTTCCACGGAACAGAAAACCCCCTCCGTTCGGAAGGGGGCTTCACGTGCGGCGCACCGCCGCAAGGTTTTTGCTTATTTCACGCCGCGCATCTGATTGAAGGGCAGCAGCACGGATTTTACCTTGCCCATGATGGCGCCGCGGGAAATGGGGCCCACGTCGCTGGCCCGGCTGTCGTGGGAGGAATAGCGGTTATCGCCCATGACGAAATATTCGTCCGCGCCTAACTTCCGCTTGGCGTAATCCGAGGGCACGCTGCCCATGAATTCGGGATCCTCCACCAATTCGTCGTTCACGTACAGATGGCCGCCGGTGATCTCCACGGTATCGCCGGGCAGGGCCACCAGGCGCTTGACGAACAGCGTGTAGGTATCCAGGGACAGGGCGGCGCTGATGTTGATCTGGCTGGCCCCCCGCTCGTTCATGCGGCCCGGATAGCGGCAGATGACGATATCGTTGCGCTGGGGTTCGCCAAACAGGTAATCCCATTTGGTGGCCAGCACGATTTCGCCGTCCTTCAGGGTGTTGGTCATGCTGGTGCCGTCCACCCGGATGGGTTCGGCCACGAAAGCGCGCACGGCGGTGGCGATGAGCACCGCAGCCAGGATCGTCCACACCCAGCTCCAGATTTTCAGGGCCAGGGGCTTATTCTTTTCCTTTTCCTTCTGCTTTGCCACCTTTTCCTTGTGCCGCTCCCAAAAGGTGGAGGGCTTTTTTTCCGTCTGCGCGGAAGCAGGCTGTTTTTCTGTCTGCATGGTCAGGTTCTTACTCCTCTCTTTCAGCCTCGGGCGCGGCGGCGCGCTGGATCAGCTTCTTGCGGCGCTTAAAAAACACCTCGCGATCCAGCATCACGATCCGTCCGCAGCCCTGGCATTTGATCTTAATGTCGGCTCCCGTCCGGATGACCACCCAGGTGTCGCCGCCGCAGGGGTGAGGCTTCCGGGTCTGGATCACGTCGCCCAGAAATACGTCGTTGTCCACGCGGCTTCCCTCCCTGATGATCGTTGGGTCTATTATATACGCATTTCCGCAATTATTCAATGACAATTCTTTTCAGAACGCGCAAGTTTACAATAAAGTCACAAAGTTGCGGCGGGAAGCATAGTCGCAGCTGTTCAGCCGTGACGGACGGAAGCCGTTTGCAAGCAAAAGAGTTCAGAGTTGAGAGTTCAGAGTTCAGATGAATATAGTCCTCCAAGCTGTCGGCTTCCCAACGCTTGTGAAACAAAATAAATCTGAACTCTCAACTCTGAACTCTGAACTCTCTCTGCCTTAAACTGTTCTTTACCGGTCAATCTCCAAGCCCGATAAAGGCTTTCACCTTTTCGCTGCCGAAAACCTCCTGGGGCGTGCCGTCGGCCACGATCACGCCGTCCTCCATGAACACCACGCGGTCGGCCACCTCCCGGGCGAAGTTCATTTCGTGGGTGACCACCACCATGGTGCGCTTTTCCTTGGCCAGACTGCGGATGACGCCCAGCACCTCCTGGGTGAGCAGGGGGTCCAGGGCGCTGGTGGGTTCGTCAAAGCAGAGCAGCTCGGGGTCCATGGCCAGGGCGCGGGCGATGGCCACCCGCTGCTGCTGGCCGCCGGAAAGCTGGCAGGGGTAGGCCGCTTCCTTGTCCTCCAAGCCCACTTTTTTGAGCAGCTGGCGGGCGTACTTTTCCGCCTCCGCCTTGGGCCGTTTCAGCACGCAGCACTGGGCCTCGGTCAGGTTTTTCAGTACGCTCATATGGGGAAACAGGTTAAAATTCTGAAACACGTAGCCCATTTTCAGGCAGATGCTCCGCTGATCCTTCACGGGGACGTATACGCCGTCCTTGACCAATGCCTGCCCGTCCACCAGGATGGTGCCGCCGTCGGCCTTTTCGAGGTTGTTCACGCAGCGCATCAGGGTGCTTTTGCCCGAACCGCTGCGGCCGATGATGGCGACCACTTCGCCCTTGCGCACCTCCAGGGAGATGCCCTTCAGCACGCCCAAGCCGTCAAATTGCTTTTCCAGGCCGATCACCTTCAGCATGGCTTCTCCCTCCTTTTACTGATAGTAGTTGAGCTTCTTTTCCGCAAACCGGCTTGCCTGCTCGGTAATGCCGTTCATGAGCAGGTAAATCAGCATGGCGATCAGGTACGGCTCAACGGACGAGGAGGAAGAAACGTGCTTCTTCGCCAGGCTCATCAATTCCGTCACGGCAATGGTGCTGGCCAGGGCAGTATCCTTGACCAAGGTAATCACTTCGTTCGTCACCGGCAGCAGCACCCGCTTGCACACCTGGGGCAGCACCACCCGGAAAAACACCTGGACTTTCTTCATGCCCAGCACCTGGCCCGCCTCCCACTGTCCCGGCGGGATGGATTGGATGCCGCCCCGGAAGATTTCCGCGAAATAGGCGGCGTAATTGATTGTAAAGGCCAGGATGGCGGTGGAAAACCGATCAAAGGATATAGGCCCCGTCGTAGGCAGCAGGAAAAAAATGAACATGATTTGCAGCATCAGCGGCGTTCCGCGCATAATATAAATATACACGGAAATGGGGCCGCGCAGCCAGCCATGGCGGCTCATACGCCCCGTAGCCACCAGCATGCCCAAAGGAATGGACAGAAGCAGGGTGAGAAGAAAGATTTGAACCGTCACCCCTACGCCGTTCCCCAAAATAGTAATCAGGTTCCACAGCTTTTCCGGATTGTTCAGATATTTAATGCCCACGCGTTTTCCCCCTATTCAAAGCGGGGGCCAAATGTACATTGGCCCCCGTTTCCGCGCTTGGTATGATATTAGTTCGCTTCCACGATGGAAATGTCCTTGCCAAACCATTTTTCGGTGATCTGGGCCAGGGTGCCGTCCTTCGCCATTTCAAACAGGATTTCGTTCACCTTATCCCGCAGGGCCACGTCCTCCTTGCGGAAGCCGATGCCGTACAAATCGTCCTCCAGGGTATCCACCACCACCAGGCTTTCGTCGCCTAAGCCCGCGATGCGGAATTCCGCCACCACCAGGTCGATCAGCACGCCATCCTCACGCCCCTGTTGCAGAGCCATCAGGGCAGTCAGGTAATCGTCATAGGTGTTCACTGTCACGGAAGCTTTGAAATCGGCGTACTTCTCTGTTTCCAGCACTTCCTCCGCGAAAGAGCCACCCTGCACGGCGATATTCTTGCCCGCCATATCGGCAATGGATGAGAAGCCAGCGGAATCCTTGGCGATCATGACGATCTTGTTATTCATATACGCCACGGACATGGACATGCTTTTCAGCCGTTCATCCGTAATGGACATACCGTTCCAGATGCAGTCGATATTTTTCTTGGTCAGTTCCGTATCCTTGTTGTCCCAGATAATAGGCTGGCACTCCAGAGTCACGCCCAGCCGGGCGCACACTTCCTTGGCCAGGTCGATGTCGTAGCCGATAATTTCATTGGTATCTTCATCCCGATAGCCCATGGGCGGGAAGGTGTCGTCCAGGCCCAGGATCAGTTTACCATTGTCCAAAATATACTGCAAGGAACCGTCGTCTTCAGCCATCGCGGGAATCACCATGGCAGTCAGCGCCATCAAAGCGGCCAACAGCAGCGCCAGCGTCTTCTTCATAAAATCTACTCCTTTTCGCGCGTCGCGTTCATTATTTTATCGCTTTACCACAGTAAAGCAAATATATGGTAACATACCGCACAGTTTTTGTCAATCTTTATTTTTTTCAATCGAAAACGCCGCCCGGAAGCCGGACGGCGGGAGAAACATTTTTAGGGAATCAGTACGCAATGGCGACGATCAGGCCGCCCATACCGTAGCCCTCCATGTTGTCCACGGACACGATCACTTCCCGGGCGGAGCGGGTCACGTTCACGGTGGCGCTGCCGCCGCCGTAATCCGTCACGCGGACGATCTCATACTTGAGTACGCCGTCCTGATACACGGCGATGTGGGGATGGGCGATCAGGTACTCGATATATTCCTCCATGCAGAAGTTCATAATGTGCATCACCGCCGCGTTGGGCACGCCCACATAGCGGTAAATGCTCAGCTTGCTGCTCTGGCCGGTTTTGTAGGATTTATCGGTCACGGTGGCGTTGGGGTAGCCCTGCACCGGGAAGCGGAAAATGATGCCGTATTCCCAGCTGTGCTCCACCATCCAGTCGGACTGGGGCAGCTCGTAAAACTTCTTATCCATGATGGGGTCGCCCTTGGCATAGCGGCCCATGCGGAAGGACAGGCCGGATTCATACTCGCTGGTGCCGGGCACGCTGTACCCCTCGCTGACCACCTTATTGATCAGGTTTTCACCGGTCAGGCTGTCGGCGTACTTGGCGGCGGCGGTATCATAATACTGCTGCTGGGTGGCCCGCAGGCGGTAGCCTTCCTCCACATTATAATGCTCCAGGCCCTCCGCCTTGGCGGCGGACAGCATATTGCCCAGGGCGGTGATGGCGGGCGAAAGCAGCTTTACGTTGGCATTTGCGGTAGGAATGGTTTTATCCGTGGCGTGAACGCCCAAAAACTCACATTCGGCCAGATCATCGGGCACCGCGTGCCAGCGGTTCACCAGCAGCATGCCGCTGGAAATCAGCTCCTGCCGGGAAGCGGTATAGGTTTTGGTATTGCTCAGGGGGAATTCGCTCACGTCGATCACGTCCCAGCCCTCCTGCTTGGGGGTGGGCCATTCCGGCGTTTCCACCTGGGCCGCGGCGGCCTGTTCCTCGGCCTTGGCCTGACGGTAGGCTTCCTGCAGGCGGTCGTTTTCCTGCTGGGCGCGGGCCGCGTTTTCCGTCTCCTGGGCCTTGATGGACTGATCCAGCAGCATATAACCGGCCCCGCAGATCACGGTGAGCACAAAGAGTACGATCAGAATGCGCACAAGCTTGCCATAAGCATCCGCGCCGCGCTTTTTCGACATTCCTTTCACCTTCCGTAAGGCGCCGCAGCGCCCGATTTTCTCAAAGCAGAATGAAATACACTTCTACCGCCTAAATATATCAAAAATATTAAGGAATGTCAACATTATTTAATAAATTCATCGCCGCCGCCAGGGTTTGGCCGATGGGCACGCTGATGCACAGGTCGGCCCGCCGATCCATGGAGGTGGGCGAACGGTTGATGATCACCAGGGGGCCGCGGTAGCCCTCCACGAACCCGGCGGCAGGGTATACGGACAGGGACGTGCCGCCGATGATGAGCAAATCAGCCCGCTCGATGGCGTACAGCGCCTCTTCGATAGCCCCCGGGGGCAGCTGTTCCCCGTAAAGCACCACGTCGGGCTTGATTACGCCGCCGCATGCGCACCGGGGCACGCCCTGGGATCGCAGAATATCTTCCAATGTATACTTCTTCCCGCAGCGGGTGCAGGAGTTCACCAGCACCGTGCCGTGCAGCTCGATCACGTTTTTGCTGCCCGCCAGCTGGTGCAGGCCGTCGATATTCTGGGTGATCACGGCGGACAGGATGCCGCGCTTTTCCAGTTCGGCCAGAGCCAGATGGGCCGGGTTGGGCTTGGCCTCCGGGAACAGCATCTTTTTGCGGTAAAAATCGTAAAAAGCCTCCGTTTTCGTCCAGAAATACCCGTGGCTGAGAATGGTTTCCGGCGGATCGCTCCACTGCTGATGATACAGGCCGTCGGTGCTGCGGAAATCGGGAATGCCGCTTTCCGTGGACACCCCAGCCCCGCCGAAGAACACGGCCCGCCGGGCGTTTTTGAGCATGTTTGCCAATTTTGCCTGCGCATTTTCTTCCATTTCTGCATTCCTCCTCTTTTAGTCAATATTATGGCGCGGAAAAAAGGAAAAGTCAAGGTTTGCGTGGCTTTTGGTTTATTCCATACCAACAGATACAACTATTGCATGAATAATCCCCTGAAATTTTGTTAGTTCTGCGAATTTTCAAAGCAGCGAAAAGCATGTATAATAATAGCATCTTGGAGGGGCCATGGCCTGCTCCGGGCAGATCATAAGACGAATGTTGAAGGAGGATTCATTCATGAGCAGCGTATCTCTGCAGCACATCTACAAGGTCTATGCCGGTGGCGTCACCGCCGTAAGCGATTTCAACCTGGAAATTGAAGATAAGGAATTTATCGTTCTGGTCGGCCCCTCTGGCTGCGGTAAGTCCACCACCCTGCGCATGGTTGCCGGTCTGGAAGAAATCAGCGACGGCGAACTGTACATCGGCGACAAGCTGGTGAACGATGTTGCTCCCAAGGATCGCGATATCGCCATGGTGTTCCAGAACTACGCTCTGTATCCCCATATGACGGTTTATGACAACATGGCTTTCGGCCTGAAGCTGCGCAAGACCCCCAAGGACGAAATCAAGCGCCGCGTGGAAGAAGCCGCCCGCGTTCTGGACATCGCCCACCTGCTCAACCGTAAGCCCAAGGCTTTGTCCGGCGGTCAGCGCCAGCGTGTTGCTCTGGGCCGCGCCATCGTGCGTGAACCCAAGGTCTTCCTGATGGACGAACCTCTGTCCAACCTGGACGCCAAGCTGCGCGTGCAGATGCGTACTGAAATCACCAAGCTGCATCAGCGCCTGCAGACCACCTTCATCTACGTTACCCACGACCAGACCGAGGCCATGACCATGGGGTTCCCGTATCGTCATCATGAAGGATGGCTTCATCCAGCAGGTCGACACCCCCCAGAACAACTACGACTATCCTGCCAACAAGTTCGTGGCCGGCTTCATCGGTTCTCCCCAGATGAACTTCTTCGACGTCCGCCTGCAGAAGGAAGACGGCAAGATCGTGGCCGTGTTCGGCGACAACAAGATCGTTGTGCCCCAGGAAAAGATCGCCAAGTTCAAGGATGAAAGCTACATCGGCAAGGAAGTCACCATGGGCATCCGTCCCGAGAACATCGACGACGCTCCCGAATTCGTGGCCGAGCATGCCGACGCCGTGATGAAGGTGCACGTTGAAGTGACTGAATTGATGGGCTCTGAAACCTATCTGTACTTCTCTACCTCCGGCAAGGAAGAAAACGTGATCGCCCGCGTCGATCCGCGCACCAAGACCCGCGCTGGCGACGACGTGAAGGTGGCCCTGGATACCACCCGCCTGCACTTCTTCGATAAGGACACCGAAGAAACCATCATGAACCGCTAATCCCCAAAAATATTTTCGCCGGAGGGCTTGCCCTCCGGCGTTTTTCTGTTTCTTACCGCTTGATTTCGCGCACCATGGAATACTCGTTCAGCAGCGTTCCGTCTTTCAGGCGGATGGCGTTGGGGCGCACGCCGGTGATGCGGAAGCCCATTTTTTCGTACAGGGCGCGGGCACGGGCGTTGCCTTCCACGAAGTCCAGTTCCATTTGCAGGATGTTTTCATTTTCCTCCGCGATGCGGATCATCTCCTGAAAAAGCCGGGTGCCGACGCCCTGGCCCCAGTATGCTTTCAGCAGGGCGATGGCGACGCTGGCCCGGTGCCGGGTTTTCATGCCGGTGCTCCACATGATCTGGCAGTTCCCGGCCACTTTCCCTTCCACCAGACACACCAGCATCGCTTCGTGATCGGAGGCGTTTACCCGGTCAAACAGCGTCTTTTCCGCTTCCGGGGTGTACTTGCCGCATTCCTCGGGATAGCGCAGAATAAATTCCGTTTCCCCGGCGGAAGTATATAGATAATTCAGCACACCCGGAATATCCTCATCCCTGGGGCTGCGGATCAGGGCTTTTCTGCCGTCCTTTAACTGAAATTCAAATGGCTGAATCAACATTGCTTTTCCCTCTTTTTTGATTTACAGATGCACGATGGTGGCGGCCCAGGCTGTGAAGCCCAGCACGGCCAGCAGGATCAGCAGCTCCACAATATTGGAGCGCTTTTTTTCAGGGGTCAGCAGCAGATAGAAAAAGGTGTAGGGCACCAAATCCACGGCGTAGCGCGCGCCCAGTTGAAACCCGCCGAAGGTGCGGTGCAGCAGCAGCAGGAAGGCGTTCGCAATGCAGGTCACAAGCACCACGGCCTTTTCCACACGCATGCGGCGGCGGAACAAATCCGCAATGAACCAGTACAGCATGAGCAGCAGGGTGGGACAGGCCAGCAGCATGGAATAGCCGAATTTTTCCACCTCTCCCTCGCTGTTCAGGGGCAGGCCCCACAGGAACCGTTTCAAATTTTTGCCCACGTGATCCAGGGAAAACTGGACGCCGCCCTGAAAGGAAAACTCCGGCAGGTAATTGTGGCCGAACTCAAACACATCGCCGAAACGGACGTAATTGTACATGCCGATGCCAAAGGCCACGCACAGCCCCAAGCAGACGCCCGGCAGCAGGGCGCGGATCATGGTTTTGATCGTTTTCCCCGCTCGGCGGTTGATGGCCAGATAAGCTGCGAACAGGGGCAGCGCGTACAGGGCGTTGAAGGGGCGGCAGGCCACCGATAGGGCGTAGCAAAGCAGGGATAAGGTGGGCTTGTCCAGGATCAGCAGGCTCACGGCGGCGGTGGTGAGGAAAAAGGCCAGCACCTGGGCGTGGTACCACACCGCGCCGTTCAGGGTCAGCGGCAGCAGGGAGGAAGAAAAGCACAGCAGGAAGGAAAAAATGCCCGCGTCCCATTTCCTGTACCCCCGGCGTTTCAGGGCGGCGTACAGAAGCAGGCACGCCCCCGCCGCGTACAGCTTCATGAGCAGGTTATCCGGAGTGTCCCAGCCGAAAATGAAGGTCAGGGGCAGCAGCACCACCGAGGGCAGGGGCGGGAAGGACACGTAGTATTCGCCCTCATAAACGGCCAGCTCCAAATAAGGCACGTCCTCCGGCAAATGCAGCAGCCCTTCCCGCCACGCCATGGCCTGCCGGGTATAGGTATTATAGGGCGTAGCGCCCGCAAAGCTGCTGCCCGTGAGCATACACATCACCGCCCACAGCGCGGCCATGGCAACAATTAAAAGCAGCGGCATTTTATCCCGCCGCAGGAATCCGAATTTCTGTTTCATTTCTTTCACATCATGATCGAAAAATATCATCCGGCGCTCCAGGGCGGCTTGTTCCGGAGCGCCGCTCAGTTCAGTTCCCGGCGTTCATCCCCGCAAGGAATTCAACGAATGTTTTCAGCGCCACCGGCACCAGCATATCGGAATAATAAGCGTCGGTGATGATGGTGCCCTCGGGCATGTCCCGCTTACCGAAGTCGTTAAATATCATGAGCTTCTTCAACTGAAGAAGAACCTCCCGTTCTTCCTCCGTCGATTGATCGATGATCTGCTGACGACGGGCTTCCCGCTCTTCCTCCGTCAACATCGCAGCCCTGTTGGATGCGCTGTTTGTCCGGGTCCAGAACACCGCGTCCACGGTTCCGCTGGCCAACGCGGCGGCGCGGCCCATGCTGTCCACCTGCTTCAATTCGATGTTCTTGTTGACGCGGCGGCTGATCTCCGCCAACAGCGCGGTATTGAAGCCTGCGGGGGTACCGTCGGGCGCCACGTAGTCCATAGGCGGCAAGCTGCCGGTAACGGCGACCTTGACGGTCTCCGCGCCTTCAAAGACGGGCATTTCCACGGGGACGATCTCGCCGTTGACAGCCGTTTCAATGTGCTCCTGAACCAGTTTTTCCAGGGTGCCGTCTTCCTTGACGGCGGCAATCGCGGCGTTGAATTCGTCCCGCAGCGCTTCATTCCCCTCCAGCATCATGAAAGCGAAGTCATTGCTGAGCAAACCGGCGCAAGTACCTTTGACGAACAGGCTGGCGTTTTCGTCCAGCGGTTTGAACACGGTGGTCTGCACCAGTTCGTCGTTGTTGGCGCACAGATACGCGGCGGTGGTGGAAAAGATGTTCAGAATCTCCACGTCCCCGGCGGTCAGCGCCATCACCATGGCGTCCAGCGTGTCATAGTAAACGGGCTGGAATTTCACCGGGTTGTCCGGGTTGTTCGGAATCGAAGGAAGCAGGTTTTCGCTATAGCCTTCCGCCGCCACAAGATCAGCGATCATGATGGTGGCCTGGATGGTGCCGGCCAGTTCTTCCTCGGATTGATTCAGCAGGGAAAGCACGCCGATCCGCTCCGTGCGGGCTTCTTCCGCCTGAACGATGGGGCAGAGCGCCACGATCATCGCCAGCGCCAGGGACAGGGCAATCAGCTTCTTCATGGGAATACCTCCTCAATATGATATGCAGAAACGCTCGCTTCCGCGGGAAAACGAAATCAACTGTGCGGGTTATTGTTCGACCTTTCAATCAGGTAGGAAGTAGGAGGTAGGAGGTAGGAAGTTTATAAAGTCTATCAAAAGAACCCGGCAACGTGATCGGGTTTTGCGTATACACAAAAACCTCCTACTTCCTACCTCCTACCTTACAACATTCACTCTTCCGGCGCGGCGATTTCCGCCGGGCCCAAAATCCGTGTCTCCTGGGAATTGAGCAGCGGTTCTTCCCGCTTCACCCGACGGTATTTGCCGTTCTTTTTCATTTCCCAGGCCTTCATATTATCGTTCAACTCGTCCGCCAGGGAGGCGATGATCCTGTTTTGCAAGGCCGGATCCTCGATGGGGAACATGAGCTCCACCCGCTTGTCCAGGTTCCGGGGCATCCAGTCGGCGGAGGCGAGGTAAACTTCCTTCTCCCCGCCGTTTTCAAACACGTAGGCCCTGGTATGCTCCAGCAGGCGTCCCACGATGGAGCGCACCCGCAGGTTATCCCGCCCGCCGGTTTTCAGGCAGCACATACCGCGCACGATCAGGTCGATTTCCACCCCCGCGTCGGCGGCCTCGTACACCAGCTTGATGATTTTGGGATCCACCAGGGAGTTCATTTTGGCGGTGATCCGGGCGGGGAGGCCCGCTTCGGCGTGTTCGATCTCCCGGCGGATCAGGCGCTTGAAGGCCTTGCGCAGGTGAGTGGGCGCGGCCACCAGCTTTTCCATTTCGGTGCTTTCGCCGTAACCGGTGACCCGGTTGAAAAAGTTCACGGCGTCCCGGCCGATGGCCTCGTCGCAGGTAAAGAGGCCCATATCGGTGTACAGCCTGGCGGTCACGTCGTTATAATTGCCGGTGCCCAGGTGCACGTAGCGGCGCAGGCCGTCCGGCTCCTTGCGCACCACGCAGGTGATCTTGCTGTGGGTTTTCAGCTTGGGCACGCCGTAGAACACGTGGCAGCCCGCTTTTTCCAGGGCGATGCACCAATTGATATTGTTTTCCTCGTCGAACCGGGCGCGCACCTCCACCAGCACCGTCACCTGCTTGCCCTGCTGGGCGGCGCGGATCAGGGCCGCCACAATGGGCGATTTACCGCTGACCCGGTACAGAGTCTGCTTGATGGCCATGACGTTCTGATCCTCCGCCGCTTCGCAGATGAAGCGCACCACGGAATCGAAGCTGTCATAGGGATGGTTCACCAGGATGTCCCCGCCGCGAATGGCGCGGAAAATGGAGCCCTCCTGGCGGAAACGCTCGTCGATCCGGGGCGCGAAGGGCGGGAAGCGCAGGTCGTCAAAGTCCGGCAGAGACGAAATCTGCTTCATGAAATAGTCTAAGTTGAGGGGGCCGGGCACGGTGAAAACGCCCTCCTCGGCCACGTCCAAGTATTTCTTCACTCGCACCAGCAGGCGCACGTCTCCCCCGGCGGGCACTTCCAGACGCACCACCCGGCCCCATTTGCGCTTTTTCAGGTTTTTGCGCATTTCCACGATCAGGGCGTCGGCGTCGCTGTCGTTATAGATGAAATCGGTGTTGCGGGTGATGCGGAAGGGCAGCACGGCCAGGGGCCGGGCTTTGCCGAACAGCCGGTGGGCGTAGGCGGCGATCACCTGCTCCAGCAGCACGCCGCGGGCCTTGCCCCGGCCCATAGGCAGCATGACCACCCGGGGCAGGGTGGAGGGCACGGTCAAAAGCGCCATGCGGGGCGTGCTCGTGCGCACGGTGGGCGGCAGCAGCAGCGCCAAATACAGCCGCCGGGACGCCAGCAGCGGGAAGGGCCGCTTATCGTCGATGGCGCGGGGGGTCATGAGGGGCTGCACCTGCTCGTCAAAATAGTGGCTCAGCCATTCCCGCTGTTCCTTGTTCAGCTCCTCCATTTTCAGGAAATGGATGCCGCTTTGGGCCAGGGCGGGCACGTATTCCGTATTCAGCAGCTCGTACTGCCGGGCCACCTGTTCCTGCACGGCGGGAAAAATGGCGTCCAGCTGTTCCCTGGGCGTCAGGCCCGAAGGATCCTTTTTCTTGTCGCCCGCGAAGGACGCCCGCACCAGGGAACCCACCCGCACCATGAAGAACTCGTCTAAGTTTGTGGAACAGATGGACAGGAACTTGCCCCGCTCCAGCAGCGGATTGTCGGGGTTGGCCGCTTCCTCCAGCACCCGGCGGTTAAAGTCGATCCAGCTCAGCTCCCGGTTCATGATTTCCTTTTTTGCCATGGGTATTTGCACATCCTTTTGTATCGTTCACATGGTCAGCTTGCTTGTAAGGGTGATCACAGTTATGGCAGGTGTATTGAAGATGCGGATGGGCGGCAGGCTGATGGCGGCGCTGGTGCCAAGGCCGGGGCTGATATACTGGGAAATGCCGTAGATGGTACTCAGGCCCGTGACCTTCTGATCCTCCGGGAACCAACCTCCAACCTCGGACGATCCCGGCGCGCAAACAGCGCCCACGCCCGGAACGCGCCACTGGCCCGCCACGGTATGCCCGGCCAGCACCAGGGAAATGGAGAGGATATGGCTGTCGTTATCCGTGGACGTCCAGTCCCGCAGGGCCTGCAGCACGCTATCGTCCAGGGGTACGTGGGTCAGGCCCACATGTACGTGGCTTTCCAGCGTTTCCCGCCACGCCTGCCGGATGCGGTTCATCTGATCCAGCTGGTAATTCACCGCCGCCAGGGCGGCGTCCCGCTCCGGGGAAGCCTCCATTTCCTCCACCTGGGCCAGCCGCGTCTGGTACGCGCTGAGCGCCCCCTCGTAATTCAGGGTATACACCCATGCGGGGCACAGCCACAGCGTGCCTTTTCCCCTGTCGATGCGCACCGGCGCGTCCAAGTAAATCGCGCCGTGTTCCTGGGCCGTGCGAATATAGTCCGCCAGGGGGCTGTTCCCCGCGTGGGGCGCGGTGATCAGGGCGGCGGGGTCCTCGTCGCCGGGGATGAAATACACGGGCTTGTCGCCGAATAGCTTGAGCATCTCCAAAAACGCGCCCATATCCCCGTCCCTGCCGGTGATATCCCCCGTTACGCACACAATATCGTATTGGGCGGAGGCGATGGCCGCTTGCATCTGCTCCTGATGCGGGCCGAAGTACAGTCCGTGCAAATCGCTGATGTGCAGGATGCGAAAATTTTCAAAACCGCTGGGCAGGTTGGACACCGTAACCGATTGCCGCGCCAGCGTTACCCGGCTGTTGCTGATGGTGTTCAGCACGGCCACGGTGACGACGATCACCGCCAGCAGCAGGAGAAAAAAGCCAATAAAGGGGTGCTTTCGCCTGCCTTCGTCAAATAAGGGGTCGTGAGACCGTCCCATGCTGATCTCCTTTCTGTTGCGATACATGTTATTATCTCAACTTTCCCATAACAAAACGCAGAAGAAAGCGAGGTAACACCTGAAACAATAACCTGAAAAAAGCACTGTTGACAGGGAAAAGGGCATCAA
>CAJOJQ010000023.1 GCA_905234985.1 uncultured Christensenellaceae bacterium
TGGGCGGCCGGCGCGGCCGTAGCGGAGGCGCGGGAATCGCGCCGGAGCGTCTCAAGGGTGGGTGGGTGGGCGTTTCCCCCTGCATCGAAACCACACAGCCTCACCTAATCCGCGCGGCGGTGATCTCTCTCCCTCTCCCGTCTCTATACCAAATTTGTGTCATACAAAAACCGGGTAAAAAATCCCGTATTTTATCGGCTGCCCTTCCTCCTGCTGGCCTCCCCAGTGTTTGGGGGTGGGGTGCTTTTTCTCCGTCCACGTGGACGGGGTTACAAATTTGTGCCATACAAAAACCGGGTAGAAAATCCCGTATTTTATCGGCTGCCCTTCCTCCTGTTGGCCTCCCCAGTGTTTGGGGGTGGGGTGCTTTTTCTCCGTCCACGTGGACGGGGTTACAAAATTGTGTCATGCAAAAACATGGGTAAAAATGCCTGATTATATAGGCGGCCCCTATGTTTCCGACCCTCCCCGATTTTTGGGGGTGGGGTGTCCAACACACACGATCTACTGCATTTTTCACCGATGCGGAAAATCATACTCCATAGTGTTTTTCTATAATGTGCTCCGAATCCCCGGAATCATCCAGGACGAAAAGGGCGTGCTTGATTCTCCGGCTCGCTACGATCAAGTCCCGCCAGGCGTCGATGTAAAACCCGGACAGACTGGAGATCAGCCCGGACACCATTTCAATTTCTTTGTCAATGGTTCTTAGCTGCTCCACGGCCCTGATTTGCCTAAGCTGCTCAAACTTTCCGCTGTTCCTCCTGGCTGGCTTTTCCTGCATAAAAACGCCTCCTTCACCATATGCAAACGCCCAGGGGAAGACGTTTTCCCCTGGGCGCTGCTCCCCCTGTGTACTGGCCCCGCTGCTGATATGGGCTTACCGTATGACACAAGGAAAGTATACCATAATCCTGCATAAAATGCAAGGATATACAAGGCTTTTTTGGAAAATAGCAGGCCATAACTTGCCGGTCATTTGCCGGTAATTTGCTGGCTATGCACAGCGGTCGGGCCGGAGCATAGGCGGCACAGCATCAGCCGGGATGAAATAGCGGTAATACTTGCCATGGTCAGCGGCAAAGAAAGGAATCTTCCCCGCCTTTATCCAGTTCAGAACGGTGTGCTTGTGGACGCCGTGGAGATCAGCGAAGGCGCGAACGGACACACATTCAGAAGGGTTGTCGGTCATGCTCAATTGGTTATGCTTCAGGATCAGCTCTTTATTCGCTTTGGTCATTTTTCTTGCTCCTCTCATCTCTTATCCTTTGCCTGGGATCAGGAAGAAGCCCGGCAGCGTCCAGCACATCAGCCTGTGATTTCAGCAGCCGCGCCACCCGCAGCAGCAGCCGGGTATTTTCCCGCATGCGTGTATCTGCCGATTTGGGTGGCCCTGGCTTCCGGCTGGGCGGCTGGGCGGTGGCCGGTACCAGGTACCGGACGCGCCCCCGCCCGTGCCGAACGTATGCCGAAGGAATCCAACCCCGATGAATCCACTTCATCACGGAATTGATATGGCAGCCATGCCGGGCGGCGTACTCCCTCGGCGTCAGATACTTTCTCATTACGCCGGTTCCCCATCCCAGGGGCAATCTTGCTCGATGGCTTCAATGTCTTTCACGACTTCCTCGCCGTTTCCGTAGCTGCTTTCCAGGTCTAAAAGCAATTCCTGTTCAAGCTGGGTAAGCCCTGGTTCGCTGTTCTTTTTCATCAGCAAATCAAGCATTGTTTGAACGATTGCCATTGCCTCGGCAACGATTTGTTTTGTCTTTTTCAAGTCCTCTGTTTTGTATGTCATGGGGGGAGCCTCCTTCTGTATACATGCGTACCTGTGGCCTCATACGCGCACGCGCACGCATGGAATTAATAATATTAACCATCAATAATCATCATTCCTGATTTTGATAGTTTTTCATCACGGAAGGGGATGCAGGGGGAAACCCGGACGAAAACCCGTCACAACTGCCACTATTGCGGATGATGGCCGCCAAGTATGCCCATGATGGACGCGGGGCCATAGCGGTACAATCCACGACAGCCTCCAGGGTGGGAACATCCCAGCCGCTATCCAACAGCGCCTTGAACTTCCGCTGCATCCAGGGAAGGGGCCGGAAACCGCACTCTTCGCAAAAATACCGGGTGAGATACTTTGAATCGATCAGAAGCTTTTCTTCCGTGTCTTTGGCAGCATTGAAAGCTACATATAGTGGGCTTGTCATACGATACCTCCATATCAAGCGATTGAAAATCATACCTTTTCCGGCTATGATTTTGGTACAAGGGGGTGTTCCGTATGACACTGAAAAGCTATCTTGATTTATGGCTTGAAACCTACATAGACCCCAAGAAGGCGAAGAACACAGGAAGGGCTTACCGCTTCGCCCTGGCCCACCTTTCCCCGAAGATCACCGGCACGGAGATCACCGAGATACAGCCGATCAGGATGCAGAAGGAGATAAACGACCTTGAAGCCGTATTCCCCAGGCAAGCGCAAATCCTGTATACCGTTCTCCGGGCGGCCATGAAACGCGCCGTAAAACTGGACTACATAGACGGCAACCCCATGGACAAGGTAGACGTTCCGGGGCACAAGCCCAAGAAAGCAGAATACCTTCACCAGGAAGAAGCCTTTGCCTATGTCCGGGAAGCACAGAAGCAGCCAGCGGGGGCGCTCCTGGTGCTGATGCTGTGCCTGGGCCTTCGGAGGAACGAAGCCAGGGGGCTATGCTGTGGCGATCTTGACCAGGAAGGCGTGCTGCACATTCGGCGGCAGCGCACCAGGGAAGGGACGGCAGACCTGAAAAGTGAAGCATCCCGGCGAGATTTGCCCGTACCGGAGCCATTGAGGCGCTTTTTCATCGGCGCCCCTGACGCTTGGGTTATGGACGTTTCGGAAAAATCGCTTAGAACGCAACACAGGCGCACGCTTTCAGCTATCGGATGCGAAAGGAACGTTACCCTTCACGGCCTCCGGCATAGCTGCGCCACGCTGGCCCTTGCCAACGGGGTACAGCTTGCCCAGATTTCCAAGCTGCTCGGACATGCGCATTATTCGCTGACGGTTGACCTCTACGCGCACGCAGACCTGGTCATGCTGCGGCGCTGCACCAATGTCGTATACGGTTCAATTTCTGCCCATCATACGGGGGAGGGCGCACGACTGGAAATCGTGTAACCGGTAAAACGGTTCGAGAGTTCGAATCTCTCCTTCTCCGCCACCACCCCTTGGGGTTCTTCCAATCAGGAACCCCAAGGGGTTGATTTTTTCCTTGGCTGTTCCATAATTTACCAGTGCCAGCAATTTCGGAATCGTGTGATGCGATTTAGAAGAAAATCGTGTAACGAGTATTGACTTTCTGACAAAATATGGGGATTGAGAAGGAAAGCATTTTCCATGGGTATATTATTCATGTTCTGCTGAAAACGAACCACAGTTTCGGACATCCTTCGCGCCTCCCTTCGGATGAAGTATCTGCACGATAATACAATAAATCTACTATGTCAATGGGTAATTTAGATTTTTTGAAAAAAATATCGTGTTATCCGAGGACTATATTTCCAGGTATGCGATAAGAAAATGTCGTTGATCCTAATGCCGCGGCAGAAATAAAAAGAAGGATAAATGGACTTGACAAAACCAACAAAATCCTTAGAATAAACCGATAGATGGGCTGTTGTCCCCGTTGGGCAATCATATTGAAAGCGCGGTGATCCTTGTGAAATCTATTCTGATTAAAGATACCACCAGGGAAGAGAGGATTCAGATCGTTCAGCAATCGCTGTGGGGCAGCTGCGGGATTGACTGCGAATTTTGCTCCGGCTGCGATAACCGGGGCGGCGGGAGGACAGAGAGCATCTACCAGCCGTATATCGACGGCCTGAAAGAGCTTCGGGAAATCAACGCGGCGTACAGCGCTCCCTTTGTGCGCGGGTGATCGAAAAGAATCACCTACTTGAAAAGTAGGGAAAAGGTTGACTTGCCGATTGATCGTGTGGTATAATGACGTTATAACAGAAGGGGCGAAAACCCCTGAACATACAAAAGGAGGCTGATTTATCCATGAAGAAACTGTTTACTCTGCTGATCGCGGCGATGCTGCTGTGCGGTGTGGCCGCCGCTGAAACTGTGGACGCCTACACCACCGCTTCCGCCACCAAGACCGTGCTGTCCGGCGACGCCCTGGCCGCAGTCGAAGAAGTGCTGATGGCCAAGAGTTCCCTGCTTTCCTCCGCGGACGAGGCCAAGGCCGAAGGCTATCAGGCCAAAACGGGCACCGGTATTGCCCAGATCATGTCCATCAACGTGGACGGCTCCATCGGCCTGAGCTCCATCAGCGAATGGAAATATGAAAATGGCAAGGTATTCGTTCGGCTGACCCAGGGCCAGAATGCCCTGAATCTTGCCAAGGAAGGCGCGACCGGCACGCTGCTGGTGAAGGGTGACAGCGGTTATTATATCGTGCATCTGAAAACCGTGGCCGTGACCGTGCTGGAATACAGCGCAGAAACCGCAGGCCAGTTCGACCAGTATTATTCCGGCGCGGCCAACGCCCTGAATGAATACGACATCGAATTTGACGTGGGCGCGATCGAACAGACCTCCATGCTCATGTTCTGATCCATGACCGTTTCTGCCGGAAAACCGCGTGTGCTTTCCGGCTTTTTTATTTTCCTTACTGCATTTCCGCGAATAGTATATTAAATTGATTGACTTTATATTTTTTGTGTGATATGACCTTTTCGCCGTCTGTGAAGACGGAGATTTTCAGGAATGCGAGAAGCGGTCATGCTCGATGCAAATACACAAAAAGAGCAGGGATGTTCTTTCCTTTTTTTGCCCTTTGCATATAATGGATATACAGCCGCAGGCTGCGCAGCCGGTTGATCACCGCTGCCTGGCCTGTTTATCCGGAGGATCAAGTGGACTGGACCTTTATTGCTTCCCATGTATGGGATTATGTCGGCGGCGCGTGGGTGACGCTGCGGTTCGGGCTGTATGGGGTACTGTGCTCCTTGGCGCTGGGGATGCTTTGCTGCCTGGCGCGTTATTTTCGTGTGCCCGTTTTTCGGCAGCTCGCGGTGGGGTACATCGAATTGGCCCGGAACACGCCGCTGTTGGTGCAGCTCTTTTTTCTGTATGCCGGTCTGCCAAGGGTGGGAATCAAATTCAGCGCGGAAGCCTGCGCCGTGATCGGGCTGACCTTCCTGGGGGGCGCGTACATGGCGGAGGCGTTCCGAAGCGGCCTGGAGGCGGTGGACAAAGCGCAGGTGGAGGCCGGGGCGTGCATCGGCCTGACCCGGAGGCAGAATATCCGCTACGTGATTTTTCCCCAGGCCCTGGCCACGGCAGTGCCCGCCCTGTTTGCCAATGTGATTTTCCTCATTAAAGAAACCAGCGTGTTTTCCGTGCTGGCCATGATGGACCTGATGAACGTGGCGGATACCCTGCGCACCAGCGGCGGACGCACGGTAGAGGTGCTGTTCATGCTGGTTATGGCCTATCTCATCATTCTGCTGCCCGTGTCCGTGATCGCGACGATGGTGGAAAGGAGGCTCCGCTATGCAGGATTTGGGGATCAGCATTCTGTTTAAGGGCATCAATTTCCAGCGGCTCATGGGCGGTCTCTGGGTCACGCTGCGCTTAGCCCTCATCACCATCGGGCTTTCCTGCCTGTTCGGCCTGCTGTTCGGGATGCTGATGCTGTCCAAACGGAAAATCGCAAAGGTTTTCTGCCGGATGTGGCTGGAGATCGTGCGCTTCATGCCCCAGTTGGTGCTGCTCTATATCGTGTATTTCGGTTTTGCCCGTTTATTCGGCTGGGACCTGGACGGGGAGACCAGCGCCGTGATCGTGTTCACCTTCTGGGGAACGGCGGAGATGGGCGATCTGATCCGCGGGGCCCTGACTTCCATTCCCCTGCATCAAACGGAGTCAGCGGCAGCGCTGGGCCTGACAAAAGGCCAGGTCTATCTGTACGTTCTGATCCCGCAAACCCTGCGCCGCCTGCTGCCCCAGGCCATCAATCTGTCCACCCGCATCATCAAAACCACGGCGCTGGTGAAGATGATCAACGTGACGGAGGTGTTGAAGGTGGGCCAACAGATCATCGGCCAGTTTTACCGGCAGCCCGACGCGGCTTTCTGGGTATATTTCGTGATTTTCCTGCTTTACTTCCTGGTGTGCTGGCCGTTCTCATTGCTTGCTAAACAGCTTGAGAAACGCTGGGCGTGAAAGGAGAAGTGACAAACATGGCGGATACGATCCTTCGGGTCAACGATATTCACAAGTCCTTTGACGGTACCGGCGTGCTGCGGGGCGTTTCACTGGAGATCCGGGAAGGCGAAGTGGTGGTGATCGTGGGCCCCAGCGGGTGCGGAAAAAGCACGCTGCTTCGCTGCATCAACGGGCTGGAGGCCATCGACAAGGGCGAAATCTGGCTGCGGAATGAAAAAATCTCAGGCCGCACGAAGGACTTGCATCTGGTGCGTCAGAAAATCGGCATGGTATTTCAAAGCTACGATCTGTTCCCCCATATGAAGGTGATGGACAATCTGCTGCTGGGCCCCACCAAAGCCTTGGGAAAACCGAAGCAGGAAGTGGAACAGGAAGCCATGCAGATGCTGGAGCGGGTGGGCCTCAAGGAAAAAGCCCATGTCTATCCCCGCACCCTGTCCGGCGGGCAGAAGCAGCGGGTGGCGCTGGTGCGGGCCATGCTGATGCATCCGGAGATCATGCTGCTGGACGAAATCACAGCAGCCCTTGACCCGGAAATGGTCAGCGAAGTGCTGAACGTCGTGATCGACCTGGCTCGGGGCGGCATGACCATGGCCATCGTGACCCACGAAATGCGCTTTGCCGAGGCCGTGGCGGATCGGGTGCTGTTCCTGGAAGAAGGCGTCGTGCTGGAAGAAGGAACGCCGGAAAAGTTTTTCCATGCTCCAACAACGGAAAGGGCGCGGCGTTTCCTGCAAAGCTTTACATATGCTTCCAAACGGGATAAAGCCGAAGTACAGCCAAAAAACAATTTTGGGGATTGACAATCCAAACGGTTTGTCATATAATCCATATAACCCATCAAATTAGTGGGTAATTCGTCGGAAATGATCTGACTGAGAAAGGAGACGGAACACATGAAGCGGCAGATGGCGATGTGTTGTTGTATGTGCGGCTCTTTGCGTCCGTCTCGCTGGGAGCTCTGTTTGCGGTGAATCCGTATCGGAGCGGTTGATGCTTTCCCAAGGGCCGGACAAAACGCGTCCGGCTCTTTTCATTTACGCGGAAAGGAAGAACGAAGATGTTTCACATAAGCCGTGCCACGGACCGATGTTTCCCAATCTTAGAAAAAAGGAAACAGAATCCCCAAACAATGATTTGTGAAAAATGAAAGGAAGGTATCTCTCCATGAAGAAGCTGAACAAGATTTTCGCGCTGACCCTGGCGCTGGCCCTCATTTTCTCCCTGACTGTTTCCGCCTCCGCGGAAGGCTATCGCACCCTGGACGAAATCAAAGCCAGCGGCAAGCTGGTGATCGGCCTGTTCTCCGACAAGAAACCCTTCGGCTATATCGACGAATACGGCGAATATCAGGGCTATGACGTGTATCTGGCCCGGCGGCTGGCGGAAGACTTAGGCGTGGAGCTGGCGCCCGTTTCCCTGGACGCGCCCAACCGCATTGAATTCCTCCAGTCCTTCAAGGTGGACATTGTGCTGGCGAACTTCACCTACACCGAAGACCGCGCCACCCAGGTAGATTTCGCCCTGCCCTATATGAAGGTAGCTTTAGGCGTGGTCAGCCCCGACAGCGCGCTGATCACCGACGTGGAGCAGTTGAACGGCAAAACCCTGATCGTATCCAAGGGCACCACCGCTGAAACCTTCTTTGAGCAGAATTATCCCGATGTGAAGCTGGCCAAGTACGACAGCTACACCGAAGCGTATATCGCGCTGCTGGATGGCCGGGGCGACGCCCTCTCCACCGATAACACGGAAGTGCTGGCCTGGGCCATTGAGAATCCCGGCTTCTCCGTGGGCATCGAATCCCTGGGCAGCCTGGACACCATCAATCCCGCCGTATCCCAGGGAAACGAAACGCTACTTGCCTGGATCAATGAAGAAATCGTGAAGCTGGGCACAGAAAACTTCTTCCATGCCGACTATGAAGCCACCCTGCGCGAAACCTACGGCGAAAACGCCGACGCGGACAGCCTGGTGGTGGAAGGCGGCGTGATCTGACAGACGCTTCCGGGCTGCATCGCGGCATCGGTGCAGCCCGCTTCCCCGGATGGTGCTGTAGCCAAAGGAGGTCACCGCTTGCGGTGACGAGCGAGAGCAAATGCATGCATTTGCCGAGCAAAGCCTCGCGTCATGAAAATGAGGCGAGGCCGATGCAGGGAAGGTCAAGGTCTGCAAAACCTTTATTCCCCGGTTCGATTCCGGGCAGCACCTCCAAGCGCAAGCTGAACATGAACAAATCGGATGCGGCGATGAACCACATCCGATTTGTTCATTCTTCGGTCGGGTCAATCCGGCACCGGCATATCTTCCAATTCAGGCTGGGGCAAAGCCTGATCGATCAGGCTTTGCAGCGTGATTCCGCCCAAATAGTCGGTCATGACCCGATTGAGGCCCTCCCACATGGACAGCGTCATACAAAAGCCGCATCGCTCACAAAGGTTTGGGGCTGTTTCCAGGCATTGAACCGGGGCCAGGGATCCTTCCAGGATTTTCAGCACCTGGAGCGCCGTGACATCCTGGGCCTTTGGAATCAGCTTATACCCGCCCTGGCGTCCGCGGGCAGCCAGAAGCAAACCAGCCTGACTTAACTGCATCCCGATCTGATCCCCATATTTTTTGGAAATCTGCTGGCGACGAGCAATATCCTTCATTGCTACAAAACCATGATCCTGATGCATGGCAATATCCAAAATGATTCGGAGCGCATAGCGGCCGCGGGTAGAAATTTTCATAGGTCATTCCTCCTTCTCGGCCTATTGTACAGCAAATCTATGGACAATTCAAGTATAAAATGTTTTTGTCTTCTTTTGGGATAAATTGAATAATCAAAACAGCCCTGGCGTTGAATTTTGCTGGGGCTGCCATTTATTTGCTCCCTTAAAGGAGGCGCGGGCGAGTTTTCCCGCGCCTCCAAAGCATTACGGCTGTTTATGGCAAGATGAGGCCATGGGGCAACAACCGCAGTTCCCGCCGCAGGAGGACTTGCCCTGCCTTTTTAGCCTGCGCAGCCTTACGACGATCAGCATGACGATGCCGACAAGCAACAAACTGACGGCGAGGGTTCCCGCGTTTTCCGCGATCCAACTGAACATATCTTCATACCTTCCTTGTCAGCTTTGTGGCCTCTTGGTACTTTTTGAAGAACAGCATGTAGATCATCCCGCCCAATACAGCGAAGGCAGCAATCAGGCCGATGACGTTCACATTTCCTGTGAACAGCCCGCCGAATTGATAAATCATGAGGCTCACAGCGTAGGCAAAGCCGCACTGATAGGCGATGGCGAACCAGGTCCAGCCCGCGTTGTTCATCTCCCGCTTGATGGCGCCGATGGCCGCGAAGCAGGGCGCGCACAAGAGGTTAAATACCAGGAAGGCATAGGCGGCGATGCCGGTGAAGGCCGCGGCCAGATTGGCATAGGTTTCTGTGCCGCCATAGAGGATGCCCATGGTGCCCACGATGTTTTCCTTGGCGATCAGGCCCGTGATGGAAGCAACTGTTGCCTGCCAGGTGCCGAAGCCCAACGGGGCAAAGATCCAGGCGATGAGATTGCCGATCCGGGCCAGGATGGACGATTCCAGCTCCTCTTCTTCCAGCATCCGGAACGCTCCATCCGCGACACCGAAACGGCTTAAGAACCAGACCAGGATGGTGGAAAGCAGGATGATGGTGCCGGCTTTTTTGATGAAGCTCCATCCGCGTTCCCACATGGAGCGGAGGACGTTGGGCAGAGTGGGCCAGTGATAGGCGGGAAGCTCCATCACGAAAGGCGCAGGCTCACCGGCGAAGCGGCGGGTCTTTTTCAGCATGATGCCGCTGATGATAATGGCCGCCATGCCGATGAAGTATGCGCTGGTGGCCACCCAAGCCGACTTGTGGAAGATAGCCCCGGCGATCATGGCGATGAAGGGCACCTTGGCCCCGCAGGGGATGAAGGTGGTGGTCATGATGGTCATGCGCCGGTCGCGCTCGTTCTCAATGGTGCGGCTGGCCATGATGCCGGGCACGCCGCAGCCCACGCCGATGAGCATGGGGATGAAGGATTTGCCGGACAGGCCAAACTTACGGAAGATGCGATCCAGAACGAAGGCAATACGGGCCATGTAGCCGCAGGCTTCCAGGAAAGCCAGCAGGAAGAACAGCACCAGCATCTGGGGCACGAAGCCCAGCACCGCACCGACGCCCGCCACGATGCCGTCCAGGATCAGACCCTTGAGCCAGTCCGCCGCGTTGATGGCGTCCAGGCCGTTTTCGATCAGCACGGGGATGCCGGGCACCCACGTGCCAAAGCCCTCCGCAGGGTCAGGTTCGCCGGCAATATACTTTTGTGCAGCCTCTTCCAAGTCGGCGCGTCCGGCGGAAAGCGTTTCCGTTTCCAGGGTTTCTTCATCCTGAACAATGTATTCCACTGTGGCGTCCGCAGGCACGGCAGCCAGCAGGGCCGTCATGGAAGCCGCAGCGTCTTCCTCGTCCAGCTCCACCTCATACTTTTCCGCAAAGGCTTCGACAATGGCATTGGTGTCGCCATATTCCTCCACTGCCTCGTCATAAGCGGCGCGGCCATTACCGAAGAGGAAATACCCGTCCCCGAACAGTCCATCGTTTGCCCAGTCCGTAGCAGGTGCGCCTACCGCCACCATAGCGATCCAGTATACCAGGAACATGACCAAGGCGAAAATCGGCAGGCCCAGAAAACGGTTGGTGACTACCTTGTCGATCTTGTCCGACGCGCTCAAGTTCCCCGCGTTATGCTTGCGGTAGCAGGACTTGATCACCTGGGCGATATACACATATCGCTCGTTGGTGATGATGCTCTCCGCATCGTCGTCCAGTTCCTTTTCGGCGGCAGCAATATCGGATTCAATATGCTTCATGGTTTCCGGGGCGATGTTCAGCTGCTCCAGCACCTTGTCGTCCCGCTCGAACACCTTGATGGCATACCAACGCTGCTGTTCTTCGGGTAAACCATGAACAATGGCTTCCTCGATGTGGGCCAGGGCGTGCTCCACCGGGCCGGAGAAGGTATGCTGGGGCACGGTTTTGGCCCCTTTCGCCGCCTGAATGGCTGTCTCTGCCGCTTCCATGACGCCGGTTCCCTTGAGTGCGGAGATTTCCACCACCTTGCAGCCCAGCTGTTTTGCAAGGTCCGCCGTGTTCAGCTTATCGCCGTTCTTCTTCACCACGTCCATCATATTGATGGCCACCACCACGGGAATACCCAACTCTACCAATTGGGTGGTCAGGTACAAGTTGCGTTCCAGGTTGGTGCCGTCAATGATATTCAGAATGGCGTCAGGCCGTTCGTTGATCAGATAATTGCGGGCCACTACCTCTTCCAGGGTGTAGGGGGACAGGCTGTAAATACCCGGCAGGTCGGTGATCGTGATGCCCTCGTGCTTTTTCAGCTTGCCTTCCTTCTTTATCCACTGTAACGCCGGGCCAGTTGCCAACGAACTGATTGGAGCCGGTCAGGGCGTTGAACAGGGTCGTTTTCCCGCTGTTTGGGTTTCCCGCCAAGGCGATTTTGATGTCCATGGTGTTATGTTCCTCCTGCAATCAGTTATAGTTAGTTTTAACTAACAATTGTTCAAAAAAATTTACTCAACTTCAATGCTTTCGGCATCCGCTTTACGAATGGACAATTCATATCCGCGCACCGTGATTTCGATCGGATCACCCAACGGAGCCACCTTGCGCACGAAGATTTCCACGCCCTTTGTAATGCCCATGTCCATGATCCTGCGCTTCACCGCACCTTCGCCATGGATTTTGACCACCTTAGCCTTGCCACCCACCGGCACTTCTCTCAGGTTATTCATTCCTTCCTCCGCCTCCATCTTAAATCATGATTTTGCGGGCCATTTCATCGTTGACGGCCACGCGGGATTCCTTCACCTTCACGATTACATTGCCGTTCATGGCCGTGATCACCGTCACATTGCTACCCACCACGAACCCCAGATTTTCCAGGTGCTTTTTCACTTCCGGACTTCCGCCGATCCTTCGGATGACGGATTCTTCCCCAGGTGTCGCATAGCTTAATGGCATCATCCTGCCCCCTCCCATCCGATAGAATACGCTCAGTCATCCGCAGATGTTAGGGTTGGCTAACCTCTGCGGTTCATATTATAGTTAGAGGTTTCTAACATGTCAAGCCTTTTTTTCATTTATTTTGAAATTTATTGGTTCAATGCAAAAGTTTGTATCTCTATCATTTCTCTGTATGTATCCCTTCATTTTACACACCTGAATGTAGCGATCCCCTCCACGCTGAAAACTGCGGCTTTCGCATACATTTTTCCCAGCCGTTCCCGCAGACTGTCTTTCGTTTCATAAGGCGGGGTGAAAAAACCTTTGGGTTGATCCAGCCTGCGGTAATAGCATTGCGCAGGGCGGTTTCAGGCAGGCGCAGGTACATGGAAAGAAAGCCTTCCATGCCTGATTTACTTGCGTCATGCACATCCCAGCCCAGCAGCATATCGCCCGCCAGCACCATCAGCGCGGCGAAAATGCCCAGCTTCAGCAGATGCCGGATACGAGGCCGATCAAGTGGGTTTTCATTTGGAGTACGAACATTCACGTTCTGTTACCTCCTTGAATGTTAGATATACTTAACCGATATTCAAAAAATAAGACAATTACAAAGGCTTTTCTCCCATTTTTATGTGTCCGATTTCTGCCGATCAGGCTTCACCGCATTCTCCGGAACAGCCCATGAGCGCCCCAAACGTTCGCAGATAGGAACACGCCCTTCCAAGATGTAGTGATTAACGGATCGAGATGCCCCATTTTTTCGCCGTCTTACTGACGGATCAATAACCTTTTATTCTCTCCTCCGACTTTTGTTTTGCCGGTTTAATGTGTAAGTTAGCAATTACTAACGTCTACATTATATTCCAAATGCGGCGGAAATCAAGTGGGAAATTGAAGAAAACAGATAATACGTGATAATTTCTCCTTCACTGTGAGCCGAGTATTCTTATCCGAAAAGCCTTTCTGTCAGTTCGTCATGAATGACCTGCCGAACCTGGGGACTCCAGAAATTGCCTTCGTGTTCAGCGTCATCCACGTAATACGCCCGAACGTCCGCTTTGGCCGTAAGCAGACTTTGATACATTTTCTCCATCTGTTCGCAGGGGACCACCGGATCCCCGGAACCGTGGAACAGCAGGAAGGAGGGGTACGCTTTGCCGGGTTCAACCTGCAGGGCGGGGCTGAACTGCCTGAGCTTTTCGGGCCATTCCCCTTTGTCCGGCCCCAGCATCCTGTTTAAGCGTTCCTCCGCATTTGCCTTGTCCTTTTCCAGCCTTTGCTTAAACAGCGTCACCAGCTCCATGGGGCCGAAGCAGGATACCACGGCGCAAACGGCGTCGCTTTCTTCCGGTAATTCCGCTGTGCGGTAGCGGGGGTCGTCGCCCGTCAGGCCCAGCAGGCATACCGTATTGCCGCCCGAGGAAGTGCCGAACGCGGCCACTTTTTCTTTCTTGATGTTGTATTCCTCCGCGTGTGCCCGCAGAAAACGAATGGCGCATTTCACATCCTGCAAATAAGCCGGGAAGGCATAGCCATCCACCGTGCTGCGGTGGCACACGGTGGCGACGGCGATCCCTTCCTCCGCGAAACGGGACAGCATGGGCAGTTCATAATCCAGATTGGGCGTGGTCCAGCCGCTGCCCTGTACAAAAACGATCAGGGGGGTGGGTTCCACAGGCCCGCGCCGGTCCCGATGCGCCCAGGGCAGCGCCAGGGTCAAGGTTTGTCCATTTTCGGAATACACGATGTGCTGTTTAAGTTCCGCCTGCCCTGTCAGCAGCGAATTCATGGGCAGATGGCCGATCGAAGGGATCATAATAAGCAGCCTCCTTGATAAACTGACTTATTTGATTTCATCGGAAGAGAATACAAACGTGCTGATGCTGTCCCCTTCCAGGACCACGGGCCACACCCGGTCCTTCATACGCAGGGAAAAAGACAGCGTTTCGGCGGCGGGATTCAGCACCACGGCGCAGACCGAGCCGTCGGGGTTTTGCGCGGCGGTCACTTCGATACAATCGCCAAAGCGGCTCACGCCCACGCGCCGCGCGCCGGGCCGAATGAAACGGCTGAAATGGCCGATGTAGTCAAAGGACAGGTTTTTCCGCAGTTCCCCGGTTTTCGTATCGTACATCACCGGCGCGTCGCAGAAATTGCCCACGTGGTTGGGGCCGCCCTGTTCATCCAAAAGCAGGTTCCAGTCCAGGAACAGGCTCATGCCATGGTTCAGGTCGCCGATGATTTCATGGGCATACATCCGCGCGTTGCGCAATTGATTCTGGCCGGGATGGATGCTGTATTCCACGCAGGCTTCGGAAAACACGATGGCTTTCTCCGGGAACTTATCGCGGATCATTTGCAGCGCTTCAAAATGATCGCCGCTGTACCAATGCACCGCGATACCGGCAACCTTCTTTTCTGTTTCCGGGTCGCCTAAGATATGCAAAGCTCTGTCAAAGGCCCGTTCCTTGTTATGATCCCAAATCAGAAGCTGCACCTGCTCCAGGTCGTTCCGAACCAGCGCCGGGTACAGATGATCCCGCACGAACACGCGCTCCTCCTCCTCGGAAAAGAGGCAGGAATCCCAGGTCTGGCTCGCCTTGGGTTCATTCTGGGAGGACAGGAAGGCGGGATGCGCCCCCAAGCGGGAAAACTCCTGTAAGTAACGGCAGATATAGGCGGCCCACCTGTCATAATGCTCCGGTTTCAACTGCCCGCCGTGAAGCCGGGAGCCGTTGGTTTTCATCCACGCCGCCGGGGACCAGGGGGTGAACATGAGCCGGATGGGCGCGCCCGCTTCTTTCTGGGCGTCCATAAGGAGGGGCAGCACGTACCGAGCGGCACGGGAAACATCGAAACGCTTCAGGGCCGTATCCGCCGGGTCGCTGTCCGATTCGTAGGTTTCCGTGGAAAAATCGCAGCTGTCGATGGATGTGCGGCCCCAGGTATATTGAAGCCCCTCCCCGGAAAAATAATCGCGGATCAGCTGCCGCCGCAGGTTTTCCGGCATCAGGGAATAAACATATCCCGCGGCGTCCGTAAACGCGCCGCCAAAGCCTTCGATGCGCTGGTACAGGATTTCCGGGTACAGATTGACCAGATCCTTTTCCTGGCCGCGCCTGTTTTCCGCTGCAAGGCATTCCTTTTGGGCAAACGCTTTTTCCCCTCGCCTGTACAGGGTGGTGAATTGTTTCATGGCCGATTCTCCTTCTTCTCCCCATTCCGCCGGATCGCGCAGGAATGGCGCACGACGATATCCCCCGGCAGGCGAATGATCTGCCCCTGTCCCCCGCCGATCAGGCGAAAAATCTCCTTGGCCGCTTCCACGCCCAATTGCTCCATGTGGGTGCGGACGGTGGTCAGTCCCGGCGTCATATAGGAGCTGAGCAGGTGGTCGTCGCAGCCCATGATACTGATATCCTCCGGCACGCGAATGCCGTATTCCTTCAGCGCTTCCATGCAGCCGATGGCGCTTAAATCGTTGGCGGCGAACACGGCGTCGGGCAGCCGGTTGCCTTCCTTCAAATACCGGTGCATGGAACGGTACGCCGCCGCCCGCTCGAACCGACCGCTCAGGGTGTTTTCCGGGCGGAGCGTGACCCCCGCTTCCCGGAGCGCCGCTTCAAAGCCCGCCTGGCGCTGGATGCTGTCATAGTTATACGGCATGCCGAAAATGTGCATCAAATCCCTGTGTCCCAGGCCCAAAAGATATTCCGCCGCCATCCGGCCGCAGGCGAAGGATTCGTAGATCACGCTGGAAATGCTGCCCGCCGCCACCTCCTGATCCATGAACACGGTGGGCAGACCGGATTTGAGCAGCTGCTTTTTTTCGTCCTCGCTGAGCATGCCGAACAGGATGATGGCCCCGTCGATGCTCTGGCTTTGCAGGGTGGATAAAAGCGGTTTATCCTCATCCACGATAAAAACGTGCAGCGCGTACCCGTATTTTTGGCACAGGTAGTGAATGGAATCCGCCATATCGCCGTAATAGCTGCCCGTCATGGAGGTGACGAACAGCCCCACGGTGTGGGACTGGGCGGCGCGCAGCTGCCTGCCGCTGGCGTTGGGAATGTAGTTGAGCCGCCGGGCCACTTCCAGTACATGTTCCCGGGTTTTGGGCTGCACCACATCGGACCCGTTCAGCGCGTTGGAAACGGTGGCGATGGATACTCCCGCTTCCCGGGCCACGTCTTTGATCGTGATCTTGCTCATGCCTTTGTTCCGCCTTTCCTGCCGGGAGATGGCATTATGTGTCCGTTTCCGTGATCAGGGCTTCGATATCCACCGTGCCGCGAAGGGCTTTCAGGCGCAGCACGCAGGCATCCCCGTTGTTTAAATGCATGCTGGACAGAATCTGCCTGTGTTTCGTCTGGCTCAGGTCAAAGACGCCCAAAACTTGTCCGTCCTGACAGATTTCCAGGGCGGCGGGTTCCGGGGCGTAGCAGGCCACCTCTAACTTGGACAGCACCGTCACGTCGTACAGGGAATAGCAGGCGTATTCCCCCGCCCGGAGCCGGAGTACATAGCGCGCCCATTCCCCGTCGAAGGGGAAGCGCTTTTCCCGGTCGGGATAGCGGCAATGGAGCAGCATGCCGGTGTTTTGCCGGTAAGCCACGGCGGAGGGCGCGTTTTCCTTATGCCAGTAGGAGGCCCCAAAGCCCGGCAGCTCGTCAAAATCCGTGCCCGCGATCACGCACCCCGGCAGGCGGAACACGTTGGCCGCTAAGTTTTCGTTGATGAGACAGTTCTGCACCTGCATGTTTTTCAGGTACTCGTCCAAAATCTTCTGCGCTTTTTCGTAGCCGGGATGCGCGCCGCTGCGGGCATAATCCAGAATCAGCTGCCATTCCATGGGCGGGATCACCGAGCAGGGGGAATTCCGGCAGTTCATCTTTTTCCAGGGCCACATATTCACGCCGATGTCCAGGCTGGCCGCCAGGGGCATCATGGCGGAGAACCATTCCATGGTGTTTTCCCCCGTTTCGCCTAACCACAGGGGCGCGTTCAGCTTTTCGGACAGCTCCAGCCAGGGCTGAAAGGCCGTGATGTCCGGCGCGCAGCCGTAGCGGTGGAAATGAATCACCATTTTGGGGTCGTATACGTGGGTAAAGATCGCGGTTTCCGTGGCCCAATGGTGGCCCTCCAGGGTGACGATGTGCTTTTTATCAATGGCCCGGATACGGGCAATGCACTTTTCGTAAAAATCCACCAGCCGGGGCACATACTGCTCCAGATTGGCGTCTCCCGGGAAGCGCACGGGGCGCACGGGTTCGTTGAGCAGATCGTAGCCGCCCACGATCCATTTGTCCTTATACCGCCGGGCGATTTCCTCCCACAGACACAGGCCCTTTTCAAACTGGTCGCCATCCATGAGCAGGCGGCACACGTCGTCCACCGAATCGTCGATATTTGCTCCCGTCTGGCCGCCGGGCGCGCCGTGGAGATCAATGAAGGCGTACAGCTTATACTGTTCGCACCAGGAAAGCACCTGATCCAGGCACTGGAAGCCTTCCTCCACGAAGCTGATCCCCGGCCCTTCCTTCAAAAACAGCCGGGCGTTGATGGGAATGCGGACGGAATTGTAGCCCATGTCCGCCATGAGCTGGATATCGCTTTCCGTAATATAGCTGGCCCGGAAACGCTTCCAGAATTTTTCCGCGTAGCTTTTGCCCGCCAGCTCCTCGATCACGCTTTCGATGCGGCGAGGCCGGTCGAAGCGGGGAAGGTCGTGGGCCAGCCACATATAGCCTTCGCACAGCAGCCAGTTGCCAAGGCCCCAGCCCATGAGCAGAATTTCTTCCCCCGCGGCGTTTACGATCCTGCGCCCGTCCGTATTCAAAAAGCCGTTGACCCGGCTGCGGCTCACATTCTTTTTCATGTCCTACCCCCGATGAAGCTCCTGCCGGAGGGCAAGCCCTCCGGCAGAAAGCATTGCAGGATATTATAACATGCTTTGTTTCTTATTGGTAGCCGTATTCTTCACAGTAAGCCAGCCACTGCTCGGTGAACCCGTCGCGGCAGGCCTGCAGCCCGGCGTCGGTCACCTTCTGGCGGAATTCGGCCACAGCCGCTTCCACATCCTCCACCAGACCGGCCTGGATGGGAGCCAGATACTGCCGCATCACGTTGGAAACCGCGGTGCGCTCGAATTCGTAATCGGTGTAATCCTCGGTGAAGCCGCCGTAGATGTTCACGTTGGGGAACTTGGTCTGCTGGGCGATCTCGTTGTAATAATCGAACATCGCCTGCAGGGCCACGTCGGATTCCTGGGGCAGCTTATAATCGTTGACGCGCAGGTTCCAGGTGTTGAAGTTTTCATATTTGAAATCTTCGTTCAGGTTCTGGTACACGCCGTCCACCACGTCGTAATGCACGCCCTTGATGCCGTACTGCACCAGATCGTTCATCTCTTCGTCGGTCATGAGGAAGTTCAGCACCATGGCGCAGCGTTCGGGATACTTGGTGCCGCGCACGATGGCGGTGCCGTTCTGGGTAGCATGGCCCGGGAAGAGGACGCCGGTCACTTCGCCGTAGGTGATATAGGCGCTTTCCCAATCGGGATGCTCCTTGGCGAAGGTGGTGGCGGAAGAAATCTGCTTGTTGGGGTTCATACCGGCCACTTCGGCGATGCACAGGCCGTTGTTGTAGGCTTCGCTGTCGTTGGTGTCGGAAAGCGCGCTCTTGGACCAGAAGCCCAGGTCGGCCCACTTTTTCAGCAGCTTCATGTCTTCCACGAAATCATCGGAGAACCAGTAATCGTACACCTGATCGGGGGTATCGTAGTTGGAGGTCAGGCCGTAGGGGAAGCCGTTGGCGTTGGTCCAGGCGTACTTGATATTCAGCACGTTGGCCGCGTCAAAGGCCACGCTCAGGGAGCTGGCGCTTTCGCTGGTGGTGCAGCGCAGGATGGCCTGATCGGGTTCGTTGGCCTTTACGCCGGAGAAATAGGCTTCCATGTTTTCCAGGCTGTTGGGATAGGGCAGATCGTACTTAGCGCGCAGGTCTTCGCGGTACTTGATGCCCAGGGGCACGTATTCGGGCCACAGGGCGGGCACGGCGTACAGCTCGCCTTCCACGCGGCACATGTTCAGCATGTCTTCACCGGCCAAGGCGCGCAGCTCGGGAGCATATGCGTCCAGCAGGCCGTCCAGCTCCAGGAAAGCGCCGGCGCGGGCCAGCAGGCCGTAGTTCAGCCAGTTGGCGATGTAGATCAGGTCCGCGCCGCCGGACGTCAGCTGGGTGTTGTATTTCAGGCTGAAATCCGTCCAGGTGGAGAACTGGAAGTCGATGGTGGCGTTGAATTTTTCCTTCAGGATCGCGTTGATGGCGTCTTCTACGACCTGTTCATCCTTGGGCGCGTCGCCCATCACGTAGAAAACCAGGTTGGCTTCCTGGCTCATGTCGTCCGCGGCAAAACCGGCGGGAACCATGGTCAGGCACAGGATCAGCGCCAACAGGGCGCTCAGCAGAGTTTTCAGGTTCTTCATGGGAATCCTCCTTTTTTTGTTGTTAGTTTTTTATCTTGAAGGCAATGCTGCCATCAAATCAAATTATCCTTTGACCGCCCCAATGGTGATGCCGCTGACGAAGTACCTTTGCACGAAGGGATAGAACAGCAGCACCGGGCCGGTAGCCACCACGGCCATAGCCAGCTTCACCGTTTGGGTGGGCAGGTCGGCGGTATTCAGGCTCACGTTCTGGGCCATCTGGCGCATGGCCATGGTGGAGTTCACCATGTCGTAGAGGTAGAATTGCAGGGACCAGGTCTCGCTGGAGGTGGAGAACATGGAAGCGCGGTACCAGTCGTTCCAATACCCCAGCGCCTGGAACAGGCCAACCGTGGCAAGCCCCGGCCCCAACACCGGCAGCACGATCTTCCAGAAGATGGTCCAGTGCCCCGCGCCGTCGATCTTGGCCGATTCCACCACCGCGTCCGGCACCGACCCGGTGATGAACGTGCGCATCAGGATCACCAGGAAGGGCGACATCAGCGCCGGGAACCAAATCGCCAGGGTGGAGCCGCGCAGGTTCAAAACGTTTGCGTACATCATGTACCAGGGGATCATGCCGCCGCCGAAGATGGTGGTGAAATAGATGAGGAAGGAAACAGTGTTGCGGTATTTGAAATCCTTGCGGGAAATCACGTAGGCGGTCAGGGTGATCACCAGCAGGCCCAGGGCGGTGCCCATGAAGGTGTAATAGAAATTCATTTTGTAGGCCTGGATGATGCCCTCGGGAGAGCGGAAAATGGTGCGGTATGCTTCGATGGTGGTGTTCCGGGGGAACAGGCTGAAGCCTTCCTTGAGGATGGTATAGTTATCCGTCAGCGAACCGGAGATGATCACGATAAAGGGCAGCACGCAGATGATGGACAGCAGGGTGAGCAATACGCCTTTCACAATATGAAACGGGATGGTGGAACGATCCTTGATTTTCATGCGATCCTCTCCTTTCCGCTCAGAACAGCGCGTATTCCGGGTTCTTATGCTTGATGCACATGTTGGTAATGATGATCACCAGGAGGCCGAACAGGGACTGGAACAGGCCCGCCGCGGTGCCAAGGCCCATGCTCAGGGGCTGGGTGGTGGTGATGCGGTAAACGTAGGTGTCGAAAATGTCCGTCACATTGAACAGGGTGCCGTTGTTGCCCACCAATTGGTAGAACAGTTCAAACTGTCCCTTCATGATGCCGCCTAAGGCGTAGAGCAGCAGGATGATGAACGTGGGTTTCAAAAGCGGGATGGTGATATACCGAATTTGCTGGTAGATGTTCGCGCCGTCGATCTGCGCCGCTTCATAGTATTCCGTGCTGATGCCGGTGATGGTAGCCAGGTATACCACCATGCCGTAGCCGATGTTCTTCCACAGGTAGAACAGGGTGATCAGCCAGGGCCAGTAGCCGGGCGTGTTGTAGAAGTCGATACGCTGCATGCCCAGGGAGGTGACGAAGTTGTTCACCAGGCCCACCTCGTATTCAAACATGTTGAATACCAGCACCCGCAAAATCACGTAGGAAACGAAGTAGGGCATGAAAATCATGGTCTGGGAAATCTTGCGCAGCCGTTTGTTGGTCACGTGGCTGATGAGGATGGCGAAGAAGATCTGCAGCACGTTGCCCACCACGATGAACACGATGTTGTAGAGGATGGTGTTCTGCGTCAGGTGCAGGATCTCGGACCGCACCAGGAACTCAAAATTCTTGAACCCCACGAAGGGGCTGGCAAACAGATGATCCCGGAAATTGAACTGGGTAAAGGCGAAATACACGCCGGCCATGGGCAGATAATTGTTGATGAGGAAGAAAACAAAACAGGGAACCAGAAAAAGGAAAAGCACCCAGTTGCGTCGAAACTCTTCCACGAAGCCGTGTTCCCGGCAGACGATCCTTTCCGTCTTTTCCAGGCGCTTGCTGATTCCGTACCCAACCAGGCTGACCGCCAGCGTCAGGATCGGCGCGAACCCGGGCATGAAGCCCCGCAAGCCGTAATGCCCATTGGCGAACAGGATCAGCCCCATGGTTCCGGCCGCGGAAAGGAAGGAGAGCAGCATGCCTTTCTGGAAAAACGAATACACGCGGAGCATACCCTTTCCTTCCGGTACGCGGCGGCGGCGGACATACGTGAAAACGGAAAGCAGGCAAAGGGCGATGGCCGCGGCGGAAACGATGAGCAGCAGGAAGGCCCAGAAACCCAATACGCCCTGTTTGCTCGTTTCCACAAAGGAAAGAAACGTCAGCACCGAATGATCCGGCGTCAGCTTTTTGACGACCGAAGCCTTCAATCCCATCGCGCCGTACAGCGCATCCTGATCCACCACCTGAAACCAGGGAAAAATGGGAACGAACAGGATCAGGATCAGCGCGGCGCACAGCCCCAGCACGATCAGCTTTTTCCTGCTGTCAGCGCTCTTTGAAAGGGCTTGGCGCGTCATGGGGTTCGGTGACGTCACGGGAATCATCCTCCTAAAAATCATTAAAACGCACTTGGCAAAATAATTAAAACGTTTTAATTTCGATATGAATATAGCACAGCCTTTTTGATTTGTCAATATCAAAAATAAAAATAATTTTGGATAAAAAAACGTTTCAATTAATAACGGGAACGGAGAAAAGCAAAATGAAGGCGCTGCCGCGAAAGAAAAGAGGAACCAGAGAATGAAATACGCAATGGTCACCGGATGCGATCATGGGTTGGGCCTGCATTTGGCCCGGGAATTGCTGAAAAGAGGGTACCATACGATCGCGTGCTGTCTCCGGGATCTGCCCGGGGAATTGGAGGAGGAGCATCCCGGAAGCGTTCACCTGCTTCGCCTGGATATCGGCAGCGATGAGAGCGTGAAGCGGACGCGGGACAGCGTGGGAAGGATCGTTCCGAAGCTGGATTTGCTCATCAACAATGCCGGGATCTTAGGCGAGATGGAAGCCGGGCCGGATGAACCGCTTGATTTTGAAATGATGCAGCGGGTGATCAATGTCAACGCGCTGGGGACGCTTCGCGTAACGGCGGCCATGCTTCCGCTTTTGCGCCTTGGCGCGGAGAAGACCATCGTGAACATTTCCTCCGAAGCGGGAAGCATTCAGGATTGTGAACGGACGGGCTGGTTTGGCTACTGCATGTCAAAGGCCGCGAACAATATGCAGGGAGCGCTGATCCATAATGCTTTCCGGCTGGAGGGGGGACGGGTTTACCAAATCCATCCGGGACATGTATCCACCTATATGCGCGGCCATCTGGACACAACCGCCAAAATAACGCCGGCGGAATCCGCCGCCGGTATTTTAAAAACTGTTCTGGATGGAAGCTATGCGGTATCGGAAAGACCCCTGTATCTGGATTATGCGGGAAAGGAATTGCACTGGTGATGAAAAGCATCTTGATTGCCGATACGACCCGGGAGGAACGCGAACAAATCGTTGCCGAATCCATCGGCAACATCGACGGCCTGTGCGACGGATGCAGTCCGGGCTTGATTAACATGTACCAGGACTACATTGAGGGGCGCAGAGAGCTGCGGGAAATCAACATGGAATTTCGTGCCCGGTACACGCGGGGCGGGATGGAATCGGACAAAGGCCGCGCCTGCGGGGGCGGAGAATAGCACAAAAAAGCCAGGGAATTGAATCCACATTCCCCGGCCTCGATGTATCTGTCTTTCTTTATCCCCGGATAGCCGCAAACCCGTTTTCCAAATCGGCAATGATGTCGTCAATATGCTCTGTGCCGATGGACAGGCGGATGGTGTTGGGGCGTATGCCCTGATCCAATAATTCCTCTTCACTGAGCTGGGAATGGGTGGTGGAAGCGGGGTGGATGACCAGGCTCTTCACGTCCGCCACGTTGGCCAGCAGGGAGAAGATTTTCAGATTGTCGATGAAAGCCCAGGCTTCCTTCTGACCGCCCTTGATTTCAAAGGTGAAGATGGACGCGCCGCCCTTGGGGAAATACCGTTCATACAGCGCGTGGTCGGGATGGTCCGGCAGGGAGGGATGGTTCACCTTTTCCACCAGGGGATGATTTTTCAGGTATTCCACCACTTTTTTGGTGTTTTCGGCGTGCCGATCCAGGCGCAGGGACAGTGTTTCCACACCCTGCAAAAGCAGGAAAGCATTGAAGGGCGAAATGGACGCGCCGGTGTCCCGAAGCAGGATGGCGCGAATGTAGGTGACGAACGCCGCCGGACCCACCACGTCATAGAAGGAAACGCCGTGATAGCTGGGGTTGGGCGCGGCGATGTTGGGATATTTGCCGCTGGCTTTCCAGTCAAACTTCCCGGATTCCACGATAATGCCGCCCAGGGTGGTGCCGTGGCCGCCCAGGAACTTGGTGGCGGAATGTACCACGATGTCCGCGCCGTGTTCGATGGGGCGAATCAGGTAGGGGGTGCCGAAAGTGTTGTCGATCACCAGGGGGAGGCCGTGCTTATGGGCGATTTCCGCGATGGCATCGATGTCCGGGATGTCGCTGTTGGGGTTGCCCAAGGTTTCCAGGTAAATGGCTCGGGTGTTGTCCTGAATGGCGCTTTCCACTTCTTTGAGATTATGCGCGTCCACAAAGGTGGTGGTCACGCCGTACTGGGGCAGGGTATGGGAAAGCAGGTTAAAGCTGCCGCCATAGATGGTCTTCTGGGCCACGATGTGCCCGCCATTGGCTGCCAGCGCTTCGATGGTGTAGGTAATGGCTGCCGCGCCGGAGGCCACGGCCAGGGCCGCGCTGCCGCCCTCCAGGGCCGCCAGCCGCTTTTCCAGCACCTCCTGGGTGGAGTTCGTGAGCCTGCCATAAATGTTGCCCGCGTCCGCCAGGCCGAAACGGTCGGCGGCGTGCTGACTGTTGTGGAACACATAAGAGGTGGTCTGATAAATGGGCACCGCACGGGCGTCGGTGGCGGGGTCTGCCTGTTCCTGGCCTACGTGAAGCTGCAGGGTTTCAAATTTGTAGTTACTCATGATCGTACTCTCCTTTTCATTTTTGTCGCTGTGCTGTTCCCCGGCAATAAAAAACCGGGGGCTGTTTTTCAAGCTCCCGGGCACATGGCAGAAAGAAGAAGGAGAATTGTTTTCATTCCCTCATCCAAAGGCGCGTGGGTAAACAGCCGAACGCCCCTGCCACGGAACCTGCCCGGGAGAAAAGCATTCGACAGCACATGATGGTCTGCTGCTTGCAAATCCTGGTTTCGGACATCCCTCGCGCCTCCTTTCGGATGAAGTATCTGCATGATAGCATAATAAACCTACTATGTCAATAGGCAATTTGAGTTTTTTCGGCTTTCACAAATTTTTTTTGCCGTTTAAGTTTTCTTTAAGCATTCCCTGATAAACTTTTCTCTGTCAGGCGGGAAACCGAATGACGGAAAACAAAGGAGGTTTTGACCATGAAAAAGATGCTTGCTTTGCTGATTGCATTGATGATGATAGTATCCACAACAGCGGTATTTGCGGAAGGAAATCCCCCCACCGGCGGCCCCGGCGGCAATCCGCCCAGCGGTGAAATGGGTACGCCCCCCGACGGCACGCCCCCGGATGGCTTTGGCGGCGGCAGCGGCGGCCCCGGCGGTACGCCCCCCGACGGCAATGGCGGCGGTTTTGGCGGCGGCACCCCTCCCGGGGACCAGTCTTCCTCCTTCGAGTACACGGCGGCCTCCGAGATCACGACCGCGGCTGACGTCTCCGGCGAAGCCTACGCTTCCGAAACCGTGGATGAAAGCGCCCTGATCGTGAACACGGAGGACGAAGTTTCCCTCTCCTACATCACTGTTGCCAAGACCGGCGATTCCAACGGCGGCGATAACTGCAACTTCTACGGCCTGAACGCGGCGCTGCTGGTCATGGGCGGTTCCACCGCCACCATCACAGGCGCGACCATTACTTCCTCCGCCAGCGGGGCCAACGGCGTATTCTCCTACGGCGGCAACGGCGGCAGGAACGGCGCGGCGGGGGATGGCACCACAGTCATCATTTCCGATTCCACCATCGTCACCACCGGCGACGGCTCCGGCGGCATCATGACCACCGGCGGCGGCGTCACCTATGCCAGCAACCTGACGGTGGAAACCAGCGGTCGGTCCTCCGCGGCCATCCGCACTGACCGGGGCGGCGGCACCGTGGTGGTGGACGGCGGCGCCTATACCTCCAACGGCCTCGGCTCTCCCGCCATCTATTCCACGGCGGACATTACCGTGAGCAACGCCACCCTGGTGAGCAACCTGTCCGAGGGCGTGTGCATCGAGGGCAAGAATACCATTACCCTGATCGACTGCGACCTGACCGCCAATAATACCTCCATGAACGGCAACGCCACCTTCCTGGACACCATCATGATCTACCAGTCCATGAGCGGCGACGCCGACAGCGGCACGTCCGCCTTCACCATGATGGGCGGCAGCCTGACCAGTCTGAGCGGGCACATGTTCCACGTGACCAACACCAACGCCGTGATCACCCTGTCCGGGGTGGCACTTGCGAACGAGGGCAGCGACGTGCTGCTCAGCGTGTGCGACGACGGCTGGAGCGGCGCTTCCAACATCGCCACCCTGAACGCCAGCAAACAGCAGCTGACCGGCACCCTGCTGGTGGGCAGCGATTCCACCCTGAACCTGAACCTGACGGAGGGCAGCTCCTTTGCGGGCACCGTCAGCGGGGCAATCACCAGCGCCAAGGGGACCGTGGTTTCCACGGAAGTGGGCACGGTGAACGTGACCTTAGACGAAACCAGCACCTGGACCCTGACCGGTGATACGTATATCACCAGCTTTGAAGGAAACCTGGAAAACGTGATCAGCAACGGATACGCCCTCTATGTGAACGGCGAAGCGGTGCTGTAATATCCCAAAAACAAAACGGGGAGCGGCGACGCTCCCTGTTTTGTCCTGTTATTCAGATCATCCTTTCAGCCCCGTGGTCGCCACGCCCTCCACAAGATACCGCTGGAACACCATGAACACGATCACCACGGGGATGATGGACAGGGTGGTCATGGCGAACAGGCCGGACCAGTTGGTTTGCGTGTTGGGGTCGGAGAACATTTTCAGGGCGATGGAAACGGGATACAGGCGGGGCTTGCTGATATAGATCAAGGGCTGTAAAAATTCCTGCCAGCTCCAGTAGAAGCCGAAGATGCCGGAGGTGATCAGGGAGGGAACGGACAGGGGCAGCATGATCCGCAGGTATTTATAGAGCCAGCCGCAGCCGTCGATCTCCGCCGCCTCGTCCAATTCCTTGGGAATGCCCCGCATGAACTGTAAATTCAGGAAAATGAAGAACGGCACGCCGCAGAACTGGGGAACGATGATGGGCAGGTACGTGTTGATCCAGCCGAAGCCCTTGAACATGATGTACTGGGGAATCAACAGCACCTGCACGGGCAGCAGCATGGTGCCCATGAGGATGGCGAACCACATTTTCTTCCCCGCGAAGGGAATGCGAGCGAAGGCGTAGGCCACCAGGGACGAGGAAACCACCCCGCCCACCGTACTCCACAGGGCGATGGTGAAGGAATTGGTGAAATAGTCGGCATAGGTATACCGACCGGTGGACTGCCAGCCCGTCACATAGTTTTCCCACACGACCCGGGAAGGGATCAGGCTGGTGACGGTGGTGAACACTTCTTCATTGGGCTTTAAGGAGCTGGCGATCATCCAGACCAGAGGATAGATCATTACGACGCTCAAAAGCAGCGCGGGGATATGGAACCCCAGGGCTTTTGCCGTTTTGTGCCGAACCGCGTACTGCATGCGCTCCCTCCTTTACGCCTCGTAGTACACCCAGTAGTTGGAGCTTCTGAACACGAACGCCGAAAAGACGCCGATGATGATCAGCAGCACCCAGGACAGGGCGCAGGCGTAGCCCATCTTAAAATATGAGAAGCTCTGCTTATAGATATACAGCGCGAACAGCATGGTGGAATCCATGGGGCCGCCGTTGGTGATAATCAGCGCTTCGGAAAACGCCTTGAAGGCGTTGATGATGCCCATGACCAGATTGAAGAAAATCACCGGCGTAAGGGCCGGGAAGGTGACGTAGCGGAAACGCTGCCACGCCCCCGCGCCGTCCAGCAGGGCGGCTTCGTAATAGCTCACCGGAATTTGCTTGATGCCGGAAACGAAAATCAGCATGGAGGAGCCGAAATGCCAGCAGCCCAGCAGGATCAGGGAATACAGGGCGGTGCCCGGATTGCCGATCCAGCTGTAGGCGTAGGGCGACCCCGAAATCACGCTGATGAGGCCGTTGATCGCCCCGTCCGAACCCCACAGGCGGGACCAGATGATGGCGATAGCCACCGAACCGCCCAGCAGAGAGGGGATATAGTAGACCGTGCGGTAAAACCCGATGCCCTTGTGGTTGGTGGTCAGGATCAGCGCCACGCCCAGGGCCGCCGCCAGACGCAGGGGCACCAGGATGAAGACATATTTGAAGGTGATCCCCACCGATTTCCAGAACACCCCGTCCTGGAACATGTTCACGAAGTTGGCCGCGCCGATCCACTGGGGCGCGCCTAAGGAATCGTACTTGGTAAAGGCTAAGTACAGGGAATACAGCATGGGAACGGATGTGAAGGCGATAAACCCGATCAGCCAGGGCGCGAGAAACGCGTAGCCCGCCGCGTTATTGCGCATCCGCTTCCGCCGGTACGATTTCCGCATGTTCGCCGGGATCGCGGTCATGAGAAGTCACTCCTCTGCAAAAATCAGGGGGATGGGATTTGTTCCCATCCCCCCATACTGTCTTAAACCCCGGGGAAGTATGAAGGGACCGCAGCCCCTTCATCAACAAATCCGCAGGCGGCGGCGTGTACGTCGCCGAGGAGCAAATGAAATTTGCTTCCTATATCAATTTCTGGCCGTAAAATGAGCGTTTTCGCTTGCGAAAATGCCATTTTACAAGAAATTGATGGATCGAAGGAAATCGGAATCCTGTTTCCGATTTCCTTCGCAGGGTGTCGAAAACTCTTTTTCGACACCCTGAGTTTTATTGGTTCAGCGCTTTGTTGATGTAGTCAACCAGGGCCTGGGCGGCGGCTTCCGGGGTGCTTTCGCCAAAGAGGACGGCCTGCACCTGACGGTTGTATTCGTCGGCGATTTCGCCGTGGGCCTGAGGATCGGGCGCATACAGGTCGGAGGCGTACTGCGCCATCAGGTTCATATACTCGAACACCATCATGGAGTTCTCGTTCAGGGACTGGCCCACCAACGTGGCGATTTCGGGATTGATCGGCACGCCGCGGCGGCCCGCGATGAACAGGTTGGCTTCCTCATCGTTGACCCAGTAGTTGATGAACTTCGCCGCTTCTTCCACCTTCTCGGCGGTGGCGGAAATGCTCAGGAACTGGGAGGGCTTGACGAACATGGCCTTATTGGCGGCAGCACCGGGCAGGATGCGCAGCGGCACGGCGCCAAAGCTGTCCTTCAGCACGGCGGCGTAAGTGGTGTAGCTGTCGGTCACGGTGAAGATGGTGGCGGCAGTGCCCTTGGACATGGGATAGTTTTCCTTGCCGATATCGGTGACGGCGTCGGCGATGTTCTGGGTCGCGCCCGCGTCCTGCAGGCGCTTCACGGAGGCGAAGTAAGCGGCCAGGGTTTCGGCGGTGAAGCCCGCGCCGTCCTGGGCTTTGTTGTACAACTCTTCGCCGTGTTCGCGGGCGTAAATGCGGAACACGCCGTTGTAGTCCTTCAGGCCGAAGAGGTCCGTGCCGTACAGGCCGGTCTTTTCGTGGAATTCGATGGCCCAGGCTTCAAATTCTTCCCAGGTCATTTCGTTGGAGGGCACTTCCATGCCGGCGTCTTTGACCAGCTTTTCATTCACGGCCATGCACAGGCCGTTGGAACCGGCGTTGATGCCGTACAGGCCCTCGCCGAAGCGTCCGCCGCTGATGGCGCTGTCCGGAACCTTGGAAAGGTCGATGGCGCCGCTTTCCACCAGGGGCGTCAGATCCATCAGTTGGTGCTTCTCCACGTAGTTCAGAATGTAGGCGTAGTCCATGCGCAGGGTGTCCGGCAGGTCGTTGGCGGCCGCCAGGGTGTTGATCTTGCGCCAGTAGTCGTCCCAGGACAGATATTCGGCTTCATATTCGATGCCGGTGGCCTTGGTGAACAGATCGGCTTCGCCCAAATACAGGGCGTTGGAGGATTCGGAACCCCACCAGGCCACGCGCAGCGGTTCTTCCGCGGCCAGCGCCACGCCGCCGAGCATCATGGTCAGAACCAGAAACAGTGCAACCAGCTTTTTCATCACAATTGCCTCCCCTTTGTCTTTTCGGATTGTGGTTCACAGGAGAACCTTTGGATGGTAAAAGCATACACTTTTCTTTCCAATTTGACCATGCAAATAACCAACCTAAAATTCCGAATTTCTGTCTTCTCCCGTTTCCAGGGTCTTTCTGTATTGCAGGGGCGAAACGCCCTTTTGCTTTTTGAAGCTCTCGATAAAGTATTTGGCGGTGGAAAAGCCGGTGCGCTCCGCGATGGCTTCCATGGTCAGGTCCGGCTGGAAGCGCAGCAGATTTTCCGCTTCCTCCAGCCTGCGGCGGTTGAGCCAGGTATTGAAGCGCACCTCCGTCTTCTGCTTGAACAGGCGGCTGATATAGGTTTCATCCATGAAAAGTTCGTTTTCGCACAGCCAGCTTAGGTTATAATCCGATTCCATATAATGTTCTTCGATGCTGCGGATCACCGAAGCCACCACGGAGCCGTACCGGGCGGCGTAATCCGCCGGGCCGTCCTTTTCCCCGCCCAGCAGCCGGGACAGGGCGGCGCTCAGTTCCGAGGCGGAAAGGGGTTTCAGCAGATAATCCACCACCCCCGCCCGCAGGGCGTGGCGCACGTACTCTAATTCCTGGTACCCGGACACGATGATGAACCGGCAGTTTTCGTCCTGCACCGCGTCGATCACTTCCAAGCCGGAAGCGCCGGGCATCATCACGTCCAAAATCGCCACGTCCGGGTGCAGGGTGCGGATCAGCTCAATGCCGTCCAGGCCGTTGCTGGCCGTGCCCACGATCACATAATTCTGCTTTTCCATTTCCAGCAGGCGGCGGGTATGTTCCAAAATCAGCGGTTCGTCATCCACGAGCAGCACTCTGAACATCGTTTCCTTCTCCTTCCGGCAAAGACGCGTCGGGAAGCCGATCGGGAATGGTCAATGAAAGATTGGTCCATTGGCCTTCCCTGCTCCGCAGGCGGTAGGACGCCCGATCCCCGTAGGTATAAATCAGCCGGAAAACCACGTTGCGGTAGCCGTGCATGTTCAGGCCGTCGTCCGGCTGCAAATGATTGTAGATTTCCAGCTGCTCGGGGGAAAACCCGACGCCGTTGTCAAACAGGGAAATTTTGAGTTGGCCTCCCGTATGCCGGATGCGCAGGCGGATCACCCCGTGATCCAGCTTTTTCATCAGCCCGTAGCGCACGGAGTTTTCAGCCAGGGGCTGCAAGGTCATCCGGGGGAGGGGGAGGCCGTCGTCATCCGGGTCGTAATCAATCTTGGCCGACAGCCGGGACCCGAAGCGGATGCGGTAAATGGCTAAGTATTCCCGCACCAGGGAAATTTCCTGCTCTAAGGTGGCGTACATGGAATCCCGGAAGGAGGCGCGCACCAGCCTGGACAGGCTCATGGTGATGCGGCTCACCTCCCGGTTCCCGCTTCGCTCGCTCAAAGCGTAGATCGTTTCCAGGGTATTATATAAAAAGTGCGGGTGAATCTGGGCCTGTAACATGCGGCACCGCGCCCGGGCGGCCTGCAGCTTCCCCTCCAATTCACGGTGAATGAGGTCGTCGATCTGGTTCATCAAATGCTGGAACTGCTTGGCTAAAATGCCCACCTCATCCTCCGCCTGCAAAATGTCCGGGGAAAGGGTGACGCGGAAGTCCCCGGCGGGGGCGGTTTTCACCGCTTCCGTCAGCATTTCCAGGTGCCTAAAGACGCGCTTGGTGACCAGCTGGAAGAAAGCCGCGGAAAAGAGGATCAGCAGCAGAAAGAGGAACAGCAGGTTTCGCCCGGCGTTTTGCAGCAGGCTGGTCAGGCGGGAATAATTCACGTAGCTGACCAGGGTGAGGCGGTCGTCCAGAAAGCTGGCCGAGGATACGAAGTAGCGCATGCCGTTCAGGGAAAGGATCTTCCACTGCGCCCCAACGTCCCGCCCCACGCTTTCCTCCGGGCACTGCGGCCCCCGATAGAAGCGCGTTCCGTCCAAATAGGTTTCCAGGCTGTCCGCAAAAGCGGAATCGGCAGGCTCCGCCTGGCGCGCCAGCCGCTCGAACTGCACCAGGATCATTTCATAACCCAGCAGGTTCAGGCTCAAATTCTTTGTTTCGCGGATGGCGCGGCCCAGCACCAGATAGGGCTGCCCCTCCCAGTCCAGAGCGAACTATTTTTCTTTGCCCGAATCGTCCGTCTGCTGGATCAATTGCTGAATGGATTCCTGGAGCCGGGCGTTCTGCGGAATGCCGCCGAAGCTGTAAATGGCCCCGTGGCAGTCCGACACGATCACGCTGCGGATATAGCCGTAGCTGGACACTTCCGACACGGAGGCCACCACCGCGTCATGCAAATCGGTCTTCGCCCGGGCCAGCTTCGTGCCGCTGGACGTCATGATGTCGCGCAGGCTTTGCTGCACGGATTCATCGGCGATGATGCGCAGGGAGGTGCGGGTGGCGTCCTCCATGCATTTATCAATATAATGGTAATAGCTCTCCAGCAGCTCGTTCTGGTTTTCGGCAAATTCCGCGTAGTAGCTGTTGGACAGGAAATAGAGGCCCGCCAGCCCCACGATCAGAAAAAGAAGGATGCAGAAGGACATGGCGTACAGGATCAGCCTGCGCATGGATCGCCTGCCCGGCCCTTTTCCGTTCAGCTTCTTCATTTTCCGATCACCTCATGTTTATCTGATCAAGGGGATTTCCGGCTGCCGGGGCCAGGCGGCGGGGTCGGTGGAGTCCACCCCGTTATAGCATTCGGGAAACAGCCCGGCCAGGGAAGCGTTTTCACGGCCCATGAGCAGGTGGCTGATATCCCCCAAGCCCACGCAGCGGAATTCCACCTCGCCCTTTTTCCGCTCCTGGGTCACAACGGTGGTGACGGCGCTGGGCAGGCACAGGAAATTCTGCCACAGGGGCAGGGGGGAAGCGTTCGTAAGGTACGCTAAAATCGCCATGCCGATGCCGAAGTGGCAGAAAAGCATGATCGTGTCGTCTTTGTTTTCATCGCACAGAAACACGCCGCCCTGCCGGACGTAACCGTGGTTTTTGAGCAGCGCGTCCATGCCGGTTTTGGTTTCTTCCCAGATTTCCGCCACCGTGCCGCCCTGGGTGAGGGGATCGTTCAGCCAATCGTCCCGATCCCACAGCCCCTTGTGATCGTACCAGGCCCCGGTGGGGTAATCCCAGGGGATGCGCTTTTTTCCGTTCTGCACCGTAAATCCCCGGAATTCAGCCAGCCAGGGCAGCGTTTCCGCCTGCTTTCCCACGCGGCGCAGGGTGTATTCCGCCGTTTCCCTGGCCCGGCCCAGGGGCGAAACGTAATAGGCGCTGGCCGGGATTTTCGATAAACGCTCTCCCAGCAGCAGCGCTTCCCGCTTTCCCTTTTCCGTGAGGGAATCATGAACGTAATCCGGTTCGGCGTGTCTTACGATCAATATTCTCATGTTTCTCTCCCCAATTCGTTTCAAAACCAAAACGGGGAGCGGCGACGCTCCCTGCTTTGCGGCTTTTTCCGCGCGTGTGCTTATTCTTCCTTCTTTACATCGTCCATCATTTTCCGGACGAATTCTTTTTCCTCGTCGGTTTTCGCCATCTGCATGAAACGCTTTTCCAGCATTTCCATGGGCGCGTTGTTGGCCTTGATGTAGTTTTCAATGGCCGCCTTGACGGCGTCTTTCAGCTCGGCGGGAATGGCGGGATTCTCCGCAACGGACAAAAGGAATTCCACCTCCGCCTTTTCCACTTCCTCGATCATGGCGTTGGCCGCGTCCTGATCTTTTTCCGCTTCTTTCTTTTCCTTCATGGCCGTGTAGGCGGCGTACAGCGCGGAATCCTCCTCCCGCAGGCTGTCCTTGTATTCCGCCAGGATCTTCGCCGCGATCTCGTCCATTTTCTCCGTCGCCTTGTATGCTTCGATACCGCCCTTTACGATATCGAACATAGTTTTCAATCCGTCAAACAGTCCCATAGCCTTGGCCTCCTTATGTGTTCTGTGGGCAGTATATCATACCCCGCCCGGATTTTCAAGATTCGCTTTCCGCCCCCGGGGGTTACGCATGATTTGCAAATTGAGATTTGCAGAGGTAGGAGGTAGGAAGTAGGAGGTAGGAGGTTATATAGTGTTTTCCAGAGAATGAAAGCCTGGCTTTCGCTCATTGAACCGAGTAAATAAAACCTCCTACCTCCTACTTCCTACCTGAATAAATCCCAATTTGTGATTCATGCGTAAACCCCGTCCGAACCCCTCCGGCGCTCCGCACTCTCTTGCCCTTCAATCCTCAGCGATTGAAATATTTTGGATTCTTTCAGCTTTCTTTAAGCCTCCTGTGCCATACTGTTCCTGTCCCAAGGGAAAGATATCTTTCACAGCGAAACAGAAAAGGAGTTGAAAACCCATGAAGAAACTGACGATCATCCTGTCCCTGGCCTTATCCCTGGCCCTGTGCGTCGGCGCGCTGGCCGAACAGACCCCCGCGGCAGACCCCGCCGAAACCGCCGGAACTACCGAAACCGCCCAAGTGCAAACGGTGGCGGATCAGGATCTCACGAAAGCGGCGGTTGACGCCTACAAAGCCCTGAAAAAATCCGCCAAAATCGCGAAGAAGCTGGACGCTCTCAAGGAAGAGCTGGACGCTTTCGTGGCGGACGGAAGGCTGACCCAGGAGCAGGCCGACCTGGTGCTGCAATACTACACCGAAAAGCTCTCCGCCCACGGCGGCAAGGGAACCCAGAAGCAGCAGACGAACGGCCAGACCAACGGCAAGGGCCAGCGGAAGCAGAAAAACAACGCCCAGACCCAAAATAACGCGCAGGCCCAAAACGGAAAAGGCGGCAGGCCCGCCAAGCCCGCTGAAAACGGAACCTCCGGCGCCGGAAATACCGGCACGGACGCCACCAGCGGAGCCACAAAGAAAGGCAGATAACTACAAAGGGGGCCGCGCAGGCCCCCCTTTCATTTTCTATGGCGTTTTGATTTTTTCGTCCAGCCCTTCAAATTCCGCTACCGGCAGGGGCTTGCTGAAATAATAGCCCTGCATTTCGGTGCAGCCCTGGCTTTGGAGGAATTGGGCCTGTTCGGCGGTTTCCACGCCTTCGGCGATCAAACGCATGCCCAGGGAGCGCACCATTTGGATGATATAGCTGATGATGACGCGGCCCTTCTCGGCGTCCCCCGTGCCGGTGAGGAAATGCAGATCCAGCTTGATGCGGTCCACCGGCACTTCTTTCAGCATGTGCAGGGAGGAATAGCCGCTGCCGAAATCGTCCATTTCCACTTCAAAGCCCGCCTCCCGCAGCTTCATGGTGGTGCTGATGAGCAGCTCGGGGTCTTCCGCGAAGGCGGTTTCGGTGATTTCAATGCGGAGCTGATTGGGAGAAAGGCCGTAAGCCTGAACCAGCCGGGTGAAATGGCCGGGAATGTCCCGGTCGGGCCGGATATCGCGCCGGGACAGGTTCACCGAAACGTACCGGCGCTTGCCCTGGCCGTTCCACCGGCGCAGATCCTGGCAGACCTTTTCCCAGACGAAGCTGTCCAGATCGAAAATCAGCCCGGCTTCCTCCAAGGTGGGAATAAATTCGGCGGGCTGCAGCCAGCCGAGCTTGGGATGGTTCCAGCGGCACAGGGCCTCCGCGCCGTCAAATTCGCCCTTTTCGCAGTTGGCCTGGGGCTGATACCACACCTGGATATCGCCGGAACGGATGGCGGCGGGCAGGCGGTTGACCACTTCGGCCACCCGTTTTCCCCGTTCCCACTGATCCGGGTTATAAAATTCGTAGCCTTCCGTTTTGGTTTCGCGCACCCTTTTTTCCGCCACACGGGCGTAATCCAGCATGCGGTTCACATCGGGCAGGCGGTAATCCTCCGGCGTGAGGGCGTAGATGCCGCCGCAGATCTGCACCCGGTTTTCCTTGCCCCGGTCGGTGAAATAATTCCGTACGGAATTGATTACCTCATAATCGTCCCAGCGGATTTTTTCGTTTCCCCCGGCGTGGCGCAGCACGGCGAAATGGTCGGCCTCCACGCGGCCTATGGCTTCCTCGTCCGACATGGCGGACTGGGTTTTCTCCACCCAGAAGCGCAGCAGCTCGTCTCCCGCGGCCCGGCCTAAGCTGTCGTTGATATACTTGAAGTTTTTGATATTCACATACGAGAGCAGATAGGGAATATCCGGGTGCGCGGTCAGCAGCTCCACCACGTGACTGCGGAAGCCGTCCAGACTCAGCGCGCCGGTCAGTTCGTCGTGATCCATAAGCCAGCGCAGCTTTTCTTCCTGCTTCAAGCGATAAACCCGGCGGCGCTGCACGGTAATGATCGCCAAGGCCGCGAAAAGCAGCGCCCCCAGCAGCAGGATCAGGCCGTACTGATGCAGATAATCGGAAAAATCGTAGCGGTACAGCCGCCGGGAGGTGTGATCCAGCACGATGGCCTGCCGCGCAGTGTCAGTCAGGGCGGCGATGCCGCCGTTCAGCCGCTCCAGGATCGCCCGGCCCGCCGGCGTATCCAGCGTGCCCGTCCGGAAGTCCATGGAGAACATGGCGGCGGGCTGCACCGTCAGGTCGGAATAAGCGGGCTTTTGCAGCACGTAGCTCCACACATAGGAATTGTGCAGCAGGGCGTCCACCTGATTAGCCCGGAGGGCCGCCACGCACTCGCCCATGGTTTCGTACATGCTGATCTCAATGCCGGGGTACAGCTGACGCACCGTTTCCGCCGCGCCGCCCATGGAGCGCAGCATGCCCACCCGCAGTTGATTCAGGGCGGGCATTTGTTTCCTGCCGCCTTCGGTGACGAGAGTCATGGGCGTTTGCATGAGATTGTCCGACACCGCGCTGGGCTGGCCGGAGGCGCTGGAAATGGAGCTGCCGAAGGGCATGACCATGTCGTAAGCCGGATTATCCAGGGCGTCCTTCAGGGTAGCCTCCTCAATGGCCTTGAACGTGACGGCATACCCGGCCTTTTCCGCCGCGGCGCGCATCAAATCCACGCCGATGCCCACGATCTCGTTCGTGTCCGCGTCCACAAAAAAGACGGGGCAGCGGTCCGTGGGCACGCCCACCGTTAAAGCGTCCCCGTTCTGTTCCCCGAAGGCCGGGAGAGCGCACACCAAGAGCGCCGTCAAAAGCAGCGTCGACAGCAAGACCCGGATCCTACGCATAGGGCCTGCCTCCTTTTCATCGGGAATCGGACGAAACGGGTTTCACCATTGCAGCTGTTCAGTCGCGTTAATATATCGCGGTTCGCAGGATGTCATGCCGTAGGGGCGGATAATATCCGCCCGCCGCACGCCGCATCATGGGATTGTTGTTTTTCTTGCGTTCGTGATATTCAACGATTTCGGGCGGATAATATCCGCCCCTACAGTCTTGTATTCATACAATGCGGATAAACCATGCTCGGCTGAACAGATATTCACCGGTCACCTCTTTACTTTGCTTTCGTATTCTGAATGAAAGCGGTTTCAAACTCCGCCGCGGGCAGCGGCTTGGAGAAATAGTAGCCCTGCACCAGGGCGCAGCCCAATTGCTTCAGCAGCCGCAATTGCGCTTCCGTTTCCACGCCCTCGGCGATGACGGGGATTTTCAGGTTCCTGCCGATGCCGAGGATCAGCTGCACCAGCTGCAAATCCTTTTCCTCGCTTTCGATATTGGATACAAACGCCCTGTCCATCTTCAATACGTCGATTGGCATGGCGGACAGCATGTTCAGGGAGGAATAGCCGCTGCCGAAATCGTCCATTTCGATTTCGTAGCCCTTCCGCCGCAGCCTTTCGATCACGTCGATCACCTGATAGGTGTTTTCGGCGCAGGCCGATTCCGTGACCTCCAGCTTCAAATCGCCGCACGCCAGCCCGTTTTCCTTGAGCAGCGCGTCCAGGGTGTTTTCCAGCATGGGGTCCAGCACGTCCACCCGGGACAGATTCACGGAAACCGGCACGGTGGTTCCGTATTTTCCCTTCCAGTCCGCCACCTGCCTGGCCGCCCGCGCCCAAACGATCCTGTCCACCTCGCCGATCTGGCCGCTGCGCTCCAGCAGGGGAATGAAGCTCCCCGGCGGGATCATGCCCAATTCGGGATGCCGCCAGCGCACCAGGGCTTCGGCGCTTTTGAGTGTCGGCGGTTCGGCCTGGATATCGAACTTGGGCTGATAATACACTTCAAATTCCGGGGTTTCCACCGCCCGGCGCAGGTCGTTCAGCAGCCGCCGTTCAAAGGCCTCCTGTTCCCGCACCTTTTCGTCGAATATCACCAGCCGCCCCTTGTAATCCCCCCGGGCCAGGCCGCAGGCGACCTGCGCCTGTTCGATCATCTGGGCAGGCTCCATATCCTTCTGCCACGGCATCACGCCCATGCGCAGCCGGATGCTGGTGTTGGGGGACAGGGTATCCAAAACGCCCTGCAGGCTTTCCAGCAGCCCGCCGCAGTCCTCCAGGTGGGAACAGTAGATGGTAAAATGATCCGCTTCCTCCCGGGTGGCAATGCCTTCCCTGCCTTTCAGAAAGGACTGAATGCCGTTGCCCAGCACCTGCAGGGTCTGGTCGCCGAAGCTCCGCCCGTGCAGGGCGTTCAGGGAATGGAAGCGCTCGATATTCAGGACGATGGCGTCCATGGGCTTTTCCGGATGCTCGCGGTACATGCGCTCGGCGTACTCATAGAAGTAATTCCGGCTGTACAGGCCCGTCAGCCCGTCGGTTTCCGTGGTGGTGATCAGCCGGCGTTCCGCGCTGGCCCTCTTTTTCGCGTCCATGCCGCGCCACATCAGGAACAGGATGATCATCACCACCGCGCTGGCGGCGGCCACGACCACCCCCGCGTTCTGGTTGAGCAGATCCAGCAGGCTCAGTTTCGCGTCTTCGGTGAAATAGTAGGTCAGGGCCGCGTTCACCGTAGAGGAGGGCACCACCCGCGTGACCCTGCTCAGAATGGAGTACAGCGTAATGTCTTTCCGGTTCACCGCGAAGCAGTAGTCCATTTCCACGCCGGTGGACAGGGTGGTGAGCTTGTACTGTTCGCACAGGGCGGCGATGTTGTTATAGCGGTAATTGCTGATGAGGACGCAGTCTGCCTGCCCCTCCGCCACGGCCTTTAAGCATTCCGAGGTGTCCTTGAAATAAATGGAGCGCCATTCCGGAAAATGATCCAGCAGGAACATGTCGTAGTTGGGATTGCCCACGTTGACGGCCACGGCGGTCCGCTCGTTTTTGAAGAAGGTTCTTTGATCCGCCTCCCGGATCACGGCGGACATATCCGTACGCATGAGGGGCGCGGAGATGAAATAGCCCTGCACCTCCCCGTCGTAGTCCGTCAGGTTGGCGGGGAACACGCAGTCGATTTCGCCTTTTTTCATGGCCTCCATAGCCGCCGCGGCGGTGGGGAAGGCCGTGGCTGTAAATTCCAGATGGACGTTCTCTAAGCAGTCGGCAGCCACGGTCAGATAATCCTTCAGCGCGCCGGTCAGTTCGCCGGTTTTTTCGTCCTTGGCGCAGAAGGCCAAATAATTGTCCTGATAGCCCACCCGGATGGGGCCGTGCCCTTCGATCCAGGCTTTTTCCTCGGCGGTGGCGTAAAGATTGGCGCCGGTGGTGCGAAGGTATTTGTTATAGAGCTGCTGGTTGTAATAGCGGCTCTCCTGCTGGATGCGGTCCATGGCGGCGTTCAGCTCCGGCAGCAGCTCGGGCCTGTCTTTGCTCACCGCGAAATAGAAGTCGGACGCGCCGATATTGAACAGGGGCAGGGCGTCCTTGGTTTCCATATAAGCGTCCAGCGCGATATAGGCGTCGATGGTGCCCCGGTAGAGCAGGTTCATATTCTCGGGCTCCGTACCCGTCATTTCCACCAGCTGCGCCTCAACGCCGTTGACCTCAGCCCATTGGCGGAAGAAGTCGGCCTGAACGCTGCCCTTGTTGACGCCCACCTTTTTTCCGTTCAGGGCGGCGTAATTGTCCAAGGTGATTTCGGTGTTATCGGACGCGACGTACAGATAATATTCCTCCGCGCCCATGGGCAGCGAAGCGTACAGCATATGCTCCGCCCGTTCCTCCGTATAGGAAACGTCGCTCATCAGGTCGATCCTGCCGTCCATCAGCATTTCCAGGAGCACCGGCCAGCTTCCCTCCACGTACTCATAGGTCCAGCCGGTATAGGCGGCCACCTTTTGCTGGTACTCGTAGGCGTAGCCGGAACGGCGGCCCAGCTCGTCCATGGTGTTAAAAGGCGATTCGTACCAGCCCACGCGGACGATTTTTCTGCTGTTTTCGGCGCAGGCGGGCGACAGCAGAACCGCCGCCATGGCCAGCGTCAGCAGCAGCGCCGCGCTCCTTTTCAGAATCCGATTGATGCGGTTCATGTTCAGCCTCCGTGTTTTGATGCCGTTCATGCTTTCCGCGCCGCTTTCCGCACGCGCTTGTTTTCATACATGGTCTTATCCGCCCGGCGAACCACGTCGATCACAAAATGGTCGCTCCGTGGGTCATACACAGCGATCCCCATCGCCACATACACCTGCTCCCATTGGTTCCCGGTGGAGGCGTTGATCTCGGACATTCCCTTTTCAAACTCCCGCACCAGGGCGTCCCTGTTCCGGAAATCCTCGTTTTGCAAAATCACGGAGAACTCGTCCCCGCCGATACGGAACACGGGGCTGTGCTGGAACACGCGGCAGATCAGGCGGCTGGCGGTTTTCAGGTAGATATCGCCCTTGTCGTGGCCGAATTTATCGTTGACGGCTTTCAGATCGTCGCAGTCGAACACGCCCACGGCGAAGGCCATCTGGCCCCCCGCCGCCTCCAAACGGTTCTGCATTTCCTCCAGGTAGGTGGAATAGGCCCCCTTGTTGCGAACGGAGGTGAGGGCGTCCACATACACCCGCTTGCTCAGATCGGAGATATTGGCCTTCATATGGCTGCTCAGGTTCTTGAAGGTTTTGGTCAGCCTGCCCACCTCATCGTCCCTGTCGTAGTTCAGGGCAACGTCGTAATTGCCCTTCTCCACCTGTTGGGCCGCCTCGGTCAGCTGCTCCAGGGGCTTGGTGATGCGCTTGGAATAGAACATGGTAAACAGGCTCGCCGCCGCCAGCACCTCCAGGACCATGATCAGGATATTCACGATCAGGTTCTGCCAGTTGCCCTCCGTTTCGCTCATCGGCACCGCGATGTTCAGCCGCATGCCGTTGCTCAGCGGCAGCCAGGCCGCGATCTTGTCCACGCCCTCAAACTGGTAGCGCAAAAAGGTGCTTTCGCCCACCGCTCCGTCGGGCACAGCGGGCCTGGTTTCCTCCGTCAGCTGGGATACGTCGATGAAGGGGTGATAGAACAGATTCCCTTCCGCGTCGCTCAGGAAGGCGTAGCCGTTGTTGTACAGCCGGATGCCGTCCACCTGCTCGGCCATGGTGGAATAGTCGATCTCGATGCCCACCACGCCCACGAACCGGCCCCGCCAGTAGATGGGCACGTTGTAGGAGATCACCCGCATATCCAGATTGTCCGTGATATAGGGCGGCAGCCAGACGGGCGTGCCGTTGTATTTGGGCACCGTGAACCAGACCAGTTTCGATGTGTCCGACGTATCGTACAGGGTGATGTCCGTCGGTTCATGCTCCACGAACCCTTCCCCTGTCAGATCCGTGAACCAGAAGCCCTTCACGGCGCTGGAAACCGCCGGGTCCACGCGGAAATAATAGGTGAACACGCCGTTGGTCTTGGAGGCCATTTCATCGAAGTATTTTCTCACGCGCTCCATGTGGCGCTGCAGCTGCTCGTCCTCCAGCCCCTCCAAATCGGCTTCCACGAAGGAGGCCACCTTCCGCACCGACTTCTGCACGCTGTTGAAATAATAATCCAGGTTTTTTTCCCCCGTTTCGCACAGCAGCAGCAGCAGCTGATCCGCCTCGCGCTGTTCGTTCCGGCGGATAAAAAACACGCTGAGGGCCGTAACGAGGATCACGGCAATAATAATGACGCACACGGTCATCATGGTGATCTTGGTTCGCAGGGAGCGCATAATCGCTGCACCTCTTTCGTATGGTCTCGCCGCGGCGGCGGGCGGTAATGATATGCGTATGACAGGATGCGCCGGGCCGGGCCGTCCTCTGCTGCGTGTTCTGTTTCCCGTTTTCGGCGCTTTCCATAAAATGATCGTGCTTATACATAGTAATCATATCATATTTTCCCCGGTTTTTCCAGACCCAAAAAAATAAAAAGGCCGGGGGCGCTTTTCAGCCCCCGTAACCATTCACGTATCTTAATAACAGTCAAGCCGCATATCAGCGGAGGGGGCGTCGGGGGCACTCCCCCGACTGTAATCGTATCGCGGGGCTTCGCCGCGCGGGCGGGGTTTTCCGAAGGAAAACGGTCCTTGCGGTTTTTCCGCCCGGGAGCTCTTAGCGCCGAGCGAAGCGAGGCTGAGGGCGTAGCAAGCCTTTGGATTGCCGCCCGAAACCCGCGCTTCCGCACAGCGGAACAGCGCGGGACGTATGGAGCGAGAGGAAAAACCGTGCGGGGGGACGAACCGCTGATGACCGCCTGCGGCGGGAATCTCATCGGCGGTGAGATCAGCCGAAAGGGAGCAATCTCCCCGAGGCTGCGGATACGCGGGGGGTATACAATACCCGCCCGCGCGTTACCATGAACCCGCAGGGTGAATGGTAACCAGCCCCCGGAATTGCCTGTCATTTCAGGTCGATATGCTCGAAGAAATCGTTTTTCTTTTCATCCGGCCCCACCGCCGTGTAGTACAGGCCGAAAATCTTGTTGTCGAAGGTGACTGCCTGCCGGTTCATGCTCCAGGAACGCTGCTGGGAACGGTGCTTGTCGTAGGCTTCCTTCGACAGGAAAATGGGCGAAATGGGGCTGTCCGGGGAAAAAGGCTGCTCCCAGTCCATTTCGATGCGGTTTTCCGGGTACAGATGCAGATAGACCTTTTTGACCTCCCAGACGCCGTATTCCTCCGCCGACTCGGAGTCATAGCTTGCATCCATGGCAAGGGGGATGGCGTCGGCGATCAGCCGGGCGGTCAGCCGGTGCTGCATATGGCCGTATTCGCCCTCCAGGTCAGGGCCGACAACGACCTCCGGCCTGTATTTGCGGAGCAGGCGCACCACTTCCTTCTGGGGATCCACGCCGTTCCAATGCCACACCTCCGCGGCCACTTCCAAATTCTTCACCCGCTGATCCGCCCAATTCATGAAAATGGGGTGATTGCGCAGGCCCGCCGTCCACAGGCCGTCCAGGGCCTCGGCGTACCGGTCGCGCCCGCAGTCGGTCATATACACCGCACCCACGTCTAAGCCCCTGTGGCAGGCGTAGGGAATGGTTCCGCCGAAGAACAGCAGCTCGTCGTCCTGGTGGGGAGAAAATATCATCAAATCCAGCTTTTCCGCCACGGGCTGCCATTGCTGCACGGCGCTGTCGGGGTGGTTCGCGTCGTAAACGCACAGGTTCCGCACCCAGTTGTCCTTCCCCGTCATGGACAGAACCACCTGCCGCGCTTCCGGCGGAAGCGTAACGGCGTCGGCGTAAAAGCCGGTGGTTTTCGTTCCCTCGCTGAGGGTTTGCCCCTCGCCGTCCAGAATCGTCACGGTGAAGGATTCCGCCGGGGCCAGCCATTCGATGGTCATGACGGCGGCGGAACCGTCCTTGGGCAAAGTAACGGTCAGGCTTGGCTTGGCCTCGGAAGGCGACCAGCCCCAGCCGGAACGGTTCAGGTTTTTCCTGTCCGCGCCCGCCGAAAATTTGCATTGGCCGTTGATGTTCCGCACCGCCTTGAACGCGCCGCAAACGTACACCGGCGCGCGGTAAATCTCCGCCACCTTGCCGTCCGCCGCGCCCTGGATCACCAGCGTTTTCCGCCCGGCGCTCATGGTGGGAAATTCAATGGTTTTGCATACGTCCGAAATGTTTAGGCGGGCGGCGGGGCTTTTCACTTCCTTGACGATGGTATGCTCCATCCGCTGCAGGCGCTCGTCCCACAGATAGAAAAACAGGGTATCCACGGTTGCGTCCGCCTGAATGGAACCGCGGATCGCCATGGATTTTGCCTGGTCGCTGAAAGAAAAAAGATACTGCTCCAGCGTTAAATCGGCGGTGATAGCGGCGGGCTGCGCCGCGTCGCTGGCCACGCCCTTGGGAGCCAGCCTGGATTTGGCCGCGTACCCCTCCATGCCGCCGAAAACGATCCGGTAGTATTTCCCCTGGGAGCCGACGATCCGGCAGGTATCGCCCGGTTTCAGCCTGCCAACCACCGCCGTTTTGTTCGCGTCGCTGTATACGGTGATTTCCTTTTCACCGCTGCCCACCGTCACAGCGGCGGCCACGGCGGCGGGGCAGGTGGATTCCAGGGCGCTTGCGCCGCTCGCAAGGAAAAGCGAGGCGAAAAGAAGCAAACCGGCCAGCAAAACAATCGCGCGATGCTTTTTCATGAATCCTCCCAGCCATCCGATCATTGAAGATCAAGATGTTCAAAGAAATCGTTTTTCGCTTCGTCCGGACCCACCGCCGTATAGTACAGGCCGAAAATTTTGTTGTCGTAGGTGACCGCCTGCCGGTTCATGCTGTACGCCCGGTGCTGGGAAGCGTGCTTATCGTAGGCTTCCTTCGCAAGAAAGATGGGAGAAATGGGGCTGTCCGGGGCGAAGGGCTGGTTCCAGTCCATTTCGATGCGGTTTTCCGGGTACAGATGCAGATACACCTTTTTGACCTCCCAGGCCCCGTATTCCTCCGCCGATTCGGGATCATAGCTCGCATCCATGGCGAGGGGGATGGCGCCCGCCACCAGGTTGGCGGTCAGCCGATGCTGCTTGTGGCCGTATTCGCCCTCCAAATCAGGCCCCACGATGACCTCCGGCCTGTATTTGCGGATCAGACGCACCATTTCCTTCTGGGGGTCCATGCCGTCCTGGCTCCAAAGCTCCATGGCGGCCTCCGTGCTGCGAACCTTGCGATCCGTCCACCCCATGAAGATGGGGTGATTGCGCAGGCCCGCCGTCCACAGGCCGTCCAGGGCCTCGGCGTAGCGATCCCGCCCGCAGTCGGCCATATAGACCACCCCCACGTCCAGGCCCTTTTGGCAGGCGTAGGGAATGGTCCCGCCCAGGAACAGCAGCTCGTCGTCCTGATGGGGAGAAATCACCATCAGGTCCAGCTTTTCCGCCACGGGCTGCCATTGCTGCACGGTGTTGTCGGGATGGTTCGCGTCGTAAACGCACAGGTTTCTGAGCAGATTGTCCTGCCCCTTGAGGGACAGCCGCGCCTGCCGCGCTTCCGGCGGAAGCGCGACGGCGTCCGCGTAGAAGCCCGTGGTTTTCGTTTCCTCGCTGAGGATTTGACCGTCGCCGTCCAGAACCGTCACGGTGAAGGCTTCCGCCGGAGCCTGCCATTCCAGGGTCATGACGGTGGCGGAGCCGTCCCGGGGCAGGGTGACGGTCAGGCTTTCATCGGCATCGGAAGGCTCCCAGCTCCATCCGGACCGGTCTTTCTTCTGCTCCCCCGCCGAGAAGGCGCATTGGCCGTTGATGTTCCGCACCGCTTTGAGCGCGCCGCAGATGTATACCGGCGCGCGGTAAATTTCCACTATGTTTCCATCCGACGCGCCCTGGATCACCAGCGTTTTCCGCCCGGCGGTTATGGAAGAATATTTGATCGTCTTGCACAGGTTGGTAATATCCAGGTTCGCGGCGGGCTTCTTCACTTCCAGCACGATCGTGTGTTCCATCCGCTGCAGGCGCTCGTCCCACAGATAGACGAACAGGGTATCCAAGGGCGCGTCCGCCTGGACGTCGCCCCGGATCACAAAGGATTCCGCCAGGGAAGCGTAGGAAAACACGTACTGATCCAGCCGGATATCCGCATGGACGCTGCCGGGCCAGGCCGAAGTCCCCGCTATCCCTTTCGGCTCTACTCTGGACTTGGCAACGTATCCCTCGGTTTCGCCAAAAATGATCCGGTAAAAATTTCCCTTTGCGCCGATGATCTGGCAAACGTCGCCCTTCGTCAGCTTGCCTAACTTTTGGGTTTTGTTCGCGTCGCTGAATACGGTGGCGTCAGCCGTGCCCCGGCTTAACGCGGCGGCGGCGATCACGGCGGAGGGGCAGGTGGATTCCAGGGCGCTTGCGCCGCTCGCAAGGAAAAGCGAAGCGAACAGCAGCGCCGCTATCAGCAGCAGGCCCACGCGGCTTTTTTTCATGCAGCTTCCTCCTTTCAGGCAGCCGGTCATTGAAGGTCGATGTGTTCAAAAATATCGTTTTTCGCTTCGTCCGGACCCACCGCCGTATAGTACAGGCCGAAAATCTTATTATCAAAGGTTTCCGCTTCCCGGTTCATGCTGTACGCCTTCTGTTGGGAGCGGTGCTTATCGTAGCCTTCCTTCGCCAGGAAAATGGGGCTGATGGGGCTGTCCGGGGAGAAGGGCTGACTCCAGTCCATTTCGATGCGGTTTTCCTTGTACAGGTGGAGGTACACCTTCTTGACCTCCCACGTGCCGTATGCCTGCACCGATTCGGGATCGTAGCTTTCGTCCATCGCCAGGGGGATGGCGTCGGCGATCAGCCGGGCGGTCAGCTTATGCTGGGCGTGGCCGTATTCGCCTTCCGGGTCCGGCCCCACGATGACCTCCGGCCTGTATTGCCGGATCAGCCGCACCACTTCCTTCTGGGGATCCACGCCCTTCATCTTCCACGTTTTCAGGGCGATGCTGGTGTTGTTCACCTTCTGGTTCCGCCAGCCCAGGAAAATGGGATGATTGCGCAGGCCCGCCGTCCACAGACCGTCTAATGTCTCGGTATAGCGGCTGCGCCCGCAGTTGGTCATATAGACCACGCCCACGTCCGCGCCTTTTTGGCAGGCATAAGGAATGGTGCCGCCCATGAACAGCAATTCGTCGTCCTGGTGGGGAGAAAATACCATCAGATCCAGCTTTTCCGCCACGGGCTGCCACCGCTGCACGGCGTTATCGGGGTAATTGGCGTCGTACACGCACAGGTTCCTCACGTTGTTGTCTTTCCCCGTCAGGGACAGCCGCGCCTGCCGCGCCTCGGCGGGAATCTCCACGGCGTCCGCGTAGAAGCCCGTGGCGTACGTTTCCGTGCCGATGAGTTTTTTATTTTCGTTCAAAAATTCCACGGTGAAGGATTCCGCCGGGAAGCGCCATTCGATGGTCATGAGCGCGGCGGAACCGTCGTTGGGCAGGGTGATGGTCAGGGTTTCCTTGCCTTTGGACGGCGTCCAGCTGCGCCCGCCCTGGTTTTTCTTGTTCATGCCCGCGGAGAATTTGCATTGATCGTTGATGTTGCGAAGCGGCTTGAACTTGCCGCACACGTATACCGGCGCGCTGAAAATATCCGTCACTTTTCCATCCGAAGCGCCCTGGATCAGCAGCGTTTTCCGCCCGGCGGTCATGGAAGAAAATTCGATTTTTTTGCACACGTCCCGGATGTTCAGGTTCGCGGTGGGGTCCTTCACTTCCTTCACCACGATCTGTTCCGTCTTCTGCAGGCGTTCGTCCCACAGGATGAAAAACAGGGCGTCCAGGGGCGCGTCCGTCTGAACGGTGCCCCGGATGGACATATTTTTCGCCTGGCCGGGCGTATTGAACAGGTACTGGTCCAGCGCGATATCCGTGATCACGCTGCCGGTACGCGCCGTTTCGCCCGCTTCCGCTTTCAGGTACAGCTTGGATTTCAAGGCGTACCCCTCGATCCCGTCGAAAGCGATCCGGTAATATTTCCCGCTGGCCCCCACCACCTGGCAGGTAACGCCCTTTTTCAGCTTGCCCACCCGCTCCGTCCTGGCCGTATCGCTGTAAACGGCCACTTCGCTTTCGCCCCGGGCAGGGGCGGCGACCGCCGTGAGGCCGGTGGGGCAGGTGGATTCCAGGGCGTACGCGCCGCACGCAAAGAAAAGCGAAGCAAGCAAAAGCAAAACGGCCAAAAGCAGCCCGGCCCGATGTTTGTTCATCATCATATCCCCCGTTTCATAAACCCAAGCGTTTATTGAAGATCAATATGTTCAAAGAAATCGTTTTTTGCTTCGTCCGGACCCACCGCCGTATAATATAAGCCGAAGACCCTGTTATCGCTGATTTTCCCGTGCCGGTCCATGCTGAAATCCTGCTGGGAACGGTGCTTATCAAACGCTTCCGTCGCCAGGAAAATGGGGCTGATGGGGCTGTCCGGGGAGAAGGGCTGCTCCCAGTCCATTTGAATCTGGTTTTCGGCGTACAGATGAAGATAGACCTTCTTCACCTCCCAGGCCCCGTATGCCTGTACCGATTCGGGATCGTAGCTTTCATCCATGGCAAGGGGAACGGCGTCGGCAATCAGCCGGGAGGTCAGCTTGTGCTGCCCGTGGCCGTATTCGCCTTCCGGGTCTGGCCCCACGATGACTTCCGGCTTATATTGCCGGATCAGGCGCACCACTTCCTTCTGCGGATCCATGCCATTCTGGCTCCACGCTTTCAGGGCGTCGCTGACGTTGGACCCCCAATGATCCCGCCAGCCCAGGAAAATGGGATGATTGCGCAGGCCCGCCGTCCACAGGCCGTCCAGCGCCTCGGCATAGCGGCTGCGCCCGCAGTTCGCCATATACACTACACCCACGTCCGCGCCTTTTTGGCAGGCGTAGGGAATGGCGCCGCCGAAGAAAAGCAGCTCGTCGTCCTGGTGGGGGGAGAATATCATCAGATCCAGCTTTTCCGGCACGGGCTGCCACCGCTGCACGGCGTTGTCGGAATAGTTCGTGTCGTATACGCACAGGCCCCACACCCAATTGTCCACCGCCGGGGTCAGGCGCGCCTGCCGCGCGTCGGCGGGAAATTCCACCACGTCGGCGTAAAAGCCCGTGGTTCGCGTTTCCTCGCCGATCGTTCTCCCGCTGGCGTCCAAAAATTCCACGGTGAAGTTTTTCTCCGGGTAGCGCCATTCGATGGTCATGAGTTCCGCGGAGCCGTCCCCGGGCAGGGTAATGGTCAAAGATTTATCGGTGGCAGAAGGCGTCCAGGTGCGTCCGGCTGAATTGTCCCGGTTCTTGCCCGCCGAAAAGGCGCATTGATCGTTGATGTTCCGAAACGCTTTGAACTTGCCGCACACGTACACCGGCGCGCTGAAAATATCCACGATTGTTCCGTCCGACGCGCCCTGGATCAGCAGCGTTTTCCGCCCGGCGGTCACGGAAGAAAATTCGATTTTTTTGCACACGTCTCCTATATCCAGGTTTGCCGAGGCGTTCTTCACTTCCATGACGATCGTGTGTTCCATCCGCTGCAGCCGCTCGTCCCACAGGAAGAAAAACAGGGTGTCCAGGGGCGCGTCCGTCTGGATGCTGCCATAGATCGGCATGCTCTTGGCCTTGGTAATGGAAGGAAACATGTACTGTCCCAGCGCCAAATCCGTCACCGCGCTGCCGGGATGCGCCGCGCCGCCTTCCCTGCCCTTCACGTTCAGCACGGACTTCAGGGCATACCCGTCGATCCCGTCGAAGATGATCCTGTAATATTTCCCGCTGACCCCCACCACCTGGCAGACGGCGCCCTTTTTCAGCTTGCCGATTTTTTCCGTTCTGGCCGTATCGCTGTATATGGTCACTTCCGTTTCACTGCGGATCACCGTGGCGGTGGCAATGACGGCGGAAGGACAGGTGGATTCCAGGGCGCTCGCGCTGTACGCGAAGAACAGCGAAGCAAACAAAAACAAAGCGGTCAACAGCAGCCCGGCGCGGCGGTGCGTCATAAACATTCCCCTCCTGTACGCAAAGCCTTTCACAGCGGCGAAAAAATGCCTCTGTCTTTTTGACGTATTATAGCATAAAGTCCCCAAAATTTCTACATAGGGAGATACTTGAGTTTCCGTATTCTATTCAGAGCTTGTGGTTCTAACACTCGACATTATCAATAAAAACAGCTCTATCACAATTGTTTATTGACTGCATACCGCAA
>CAJOJQ010000024.1 GCA_905234985.1 uncultured Christensenellaceae bacterium
AATATCCCCGCTTGCTCCATCTTTCATCACCCTTTGGTATTATACCATTTCTCGACTTGATCTGCTGTTCTTTCTTAGTTTTTGGAGGTTCTCTTATATTATTTTTCCCCATTTTCCCTCAGTCTTTCCCAATTATATTGTCGCCCGAATAAAATACCAACTATATAAATCTCAACTCTCCACTCTCAACTCTCCTCTCTGTTCCTTCCCACCACCAGCTTATCCAGCGCCGCCAGCAGGCCGGGGAGCAGCAGCAGGATCACCAAAATGGCGGATAAGGCCCCGGTGGAAATGGTGCGGCAGATTTCGGCGATGGTGGGGTCGGCATAGGTATAGCCGAGGATGCCTGTGACCAGCACCAAAATCAGCCCGGAGGTCATGATGGCGTGAACCGATCCGTCATAGGCGGCTTGCAGCGATTCCGCCACGCTCCGTTCTTTCCGGTTTTCCCGGTAATAGCTGGCATACAGGATGCCGTAGTCGATGGTCGCGCCCATGAGGATGCATTCTACCACCAGCAGGGCCAGGAAATAGATGCTGTACCCCTGCCAGCCCACCACCGTGACCGTGATGTACACGCCGCACTGCACGATCAGCACCAGCAGCGCCGGAATGATGAAGGAACGGGCGGTGATCAGCACGATCAGGAAAATGGCGGCGGCGGTGAGCAGGGTAATGGTGCGCAGCTCGTCGCCGAAGGAAATCTGCATTTCCCGGCTCATGGCCGAATTGCCGATCAGGTAATAATCCCCGGTCAGCTCCTTTGCCGCGTCCTCGACCGCGTTCAGCAGCGCGTCCGTTTCCTCCGATTCCACGGGCAGGTAGGTATACACGATCATGCGGGAATACCGGTCGGATTTCAGCATGCGCATGCCGTCCTCCAGCTGTTCCTTGGCCCCGGCCACGGTTTCCCGCATCCCGGCGGGGATCATGCCGGAGAGAAGCGGGTTTTTCAGCAGCTTGTCGTGAACGTAATCAAATAATTGCGGAATGGTCAGCTTTTGTTCTTCGGCGGGGGTGGACGTGCCCGCGAAATACAGGCTGTATACCGTGTTCAGCAGCGAGGGGTCGAAGCTGATCCCCGCCGCGCCCGTATCCACGCCCATGCCGCCCGCCAAGCCGTCCAGGGCGTCCGCCAGCTCCGCCGCCCCGTAGGCTTTGCCGAAAATGGAGGGGTAGCCCATCACCTGGGTCACGTCGGACCGCCGCGCCAGCGCGTCCGAAAGGGCCGCCATCTTTTCCTCGTCCTTGTTTTCATACACGATCACCAGAATGTTTTCCGGCGGAAAAATATCCACGATGGGGTCCACCTTGGTCAGCGTATAGGCGATCAGGGTGTTGCCCTGCAAAAAGTAAAACGCCCCGAACATCACAACGAACAGCGCGGACAGGAAATACCGCCGCTTGAAGCTGAACCGGGCCAGCCCGTTCAGGGAGACATGGGGCGTTTTTTTCGCGGTTTTTTCGATCAGCCCGTCGCCCAACAGCACGATGCCCGGCAGCACCGTCAGCACGCACAGCAGGCTGATCAGCACGCCTTTTGCCAGCGCCACGCCCAAATCCAGCCCGATTTTGAACTGCATGAACGCCAGGGCCAGCAGGCCCGCGGCGGTGGTCAGGGCGCTGCCCGTTACCGGGGACACGCAGTTGCACAGCGCCGCCGCCATAGCCTCCCGCTTTTCCAGGCCCCGGGCCTTTTCCTGCCGATAGCGGTTCATGAGCATCACCGAATAGTCGATGGACAGCACCAGCTGCAAAACCGAGGCGATGGAGGACGTGACGTAGGATACCTGCCCCATCACCAGGTTAGTGCCCTCGTTGATTACGATGGCCGCGCCGATATTGACGAGGAACAGCAGCGGTTCAAACCAGCTTTCGCACATGGCCGCCAAAATAGCCACCAGAATCACGATGGCCCCGCCTAACAGCCAGGGGGAAACGCCGTCCGCCCCCGGATTGTCGTTGCGGTACACGGTATGGTATTCCTGAAAATCTTTTGAAAGGGCGCTTTCGATGGCCCGCTCCTCCGGGGAGCCGTATTCATAAGCGGTACTGATCACGAACAGGGAATAATCGCCCTTGTGATACTTTTCGCTGCCGTCGTGGGCCACGCTTTCCACATAGGGGAGGGCATTCAGTTTTTCCAACAGTTCTGCCTGCTTTTCTTCGTCCAGCCCCTCCGCCATCACGCGAATGCTCTTGTCCGCGCCCATGGAGGGAAACTCCGCGTTCATGATATCCATGCCCTTTTTCATGGCTGACTGATCCGGCAGGTACTTCGTCATATCGTAATTGACGCCCACCCGCAGGGAAAGAAGCATGCAGACCAGCGTCAGGCACGCCGCTGCCGCTAATATCCAATTTCGCCGGGATACGATGAAGCCCGCGGCTTTTTTCATAGAATAACCCCCTGTGTGATCTGACTTTGGTTCGATTCCAATTTCATTATACAGGAAAAGGCGCGTTTGTACAATGGCGCGTTTTTGCTTGCGCGTGGTTGGGGCTTGCGATATAATGAAGGAAGCAACAGCTGTTTTCCTGGGCGCGGCCCGGAAAGCGGCGGGAGGGGAGAGGCGCTTATGCCCATCGTGGAGATTCAGGATTTATCCGCCCCGGAAACGGCGCTGTTCAGCCGGCTGACCGACGCGCAGCTCCGCAGCAGGCAGGAGCCGGAAAAGGGGATTTTTATTGCCGAGGGGCCGAAAGTCACCTGGGCGGCCCTGAACGCGGGCTGTGAGCCGGTTGCGCTGCTCATGCGCCGGAAATTCCTGGACGGCCTGGGCGCGGAGATCATTCGCCGGTGTGGTGACATTCCCGTGTATACGGGCGATGACGAGGCGCTGGCCGATTTGACGGGCTTTCGCCTGCAGCGCTCCTGGGTGCTGTGCGCCATGCGCCGCCCGGCCCCGCGATCCGTTGAAACGGCGATTCGGGGCGCCCGGCGGGTGGCGCTGCTGGAGGGCATCACGGAGCCGTCCAACGTGGGCGCGATTTTCCGTTCCGCCGCCGCCCTGGGGGCCGACGCGGTGCTGCTGTCGCCCACCTGCTGCGATCCGCTGCACCGAAGGGCGGTGCGGGTGTGCATGGGCGCGGTGTTTCAGGTACCTTGGGCGCGGTTGGAAAGCGGCGATTTGACGGCCCTGAAAACTGCCGGTTTCCAAATCGCCGGGCTGGCCCTGCGGGATAACTGCCTTTCCCTGGACGATCCTCTGCTGCCCTGCCTGCCCAAGCTGGTGATTGCCTTAGGCACGGAGGACACGGGCCTCACCGAAGAAACCATCCGCCAGTGCGACCATATCGTGAAAATCCCCATGGCAGCCGGAATTGATTCCCTGAACGTGGCGGCTGCCGCCGCCGTGGCTTTTTGGCAGCTTCGGCGGAGAGACTGAGAATTTATATATTTCTGGGGAAACCGCTCTTTGGTGCCCAAAGAACGTTTTCCCCAGGCCCCTTCCGAGAAAGGCTATCTAAAAGGGGATTAACGAGAATATCTTATTTTCCCTTTATGGTTTTCTTGGAAAGGGGACAGGGGGAAACCATTCTTAGACCTTCAAAGAATGGTTTCCCCCTGTTACATGAATGGTTAAGTTTTTTACTCCGCCGCTTTGCGGATGAATTTCAGGGCGTTTTTCAGGGCGGGCAGGTTTTGCTCGTGGCCCTCAAATTCGTAGGACACCACGCCTTTGTAGCCCGCGTCTTTCAGGATGGACAGGCATTTGCGGATGGGCACCACGCCGTGGCCCGCCACGGTGCCCCGGATGTAATTGCCGTTGCGGGTGTGGATCCAGCCGTCGCCGGGATCGTCGTCCGCCCAGGATTTGAAGATAAAGTCCTTCACGTGGGCGTGGAAGGCATACGGCGCGGCGATGGGCACGGCCCGCAGGGGATTGTCGTCGGCGCAGAGAAAATTGCCCATGTCCACCAGCCAGCCGTAGTTAGGATGGTTCACCGTGCGGATCAGGGTTTCCACCCGCTCCGCGTCCTGCAGAATCAGGCCGTGGTTTTCGGTGCAGGTGCGGATGCCCTTTGCTGCCGCGTACTCCGTCACTTCCCGAATGAGGGGGGCGACTTTTTCCACGCCCTGCCGCCAGGTCATGCCCTCCGGCAGGCTCCAGAAAGCGTCGTGGCGCATGACGGGCGCGCCGAGGATTTCCGCGATGTCCACCTGGTTCTTGATGCGCTCCACTTCGTTTTCCCGGTTCAGGAAGTCCGCGCCCACGGTGTAGGCGGCGATGGGCAGGCCCTTGCTTTCGCAGTAGGCCTGGATATCCTTCGCCAGGGTGGAAAGGCTTTCGGCGGGCTGCACCTCTAACTTTAAGTCGATGAACTCGATGGCGTCAAAGCCCATTTCCTTGGCAAGGTCGATGATCTGAAAGTAGTTGGCTTTGGTTTCGCCCATGTACTGGGCGAAGCTGTAAGACGATACGCCGATTTTCATTGCGTTACGCTCCTTTGTTTGGACGGTTGGGCTGTTTTTTCGCTTGTGGGAACGTGATCAGTATACCATAAACCCGCGCCGATGGAAAGCGCCGGGGGAAATTATATGACGCCCAAATGCTCCAGCAGGGTTTTGACGCCCAGCAGGATCAGGATCACGCCGCCCAAGACTTCGGCCTTTTTTTCATACTTCGCGCCGAACAGGCTGCCCGCCTTCACGCCGATCATGGAAAGGATCAGGGTGGTGACGCCGATGAGCGTGACGGAAGGAACGATGCGCACGTCCAAAAACGCGAAGGTCACGCCCACAGCCAGGGCGTCGATGCTGGTAGCCACCGCCAGGGGCAGCATGGAACGGAAGGACAGCGCGCCGTCCGTTTCCGCTTCCTCCTTTTCAAACACGGCCTCCCGGATCATGTTGCCGCCGATCAGCACCAGCAGGATGAAGGCGATCCAATGGTCGTAGGCCGCGATGGCGTCCCGGAACTGGGCCGCCAGCAGATAACCCAGCAGCGGCATCAGCGCCTGGAATATGCCGAACCACAGGCCCACGATCAGGGCGTGGCGGAAGGTGATCTTTTTCAGGGCCAGGCCCTTGCACACGGCCACGGCGAAAGCGTCCATGCTTAGCCCCACGGCAAGCATCAGCAGCGAAATAAAATTCATAATGCGCTCCTCCTAATGAAAAAGACCCGCCGGAAAGACAGTTGAAACACTGCCGTTCCGCGGGTCTTGCCGTTTCAGGTAATACCAGATGTGTTTCATCAGTCTGTTGATATTACCGCGGCGCATTTCTGCCGCCGCCAGCTACTCCCCCACAGGGTACAGGAAACCGGGACAGGATGGATGGAGATCAGTTCAGCACTTCGCCGTCGTTCTCCACGGACACTTCTTCCACCTGACGGATGGCCCAGCGGGCCACGGTCATCTCGTAGGGCTGGCCGCCCTTCTGGCCCACGGCCAGGGTGATGGTATCGTCCTTGATGCCCATGATGGTGCCGTAAATACCGCCGATGGTGGTGATCCGGTCGCCATGCTTGAGGTTATTGAGCATTTCCTTGACTTTCTTGTCCTTCTTGCGCTGGGGACGGATGAGCATAAAATAGAACACCGCGCCCATCAGCACCAGGGGCAGCACCATTTGCAGCAACGCCGCCGCGGGGGACATTTCAGCCGCCTCGGCCGCGTCGGCAGCCGCAGTCGTAGCCGCGGTGCCCGCTTCTTCCGCCAGGGCGGAGGTGATTCCAAACAGCCAATTTTCAATCATGGGTAAAGTACCGCCTTTCAACCGTAAATGTGTACTCGGCTATTATATAATGAAATCTCCTCTCTGTAAACCCCATGAACGGAGGAAAATTTGCGTGAAAAGCGGCGGAAAAGAGGCAGTTTGGGAAAAAGGCCGAAAAAAGCAGGCGGGAGCGCTTGGGAGAGCGTTTTCGCGGAATGGAAGATGATAAGAGTTGAGAGTGAAGAGTTGAGAGTTGAGATTGATATAGCAGGTGTGAAAGAAAGTCCAGACAGTCAGCGAAACAGTATATCTGACGAACTATATCTCAACTCTCAACTCTTTTTTCAAGGCAGCGCGGACAGAAACTCCCGCTGAATATCCTCCAGCCGCTCATAATCCATGGCGTCGATATAATACCTTTCCAGGGCGTCGTGCTTTTGCTTGGCCTGGGACAGGGCTTCCACCGCCTGATTTTGCAGCAGGTCGCAGGCGGCGCGGTCAAAGGCCAGCCGGGACGCTTCATTGCACAGCAGGTTTTCGTCCATATCGGGGGCGAATACCACGCCGTCCATGAGCATGGCGGTGGTGAACACCGTGCTGCCCGCCGTCACGTGGTTCAGCTTGCCCGCGTCGAGGGGATCGTGCCAGGCGAAGCGGGCCATGCCCTGCCGCCCGGCGGCTTCCCACACGGGCCGCAGCAGCATATCGACGTCAAAGCCCCAGGGTACGTCGATGCAGCAGGCCGTTTCGGCGATCAGGGCGTCGGTTTCCTGCACCACGCCCTTCCAGGTAATGGCCTGGCAGAAGGCGTGGCCCTCCCCGCCCGGCCCGGCGGCGGGCAGCAGGGCCGTCAGTTCCCGCTGGAGCGCCCGTTTTTCTTTTTCCGGCAGGGCGGCGTCATATACCGCCGCCGCGTCCTGACGCACGGCGAGGGCGGCCCGCAGATAACGGTATGCCTGGGCGTAGCACCCGGCGATATCCCGGTTCAGGGCGGCGATTTCCTCCCCCTGGCGGGCAAGCTGTTCTTCGTCTAAGCACACCCCAAGGTTCAGAATGCCGTCCCGCGCGCCGGGCAGGGCGGGGTCCACGATGTGGGGTGCCGTGCCGTCCAGGATCAGGAAGCCCGCGGGGGGTACGGCCACCGCGTCCAAGCTGTCCGGGTCGCCGGAGCAGTGGTAGTAATCCGTTTCCAGGCCTAAGCGCTCGTAATGCTTTCCCACCTTGCCCATGAGGGTGCTTTTGCCCACGCCGGGACCGCCTTTCAGGATCACCGTGCGCCGGGCTTTCCTGTGCAGCGATTCAAAGAAGCCCACGAAGCCCGCGGCCGTGTTGCCGCCGGGGAACAAATGCCGGGTACGCGCCATGCATTTTCCTTCCTTTCCGCCGGGGAAGCGGCTGCCCGCCGCTGTGCCCGGACAGACCACAGTATGCGCGAAAAGGAGGATTCATGACGGGGCAAGGCCGGATTTGCCCAATTCGGGAAATTATGGTATACTTAACAGTATCCCAAGACCGGGGGAGGAGGGAGCATTCCATGAAAAGGCGTATGGATTTTCTGCGGCGGGCGCTTTGCGTGCTGCTGGCGGCCATTTTATCGGCGGCCTGTATTCCCGCGCTGGGGGAAACCGCCATCTATCCCTGGATCAATTCGGACGTGGAGGGCAGCGTGACGCTGCTGACCCAGGCCCGTATCCGGGACGATTTTCATGTGGCGGTAAACCGGAAATGGCTGATGCAGACGGGCGTGCCTTACGGCGGCACGGAAGCCAGCTCCTTTGGGGAACAGTCCTACGACGTGATGGAGAAAAAGATGTCCCTCATGCTGGACAGGAGCCTCACCGGCCATGACGCGGAGCTGGTGTACACCCTGTACGATTTGACCGCGGACTGGGAAACGCGCAACGCCCTGGGCGTGGAACCTCTTCGGCCCTACGTGGAGGATATGGCAAGCATCCGCACCCTGAACGACCTCAGGGATTATTTGACCACGGACCGGAACGCGTTCCAGCTGGATCCCTCCAGCTATGACGTGATCGCCGACCTGAAGGACGCCGACCGGTACGTGGCTATCCTGCAGCCGACACCCCTGATTTTGGGCGACAGCGCGGAATACGAAACACGCACCGCTTATGGCGATCTTTTGTATGAAATCAGCCGGAAATCCACGGTGCTGGTGCTGAAAAAGTTGGGCTACACGGAGGGGGAAGCCCAGGCGGTGTTCGACGGGGCCATGGCCTTTGACGCGTGGGTGGCCCGGTACATCCGGCCCTGGGCGGATCACGATCAATCGGATTTTTTGCAGTCCGTGCTGCATTATTACACCCGGGAGAAGCTGACCGCCCTGTGCGGCGATTATCCCATCATGGGCATCCTGGATCTGACGGCCACTGGGCAAAGCGAAACGTTCCTGGTGACGGAGCCGACATACTACCGGGCCTTGGGCGAAATGTACACCGAGGAAAACGTACCCCTGTTCCGGGATTGGCTTATCTATTTCCTGGTGAATTTCATGGGCCGGATGCTGGACCGGGACACTTATAACGCCCTGGAGGCCATCGAGGCGGAGGCCATGGGCGTTCAGGGCCTGCCGGATAGTATTGATATCGCTTATCGGACGCTGACGGCGTATTTGTCCGTGCCCATGGACAATTTGTATATTCAGGCATGCTGCACGGAGGAGGAAAAGCGGGATATTCTGAATATTGCCGATGAAGTGATCGCCCATTACCGCGTCCTGCTGGAAAACGAAGTTTGGCTTTCACCCGCCACCCGGGAAAAGGCGGTGGAAAAGCTGGATCGGCTTCGCGTGAACGCCGTATACCCGGATGCGCTGGGCGACTGGTCCGGCCTGCATATCCGAAGCAAGGCGGAGGGCGGCACCCTGCTGGAAGCGGTGATCGAGATGTACCGGTTTTCGGTGAATCAAATCTGCGACCGGGTGAACCAGCCGGTGATCCGGGGAGAATGGAATCAGCAGAACAATCCCGCCAGCAAGGTAAACGCCTCCTACAGCAATACGGAAAACGCCATTACCATTTACGCGGGCATTTTGGGCGGTATTTTTTACGATCCCCACATGACCCATGAGGAAAAGCTCGGCGGCATCGGCATGGTGATTGCCCACGAAATCAGCCACGCCTTTGACGACGACGGCGCGCTTTACGACGCCCAAGGCCGCATGAATAACTGGTGGGAACCCGAGGATTCCGCCGCTTTCAAGGCGCGGGCGGAAAAACTGGCGGCGTATTACGACGGCTACGCGCCCTATCCCGGCGGCACGTACAGCGGCGCGAGGGTGCAAAGCGAGGCCATCGCCGATATGGCCGCCATGAAATGCATGCTCGCCATCGCGGCGGAAAAGGAGGGCTTTGACTACGACGCGTTCTTCCGGCAGTACGCCGCCGTATGGCGCACCAAAATGCTGCGCAGCGCCCTGATCGTCACCTTAGCTACCGATGCCCATCCCCTGGGCTGCCTGCGCACCAATGTGACGGTGCAGCAGTTCGATGAATTTTACGAAACTTACGACGTGAAGCCGGGGGACGGCATGTATCTGGCCCCGGAGGATCGGATCGCCGTGTGGTAAGGCACGGCGCTTGAATAAACCGGCATGATCTTGTATAATAGGGAGGCGGCGTTCCACAATTTGCCGCTGGGAGGAAGCCTATGTCCGAAAAAACCGGCGCGCGGCCCGAAGCGGGCCAGCTGGAGGCCGTGATCGAGAATACCGTTTTCCGCAACGAGGAAAACGGCTATTCCATTATGGAAGCACGGGCGGGCCGGGAAAAGATCACCGTGGTGGGCACCCTCCCCGCCCTGGCCGCCGGTGAACAGGTGATGCTGGAAGGCGTGTGGGTGGAGCATCCCCAGTACGGCAGGCAATGGAAGGCCACTGGCTGGGAGATTCGGAAGCCCACCACGCTGCTGGGCATCGAGCGCTATTTGGCTTCCGGGCTGATTCCCGGCATCCGGTGCGCCACGGCCAGGCTGCTGGTGCAGGAATTCGGGGAACGCACCCTGGATATTCTGTCCGAGCATCCCGAGCAGCTCACCCGGGTGCCGGGCATCGGAAAAAAGCGGGCCCAGCAACTGGGCAAAGCCTTTCAGGAGCAGTACGGGGCCCGGGAAGCCATGGTTTTCCTCCAGTCCTATGGCGTATCGCCCGCCCTGGCGGTGAAAATCAGCAAGCGCTACGGGGCGGACGCCCAGCGGAAGATCCGGGAAAACCCCTACCGGCTCATTGACGATATCGAGGGCGTGGGCTTTCTGACCGCCGACCGCATCGCCCTGTCCCTGGGCATTCCCCAGGACAGCGAATACCGCCTGCGGGCGGGGATCAAATATGCCCTCCAGGAAGCGGCGGCGGGGGAGGGGCACACCTATCTGCCCCGAAACGTGCTGCTGGAGCGGGCGGCGCGGGGCCTGCGGGTCAGCGGGGAATTGCTCACCCATGAATTGGACGGCCTGCTCTTCGCCCGGGAAATCATCGCCATGGACGCGGAGGGCACGCAAGCCATGATGCTTTCACCCTATTTTTACGCGGAAAAGGAAATCGCCCGGTATTTGAAGCTGCTCATGGGTGCGGCGCGGACGAAAAACGAAGCGGTGGGCCAGCGCATCGGCGATTTTGAAAAAAAGAACGGCATTCAATTCAGTGAAAATCAGCGGCGGGCCGTATCGGAGGCGGTGCAGCGGGGGTTGCTGGTGATCACCGGCGGCCCCGGAACGGGTAAAACCACCATCATCAACTGCATTTTGGCCCTGCTTTCCGGCGGCGTACAGTTGGCCGCGCCCACGGGCCGCGCCGCCAAGCGCATGAGCGAGGCCACGGGTCGGGAGGCCAAAACATTGCACCGGCTGCTGGAGTTTTCCGGCGAGGAGGGCAAGTTTCAGCGGGACGAACAGAATCCCCTGGACTGCGCCTGCGTGATCGTGGACGAAATGAGCATGGTGGACGTGTTTTTGATGCGCAGCCTGCTCAGGGCCTTGAAGCCCGGCACCCGGCTCATCATGGTGGGAGACGCGGACCAATTGCCCTCCGTGGGCGCGGGTAACGTGTTAGGGGATATTCTGAAGAGCGGCGTGATCCCCTCCGTGCGGCTGACGGATATTTTCCGCCAGAGCGGGGAAAGCCTGATCGTGGTGAACGCTCACCGCATCAACCACGGGGAAGCGCCCATCCTGAATCAAAAGGGCAGCGATTTCTTTTTTGAGCGCCGTCCCTATGCCGAGGACGCGGCCAGCGCCATCGTGGGCCTGTGCGAAAAACGCCTGCCCGCGTTCCTGCATACCGATTTCCCCGCCAGGGACATTCAAGTGCTGTCGCCCACCAAAAAATCCGGAGCGGGAGTGTATCAGTTAAACGCCCTGCTCCAGGCGGCGCTGAACCCGGCGGGGGGGCGTAAACCGGAAATACACTACGGCGACACCACTTTCCGCTTGGGCGACAAGGTGATGCACGTGAAAAACAACTATCAGCTGGCCTGGCAGGCCGACGACGGCACCGAGGGCGAGGGCGTGTTCAACGGCGACGTAGGCTTTATCACGAAGGTGGACACCCAGGACCGGGTGGTCACCGTGCGCTACGACGACGAGCGCACCGTGGAATACGATTATCAGCAATTAGAGGAACTGGAGCTGGCCTACTGCCTGTCGGTACACAAGAGTCAGGGCAGCGAATTCCCCTGCGTGGTGATGCCCGTGGTGGGCGGCCCGCCGCGCTTGCTCACCCGGAACCTGTTCTATACCGCCCTCACCCGCGCCCGGAAGCTGGTGGTGCTGGTGGGGCGGGAGGACGCCATCGCCGCCATGGTGAACAACAATCACATCGCCGCCCGGTATACCACATTGCGGCAGCGACTGATGGAGGAAATCGGGTAGCATAGGCCATTTATAAGCGAGACGTTCGCAAAATGGCAAAAGGCCCAGTACCCCTTATGGCTTTCTTGGAAGGGGGGGCTGGGGGAAACCATTCTTTGAGAATGGTTTCCCCCAGAAAACTTTTTCCGGCTTATCCGGATTTGGGAGGAAATGAAGATGCTTCGCATCGGTCAGTTTACAGATACTTTTTTGCCCGTGGTGGATGGGGTGGGCCGGGTAGCCTTGGCTTATTCGGAAACGCTTTGCAAAATGGGGCATCAGGTCACCGTGGTGGCCCCTATGTACGATACGGGCTACCGGGGAGGCTATCCCTTCGAGCTGGTGGATTATCAGGCCTCCGGCGTGCCTGGCATGAAGCAGTATAAAGCGGGGGAAGCGCCCTGGGATCCCCATTACCGCAAGCGGATGCGCATGATCCCCCTGGACGTCGTGCACGCCCACAGCCCCTTCACGGCGGGCAGCGAGGCATTGCGCATCGCGGCGCTGCGCAAGCTGCCCCTGGTCGCCACCTTTCATTCCAAGTATTACGATGATTTTCTGAAGGTGACCAAGTCTGAAACCCTGGCGAAAGCGGGGGTCAAGTTCGTGGTGGATTTCTTCGAGCGCTGCGACGAGGTGTGGGCCGTGGGCCAGAACCCCGCCGACGTGCTGCGGGAATACGGCTACACCGGCCAGGTGCAGGTGATGCCAAACGGCGTCACGCTGCGCACGGCTCAGCCCGGGGCGGTGGAGGAAGTGAACCGCCGCTGGGGGCTGAAAAAAGACCCGCTGATCCTGTTCGTGGGCCAGATGAACTGGAAAAAGAATATCCTCACCGTGCTGGAAGCCTGCGCGGAAATGAAAACCAAGGGCCAGAAATTCCAATTGATTTTAGCGGGCCAGGGGCCGGATATGCGGGAGATCGAGCATAAGATCAGCGAGCTGAATTTACGGGACCGCACCCATTTGGCGGGCCATATCACCGATATGAACCTGCTGGACGGCCTGTACAGCCGGGCGTCCCTGTTCGCGTTCCCTTCCCTCTACGACGCCGCGCCCATGGTGGTGCGGGAAGCCGCCGTGATGGGCACCCCCGCCGTGATGGTGCGGGGCAGCACCGCCGCCGAAATCATCCAGGAGGGGAGGAACGGATATCTGTGCAAAGATTCTTCCGCCGACCTGGCCCGGGTGATGATGAACGCCCTCAGCGATCCCCAAGCCCTGGAGCAGGTGGGCAGCAACGCCCGGGAAACCATTCCCGTGCCCTGGGAACGCACCATGGAAAAAGCCGTGGAGCGCTATACCCGGCTGGTGGCGCTGGGAAGGGAAGGAAAACTGGCGAAAAAATCCGTGCGGGTCATTTGAACTTTAAGAGTTGAGAGCGAAGAGTTGAGAGTTGAGATAAAGAGCGCGGATGAAATGGCCGCATTATTCCGAATCTCAAACATACGGCACATAATAAATCTCAACTCTAAACTCTCAACTCTTTCTTAACAGCCCTGGTGGCATTTTATGAAATCTACGGAGATGATTATCATGAAGCCCATTACCGGCGCGTGGTTTGAATTCAAGCATCACAATCTGTTCGAGGGTCAGCCCTATAACGACGCTCTCCGCTCCTTCACGGGGTCGCAGTGGGCCGCCATGATTCGGGACGCCCGCGCTCTGGGCATGGATACGCTGGTACTCACCTGCTCGTCCCTGGTATATCGGGAGGAAAGCGAAAGCTACACTCCGGTGGACATCTTTCCCCCCGCCGCCATGGCCTGCGAAAACCCCATGGACGTACTCATGGACACGGCGGAAAAGGAGGGCATGGGCGTGTTTCTCTCCGCCGGATTTTACGGCTTTTGGGAGGATTCCGAGGGCAACATGAAAAGCCGGGAGGTGGAACGGCGGGCCTTCCGGGCCTGCGAGGAAATGTACGCCCGGTACGCGGGCCGTGCCAGCTTCCGGGGCTGGTATTTGCCGGACGAAACGGAAGCCGGACCGTATTTCAGCCCCGTTTTTCTGGATTACGTGGCCCGGTACGCCGCCTTTTTCCGGAAGCTGGATGCGAAAAAGCCCATCCTGATCGCCCCCTACGGCACCAACAAGATCGTGCCGGACGATACTTTTGTGCAGCAGCTTGCGCGTATGGACGTGGATTATATCGCGTACCAGGACGAGGTAGGCGTGCAAAAATCCAAGGCCGAGGACACGGCGGCCTATTATCGCGGCCTGCGTCAGGCCCACGACCGGGCGGGACGAAGCAAGCTGTGGGCGGACATCGAAATGTTTGATTTTACCGGACAGGTGTACCGCAGCGCCCTGGTGCCTGCGCCTATGGAGCGCATCGCAAAGCAGCTCGCCTCCGTATCGCCCTATGTGGACAAAATTTTGTGCTACGCTTTTCCCGGCCTGCTGTCCCGGCCCGGGTCCCCGGCCTGTTACCCCGGCGGCGGGCAGGATAAGCTGTACGCCGATTACCTGGACTGGTGCAGAAAAGCGACGTAACCGCGGCAGTTCAACAAATTGAGATTTGCAGAGGTAGGAGGTAGGAAGTAGGAGGTAGGAAGTAGGAGGTAGGAGGTAGGAGGTTATATAGTGTTTTCCAGAGAATGAAAGCCTGGCTTTCGCTCATTGAACCGAGTATATAAAACCTCCTACCTCCTACTTCCTACCTGAATAAATCCCAATTTGCGAAAACACCGTAAAGGCGACAGGCGAATCAATGAACGTATACGAGGAGAGTTTTATGTCTTCCCTGATGAAAAAAGCCCGGCACACCCTGGTGGGCGACCGCGCGTTTTACCGCGTGCTGCTGGCCATCGTGGTGCCGGTGATTATCCAGAACGGGATATCCAATTTTGTGAACCTGCTGGATAATTTGATGGTGGGCGCTTTGGGCGACGCGCAGATGAGCGGCGTGTCCATCGCCAACCAGCTGATTTTTATTTTCAATCTGACCATTTTCGGCGGTCTGGCAGGCCCCGGCATTTTCGGCGCGCAGTTTTACGGGGCGGGGGACATTGAGGGCCTGCGGAACACCTTCCGCATCAAGCTGCTGGAATCCCTGTTCCTGCTGGCCCTGGCCTTCATCGCCCTCATCGGGTTCAACGAACCGCTGATTTCCATCTTCCTCCAGGGGGACGGCGACCCGGCCATGGCCCAGGCCATGCTGCGGGACAGCCAAAGTTACCTTGCGGTGATGCTGTTCGGCCTGCCCGCCTTCGCCCTGACCCAGTGCTACGCGGGCACCCTGCGGGAAATGGGGGAGACCCGCCTGCCCATGGTTGCCAGCGTGACCGCCGTGGTCACCAACGCCCTGTTCAATTACCTGCTGATTTTCGGCAAGTTAGGCCTGCCCCGGCTGGAGGTGGTGGGCGCGGCGCTGGCGACGGTGATCAGCCGGTATGTGGAATTGGGCATCGTGATGGTGTTCACCCATAAGCACCACGCCCGTTTTTCCTTCATCGAAGGCGCGTTCAAAACCCTCAAGGTGCCCGCTGTGCTGGCACGCAAGGTGCTGCGCATGGGCGCGCCGCTGCTCATGAACGAACTGCTTTGGTCTGTGGGCGTCAGCACCCTCACCGCCGCCTATTCTTTGTGCGGCCTCACGGTGGTGTCCGCCCTGAGCATCACCTTTACCATTTCCAACCTGTTCAATTCCGTGTACTTCTCCATGGGCACGGCGGTGTCGGTCATGATCGGCCAGGACTTGGGCGCGGGCGATTTCCAGCGCGCCAAGGGGGACGTGTGGCGGCTGATGGCCTTCGCCGTGGCGGTGGCTGCCACCATGGGCCTGCTGCTGACCCTTTTCGCGCCACTGATTCCCCAGGCGTACAGCGGCGTCACCGAGGACGTGCGGCAGACCGCCACCCGCCTGCTCACCGTCACCGCCTGCGCCATGCCCCTGTACGCTTACGCCCACTGCTCCTACTTTACCCTGCGTTCCGGCGGCAAAACCGTGATCACCTTCCTGTTTGACAGTGGCTACACCTGGGTGATTTCCGTGCCCCTGGCGCTGCTCATGGTGCGGGTCGTCCACGCGGATGTGATCGTATGCTACGCCGTGGTGGAGGGGGCCAACCTGATCAAATGTATTTTGGGCTACTGCTTCATCCGTTCCGGCTCCTGGATCCAGAACCTGACGCATATAGCCGATTGAATGCTTTTTTTCTCATTGCGCCGTGAACTTCGGCGCTTTTTTTTCTTGACAAAGGGCATGGCGTGTGTATAATAGGATGTAAAGACTGGCAGAAAGACTGCCGGAAAATCAGAAAGGGAGAGAAACACATGAAGAAGTTCTTTGCTTTTGCGTTGGTTTTGGCCATGGTCGCGTCCCTGTGCGCGTTCACCGCGTCCGCAGAGGATTACACCATCCGCATCTACTCCAACTCCAACTCCCCGGAACGCGCCGAATGGCTGATCCGCGCCGCCAAGGAGGCGGGCTTCACCCTGAAAATGGACGATAACTCCGTCTATTCCGGCGATACTGGCGCCGTGCAGGCCGCCAATGAAGGCAAGGACGGCGACATCATCTTCGGCCTGAACGAGACCCGCTGGACCCAGCTGGTCAACGGCGATTATCAAAACATCAAGATTGCCGACTGGACCCCCTCTTGGGCCGACGAAGTGGGCAACTACAAGTATCCCGGCAAGGCCTACGGTCTGGTGGTTCAGAACGTGCTGATGCTGTACCGCAACGACGAGTTGGGCACCAAGGGCGAAGCGCTGCGTTTCACCCATTGGGCGGACATGGTGAACAGCGGCTACAAGTGGTATCGCCAGGGCAAAGTGGGCGGCACTACCAACGCCAACATCAACAGCGCCATGCTGTATCCCTTCGCTGATCCCACCTCTCCTGCGGGCGGCGTTTCCATCGAGGGTTGGAAGACCCTGTGGAAGTACTGCGCCGAGGGCAACTTCACCGGCGACAGCTACGGCCTGGAACCCCTCATTCGCGGCGACGTGCAAGTGAGTACCTTCTATTCTTCTTCCCTGTACAGCAACATTGACGCGGCGGCGGACGCCGGTACCTATGCCAACCCCCTGAAGGGCACCATCGCTCCCGAAAACTGGAACGTGGTGGACATTGATGACGGCACCTTCTACATCGCCGAATACTTAGGCGTGGTGGATCGTGAAGGCCGCACCGAAGCTCAGACCGAAATTGTGAAGGCCTTTGCCGAATGGTTCGGCTCCGCCGAAGTGCAGACCGCGTGGGCCGAGGAATTCGACTCCTTCCCCTGCAACGAAGTAGCTCAGAAGAATGTGTACGGCGACGATATTCCCAACATTTATGCCTTGAAGAACTTCGCCCTCAACGAGATCGAAGGCTCCGGCATGAAGTACGCGGACTATGTGGTATCCCACAGCGCCGAATGGACCAACATCATGACCAACTTAGGCTTCTACTGGAAGGACAATGCCGCCGCTCCCGCCGAACCCGATTGGGACAACCTGGATTGGGCGACCCTGACCCAGAAAGCTGAATAACAGAACCCCCGGGCATTCCCGCCCGGCAGGCGGGCCCTTCTTCGGGCCCGCTTTTTTATCAGGCCGGCGTCCGCGGGAGGACGCGGGCCTGCACAATCAGAAAAAACGCACGGATAAAGGAGCGGATGGGCTTGATTAAGCTGACGGATATCGTGGTGAAATTCGGCGAATTTGAGGCGCTGCACAACATCAACGTACATGTGAAGGAAGGGGAATTCTTCACCTTCTTAGGGCCTTCGGGCTGCGGCAAAACCACCACCCTGCGCACCATCACGGGCTTTATTGAGCCTGTGTCCGGCAAGGTGGAAATGCAGGGCCGGGACATCACCCGGGTGCCCATTGAAAAACGCAACATCGGCATCGTGTTCCAGAGCTACGCCCTGTTCCCCACCATGACGGTGCATGACAACATCGCTTTCGGCCTGAAAATCAAAAAGCTGAAAAAAGATGAAATCGAGCAGAAGGTGAAAACCATCGCCCGGAAGGTGGATCTGACGGACGAGCAACTGGCCAAGGCCGTTTCCCAGCTCTCCGGCGGCCAGCAGCAGCGCGTGGCCATAGCCCGCGCCCTGGTGACGGAACCCGCCATCATCTGCATGGACGAGCCGCTGTCCAACTTAGACGCCAAGCTGCGGGTACAGCTGCGCAATGAATTAAAGAAAATGCAGCGGGAGTTCGGCATCACCACCATCTACGTCACCCACGACCAGGAGGAGGCCCTGACCCTCTCCGACCGCATCGCTGTATTCAACAAGGGATATATCGAGCAGATCGGCACGCCCAACGAGGTATATAATTTCTCCAAAACCGAATTCGTGGCCAACTTCATCGGCGATATCAACCGCTTAGAGGGCGAAGCGGTGAAGGGGCTTCACCTGGACAAAAACCGCCACCACTTCATCCGCTTAGAGCGCATCCGGGTGAACCGGCCCAAGGACGAGGGCGAATATCAGACCAAGGGCGTGATCGAAAGCCGCGAATACTACGGCCTGTACATCAAGTATTACATCCGCATCGGCGATCAGAGCGTGAAGGTGATCGAAAAGAACGACGGCATCAACATTTACGACGTGGGCGAAACCGTCACCGTGGGCATCCATCCCCAGGACGTGATGTCCTACGACGCGTAAGGCGGGAGGGAAGCGTATGCAGAAAACTGTATCGTCGCCCGGCGGGAAGCGGGATTGGCTGAATCCCTCCCTGCTGTACAAAATCTTCGGAGGCGTCCTGTTCGCGTATCTGTTCTTAGGGTTCATGGTGGTGCCCTGCCTGAATACCCTCACTTCCATCTTCACCGCCAAGGACGCCGCGGGCAACACCGATCCCCTGGCGGTCATCCGCTTTTTCCTGGCGGGTTCCATGCCCTCGTTTGTGTGGAACTCCGTCAAGCTGGCCGTCTGCCTGGTGGTCACGGTGAACGTGGTGGGCATTTCCATCGTGCTGCTGACGGAATACTTTGATATCAAAGGGGCCAAGATCCTGCGTTTGGGCTATATGACCACCCTGATTTATTCCGGCGTGGCCCTGGTCACCGGCTATCAGTTTCTGTACGACAGCAACGGCATTATCACCAAATGGATGGTGGAAATGTTCCCGGACATCAACAAGCAATGGTTTTCCGGGTTCAACGCGGTGCTGTTCACCATGACCTTCGCCTGCACCAGCAACCATGCCCTGTTCCTGCGCAACGCCATCCGGGGCATTGACTACAACACGGTGGAGGCCGCCCGGAACTTAGGGGCCAAGCCCTTCAAGGTGCTGCTCAAGGTGGTCATGCCCACCCTGCTGCCCACCCTGTTTTCCCTCACGGTCATGACGTTCATTACCGGCCTGTGCGCCATGAGCGCCCCCACGCTGTTAGGCTATAACTCCATCAACCCGGAGATCGTGCGCCTGGCAGGCTCCTCCGTGGCGGACGAAGCCTTCCCCCAGGCCCGCGCCGCCCTGCTGTCCATCATCTTAGCCATGTTCACCATGATCCTGCTCACGGTTCTGAACCATTACGAACGCAAGGGCCATTACCTGTCCGTGAGCAAAACCAAGGCCAAGTTGGTGAAGCAGAAGATCCAGAACCCCGCCGCCAACGTGCTGGCGCACATTTACGCCTACGTGCTGTTCATCATCTACATGACGCCGGTGGTCATGATCCTGGTGTTCTCCTTCCAGAATTGGGCCTCCGTCCGCGCCAAGGTGCTGAACCCCTCGGAATGGACGTTGATCAATTACTTCGGCACCCAGGATTACCAGTACACCCGCAGCAACGGCAAAACGGCCACCCGCTACAACGCCATATCCGGCGTGTTCTCCAACGAGAAAACCGTGGGCGGCATCCAGCTGAGCTTTGTGCTGGCCGCCATCGCCGCGGCCCTGGCCTGCGTGATCGTGGTGGTGGCGGTGAATTACATCTTCAAGAACAAAAACAAAAAACGGGCCGTCGTCGTGGAAAGCTGCCTGCTGTTCCCCTGGCTGCTGCCCACCATTCTGATCTGCTATTCCTTCCGCATCTTCTTCAACGGCGAAGTGTGGTATGTGTTCAATCAGAACCTGTATTTCAGGGAAAACGTACGCATTCTGATCATTTTAGCCTATACGGTGGTCAAATTGCCATTCGCCCTGCGCATGATCAAGGCCGCGTTCTACGCCATAGACGATGAACTGGAGGATGCCGCCAGAAACTTGGGGGCGTCGGGGCTGGTCACGTTCCTGAAAGTAAAGCTGCCCATTGTGTTGCCCAGCGTGCTGGCGGTGTTCGCCCTGAACTTCAACACGCTGTTTACAGAATACGATATGGGCGCCACCTTCCAGAAATCGGAGGGCACCACCTACGCCATGGTGATGCAGAGCATGACCAACGAGGAAGGCCGCGACAGCATGAACATGAACGCTTCCGGCCGCCGCTGCGCCTCCACCGTGTTCATCATGCTGGTCAGCGGCTTGATCCTGTACCTGGTATACGGCGTGGGCGCGCGGGACCTGGGCGAACGCCTGGAACGCCGGGAAAAACGCCGCCGCTTTTGGCGGAAGATCACAGGACGGGCCGGGAAGGACGTAAAAGCATAACTGCCAAAGACAAAGAAACGCTGCCCCGGAACTTTCCGAGGCAGCAATTTTTCGCGCTTTCAGGCCAACGCCTGCCGCACGTTTTCCATGCACTGATCCAGCAGGCGCGTCACGTTTCCCCGATCCGCCGCGCCGTCGTACACGCTGTACAAAAGAAACATGGGGGCGTAGCAGGCCGCCGCTTTTTCCCGGGGATGGGAAAGATTCATGGCGGAGAACAAATCGGTCAGGTAGTCCAGGGGGCCGGAAACCAGGTATTGCTGGTACAGCCTGCCCATTTCCGCGCTGCGGAACTGCTCTAAGGTGAGCATTTTTCGGAATTGAGAGGCGAATTCGTCCTCGGTCCAGTAGCGGAACATGGCTTTGCTGAACGCCATGATTTCGTCTATGCCGGCGTTCTCATAGGCGCTTTCCATTTCCTGCCGCGTGCCTTCGGGCAAATCGTGGGCCTTGGCCTGCTCCGCGTCCCGCTGCTCCATGCGGGCAAGGATGCTGTCGAAAATGTCCCGCTTGCTTTGGTAATGCCGGTACAGCGCGCCCTTGGTAACATGCAGCGCCCCGGCGATATCGCTGACCGAAACGGCCTCGTAGCCGTTGGCCGCGAACAGGCGCAGCGCCGTTTGCAGAATGCGTTCCTTCGTGCCCGCCATGGGCTTCGCCTCCCTGAAAGGCTGTGGGCTTACCGAACGGTAAAGCCCGTCCATTCCACATGATTGTACGCCATCACGTCGTCCGCCTTTTCCATGCCCAACTTTTCATAAAAGGGCACCGCCTTTTCATTGGCGACGAGATACACGGCGACGTCTTTTTCGCCGCCCGCAAGCTCCAGGGCGGCTTTCATGAGGCTTCTGCCGATGCCCTGCCGTTCACAGCTTCTGTCCACGCCCAAATCGGTGACGAACAGCCAGTAAGCGAAATCGGTGACGCCCAGCAGCGCGCCCACCAGGATGTTTTCCTCATTCCGGGCGGCCAGGGAGATGGAGGCGTTTTTCAACAGCTTTTCGATGCGCGCTTCAAAGCGCTCTTTGGGGTACTGGCTTCCCAAGTCCGTGCGTTTCAGAAAATCGATGTATTCCCCGGCGGACAGCCGTTCGCTGTTGATTTTGTACACGGCGGCAAACCTCCAAACAAAAGAGGGCGCGTAAGAAAACGCTTACGCGCCGGATGATGCGATATCAAGATCGGCTCAGGCGAACTTTTTGATGATGGTCATTTCCACCTGCTGGCTGCGGATGCTCACCTTCACGTCGTCCGCCACGTGAGCCACCACGGATTTTTCCAGCTCGTCCCAGGCTTTCAAGGCTTCCTCATCCTTCCGGTCCACGGCGGAGGACAAGGCCCGTTCATACTGGGTCATGGACCATTCCCAATCCAGGGTGGGGGTGGAGGAATGCTCGTACATGCCGGGCATCAGCAGGGGGCTGGAGTGGGCGGCGATATCCTCGTCCGCGCCGCGCTCGAAGAAATCGCGCAGCTTGCCCATGAAGGTGCGGGCGGATTCGTTTTTCCCGCTGGTGGCGGTGGAGAGCAGCTTTTCGCGCTTCACGCTGGTCATGCGGGTGGCGGCCTGCAAATGCAGCTCGTAGGTGCCGTCTTCATCCTCGATCCAGAATTTGCCCTGGGTTTCGCCGGTGATGGAGCGCATCATGGCCATCATTTCTTCCGCCAGCAGGCGCAGGTGCAGCGCGTCCTTGGGGGGCAGGCCCTTATAGGCCGCCACCTTGTCCACCTGGATCAGCGCCGCTTCCATTTTTGTTCCCTTGCTGGAAACTACGATCACGTCTGTTTTCATATCGCTTACCTCATTCAATGTTCAGCACGTCGGCAAACCCGGTCACTTCAAACACTTCGCGCACGATCTCGTTGACGCGGATGAGCCGCATGCCGCCCTTGTCCATCATGGCCTTATGAGCGGTCAAAAGCACGCGCAGCCCGGCGGAAGAAATATAATCCAGCTTTTCGCAGTTCATGATCAGGCTGTCCACGCCCTCTAAACAGGTTTTCAGTTCGTTTTCCAATTGGGGGGAGGTCATCGTGTCCAGCCGGCCTTCCACGGCGATTTCCAGGGTGGAGCCGTTTTGTTTTTTGGTGATCGTCATCTTACAGCTTCCTCCTTAAATAAATCTGTCAAATTTGGGCGCTTCACAGAAAAAGCATCGCGTCCATACCGTTATTATCCCATGATTCAGGAAAAATGTCCAGTAGCTTCATCACAGTTTTTCAAAAAATCCAGCAGCAGGCCGCCCATGATTTCGCTGCCGTGAATATAGCTGCCGTGATCCGCCCCCGCCACCGTAACCAGCCGAGCGCGGGGAAGATGGGAAACGATGGCTTCCGTTTCTTGGGGCAGTATCAAATCGTGTTCCCCTACCGTCACCAGCACGGGGACGGTGATTTTCGCGAGCGCTGCCGGATCGATGTGGGGTTCGGTGAGCATCAGGGTGATCAGCGGATCGAGGCGTTTTTCAATTTGCTCCTGGCACCATGCAAGAAAGGCCGGATCCAGCCCGGCGGGGGAAAGGTTCGTGCCGCTGATGGCCAGGGCGCGGAGGGCGCCAGGATGGGAAAGCGCCAACAGCAGGCCGATGATGCCGCCGTCGCTGTGGCCGTAAAGGACGGGGGCTTCGAGCCCCAAGGTCCGGATGAACTGAAACATGTCCTCCGCCATGTCCGCGTAGTGGTATTCCGTCACCGGCTGGCTGGCCCCGTGGCCCCTGGAATCCGGGGCGTAAACCCGATAGCCCGCCGCCGTCAGTTGATCCATCTGGGTTTCAAACAGCGCGTGGCTTTCGCCGTTGCCATGCACCAGCACCACGGGCCTGCCGCTGCCCGCCGCCGCGTAGCGCAGGCAAACGCCGTTGACCCGCACTTCATAAAGGCTCATAGCGCCTCACTCCTTTTTCATATTACCCTACTACCATGGACAGGATGCCGAAGAAAACGATCAGCAGGATCAGGAAAAGGATTTCCTGCTTCCAGCGCTGTTTCAGCAGCCCCACCACTTCCCGGATAAAGGCGTTGGGCCAGTACCACCATTTGGTGCGGCTGCCCACGCCCTCGGCGTCAAGCCCGGCCAGGGAAGCCCACACGCCGCTGCGGAACACGTGGTAATTGGTGGTGGCGAACAGAGCCTTGCCCTGGGGATTGACGCTTTGAATAATGGCCTTGGAAAAATCCATGTTCTGATAGGTGTTTTTGGATTGCGTTTCCGGCAGGATCAGGCTTTCCGGCACGCCCTGGGATAAAAGATACCGGCGCAGGGCTTCCCCCTCGGCCATGGGTTCGTCCTTCCCCTGGCCGCCGGAGGGAATGAAGCGGGCTTCTTTGCCCGTTTGCTCCTTCTGCTCGCGCCAGAAAGCGATGGCCCGGTCCGCCCGGCCCCGCAGCAGGGGCGGCAGGGTGCCGTCCTTTCGGAACCAGCAGCCCAAAATGATGATGAAATCCTTGTCCGGGGCGGGCCGGTGCTTCGCCGCCTTCACGCCGCAGACGATGGAACCCGCCAGCATGCATTCACAGTACACGAACACGGTGGCAGCCGTGTTTTCCAGCGTCTGCCGCACGCGGCCTTCCCATTCCGAACCCATGAAATCCCTGCTGAACAGGTACCACCCAGCCGCTTCTCCTAAGATCAGCGCCACGCTCAAAAGCAAGCCCATCATGTTGGGCAGCCACATCTTTTCGTGCCGCAGCAAAGCGACGTTGCTGACGCCCATGGCGATAGCGAAAAGCACCACCAGGGGCAGGGTCAAAAGCATAAAGCGGGTGCTGGCGCTGTTGATGACGGAATAGACCGAATACATGCTGTATTGGGCGGGCTTGAGCAGATGGGCGGCGGTCACGTTCAGCATCACCAGCCCCGTTACCAGGGAAAACAGGAAAAAACCCATGAAATAAATGGTGGAATAGGCGTAAAACGCGGCTCCCTTGGCCTGAAAAAAATGCCGCAGCATGATAAAACTTACCAGCAGCCAGAACGCGGTGATGGCGATCATCACGGCGGAATCGCCGGTAAAGCCGCCGGTCTGCGGATCGTACACCGTCATGAAGCGGTCCACCCGCAGCAGCATGGCGTTCAGATCGTCGCCCTTTTCATCCTGGAACTGCAGGAAGGCCTCACCGGCCTGATCCGGATGCACGGGCACGCACAAATAGCCGTCGCGAACCTCCACCTCGCAGCGCAGCACGTGCGGCGCGTCCGACGCCATTCTTACGCCGCCCTGCCGCAGGTTTTCCGCCCTGGCGCTTGACACGGGAATATAAGCCGTGTAGGTGTTCAGAAACGTAAACCGGCAGATCAAACAAAACGCGATCAGCACCGCGGCGCATATGGCGATTTCCCAGGCCGCCTTTTTCATCGTTTGTCTTCCCCCATCGCAATGGTTATCCCCTGCGCCTTTTTGGCCTTTTTATCCTCGTACATCCTCTCGTCCGCCAGCTTGAACAGGGCTTCCAGGTCAAAATCTCCTTCTCCGTAAGCCATGCCGCAGGCGATCACGCAATGGACACCGTCGTCCTGCCGGTTCAATTCCTTTAGGCCCGCTTCCCAGGCTTTCAGCAGCTTTTCCGCCTCGTGCCGGGACAGGTGCAGGGCCACGGCCATGAATTCGTCGCCGCCCACCCGGAAGGCCAGCACGTTGCGGGCCTCGATTTTCCGCAGGCTGTCAGCGGCCTTTTTGATCAGCTTGTCGCCCGCCTCGTGGCCGTAAGTGTCGTTCATGTGCTTTAAGTTGTTTACGTCCATATTGAAGATGGCGATGGAATCCTGCTTAGGGAACAGGTTCGCTTTCAGGCTCATGAATTTGCCCTTGTTATACAGCCCCGTCAGGCCGTCGTGTTCCTTTTCGTCCCGGAGGATTTTGGAATAATCGGTAATGTCCCGGTACAGACCCATATACACGCTGGTATCAATCAATTGATGAATTTGCAGCAGCCCTTCCGGTTCCTCATAGGCGGAGGTGATTACCATGTAGGTTTCTCCGGTGGAGGAACGAAGCAGATCCCACAGCTCGCTTTTCTGATCGGGCCGGGGCGGCGGGCAGGCGGCGCGCCAGTTGGTTTTTTCCTGGCTGACGAAGGCGGATTTTTTGTCGCTGTACAGGATTTGCCCCTCCGCGCCGGTGATCAGGACGCCGCCGATATCGTCCCGGAAAAACCGAAGGATCAGGTCGTTCAGGTGATTTTGCATAGCGCTTCCTCCTATCGCCCGCGGGCCGCTTCGTTTCCTGTGTTTTCATTTCGCCGTATCTATTGTAATATGAAACGGGCGGAATTGCAAGAAATTGCGGAACGGATGCGAAAATTGTATTTGCATTGTTTTTCCAGAAAAAGGCATTGACAGGACTTTCACGATCTGCTATGATAAAGTCACACCAAGGAGAAAGAAGAGTAATCCTTTCCCAGGACGTCAAGAGAGCCGCAGGCGGTGGGATTGCGGCACGAACAGGAAGGATGAATGGCCTTTCGAGGGCGAACCGAACGGGCAGAGCCTCAGTAGGGGAGACGGAGTACCCTCCGTTATCAAAGGGAACCGTATGATGGTACGGGAATGAGCGGGCGCGCAAGCGCCAAGCCGGGTGGCACCGCAGGGAAATGATCTTTCATCCCTGTCCCAGCAGAACATTACTGGGACAGGGATTTTTCTGTTCTCTGTCCCTTAGCGCGAAGCGCGGAAAGGAGAACCCCATGAAGGACGTGAAAGCCATCCCCTACAAGATCTACCTGGAAGAAAACGAAATGCCCAAGTTCTGGTACAACATGCGGGCGGACATGAAAAACAAGCCCGCTCCCCTGCTGAACCCCGGCACCCTCCAGCCCATGAAGGCGGAAGAACTGGCCCCCGTGTTCTGCGACGAACTCATCAAGCAGGAATTGGACAACGACACCCGGGAATACCCCATTCCCCAGGAAATTCAGGATTTCTACAAGATGTACCGGCCTTCGCCTCTGGTGCGGGCCTATTGCCTGGAAAAGAAGTTGGGCACCCCGGCGAAGATCTATTACAAGTTCGAGGGCAACAATACCTCCGGCAGCCATAAGCTGAACTCCGCCATCGCCCAGGCGTATTACGCCAAGAAGCAGGGCTTGAAGGGCGTTACCACTGAGACCGGCGCGGGCCAGTGGGGCACGGCGCTGTCCATGGCCTGCTCCTACTTCGGCCTGGACTGCAAGGTGTACATGGTGAAGGTTTCCTACGAGCAGAAGCCCTTCCGCCGGGAGGTCATGCGCACCTACGGCGCGTCCGTGGTGCCCTCCCCCTCCGATACCACCAACGTGGGCCGCGAGATCTTAAAGAAATTCCCCGGCACCACCGGCAGCTTGGGCTGCGCCATTTCCGAAGCGGTGGAGGTGGCCGTTTCCAATCCCGGCTACCGCTACGTGCTGGGCAGCGTGCTGAACCAGGTGCTGCTGCATCAGTCGGTCATCGGTGTGGAAACCAAAACGGCCATGGACAAGTATGGCATCAAACCCGATATCATCATCGGCTGCGCGGGCGGCGGCAGCAATTTGGGCGGCCTGATCGCCCCCTTCATGGGCGAAAAGCTGCGGGGCGAAAAGGATTATCAGATCATCGCCGTGGAGCCCGCCTCCTGCCCCAGCTTCACCCGGGGCAAATTCGCCTATGACTTCTGCGATACCGGCATGGTGTGCCCCCTGGCGAAGATGTACACCCTGGGCAGCGGCTTCATTCCCGCCCCCAACCACGCGGGCGGCCTGCGCTACCATGGCATGAGCAGCATCCTTTCCCAGCTGTACCACGACGGCTATATGGAAGCCCGGGCCGTGGAACAGACCAGCGTGTTCAAGGCGGCGGAAGAATTCGCCCGGGTAGAGGGCATCCTGCCCGCGCCGGAAAGTTCCCACGCCATCCGCGTGGCCATCGACGAGGCACTCAAGTGCAAGGAAACTGGCGAGGAAAAAACCATCCTCTTCGGCCTCACCGGCACCGGCTACTTCGACATGGTGGCCTACGAAAAATTCCACGACGGCAAAATGACCGATTACATCCCCACGGACGAAGATTTGCAGAAGGGCTTCGCCGGGATTCCCAAGGTGGAATAAACTGAGCAACAAAAAAGCGCGCGTCCTCCGGCATGGGGGACGCGCGTTTGGTAAATAAACATTTTATGAATCAGCCAGATCAATCAGCTCCATGGGGTCGGAAATCAGGTGCCGCGCGCCGTTGGCGGTCAGTTCCTCCCGGGGACGGTAGCCCCACAGCACGCCCACGGTTTCCATGCCCGCGGCGGCGCCGCAGTTCATGTCCGTGCTGGTGTCGCCCACATACAGGCAGTCGGCGGGGTTCACGCCCAGCCCCTCGGCGATGAGCAGCGCCCCGGCGGGGTCGGGCTTTAAGGGCACGCCCTCGTTGCGGCCCCGGATGGCGGCAAACACGACGTCCGGGAAAAAGTGGTGCAGCATGCTTTCCGCGTCCCGCTGATCCTTGTTGGTGAGTACGGCCACGGGAATGCCCCGCTGGTTCAGGGCGCGCAGCATGTCCTCCACGCCCCGGAAGGGATGGCTGTCCACCCGGTTATGCTGGGAATAATCCTCCATATAGGCGGCCTTCACCTGATCGTACAGATCCTTCCGGTCGCCCACGCAGCGCTCGGTCAGCTTCAGCACGCCGTTTCCTACCTTGTATTTATAGGCCGCTTCCTCAAAACCCGGCAGGCCGAATTTTGCCAAAGATCGGTTCATAGCCCCGGCAATATCCGGCAGGGAATGAATCAGCGTTCCGTCCAAATCAAACACAACGCCCTTTTTCATCGCACGAATCTCCTTCCTGTTCACGGGGAATATTGTACCACAGGAATGATTTTTATGCAAGCCGGGCATGATAAACAAGGGTCAACGCGCGAATGGGGATTTATAAAGGTAGGAGGTAGGAAGTAGGAGGTTGGAGGTTGGAGGTTTATTTTGTGAAAACAGAAGCTCAAAAATCGGACTTCGTTCACTTTGGAGGACTATATAAAACCTCCTACCTTCTGCTTCCTACCTCTAAAAATCTCAATTTGCAAATCGTGCGTTAGCCTTGGATAGGCAAGGGAGGTGCGGCATGAAAAAAACGAAATGGGGCCTGGCGTTCCGTTTGGCCTGGATCACGGCGGCGGCCATCGCGGCGGCGCTGCTGCTTTTGCCCTGGGACGCCCAGGCCCCCGTGCAGGAAAAGGCGGAAACGCTGCCCACGCCGCCCGCCGCCAGCGTGGCCGGGGACGGACAGCGGATGCAAAGGAGCTGCCAGATCATCCAGACCATGGCCTTTTCCCGCTGCGGTCACAGCGTCACCCGACGGGTCTCCGTGCCGGAAATCCTCGTGGGGGAGGATTTCAGCGCGGCACAGGACTATTACGAAATCTGGAACGTGGAGAGCTTTTCCCCGGAAAACGTGACCATGCGCCGGGAAATCGACCTGTATTGCCCCATGCATGCGGTGCTATCGGTGAACGAGGCGGGGGAAGCGGTGCTGACCCGCAACGTGTACGGTGACGGTATGGCGGTGGAAAAAGCCTATCCTCTCACGCTTACGGATTTTGAACCGGAGGACCGGCAGGCGCTGCTGCGGGGGATGGGCTTTGACAGCAAAGAGGAAGCGGAAGGATGGTTGGAGAGCAAGGCTTCAAAAGGGTCCTAAAAAAAATAGGATCAGAGTTGAGAGCGGAGATGATATAGTGATTAATACAGGGGAAAACATATTTGATCGACTATATAAATCTCAACTCTCAACTCTCCGCTCTCAACTCTAATGATAACAATTTTTTCCAGATCAAATGAATCGTTGCCCTACCATTTCCGATAGGGGCATTTTTCATTTTTGTACGCCGCTTTCAGCTCCACCAGGCAGCCGCAGCCCATGCAGGTGCCATTGTTCAGTTGATCGCAGGCTTTGCACTGGGCTAAGCGGCTGTCGTAAGTTTCTTTTGCGGCTTTTTTTGTTTCCGGCATGCGGCGGAGCATACTTAACACGTATTTTTCATAGTCCGCCGGGAAGGCATCCCGGAGCAGGCATTTTTTGCAAAGCGACCGCATGTCATTTGATGGCTAAATGCACGATGCTGCAAGGGGGCAGGGAGGCGGTGAGGCCGTCGGCCTTCACGGTGAAGCTGACGAAGGGCTGATCCTCCACCGCGTCGGGATAGTCGAAGGTGTTGTGATCGTCCACATTGCCGGTGAGCATGCGGCCCACCACATGGCGGGGAGAAAGGCCCTGAGTGAGGATGTCCAATTCCTGCTCCTGATCGGGGGAGGGGTTCACCAGGGTCACGTGAACCGTGCCGTCGGGGGCAATGGAGCTGGATTCCTGGATGGAAGGAATGCGGTAGCCCTCCGCGTCCAGGTCGGGGGCCAGCAGGTGGCTGTCCAGCAGCTCGTTTTCCTGGTGGGCCTTGAACAGCTTGAAGGCGAAGTAGGTGGGCGTCAGCAGCATGCGGGGGCCTTCGGTCAAAATCAGGGCCTGCAGCACGTTGATCAGCTGGGCGATGTTCGCCATGTGTACCCGGTCGCAGTGCTTGTTGAAGATGTTCAGGGTCAGGCCCGCCACCATGGCGTCCCGCATGGTATTCTGCTGGTACAGGAAGCCGGGGTTGGTGCCCTCCTCCACGTCGAACCAGGTGCCCCACTCGTCCACCACCAGGCCTACCCGCTTTTCGGGGTCGTACTGATCCATGATGGCTCCATGGCGGCGGATCAGCTCGTCCATGAACAGGGCGTTTTGCAGGGTGCAGAAATAATCGTCCCGATTGAATGTCAGGGCGCTGCCCTTGTGGTTCCAATCGTGGGGGATGGTATAATGATGCAGGGACAGGCCGTCCATCATTTTGCCCGCGCTCTTCATCAGCACTTCGGTCCAGTGATAATCGCTGCTGTTGGCCCCGGCGGCGATTTTTTTCACCTTCGCGTCATTCCGGTACTGGCGCACGTAGGTCTGATACCTGCGATATTCGTTGGTGTAGTATTCCGCCGTCATGTTGCCGCCGCAGCCCCAAGGCTCGTTGCCGATGCCGAAGAAATCCAGTTTCCAGGCGCTTTCATGGCCGTTTTCCTTGCGCCAGTTCGCCATGGGGGAAATGCCGTCGAAGGTCATGTATTCCACCCATTCGTTCATTTCCTGCACGGTGCCGCTGCCCACGTTGCCGGTGATGTAGGCTTCGCAGCCGATCTGGCGGCACAGCTCAAAAAATTCATGGGTGCCGAAGCTGTTGTCCTCGGTGACGCCGCCCCAGTGGGTGTTCACCATCTTCTTGCGGGTTTCCTTGGGGCCGACGCCGTCTTTCCAGTGGTATTCGTCGGCAAAGCAGCCGCCGGGCCAGCGCAGCACGGGCAGCCCCACTTCCCGCAGGGCCTCCACGATGTCCGTGCGCATGCCGTTCACGTTGGGAATATCGGAATTTTCGCCCACGAATACCCCGCCATAGATGCAGCGGCCCAAATGTTCGGAGAAATTGCCCTGAATCTCCTTGCGGATGTGGCCTTTGGTGACTTTGGTGTTGATGAAAAGCTGATTCATTCGTTTGCCTCCCGTTTACTCCATCTTAAACATCATTTGCAGCTTGGGCTGGGCGCCGGTAACAGGATCCATCACCAGCTCCAGCACGTCGTCCATGTATTCGTTCCATTTGTCCACAATGGGGCTGTTCGCCTGGGTCTTTTCGGCGTATTCGACGCCCATTTCGCACTCGTAGTAGCCAAATACGTCCCGACCGTCGCTCCAGATGGTGTAGTTTTTGATCCCGGCGGATTTGAGCAGGGCCAGCATTTCCGGCCAAATCTCGTCGTGGCGGCGCTTGTATTCCGCCTGCATCCCTTCCTTGATGCGTCCCTTCCAGGCAAAGCGTTCCATAGCGGGTTCCTCCTTATAGCTCGAACCGATTTCGGCATGATTATACCAAATTATTTCCAGGACTTCAAGAAAAAACAAGACGCCTCCGTCCGTGTATTTCTTTCGTTTCGCGCTTGCTTTTTTATGGGAATATGTTACAATAACCGCATCGAAAGGGGGTATGCCTATGTCCGGCAGCGAAAAGCTTTCTTCCCGCCGCGAACTGTACAAAACGCCCTTTTCCCGCGCCTATTGGGCGCAGGCGGCGTCCGAATTCAAGGATTTACGGGTGCTGGTGTTTGCCGCGCTGATGATTGCCCTGCGGGTGGCGCTGAAATCCGTCAGCATCCCCATCGCGGCCAATCTGCGCATCAACGTGGCGTTTTTTATCAACGCCTACGGGGCCATGGTGTTCGGCCCGGTGGTAGCCATCGCCGCCGCCGCCATTTCCGATACGCTGGGGTGCATTCTTTTCCCCACGGGGGTATACTTTTTCCCCTTTATCTTCATCGAAATCGCCGGATCCCTGATCTTCGCCCTGTTCTTCTACCGCACGGAGATCACCGCTCTCAAGGTGACATTGTCCCGGTTCTGCATCGACTTTTTTGTGAACATCGTGCTGAACACCCCCGTCATGTGGCTGTATTACCAGATGGTGCTGGGCAAAAACTACGTGCTGTTCGACGCCCTGCGCATCGTGAAAAATCTGGTCATGTTCCCCATCGAGGCGGTGCTGCTCACCCTGTTCCTGCGTGTGGTGATCCCGCCCACCCAGAAATTGGGCTATGTGTACAGCGGAACGGAGCAATTGCGCTTCACCAAAAAGAACGTCATTTTCCTGACCGTCATGGCGGCGGTGGGCGTGGCGGCGGTGGCGCTGTACGTGGCGCTTAAGTGATTGATAAGAACAAAAGAAAGTGAGCATAGTATGACAGAAAACCAGCAGGCCATTTTAGACGGTCTCAGCGCCTTATACCCCAACGCCGGGCCGGAGCTGCATTTTTCTAACCCCTTTGAAACGCTGGTCGCCACCATTTTAGCCGCCCAGTGTACCGACGCCCGGGTGAACCAGGTGACCCCGGCCCTGTTCCGGGATTATCCCGACCCGGCGGCCATGGCGAAGGCCACCCCGGAGGAAATCTTTCCCTATGTAAAGTCCTGCGGTTTTAAATCCAAGGCGGTGAACATCGTAAACGCCAGCCGCATGATCGTGGAACAGTTCGGCGGCGTCGTTCCAAACACTTTGGAGGAACTGACCCGGCTTCCCGGCGTGGGCCGGAAAACCGCTAACGTGGTGCTGGCCTTTTCCTTCGGTCTGCCCGCCATTCCGGTGGACACCCATGTGTTCCGCGTGGCCAACCGTTTGGGGTTGTCCGACGCCCTCACCGTAGAGGAAACGGAACGCCAGCTCATGGATCTGATCCCCAAAGCGGATTGGAGCCAGGCCCACCATTGGATGATCTACCACGGCCGCCGGGTGTGCCATTCCCAAAAGCCAGAGTGCGAAACCTGCACGCTGCAACCTTACTGCAAAGCCGCCCACGCGGAACAGATGATCAACCCCAAGGCGGAAGCGAAAAAACGCGCCCAGGCCAGGAAAGCCAAGGGGTGAGTAAATGAATGACAGCATTGCGTTGGTGAACCGCTGCATGGATATTCTTTGTGATACTGTCGGCGTTGTTGAAGCGGAAAAGTTTATTCACTTCATCAAGACCGAATCCTTTGACTATACCAAATGGCAAAGAAAGTATTACGATGCGATCCCGCCTGAACAGCTACGGGAGAATATGAAGCAGTTTTGCGTGAATCATCCGTTCACGGGGAAGAAAGCGGTACGCCTTTGACGTCGCTGAACACAAAAATCGGGGCTGTCTCAAATGAGGCAGCCCCCTTTGCATAGTCAGGTTTTCCTTACTTTTTCAAATTCGCGTCAATGGCCGCGTCGCGGTACAGGTTCGCCAGAGCTTCCTGCACAGTGGCGGGGCTGTTGGGGTACAGGGCGGTCAGCAGGGCCGCGCGGGCGGCAAGCACCTGGTCCAGCTGCTTACGCCAGGCGGCGATCGTCTGGCGGGTTTCCTTATCGGCGGCCTTATACGCGGCGTTGACGGTCCTATCCAGGGCCATCTGCCACTGGGCCTGCGTCTGCACGAGGGCCTGGGCGGCGGCGTAGGGCTTGGTGCCGTTCACGGTGGCAAGGGCCTGCTCCAGCGTGCCGGAAAGGCTTTCGTTCAGCTTCACGGTCACTTCGCTGTCGCTGCCGTTCAGGGGGCCGAAGACGCGGGCACATTCGTCATACTGTGCGTCGGAGGGGAGAGCGGAGCGGCCCAAAATGCTGTCGGGCAGGGCGCTGGGCGCGGTGCGCAGCATGCAGCACAGCTCCGCGCAGCGCAGGCGCAGCATTTCGGCCAGCGCTTCATCGCCGTACATCGCTTCATAAGCGTCCGCATAGGCCTGGAACGCGGCCTGATCGTTCCGCACCAGGGCGGCGGCCGCGTCCTGGGCTTCGGGGGTGGAAACATAGGCCCGGGATGCGTCTTCCTCGTTTCGCACCAGGGTCATGGCCCCGGCCTGGGCGGCGTCGCAAAGCTGCTGATACAGCTGGTCGATCTCTGCCCGCCAGATGGCCGCCGCTTTCGCCGCGCCGGCGGCTTCGGCGCGCCGGGCCGCGTCGCTGTGGGCGGCACAGGCGTGGAGCGTGTAATGCATTTCGTTCCGGGCCAGGGTGTTCAGGGTCAGGGAGCAGAAATCGTCCCCGCCGGGGGCCGGAATGACCAGGGGATCGCCGATTTGGGGATCGGGATCGCCCTGCCCGCCGGTGTAGGCGGTGACCATGTTGCTGTGATAATAATACCAGCCCCCATCCACGCCGGCGCAGGAGGCGTAGGCCTGATTGAACACATAGCCCACGCCCGCCTCGTATTCCGTGACCACGTGGCCGGGTACGGAGCAGACCCTGCTTTCGCCGGGGGCAAGCACGTCAAATTCGCCCACCGTCAGGCCCCCGTCGATCACGGTGACGTGATAGGCGGGTTCGGAGGAATTGTTGGTGACGGTCAGCTTCCACGCGATGGTTTCGCCCTCGGTGAAATAGAGGCCGTTGGCGGGGTAGTTGTCCACGCTCTTTGTCAGCAGCAGGCCGGTATCGCTCACCACGGGCAGGGAGAAGGCGGCGGTGGCGGAATGGCGTTCCTCGCCGCTGTCCGGATCGTTCCAGGTGGCGTAGGCGCTCACGCCCACATAGCCCCGGGAAACGTCCTCGTCCACGATCCTGCCGAAGGGGCCGAAGAAGTACAGATCATTCACGCCGCTGGCGGGGATGGTGTTAGTGAAGCGCTTTTCGTACCAGGTGGCGTTGTCCGTGGCGTCATAGGAAATGGAGCTGATGTAAACCTGAGAGGACAGGAAGCCCACGTGGAGGGTATAGCCGTCCACGTCCACCGGCCCCACGTTCTCCACCGCGATGCCGGTATTCCAGTCCTCCATCCACTGATAGCCCGCGGGGTCCTCGCTGCTGGAGGATTCGTACAGAATCACCGCCAAGGCACTTTCCTCGGGGATTTCCCAGCCCATGGGGCCGGGCTTGCCCACCTGCCATACCCGGGTGATCTCGTTGGATTTGGCCTTTTCTTCCCCCGTTTCCGGGTCGTTGCCGGTGGCCCAGACGGTCATGGTGACGGTGCCCAGCAGCTCCTCGGTTTCCGTATCGGGGGTGAGGCGGAAGCTCAGCGGGGCGGCGCACCAGTAATCCTGCAGGGATTCGCCGGGATTCAGGCACTGTTCCGTATCGCAGGGCAGGGAGGAATATCCGTTGCCAAAGCGCAGGTGGGTGTAGATTTTCAGCGGCACATTCCCGCTGTTGATCACGTTAAAATAGGAGTATACGTCGTCCTCCGGGGCGAGCACGCCGGGGTTTGCCGTGCAGTAGTCGCTCAGATCGCTGGATACAAGAACATGGTCGTACAGGAACACCGCCGCCAGAGCGGGCGTTTCCTGCGCCGCCTCGCCCCCCTCCGGGTAGGTGAGATAAACGGGCAGCGCATTGGACGACGCCGTGGCCGTGGCTGTCTGATACGCGGCGGCAGCGGGGTCGTAATACTCGTAATAGTAATCTTGCCGGGGGAAATAATAGACGGCATAGCCGTTTTGGGCGTCGTCGGGCTTCACGTCCATCACGAGATCCGTCGTATAGACTTCGCCAGGATCCAGCCGGGCCGCGGCGCCGTCAGGCGCGCCGGACTGGAGGGCGCTGTTCTGCCGCAGGGACACCCGCACCGGGCAGTCGCCGGTGTTTGTCACCGTATAATGAACGGTCACCTGGGCTCCGTCGTACCGTTTCCCCACGCCCGCGTCCGGGTCGGCGCTGATCGTTACGGTAATAGAGGGGTTCGGGCCGTCGGACGGGGGGATGACGCTGGGCGCGCCGCTTTCCGGATACGTAAGGGGAACGATCAATGTATTGGAGTAGACGCCATGACCCAACTGAATATTGCCATCGGCGTCGTAATAATAATATGTGCCCCAAAGCCGGTATTCCGCATACCCGTTTTCCACGTCGATTCCGAACACTTCCATCCATGTACTGTCGGTGTAGGATTCGCCGGGGTTCAGCAGGGCCACGGTGCTGCTGTGATTCATGCCTTCCACCACGGTTTTGCCGTGGGGCGCGTCGGGATCGAAGACGTTGATGCCGCCCTGCTCATCGTCCTGCCACCAGGGCACGTACACCGGGCAGTCGCCGGTGTTGGTCACCCGCTGATGAATGGGAACCCAGGCTCCGTCGTACCGCTTGCCCTCGCCCGCGTCCGGGTCGGCGCTGATCACCACGGAAATGGACGGGTGCGGGCCTTCGTCGACGGTGTGGGTATTGATCAGCACGGTGTGGGTGCCGTCCTGAGTCGTGGTCAGGGTGTAGCCGGGCACTTCTTCCTCCTGCCAGGAATATTCGATCCTGTGGCCGTCCTTGGCGTACAGGGGCAGATCGTCCAGCCCGGCCATCCACCGGTTGGCTTCGCCCAAGGTCACCGTCTGTACTGGCATGCCGTCGGCCAGCAGCGCCGCCTTCACCTGCCGGGGCCGCACGCCGTCCGCGTTGTCCCCGTCGTCCCACACCTTGCGTACGGCCATGGAAACGGTTCTGTCCTCGGGTTTTTCCGCCGCCGGCTTGCCCACCTGCCATACGCGGGTGACTGTGTTGGACTGGCACAATTCTTCGCCCGTCTGCGGGTCATGGCCGCTGGCCCAGACGGTTATGCTGACGGTGCCCAGCAATTCGGCGGTTTCCGTGCCGGGGGTGATATGACTGCCAATGTAAGTGCCCCGGGCATCCTCCGCGGAATCTCCGGGAGCGAGAGGAGCGTCAAGTTCTCCACCGGGCATGACAAACCCGTCGCCGAAGGACCAGTGGGCGTAGACGTCCATGAGTACGCTGCCGGTATTGACCACGTCGACGTAAGCAATCGCGTCGTCCCCCGGGTTCAGCACCCCGGTATCTAAGGTGTCATACTCGAAGTCCGAGACTTCTTCGGTGATATGGTCATATTTCCATTCCACCGTCAGCGCGGGGCCGTTCACGATGCGCCGCTGATCCAGGGGCGGAATTTCCCGCTCCTCCACATGGGAGGCTTCGATTTTGCACACGCGTTTTTCCAGCCCCGGTTCCGTGGCGGTGGGGGCTTTTTCGGTTTCCCATTCGCCCCAGTCGTGGTCGCCGTAGAAGGAGGCCTGACGGAACTCGGTCTTGCGGCAGTAAATGCACGTGTGCGTCTCCCTGCCCTTCGTTACGCAGGTGCCGGGGGACGAGACTTTCCAGTCGCCCCATTGATGCGTGCGGGTGGGGCTTCTGGGGCAGACGCCGCCAATGGCGCCGTCAATGGCCTGGGCCGTCATGGACGGGAGCAGCAGCGCCAGCGCAAGAAGCAGACACAGGATTTTCCGGGTGAGTTTCATGGGGTTCCCTCCTTCTTGATAAACGAAGGGCGCGGCTTCCCCGGGCCGGGAAACGCGCCCTGTCAGGATCAGTAATCCGCCCCGTAGGGGAACACGGCCACGATCTTGCTTTCAATATAAATGATGGTGTACAGGGAGCTGCCGTATTGCAGATAGCTGTTCATAAAGTTGGTGATGTTGGTGGCGCGGTAGCAATTGTTTTTGGTGCCGTAGTAGAAAATGCAGTTGGGGTCCACCTCGTAGTCGTAGGAATCCTTGCCGCCGTTGGTGAAGGTGGAAAGGTTGCCGCTGTTGTAATCCGTGCCGCTGTATTTGATCGTTACGAGATCGGCGTCGATGCGCCAGGTGGTGCCCTTCAAATAAATGTTATGGATGTAACCGGCGGAAACGCGGGTGCGCTTTTCGCTGGGGCGGCGCTGGAGGTAAACGGTGTAGGTGGTGGAAGCGCCGCCGTTGAGTACCTGAATGGTAACGGCCTGGGGCTTATCCGTCATGGGGATCACCTGGCTGGTCTGCCCGCTGCGCACCAATTGGCCGTTCACATAGATGGTGGCGTAGGGGTCCATGGCGGTGGGGGTGAAGGTGGGGCGGGAAACCCAGTCCGCCACCGTGAGCAGATAGGTGGTCTGGTAAGGACTGAAATATTCCGGCAGCATGATGCCGGTATTGGGGCAATTGTGGGTGAGGCTGCGCAGCAGCGTGGAGCCGGAGCCGCCGTCGTCTGCCAGTGCGGGGACGCAGGCGCACAGCAGCGCCGCGGCCAGGAACAAAGATAGGAAGCGTTTCATGGGGCATATCCTCCTTATTGCCGGATTCAACCATAAAACGAAGAGAACGGCGTATTTCGTGCAGATATTTTCCGGGGATGGTAAAATTATATCACGGGAACCGGCATGCTGCAAGGCTTTTTTCACGGCTCAATTCACAGGTTCAAGACGCCATTTTTGATTGGCGCTGTCTGTTTTGCCTGAAAGGAAGAGACGCCCGCTGTCCGTGTCCAAAGTCAGCGCCAGGTTTTCCCGGAAACAGATATAATATTCGCCTTCAATATCCGCTTTTATTATTCTCCACTTTTGGGCGTTTGAGTAGTTGATGTTGTAAGCCCAAACCTTATTTCCCTCGCTTGCCTGATTGTTATATACAGCCAGCGCTTTACCGGCGTCAAAGAAATAGATCCTTGTGTTATCTTCGATGGGGGAACAGCAGGACAACTGAACGATCGTTTCGTATTTCGCTTCGCCTGTCAGCGCATCGTTTGTCAGATATATATCCTCTCCGGCTTCTTCGGCCCAGGCCGCCCCCAAATATTTATTCTCCTCCGCGGCGCTGTATAGGAGGTAATAGCCGTCTTTCATGTGAATCGTATTGTATTCTACGCTTTCCGACAGATATTTCCGGTATGCTTCCGTATCTTCATCCCTGCGGATCGCGTCTTTCAAAAATGGAATATCCGCCGATTGGACAATGAATAAACCGCCTAAGAAAAGAAGCAGGAGAACCGCGGGCTTGACCGTTTTCCATTTTGCGGGAGGGGAGGCAATGACGAACGCCGCCTTTCCGTTTGTCCGCAAATGAGAAATTTTTTCGTTCAGCCAATTTACGGCGCGGCTCCAGCCAGGCGCCGAAAACGGAAACAGCATAACGAAATAGGGCAGGGTAAACTGGCCTTTCGCTTCCCAGAAAGTATGAAAGACAAAGCCGCCGATAAAGATAAAGCAAATGCCCAGAGAAACGAAGCCTTTTTGCTGATCAAAAAGGATAAACAGAACCGCGCCCAGGAGAATGATAAACTGCAAGCGATTCAAAAAAGTGGACAACGCCGTCATTCCCTTGAGGTGAAATATCTGGCTGATCCATCCCGGACTCATAAACGCCGCGCTTGCCGTCCCCCTGATCTGGCTGACCCAGAAACACTGGAAATCCGGATTGTTCCACTGGGAAGCGTTTTTTCCCGCGAAAAACCGAAGCGCATAACCGGGATCCCGCGCAAATTCTTCGATTCTTTTTTCCAGGTCTTTTCTGGCGCTGTCAGCTTCAGCCTGATTGCTGAATCCGTTTGCCGCATAAGAACCCCAATTATAGTTGTTCCTCCATCCGTCATACTGCGTACTGTTTTCCTGCAATCCCATCGTCGCATACGCGATGGAAGGTATTCCGCTGTCTTCCCATTCCTTTTGACCGGTAACAGAAGTGACCAGGAAATGGGCGACGGTCCCGTTCAGAAAGATCACGGCAATCAAGCCAAGGCAGGGGACGATCAGTTTCCAACCGCGTTTTTCCACCATGTAAATCAGCAAAACGCATACATAGGCCATGCCCAAAATCATGTTGTTTTGCTTTACGATCGTCGCCGCAAAAAGAAGCAGGCAGGATGAAATGACCAGACGCCACCGAAATTGCTTTCGCAATTCGTTCACCTGCACAAACGCGGCGGCGCTCAGCGCGAGGCCGACGATCGTTCCATAGATGAAGTTGGAGTATAAGATCAGCGGGAAAAACAAAAGGCCCAGAACAAGCAGGCCGTTTCCGATCCTGGGCATGCCGCTTTCAGCGGAAATATCGTCGCACAGCTTGGTCAGCGACCGGTAAAACCACACCAGGCAAAGTACGTTCGTCAGCTGAAACGCCAGATAATTGAAATCGCCAAATAGAAAAGATGACAGGTATAAAATGAATACGATGCCCCATTGATTGGGGCACATGTTCAAATATGCTCCGGGAACGGTAAACGAGGAATAATCTCCGTTTTTCCATGCCACCGCGCACTGGACAATCGTGTATTGATCGGCTCCCGGCGCCTTCTGCGTTGCAAGAACGAACAGGACGCCAACCGCACCGATCACAGCCAAAAGGATGTTCCTTAGCTTTTCGCTTTTTTCTGAACCCGGAAGGAGATGAGATTGGAAAAAAGCGCACGATTTGGCTTTCTGAAACAAAAGGCAAACCAGCAAAAAGAAAACGGCGGTCAGTAAATTGATCCAAATATTATCCGCGACCAGATAGGTGTGTTCCGAATCGTCTGTGGTAATATGGGCGGTGGAAGTGCCCGCCACGAGCGTCAGCCAAAGCAAAAAAATGAAGAATAAAACAAAAACAGCTGTTTTTATGAGAGCGATTCCCTTATTGCGCATCCTTTGTCCCACTCCTTCACGTATCACGCCCGACCGGGCTACTGCTTTCTTCTGTTTCGCGCACGATAAACAGGGGACGTTTTTTCGCTTCGAGATAGACGTTGGAAAGGTACAAGCCCACAACGCCCAAACAGAGCAGCTGAACCCCGCTTATGAGCAATAGGATACAGACCATGCTTGGCCACCCGCTGGTAGGGTCGCCGAAGATCAACGTGCGGAAAATAATAAACAGGATCCCGGCCAAAGCCAGCAGACAAAAGAGCAGGCCGATAAACGTAGTGAGAATCAGAGGCGCTGTTGTAAAGCCGACGATGCCTTCAACGGAATATTTCAATAGCTGCCAAAAGTTCCATTTTGTTTTCCCTAAAACAACTTGTCAAGTACATTTTACAAAAAAGCCCCGGACTTTAAGCAAATTGCTTATAGTCCGGGGCAAATCAGATACCAACAGAGTATGTGGTGTTAGAAGAAAGTGTGAATCCGACATCATCATGTTAAACCAAGAAAGAACAAAAAGTAAGTATTAACGCGAATTGATTCTTCCTATTTCATCAGCGTCCTGGAATCGGCCCATAATGCTTCTGCCGAAACTCTCTGGGCGAAACATTGTAGATTTCCTTGAAGGCACGGGAAAAGTGTAGCGGGTTTTCATAGCCGACCATTGCGCTGATTTCATTGATGGGCGTCATGCTCCCGCGAAGCAAATACTCCGCCTTTTCCATCCGATAGATGATCAGAAACTTTTGCGGTGATTCTCCCATCGTATCCCGGAAAATACGGCCAAAATAGCTGCGATTGAGTCCGCAGAAGTCCGCAATGTCTTCTACGGAAATGTTGCGCTGGTAATTCTGTTCGATAAAGGACAAGGCTTCCTTGATATAGAAGTCGCGGATTCGTTTAGAGCTGCGGTCAGCCAGATAACCGGAACCGCGGATCAACAGCTCCAGGAAAAAAAACGTGTCCAATCAGACACATAACGGGAGCGTTGCCTAAGTCAACGATGGTCATTATCTCCTCTTTCAGCCTGTTTCCCATGGATTTGGAAGCCGGGGTATACACCGGCTGTAATTCGCTGAGCCCTGCCTGCTGTATAGCAATCGGCGCGTTTAATCCGTCAAATTCTATCCAGGCGTATTCCCAGGGCTCCTGCTGATCCGCGATATAGCTGGTGATCTGCTTGGGACAAATGAGGAAGCCGCTGCCTGCGGATATAGCGTACTCTTGTTCGTTGGCTTTCAGTACGCCTTTCCCGGAAATGACGTAATGAAACAGATAATGATTGCGGATATATGGCCCGAAAGAATGGAGCGGTCACATTTTTCCCAGCCAAACTGATACAGGTTCAGGTCGATAAAATGCTCGTCCTGCACCACAGTAAACTTTAATTTGTTGTTTTTCTCATCCTGCGCCATGGATGCTGCTCCCCGGAATAATTTTCTTTGCGCAACACTCGAATACCTTTGAAAATAAAGAAAATTTCAGATTCCGGATAGTTCGCAAAATGGAATGATATTGTTGAAAATCATAAAACCTGAATCCCGTATTGGGAAATCCAAATTAGGCTTTTCCAATACAGTTTTTTGTAGAGGGAATGAAAAGTGATTTGTACGTCAGGCAGCCAAGGTATATCGAGCGACATCCGGGAAATGAAGTATGAATCGCAGTAACATATCTTGTCAATAAGTGAAAAAGATGACAAGCATTTATTCTCCGCAAGGTCTCATAGTAAATTTACTATTTTTCCCAGTAAGTTAAAAAGATGAAACCAACTTTGCAGAAATTTGTTCCTGATATATCCATCATCTATGTAGTAGCTGATTTTGATACAATGAAAAATTGAAATGTAGCCTGAAGTCCATTAAAATATATGTAATGACGATATGAAGAGACGATAGATCGTATGCGCCGGAGAAGTAAGAAACGGACGCCCTTGATATAAAACTGGGCAAGCCCTTCAAGTTCGAGAAATGAATCTCCTTTTTTTCCGCTAATAGACATTCCTTTGGCATCAGAAGGCCAAGACTGTCTTCCGCAGGAAGCTGGTTGGTCTGATAGAGCCCCTTCGTATTATTTCTTCTTTGTTGTTTTACCGCTGCCCATATCGAGTTCCAGCATTTCCTTCAGGATGTCTTCATCTTCCGTTGAGTAGTTCCCGGCGTCCCCGATGATCTTATCCTCATCTCCAGGCATCAAGGGTTTCCCGTCCGCGTCATAATAATAGTTCCCTTCGCTATCCACCAGGGGAAGGTAGGGGCTGAACTCCGTCACCAGCAGCTTTGCAGTCAGCATGGCGATAGCGCCAAAGCCGAAAAAGCTCCAGACGAACGCATACAGGGGCATCATCTGAGCGTCCATATAGGTCAGGAACAGCGGTGCTGCATGGAAAAAGAGGATTACGATCAATTTGAGCGGCTTCCTGAACGCAAAATACCAGGCATTTCTGAAAAGGACGGTCAGCTTGTTTGAAAACGCCACCATGGTGGGATACACATAGATCACGCCGATCAGCAGCACAGCGCCTACCGCGTAGATCGCGTACCGGAAATTCACCATCGCGCCACCCATATGGAGCAGGAAGCGGACGTCCACCCATCCCAGAGCAGCTGTCGCCAGAACGATCAGCCAGACGATCGTAGCCTGTTTCCAGTTCTGCTTCAGGCCCTGCCAGAACATCTTGAAGGGATTCAGGGATTCGGTCCCTCGGAGGACCTTGAACATCACATGCAGCAGGGCAGCCCACGCGGCGCCTATCGTCACGATCGGCATTGAGACGAACACAAAGATCAGGTTAGCGCCAATGATGATTCCGATCTTTGTCATGGTTTTGCCAAAGGCGCTGTCATTGGATAAGAATGAATTGATCCAGTCCCGCATGCGTTATTTTTCCTCCAGAATAAAGCGCATAAACAGCGCGATCATGTCCTGCTTTTCTGACCGCGCGCCGATTCCCAGGGCGCAGCTTTCCTTGTACAGGCCGTATTTCGTCACCAGCAGGCTGTCCGAAACATCGAACCCAACGGGAATATCCCCCTCGACGCCATGGAAGTAAACCAGCCGATCCGCATAGGTCTCGCAGAACTCTTTGCACCGATCCAGGCGCAGATCGGTCAGCCGTCCGGATTCCGCCAGCGCTTCCAGGGATGGGGTCTCCATCGTGATGAAATCCAGGATCCCACCGTCCGTCAGGGCAACGAACGCGTTGTAATAGTCGTTCCCCTTGGCCTGGTTTTTCAGATAGTCAAAATAGGCTTCGCCGTTAAACTCCAACCGTTTTTCGGTCAGGTCCAGCCCGGAGTATTCCGCAAAATCCTTCCAAAGGTCGGAGCCGTATCCGGCCCTCGTCATGGTGTTGGCAAACATGCCGTACAGCCATTCCTCTTTTACGCTGGTGGTAATGCGTACCGTCAGGAAGATGCTGATGGCCAGGAAAGCGCTGACGCCGATGATCCAGAGATAGTAATAACTCCAGATGTACTGGAGCTTTTCCTTCGCGGTCAGCTCCCGCATCTTTTCGTGCTCCTGCTGAAGCCATTGTCCGAATCTGTTCGCCATTCTTTATTCCTCTCCGGCTTTCTTTTCCCGCGATTCCCGTTTTTCCTGGCGGTAGTATGCGGGGCTGAGGCCGTAATAACTTTTAAAAATCTTGGAAAAAGTAAGCGCGTTGTCATAGCCGACCCGCAGCGCGATCTCCTGGACGGAAATATCGCTTTCCAGCAGGATTTCCCGGGCTTTATCCATCCGGTACTGCATCAGGTACTCCTGGGGAGAGATACCCATCTGCTGGCGGAAAATACTGGTGAGGTAACTCCGATTAATTCCGATTTTCTGTGCCACATCGTTGATCTTCGCGTTGTGATAATTTGTCTGTAAATAGTTTACCGCGTATTCCACATAGACCTTGGCGTTGTACTCCAGCTTCAGGGGAGATGTTTTGCTGTCCCGATTCGCAGATTCAATGGCCAGCGCCAGGTATTCCATCAGGCGGGCCAGCCGGTTCAGTTCTCCCGGCAGCGTCAGGTTGGAGGAGTATTCGAGAGCGTTCTGCACCAGAGTGTAGAATCGGGTCACATCGATCCGGCAGTTCAGCCAGTTGGTTCCGGTGATCAATCCCGCCGCTTCGGTGTAGTGTCGTGCTTGTGTCCCGTCGTAGGCCATCCAGCAGTAAGACCATGGATCTTCCCGGTCTGCCCGATACCAAGTATCCTCTCCGGGCTTGGTAACAAACAACTGGCCGAAGCGCAGATGCGTTTCCGCTCCGTTCACGCTCAGTACGCCTTTGCCCGAAAGAATCACATGCAGGTGAAAGCCTTCCCGGTTTTCCGTGTGAAATTCGTATCCGGGAAAACAAGACTCCACACCGCAGGCTATGAGCATCAGTTCCTCCAGCTGCCGCTGGCCAAGCATGCTCCGATAACGGCTATTCTCAAAAGAGGCTGCGTTCTGTTTCATTTGGTTTGCCCCTTATAAAAGAGGACTCCGAAGGGATCGGATCACAGCCGCAACTCTCCGGAGTCCTGTCTGAAACACGCCCGCGTGTTGATGAAGGCCGTTTTTTACAGTTTGCCGCCGGAGGTCGCAATGCCCTCCACAAACTGTTTCTGGAAGATCACATAGATCACGATCATAGGAACCAGCGCCAGAACCGCGGATGCCATCATCGTGGGATAGTCGTTGCCATATTGGCCCTGCATCTTGGCCAGACCTGCCGCCAGCGTCGTGGTTTCGGATCGGGTGCAGACAATCATGGGCCACATCAGATCCTTGAAGGCGAACAGGGCGGTGAAGATACCGAGGGATACCATGGAGGAACGGGTCAGCGGCATCATGATGCGCAGGAAGCGCTGGCCGATATTGCAGCCGTCAATAGCCGCCGCTTCTTCCAGATCCTTTGGCAGTCCCTGATAGCCGGTCTTCAGCAGGTAAGTGCCGAAAGCGGTTACCAAGCCGGGGAAAACCAGGCCGGTCACCGTATTGAGCAGTCCCAGTTTGGAAACCATCAGATACTGGGGAATGATGAATATCTGGGACGGGATCATCATCTGCACCAGTACCAGCGCGAACATGAAGTTCTTTCCCGGGAAGTTCAATCTGCCGAATGCATAGCCAGCCATTGTGGCGGTCAGGCAGGCGCAGATGACGCGGAAAAGAATCATCAGCAGGGTGTTTTTATACAGGATAAGGAAGTTGTAGCTTTCCCAGACCTTCGCGAAATTTTCCCAGTGCCATCCGTTGGCGGGGAAAATATAGAAGGGATCAACGGAAATGGCTTCCTGGTTGGTCTTCAGCGCTGTGAGGATCATCCAGGCGAAGGGAACGATCATGATAAAGGAGAAGAGGATCAGGATGATATAGATCACCGTTTTACTGAGCCTTTCCCTTGCGATTGCGCTTTCCAATCTCTTTCCCTCCTTCCTCAGTTATAGAAGACGAGCTTCTTTTCAAGCCGCTGCAGGATGAATGTGACGATCATGATGAAGACGACCAGCACCATGACAACAGCGGCCCCATAGCCCTTGTTGGATTTGGTAAACGCGTAGTCATAGAACAGATACACGATCGACTGGGTCTTCTTCAGCGCAACGTTGGTCTTGTCCAGCACCATGAACATCAGGTCGAACACCGTCAGCGCGCCGATCAGACGGGTCTGCACGATAAAGAAGGTCGTCGGGGACAGCAGCGGCACGGTAATCTTGAAGAATTGCTTGATACCGGTGGCGCCGTCGATGGCAGCCGCTTCATAATAGTCGCCGGGAATCTCCTGCAGACCGGAGATAAACAGCACCATATTATAACCGATGACCGACCACACGCCGATAACGCCGATGGAGATCCACGCAATGTTGGGATCGGAAATCCAGGCAATCTGCGTATGGAAGACATTGTTCAGCAGGCCGAACTGCTGGTTGTACAGCCACCGCCATACCATGGCCACCGCCGCGGGGGCGCAGACCATCGGCAGGAAGAAGATGGTGCGGAAGGTGGAGGTGCCTTTGAGTTTTTTATTGAGGAATACAGCCAGCACAAGGGCGATGCAGACGCCGAAGGGAACTTCGATGATCGCATACTTGATCGTATTCCACAAGGACTGCCAGACTACATCGGAACCCAGCACCTTCTGGTAATTGGCCAGGCCTACCCACTTGTTTCCCAAACCGAAGTCACCAGTCTTGTAGAAAGACTGGATCACCGTATCGACAGCGGGATAGTAGTTCAGGATAATCAGGCCGATCATCGTTGGCAGGATGAAAGCCCATGCCCACAGCGCTTCATTCCGCGCAGCCGCAGTCCTTTTCTTGCGGGGTTTTGCCATAATACCCCTCCTCATACGAATTCAGAGAATTCCTCCCCGCCATACGGCGGGGAGGGTGCGGAGCTTCAGGATGGATTATTCTTCTTCGATTGCTTCTTCGATGATCCGCTGGGCATTTTCACAGGCGGCCGCCATCAGAGCGGGATCTTCCGGCTTCTGCCAGGCATCCAGGAAACCGCCAGCCTGCTGGATGGGATCTTCCCAAGCCACCGTGTTGCGGGTGTAGGGACGGAAGTACAGGTTGAAGGATTCAGCCTTGGTGAAGGCGGAAACGTCCATGCCGGGGAACGCGTTGGCGAATTCGTCGGAGATGCCCTTGATACCGGCCATGGTAACGCCCAGCTCGGCCTGCTTCTTCTGAGCGTCCACAGAGCAGAAATACTCAATCAGGCTCGCGCACTCATCGGGATGCTCGGTGTTGAAGGCGGCGGCCCAACCCAGGCCGTTGTAGCAGCTCCAGCGCTCGCCGTCGTCGCACTGGCCATTGCCGTTCACATCCGCATAGGGCAGGCAAGCCCAGCAGTAATCCGCGTGATGCTCGGCCTTGTAGAAGGAGTTGATCATCCAGGAACCCTGCGTGATCATGCCGACCTTGTCAGACTGGAACAGGGAATCGGTGCCGGTTTCGGCCACAACGCTCTGGGGAGCGCCCGCGGTCAGCAGTTTACGGACCATTTCCATACCGGCCTTGCCGGCGTCGGAACCGATCGTGGTGCCCTTGTGGTCGTCCGTGATAACCTGAGCGCCGTAATCATAAACCAGGTTGTACCAGCCGTCCTGGTTGTTGGAGGTGTTCATGGCCATGCCGTACACGCCGTCAGCGGCGCCGGCTTCCTGAATCTTCTTGGCCGCTTCGTACATGTTTTCCCAGGTCCAGTCATCGGTGGGATAATCCACGCCGTACTTGTCGAAGATCGCCTTGTTGTACAGCAGAGCGATGGTGTCGTGATCCTTGGGCAGCGCGTAAATATTACCATCGGCGCGGGTGTAGAGCTTCACGATGTCTTCATAGTACAGGCTCATGTCAACGCCGTCCTTGGCGATGTAGTCGTTCAGCTTGAGCATCAGATCGTTGTCCATGTACATCTGAACCGTGTTGGAATGGGTCCAGAAAACATCAGGCATCTTGCCGCCCTGAGCGCCGGCGGCCAGCAGGGTCCAGTAGCTGTCCCAGTTGACCACTTCGATCTTGACCGGCACACCGGAGATCGCGGTCCAGTCATCGGCGATGGCCTGCAGACCGGCTTGCTGGTTGGAGTCCCAGATGTTGACGTTGATGGTGAAGTCCGCAGCGCTGGCAACGGCCATGCTGCCCATTACCATCATGAGAGCGAGTGCGATAGCAAGGATACGTTTCATAGTTTTTCTCCTCCTGTAAAATTGTTCAATCTCCGGATTTATCTCTAAATCCTTTGTTGATTCGATTCTACCCCCGCAGGGCAGAAAAATGTATGGCATAATGTCATAATTTCATGGCTTTTTGTTGCAAACAGCATTCCAATCAAAACACTGTTGGAAACCACCAAAGCTAAAAAATGTTTTTTGCGGTGTGTTTGTTACCGTCTTCTCTCGTTTTTTTCATGTGCTTACTATCGGCCATGTGTTCATTTGGTTATATGTATCACACATTTTACCATATCAAAAATAGCTCTGTCAACATACAATATTAATAAATATGTTGGCGCAGGATCACTCCACCAATATGGTCTGCGCACAATCAAGAAGGAGGTATGTCCCTTGCCGCGTGGCTCGCGGTGCGGCAGTGTGGAGACCTGCCGTAATGCGTCACGTTCCTTGTGCGGACGGACGCGAGGCGGAAGCGGGTGGGCCGTTCCGCCAGAGCTGAGAGTATGTCCGATGTTGTGATCAAAGGCCTCAAAAAAATCTACGACAACAAAGTCACCGCCGTCCACGATGTAAACCTTACCATCAAAGATAAGGAATTCATCGTGCTGGTCGGTCCCTCCGGCTGCGGAAAATCCACCACGCTGCGCATGGTCGCGGGCCTGGAGGACATTTCTGAAGGCGAACTCTACATCGATGGCAAACTGATGAACGATATCGCCCCGAAGGACCGCGATATCGCCATGGTTTTCCAGAACTACGCCCTGTACCCCCATCTGTCGGTCTACGAGAACATGGCTTTCGCGCTCAAGCTCAAGAAGACCCCGAAGCCGGTAATCGACAAGAAGGTGCAGGAAGTCGCCGAAATCCTGGACATCACCCAATACCTCACAAGGAAACCCAAGGCCCTGTCCGGCGGCCAGCGTCAGCGCGTCGCCATTGGCCGGGCAATGGTCCGCGACCCCAAGGTATTCCTGATGGACGAACCGCTTTCCAACCTGGACGCGAAGCTGCGCAACCAGATGCGTGCTGAAATCATCAAACTGCGGCAACGTATTAATACCACCTTTATGTACGTCACCCATGACCAGACGGAAGCCATGACCCTGGCGGACCGGATCGTGATCATGAAGGACGGTTATGTCAATCAGATCGGCACGCCACAGGAACTGTTCAACAAGCCTGTCAACCTCTTTGTGGCCGGATTTATCGGCACGCCGATCATGAACTTCTTCGACGATTGCAGGCTGCTGCTGGAGAATGACAAGTATATCGCCGAAATTCGCGGTGTGAAATTCGAGCTGGATGAATTCCAGCAGAAGGCCCTCAAGTCCCGCGGTCAGAAGCCCTGCAGCGTCATCTGCGGCATCCGCCCGCAGCATATCAGCGTCGGAAAGGGCGAGCTTTCCGCCAAGGTGGAGGTGAGCGAGCTGCTCGGTTCCGAATATAACCTCCATGCTCGCTCCGGCAACGACGAGGTGGTCATGGTCATCCCCACTGTCGATCTGGAAACAGACGTTTCTATGGGCTCCGAGATCAGCTTTACCACCAAGCCGAAGCTGATCCAGCTCTTCGACAAAGAAAGCGGCAACAACCTGATCTGGTTCGATCAGGCTTCCGCTGACGCCCATGCTCCCGAGTGCGCAAAATATTGATTTTCAGTTTCTTTCACCCGAAATAAGGAAGACCGGCTTTTCGTTCAATCAGTCGAAAAGCCGGTCATTCTCTAAAGGAGCGTTCGATATGTCAATACAATACGATGAAGCTGCCCGTCTGTTTCATTTGAAGACAAAAAACAGCAGCTACCAGATGAAAGCCGACAGTGTTGGAACACTGCTGCATCTTTACTATGGCGAAGCTGTCACCAGTGATATGAGCTATCTGATCCGTTATACAGACCGGGCTTTTTCCGGCAATCCCTATGTGCAGAGGAACAGCCGATGCTATTCTCTGGATATTCTTCCACAGGAATACGCCGGAAGCGGCGTGGGCGATTATCGGCTCCCGGCAATTCAGGTAATTGCGGAAAACGGCAGCCGGAGCGTCGATCTTACATACGAGGGCTGTAAAATCTTCCGGGGACGGGAAGCGTTGACTGATTTGCCCTATGTGCGGGGCGGCGGTGAGGAAGAAACCCTGGAAATCACCTTGAGCGATCCGGTGATCGGCCTGCGTGTATTATTGTATTATACCGTTTTTGAGGAAGAGGATGTGATCGTCCGTTCCGCGAAGATCGTCAATCAAAGTGAAAAGCCGATTTATCTTGAAAAAGCGGCTTCCGCCTGTATTGATTTTCCCTGTGGCCGGTATGATCTGATGCACTTTCACGGGCGGCATTGCATGGAACGCCAGGCGGAGCGGATGACCCTGCCAAATGGCGTCGCTTCCTTCGGTTCACGGCGGGGCATGAGCAGCCATCACAGCAACCCCTTCGTCATCCTCTGCGACAAGAATTGTACGGAAAATGCGGGAAGCTGTTACGGCTTTATGCTGATGTATTCCGGCAATCATCTGGAAGAAGCTGAACGGGATCAAATGGGCAGCGTGCGCATGGTTGCCGGCATTCATCCAGACGGCTTTTCCTGGCTGCTCAATCCCGGCGATTCTTTTCAGACGCCGGAGGCCATTCTTTCTTTCAGCGCGTCGGGCCTGAACGGCCTCAGCGGGCAGTATCACCGTCTGCTGCAAAAGCGTGTGATCCCCGCGAAATTTCAGCATACGAAGCGCCCTGTTCTGATCAATAGCTGGGAGGCGGCTTACTTCGATTTTAACGCGGAGAAAATCCTGCGTTTTGCCCGTTCCGCAAAAGAACTGGGGATGGAAATGCTGGTACTGGACGACGGATGGTTCGGGCACAGAAACGACGATACTTCCAGCCTTGGGGACTGGACGGTGAATGAGGAAAAATTAGGATGCAGCCTGAAAACCCTCTCTGAACAAATCCACGCCCTGGGCTTGCGGTTCGGCCTTTGGTTCGAGCCGGAAATGATCAGCGAGGACTCCATGCTGTATCAGGCGCATCCCGATTGGGCGCTGAAAGACCCGGATCGCAAGCCCACCATAGGCCGGAACCAAATGGTGCTGGATATGTCCCGCCCGGAGATCGTGGATTATCTGTTCGCAGCCATCAGCGCAGTTCTGGATCATGCGCAAATTGAATACATCAAGTGGGATTTTAACCGCTCGGTCGCCAATTTCTTTTCCGCGGGCCTTCCCGCCCGGCGGCAGGGCGAATTGGCCCATCGGTTCATCCTTGGCACCTATCGGCTGCTGGACAGGCTGCTGAAACGCTATCCCGATCTGATGATCGAAGGATGCGCCGGAGGGGGCGGACGTTTTGACGCGGGGATGCTGTTTTACTGCCCGCAAATCTGGTGCTCCGATGATACGGACGCTATTGAGCGCCTGGAGATTCAAAGAGGAACATCTTATGGCTATCCCGTCAGTGCCATGGGTTCCCATGTGTCCGCCTCACCCAACCATCAGACGGGCCGTGCGGTTCCCCTGCATACACGCGGCATCGTGGCCCAATCAGGAACCTTTGGCTATGAATTGAGCCCGGAAGGATTGCCCGACGCGGAGAAAAAGGAAATACGGAACCAAATCGCAGCCTATCATCAATACAGCGATTTGATCGCCCAAGGCCGTTACTACCGGCTGAACGAACTGGACAGTTCGGAGGATTTCTCTGCCTGGATGTTTGTTTCGGAGGATCAATCTGAAGCCCTGGTCAATCTCGTCATGACCCATATCCGGGCCAACGGACCGCTCCCGTTTATAAAACTCTGCGGTTTGTCCGCTGAAAAAGCCTATCGTTTGGAAGGCACCGATCAGGTGTTTTCCGGCGCGGCGCTCATGCACGGCGGATACAGCTTTCCGCTGCCTTTTGGAGATTACGCTGCCAGTCAACTGCATTTTCTCGAAACGACAATAGAATAGGTGGAGAATCATCATGAAGCAATACGTCTTTTCAGCCCCTGGCCGAACGGAAATCAGCGGCAATCATACCGACCATCAGCATGGGAGCGTGCTGGCGGCAGCCGTCAATCTGAAGACCACCGCACTGGTCACGCTGAATGAGTCTGGTATCATCCGCGTGATTTCAGAGGGCTACGCCCCTGTGGAAGTAAACGTGGGCGACCTTTCCATACACCCGGAAGAAACGAACACCACCGCTGCCCTGATCCGGGGTGTGGCTT
>CAJOJQ010000025.1 GCA_905234985.1 uncultured Christensenellaceae bacterium
TCGCTGTCATTTTTGCTCCGAATGGCTCAAGTATTCGTTAGCAAAACTGGCTCAAATATTCATTGGCACGTGGCTCAAATATTCGTTGACATTCACAAACATGATCAGGAGGCTTTTTTTGTGCGAAATTTGTCATTTCTTATCGCTTCTAATTGTTACGAAAATTAAATAGTTTTTTTGTTTTTAAAGGTGCAAGGATTTTGCACCTTTAAGATTTATGCTTTTTCCGTGGAAAGGAGGTGCGGGCTGAATGCGTGCGGATGAAAGACGAACTCGGCTGTGGCTGATCGTCTTTCGCCGCAGAGAAGTGACTGTGGCTGAACTGGCAGAAGAACTTCGCGTCAGTGTCAGAACGATCAAATACGATTTAGCCGATATGACGCACTTCTATCCCATTAACACAGTTCGCGGCAGATACGGTGGCTGTGTGAAACTCCAGGACTGTTTGCCTTCAACGAAAGGACCGCTGACAGATCAGCAGATTGATTTTTTAATCGATAAGTGGTCAGAAATGCAGGGAGAAGACGCCAGTGCTATGGCAGGAATCATTTCTGTATTGACCCTCCCTTATCGAGTGCGGCCCCTTTAATAACAGCTCCGTGAATCTTGAAAACTGCATATCGAATGCTTGCAGGAACACTGATCACCCTGGCGGCGGAATGATTTCAGCATTGGCTTTATCCATTTCTGATATTCTTCCCGATTCCCTTGCTTGGCAGGCAAGGCAATCCAAGCCATGGCGAATGATAATGAGACTTCCTGACGATAAAGGCCCTTATCGAAAGAGGGAGACCCGACCGTGCACGACAGCCTTTGGAAAGCATCGGTACGGTGGGGCTATGCTGCGGTGCGCCAGCCGCTGCCTGCAAGTATTCATGAAAAGGAGCACATTACATGAACGCTAATTGAAACTATCAATTTACATACGTCGGCTGGCATCAGGCGTATTGCGGTACGCTTGATGCTGGCCTTACATAAAGGAAGTAGAATATAGATTGCAATTCGGAGGAAAAGATTACAAAACAATCAATATTGGACTCGCGGGGTATTCATTGGGACAATTATTTGCCACGTGAGCAAATCTATTCATATGTGGCCAGTATACCGTTCATGTCGGGTTTACGACCAATGTTTTTTTCTGGAGGATTTGAATTGCCGGATTTCTGCATTGAAAACCGGTCAATGGGTATAAATTGAGTGTTATAACAAGGAGGAATAAGAGTGCAAAAAATGCTTACAAGAAAAGAAGCGGCAAAATTCTTGGGTATAAGTCTTGCCACTCTCGATGCTGCAAGAAATAATGGCCTTATTTCTTACATTCAATATGTAGAAAACGGATGCGTTTACTTTTCAGAGGCAAACTTACAGGAATACATAGCTCGCTCTACACATAGAGCTAATCCAAGAAATGAGAATTCTATTACTTATCGAAAACGGAGGGTATAACTCATGCCTTGACATCGTTGCACGATCATGAAAAACATGGTAGAAATGAAGTACAGCGCTGAATAACTCTAACTGGAGGTGTTGGAATTGGGCAAGAAAAAGGCAATTCCAAACTATGGAAAAGTATTGATGAATGGGACTGAATACTACAGAACGCGTATAGAGGATGCGGATGGGAAACGCTTTGCATTGTATGGCAAAACACCTGAAGAACTTTACGATAAGGTAGAGGAAGCCAAGCGTCAGATTGAAGATTGCACATTCCGAAGGTCATCACCTACTGTAAAAGAATACTGTGAAAAATGGCTGTTAATGCAGTCTGCCAACATCCGGACAACGACACTGGTTGATTATACTTCAAAAGTGAAAAACTATATCGTTAAACCGCTTGGGCATATGTTTATTGCCGATGTTTTACCAGATGACATAAAATTAGCCATTATTCCAGCCGCAAAGAAGTCGGAATCTGTTTACAGGTCGGTAAATATGCTGATCAAATGTATCTTCGATTCTGCTGAGGACAGTCACTTGATAGATGAAAACCCGACAAAACGGCTTTCAGCAAAAGGAGGTATTCCAATGAAAGATAAAGTAGCACTTACTGATGAACAGGTTGAACGTTTATTGAGTGCTATCAAAGGGCTTCCACCTTATGTGTTCGTAATGATAGGATTGTATGCAGGTTTACGGAGAGAAGAAATACTTGCCCTTCAATGGGATTGCGTCTTTCTTGATTCCGAAGCTCCATACCTGTCTGTACAGAGAGCGTGGCATACTGAACATAATCGTCCTGTAATTCTTACGGATTTGAAAACAAAAGCAGCACGCAGAGATATACCGCTTCCAAAATGCCTTTATGACTGCTTGAGGGATGCAAAGGCCACTTCTACATCAGAATATGTGGTGGCAAATAGTGAGGGAGGCCCGCTTTCCTATACGCAGTTCAAGCGTGTATGGCAGTATATCGTAACCCGTTCAACGAAAGAACGTACCTATGTCAGGTATATCAACGGACAGAAAATCAAGCATACGATCAAACCGGTACTCGGCGAAGTTGCGCCGCATAACGGCACTGTGATTTACAGCTTAGATTTTCAGGTCACTCCACACCAACTACGTCATACATATATCACAAATCTCATTTACGCCAATGTTGATCCGAAAACCGTTCAGTACTTGGCGGGACATGAGAACAGCAAAATAACGATGGACATTTATGCAAAAGCGAAGTATAATAAACCCAGGGAACTTGCCACCGTGGTAAATGAAGCCTTCGGGCAGTAATTACAGGCAATGTTTCGAGTATCTTGAAAGATGGGTTTAAGAAGGGGTTAAATTTCCTGGGGTTTTCAAAAAACTAAGGAATTTCAAGGGGTACAGCGCGAGCAACCTTGTGAAGTACGGCCTGAAAGCCGCCCGCCGCGCGCCCCAGTTCAGCAAGCGCTGATCGTTTTCAAAAGCCCTGGAATCTTATCGGTTCCGGGCTTTTTCCTTTTTTATACTTTTCTTGGATAAAAATATCGAGGCTTTGGTCAAGTACAAAGGAGGCTTTGGTCAAGTACAAAGGAGGATAAGGGAATGACCTGGGAAAGCATCATCAAATTTTTCAGCACCGCGGGGATCAACCTGCTGAGCGGCATCGGCGTGCTGGTGGTGGGCCTGTTTCTCGTTCACTGGGCCATGAAATTGCTGGAGCGCAGCGAAGACAAAATCAAAATCGAACCCACGCTGAAAGGGTTCATCAAGAATCTGATCCGCATTTTGCTGTACGTGATCGTGGTCATGACCGCAGCCAGCACCATGGGCATTTCCCTGACCTCCATCATTACGCTTTTGGCCTCCGCAGGCGTGGCGGTTTCCTTGGCCATGCAGGGCTTCCTGACCAATCTGATCGGGGGCTTCATCCTGCTTCTGTTCAAGCCCATCCGCGTGGGCGAATACGTCAAAATCGGCGATAACGAGGGCACCGTGAAAGCCATCGGAGCCTTCTATACGGAAATGGCGACCTTCGACAATCGGCATATCAACCTGCCCAACGGGTCGCTGACCAACACCGCCATCGTCAATTTCAGCCGGGAGGGCACCCGGCGGCTGGACCTGACATTTTCCGTGGCCTATGAAAGCGATCTGGATCAGGTGTATGCAGTGCTGAACCGCGTGGTGAAGGAAGAAAAGGCGCTTCTGCCGGATCCCGCCCCGGAGGTGCATCTGGACGAGTGCGCCGCCAGCAGCCTGGATTTCACCGTCCGGGTGTGGGTCAGGACGGCGGATTACTGGCCGGTAAGATTCCGCATGCTGGATCACGGCAAGCGCGCCCTGGATCAGGCGGGCATCTCCATCCCCTATCCGCAGATGGACGTGCATATGAAGTGAGCATACGAAAGCTGAATTCAAACGAGAGGTTGTTTCAATCATGAAAAAAATGGGCTGCCTGACCGTACTTCTGATCGCGTCGTGCCTTTTGATCCTGCTCGTTTCCAGGCGTTCGGGCAGCACTACGGCAACGGTGAACGCGCCCGCGAAATACGCAAACCTTCCGGAAGTGCTGCTGGTGAACGGGGATCATCCCCTGCCGGACGATTTCGCGCCCAAGGAGCTGGTGAATCTCTACGCGCAGAAGCGCCATTTCCTGCTGGCCAACAGCTCCATCGAGCTGGAACGGGAGGCCTTTGAGGCAGCCAACCGCCTGTTCAGGCTGGCGGAGGACGAGGACATGAACGGCTTCATCCTCACCAGCGGCTACCGCACCCGGGAAAAACAGGCGGAGCTTTACGCGGAAAACACCGACGGCACGGCTCAGCGGCCCGGCTGCAGCGAGCATGAAACGGGCCTGGCCTTTGACGTGACCACCCGCTACGATTCCGGCACCTTCGAGGACACGGCGCAATTCAAGTGGCTCATTGAGCATTGTTGGGATTTCGGTTTCATCCTGCGCTACCCCAAAGACAAAACCAGCGTCACTGGCATCGCCTACGAATCCTGGCATTACCGCTATGTGGGCGAAGAAGCGGCGAAGATCATTCACGAAAACGGCTGGACGCTGGAGGAATACTGCGCGGCGCGGGGAACCAAATAAAACGCGCCGTTTACGCAAGCAAATCACTCAAGCGTTTTCCATAGAAAAAATCATGCACCAGCCCGTCGAACTCCGCCCACAGGGGCAAAGTTTTGCAGATTTCCTTCCGGGGGCACTGGATATCCGGGTCGGCCAGGCAGGCCACGGGTGAAAGCGTGCCCTCCATCAGCTCGATGATCTCCCCCACGGTATAGTCCTCCGGCCTGCGGCACAGCTTATAGCCGCCGCCCTTTCCGCTGGCCCCGGCGATCAGCTTGCCCTTCACCAGCTCCTTCACGATGATTTCCAAATATTTTTTGGAAATATCCTGCCGCTCCGCAATATCCTTTAAGGGAACCGGCTTTTCTCCCCCATGCTCTGCCAGATCAATCATCACTCGCAGGGCGTACCGCCCCTTCGTGGAAATCATGCCCCTCACCTGCTTTCCCTCATGATTGCCTATTTTACCGCAAGGTAAGAGGGCAAGTCAAGCGGCGAAAAAAACAAAAAAATTATATTTACCTATTGACATAGTAGGTTTTTCGTGATAAGATAAGCGCGTTCAAAGGAACAGACCATCGGAAGGAGGCGCGAAGCATGGCAGGTTACAAGCTCTTGCAGGAAAACTGTATGTGTTGTCGAATGCGGTATGTCCGGGCATGTACACGGGTTCAAGCGTTCGGCGGCTTTGCCGCGCGCCTTTCAGGGGCTTTATAAACGGAGTCCATGAATACAGCCTTATGCCCGGGAGCCTCGCACAGAAGCGCCCGGGTTTTGTTTATCCAAATTCAAATATAGAAAGCAATTGAAAGAGAGGAAGAGAACCATGGCGAAGATTTACAAGGGAACCTTAGGGCTGATCGGCAATACTCCCCTGGTGGAGGTCGCCAACATTGAAAAGGAACTGGGCCTGGAAGCCACCGTGCTGGTGAAGCTGGAGTACTTCAACCCCGCCGGCAGCGTGAAGGACCGCATCGCCAAAGCCATGATCGAAGACGCGGAAGCCAAGGGCCTGCTGAAGGCCGGTTCTGTGATCATCGAGCCCACCAGCGGCAACACCGGCATCGGTCTGGCCGCCATCTCCGCCGCCAAGGGCTACCGCATCATCCTGACCATGCCCGAGACCATGAGCGTGGAGCGCCGGAACATCCTGAAAGCCTACGGCGCGGAGCTGGTTCTCACCGAAGGCGCGAAAGGCATGAAGGGCGCCATCGCCAAGGCGGAAGAGCTGGCGAAGGAAATCCCGAACAGCTTCATTCCCGGCCAGTTCGTCAACCCCGCCAACCCCGCCATTCACCGCGCCACCACCGGCCCCGAAATCTGGAACGACACCGACGGCAAAGTGGATATCTTCATCGCGGGCGTGGGCACCGGCGGCACCGTGACCGGTACCGGCGAATACCTGAAATCCCAAAACCCCAACATCAAGGTGGTGGCCCTGGAACCCAAGGACTCCCCCGTCCTCTCCGAAGGCAAGGCAGGCGCACACAAAATCCAGGGCATCGGCGCGGGCTTCGTGCCCGACGTGCTGAACACCGCCGTATATGACGAAGTGTTCAAGGCCGCCAATGAGGACGCTTTCGCCGCCGCCAAGCTGCTCGCCAAGAAGGAAGGCATTTCCGTGGGCATTTCCTCCGGCGCGGCCCTCCACGGCGCCATCGAGCTGGCAAAACGCCCCGAAAACAAGGGCAAGGTCATCGTGGCCCTCCTCCCCGACAGCGGCGACCGCTACTATTCCACCGCACTGTTTACGGAGTAACGCTAAAATTATGCGCCGATTTGATTTCCGCCACCGGCGGAAATCGGCGGTTCGTCCCCTTCCGAGAAAGCAATAAGGGGAATCGTGTAATCAAGGCTACGTACAAAATAGAAACGAACAAAACCCGCCCTTACCTGGCTTTGTCTTGCCGGGCAAGGGCGGATTCGTATTTATGGAATGATTACTCCGCGGGTTTTTCAGCCTTGGGTTTGCGGCCCCGAGGCTTCTTTTCGGCGGGGGCTTCTTCCTTTGCTTTCTTCGCCTTGGGCTTTTTCTCAACAGGCGCTTCTTCCTTTACCTTTTTGGCCCGGGGCTTCTTTTCGGCGGGCGCTTCTTCCGCAGGTGCGGGAGCTTCCTTGGGCTGTCCTGCCGTTCCCGCCAGCATATCCCCGTACAGGGACAGGTACATCTCCGCGCTGTGCGCCCAGGAATAATCGCCGGTCATGGCCCGATGCTGCAGCAGCTTCCAAACGTCCTGCTTCTCCCGATAGAAGAACACGGCCCGGCGGATCACGTACAGCATATCGTGGGCGTTATAGTTAAAGAAGGTGAAGCCGTTGCCCGCGCCGTTGGCCTCGTTGTAGGAAAGCACCGTATCCCGCAGGCCGCCGGTCTCGCGCACGATGGGCAGCGTGCCGTAGCGCAGGGAAATCATCTGGCTCAGGCCGCAGGGTTCAAACTGGGAAGGCATGAGGAACATATCAGAACCGGCGTAAACCCGGTGGGCCAGCGCGCCGTCCATCTTGAACCGCGCCGCCACCCGGCCCGCGTACTGCTGCTCGGCCCAGCTGAACAGGTTCACGTACTTGGCGTCGCCCATGCCCAGCACCACCAGCTGCACCTTTTCATCCATGATCTCGCTGATCACGCGATCCACCAGATCCAGGCCCTTCTGGTTGTTCAGGCGGCTGATGATGGCGATGATGGGCGTGTCAGGCTCCACATCCAGGCCCAATTCCTCCTGCAGGGCGCGCTTGCACGCCGCCTTGCCGGACAGATCGTCCACCGTATACCGGGCGGGGATCAGGGGATCGTGTTCGGGATCGTATTCGATGACGTCGATGCCGTTCAGCACGCCGGACAGGTGATCCTTCTTGGCGCGGAGCAGGCCGTCCATGCGCTCGCCGTAATAGGCGGTCTGGATTTCCTCGGCGTAGGAGGGGCTGACGGTGGTGATCTCATCGGCATACACCAGACCGGCCTTCATAAAGTTGGCGCAGCCGTAGCATTCCAGCTTGTCATTGGTAAAATATTCATCGTCCAGGGCCAGCACGTCCTGCACGTCCTGAATGCCGAAGATGCCCTGGTATTGCAGGTTGTGGATGGTGAACACCGTGCGGATGGAGGAGAAGAATTCCAGCTGGCTGTACTGGATGCGCAGCAGGGCCGGGATCATGCCGCTCTGCCAGTCGTTGGCGTGAATGATATCCGGCTGGAAGCCGATCAGGGGCAGGCAGTTGAGTACGCTGCGGCAGAAGAAGCCGTAGCGCTCATGCTCGTCGCCGCCCATGCCGTAGATGTAGCTGCGGCCGAAATAGTATTTATTGTCCACAAAGTAGAAGATGACGCCGTTGTACTCCAGGGATTCGATGCCGCAGTACTGCTTGCGCCAGCCCAAATCCACCTCAAAATCCAGTTCGTGCTTCATCTGGTTCACATACTCTTCGGGGATGGCGCTGTACAGAGGCAGGATCACGCGCACGTCGTTGCCCTTTTTCGCCAGCACGGGCGACAGCGCGCCCACCACGTCGGCCAGGCCGCCGGTTTTTATGAAGGGTACGCATTCGGACGTCGTAAACAGGATTTTCAAAGTCGCTCACCTCATTTTACAGTTTTTTCTTTGTTTTTTTTACATAACAGAACGCGGGCGGATGGTTCTTTGCATCCGCCCGCAGGAGAAGGGAAGCGCGAACCACGCCGCCGCTCCCGCAAGGCGGGGACGGTTATACGGTATAGTTCTTCGCCACCACCACGGGATAATTCTGCGTTGCCAGCAGGCGGCCGTTTTCGGACACCGTGGCCTGCTTATCCATGATGCAGTACTGCAATTCAGCGCCGTCCATCACGTCGCCGTCCTGCATGATGATGCAGTTGCGCACCACCGCGCCTTTGCCCACGTGTACGCCGCGGAACAGGATGCTGTTTTCCACCGTGCCTTCGATGACGCAGCCGTCGGCGATGAGAGAATTTTTCACCTTCGCGCCGCTGGCGTGGCGGGTGGGCATTTCATCCCGCAGTTTGGTGAGTACGGGCCGGTCGGCGGGGAAAATATCTTTGCGGGTTTCCTGATCCAGCAATTCCATGGAGCAATTGAAGTAGCTCTGCACGGAATCCATGGGCCAGGCCCTGCCGGGATTTTCGTAGCCGCACACCTTGAGGGTGCGTTCTCTGATGGCATCCATGAGAACGTCCCTCGTCAGGTGATGATAGCCCTTGGACACGGTTTCGTCCACCACCTGGATCAGCAGCTCCCTGCGGATGCAGAAGGCTTCCAGATAGGTGTAGGGCAGGTGCGGGATGGTGGGGTCGGATTCCAGGGCGGAAACGCGACCGTCCTCCTCCACCTGGATATAGCGGCCATAGCCGTTGCGCCGCGCGCCGGGATCGCGGGTGTACATGAGGGTGATGTCCGCGCCGGAAGCCTCGTGGGCGTCCACCATGGCGTCGAACCGGGCGGCAAAGAGCATATGCGTGTCGGTGGACACCACATAGCGTTCCTTGCTGCGGCGCAGGTAATGCAGATTGGCGTGCAGGGCATCCAGGAACCCGGTATACACGCCCACGTTGTCGTTATTGGTGAAGGGCGGCAGGAACACAAGGCCCGCCCGCTTGCCGTGCAGGTCCCATTCGCGGCCGGAGCCTAAATGGTCCATCAGGCTGTTATAGTTCTTCTGGGTGATCACACCCACGTTGCGGATGCCGCTGTCCACCATGGCGGACAGGGGAAAGTCGATCAGCCGGTAGCGGCCGCAGACCGGCACAGCCGCCACGGCGCGGTCCGCCGTCAGCTCCTTGAGCTGGTTCGCCCGATCGGCGGTATAAATAATCCCCATGATATTTTTCACGGTCGTATCCCCCTAATCACTCTTCACCGAATTGTTCGCCGGCGGCCACCTTGCCGCCCTCGGGCACCACAGCGTCCTGGCCCACCACGGCGATCAGGCCGTCGCCTTCCTCGCCCACCACGGCGCCCTTGGAAATCACGGCGTTCTCCGCCACCATGGCGCGGCGCACGATGGCGCCGGATTCGATCTTCGCCCCGGGCATGATCACGCTGTCGATCACCTGCGCGCCTTCCTCCACGATCACGCCGGAGGAAAGGATGGAATGGGCCACCTTGCCGTACACCTCGCAGCCCTCGGTGATCAGGCAGTTGTCCACCTCGGCCTTATCCGCCACGAACTGGGGAATCATGCCAAGGTTCCGGGCGTAGATGCGGAACTTCTTGTCGTGCAGGTCGATTTCGGGCTGATCCTCCAGCAGGTCCATATTGGCTTCCCACAGGCTTTCGATGGTGCCCACGTCCTTCCAGTAATCGTTGAAGGAATAGGCCACCATCTTCTGGCCGTCCGCCAGCATCTTGGGGATGATGTTCTTGCCGAAGTCGTTGGAGGAGTTGGGATCCTTTTCATCCTCCGTCAGGTACTTGCGCAGCTTTTCCCAGGTGAACACGTACACGCCCATGGACGCGTTGTTGGACTTGGCGTGCTTCGGCTTTTCCTCGAATTCGATGATGTTGTCGTTTTCGTCGGTGTTCATGATGCCGAAGCGGTGGGTCTCCTCCCAGGGCACCTGGCGCACGGCGATGGTGGCGTCGGCCCCATGGGCTTCGTGGCAGGCCACCATGGCGGCGTAGTCCATTTTGTAAATATGGTCGCCGGAGAGGATCAGCACGTATTCGGGGTTGTACTGCTGGATGAAGGACAGGTTCTGGTAGATGGCGTTGGCCGTACCCTTATACCATTCGCCGGTGGCCCCGGTCTGATAAGGAGGCAGCACGAACACGCCGCCGTTCACCACGTCCAGATCCCACGGCGCGCCGCTGGCGATGTAAGCGTTCAATTCCAGGGGCCGGTACTGGGTCAGCACGCCCACCACGTCGATCCCGGAATTGGCGCAGTTGGAAAGCGGGAAGTCAATGATCCGGTACTTTCCGCCGAAGGGCACCGCGGGCTTGGCCATGTGCCGGGTAAGAATGCCCAGACGGCTGCCCTGGCCCCCTGCCAGCAGCATGGCTACACAGCGTTTTTTGCGAAGCATATGAAACACGTCCTCCTTATTGAATTCCTTTGTACGCAAAATGCTTTGCGCATAGATTCATTCTTATTTTATATGATTTCTCAGATTCCTTCAATGGATATTCTATGACCAATTTATCAATCATCCAATTTTTTGACCCGGTAATACACCGTCGCCAGGGGCGGCACGCACACGGTGGCCGAGCAGGGCAGGTCGTTGAGGGGTGCGTTCTCCGCCCGGACGGGGCCGGGGTTAAACTGGTTGCTGCCCGCGAACTCCTCCCGGTCGGAATTGAGGATCTCGGTCAGCTCGCAGGGATAGGGCAGGGCCAGCCGGTATTCGCCGTAGGGCTGGGGGGTGAAGTTGGTCACGGCGGCAATGGCGTTGCCCTTTCCGTCCATGCGCAGGAAGGCCACGATGCTGCGGTCCGCGTCGTTCACGTTCAGCCACTGGAAGCCGTTCCAGCTGTCGTCCACGCTGTGCAAGGCCGGTTCATCCCGGTACAGACGGTTCAGGGCCTTCACATAACGCTGGAGCCAGGCGTGGTTTTCATAGTCCAGCAGCATCCAGTCCAGCTGATCCGAATCCTTCCATTCGATGAACTGGCCGAACTCGCCGCCCATGAACAAGAGCTTCTTCCCCGGATGGGCCATGTAATAGCCGTACAGGGCGCGCAGGCCCGCGAATTTGCGCCACAGGTCCCCGGGCTGCTTATCCAGCATGGAATGCTTGCCATGCACCACCTCGTCGTGGGAGAAGGGCAGGATGTAGTTTTCGCTGAAGGCGTACATCATCGAAAAAGTGATCTTATCGTGATGGTAGCGGCGGTAAATGGGGTCCAGCGCCACATAGGACAGGATATCGTTCATCCAGCCCATGTTCCACTTGAAGCCGAAGCCCAAGCCGTCCTCCCAGGTGGGATGAGTCACCTTGGGGAAGGCGGTGGATTCCTCCGCCACGGTGATCGCGCCGGGGCATTCCCGGTACACGGTTTCGTTCATCCGCTTGAGGAAAGCGATGGCGTCTAAGTTTTCCCGACCGCCGTACTGATTGGGCAGCCAGTACCCCGGCCCGCGCCCGAAATCTAAATACAGCATGCAGCTCACCGCGTCGCACCGCAGGCCGTCGGCGTGGTATTCCTTCAGCCAGTATACGGCGTTGGAAAGCAGGAAGCTGCTCACTTCGCCCCGAGCGTAGTCAAACAGGGTGGTGCCCCACTGGGGCATTTCGGATCGGCGCTCGTCGGCGTGTTCATAGCAGGGCGTGCCGTCGAAGCGGCGCAGGCCCACTTCGTCCTTGGGGAAATGGGCGGGCACCCAGTCGAGGATCACGCCGATCCCCGCCTGATGCAGCCTGTCCACCAAAGTTCTGAACTGATCCGGCGTGCCGTAGCGGGAGGTGGGAGCGTAATAACCCGTCACCTGATAGCCCCAGGAGCCGTCGAAGGGATGCTCCATCACCGGCAGCAGCTCCACGTGGGTGTAGCCCATGTCCTGCACGTAAGGAACCAGCTGCTCGGCGATTTCCGCGTAATTCAGCAGTTTGCCATTTTCCCCCCGCCGCCAGGTGCCAAGGTGCAATTCGTAAATGTTCATGGCGCTGCGGAAGGACTCTCGCTGGGCGCGCTTTTCCATCCATTCTCCGTCGCCCCACTGGTAGCCCTCCAAGCTCCGCAGTTTGCTTGCGTTGTTGGGCCTCAGCTCGCTTTCAAAGGCGTAGGGGTCGGCCCGGTAATGCCATTCTCCGTCGGCGCACTCGATGGCGTACTTGTAGGCCCTGAGCCTTTCCGCCGCTTCGGGGAAGGAAAAGCGCTCCGGGTCTGCTTCCGGGGTGAACAGCCGGTCCGGCAAGCGCAGCTCCCAAATGCCGTCGTACTGCTTTTCCATGGGATAGGCGTACCGATCCCAGCCGCAGAATTCCCCGACCAGGGACACGCGCCGGGCGTTGGGCGCCCAGACGGAAAAATGCCATTTCAGTTCCCCGTTTTCCTCCACGGGATGCGCCCCTAAGAAATTGTACGCGTCAAAGCATACGCCCTGATGGAAGCTCTCGCGCCGCGCTCCGTCCGGCGGGTTATACCACATGCGCAATCATCTCCTTTTTTATTGTATGTTCCTGCAATCATTGTATCATCATTTTTCCGTTTTTTCCAGTATTTTTATTTCGTTTTTCTGGAAATAATACGGTACAGCCGTTTATTTTGCGAAACGGCGGCATTTCTTTTCCGTTTGGAGGATCGGCATGGTCAATTCCATTTCCCATAAAGCCCGCCTGCGCTGCCCAAAGGGGCTTTCAGATTCTATCCGCAAGGCCCGCGAGGCGGTTTGTTCCGTCCCCCGGGAGGAGCTGTCCCCCGCCGGCGCGTGGGTGGAGGATCACGCCCTGTTTCTGCTGGAGGAAGCGGACGCCCTGAAACGGGATGCGCGGCGCGCCCCCCGCCTGCCGGGAGAAAGGGGCGTGCCAAGGCTTTTGCGCTGGGCGCGGGCGGTGTGCGAAGCAGGGCAGGGTGAAATTTCCGCGCCGCTGATCGTGCGCGTGATCCGAAGGGAAGCGGGAGAAGCGGAAATCACCGAGGAAGAACTGGCCCTGCTGCCCCTGGCCCTTTCCCTGGCCCTGTTTGAACGCCTCGGGGACACGCTGGAAAGCTGCGTCCGCGAAAAGGAGCGGCGCGCCCGTGCCCGCGCCTGGGCCAAACGCTTTTCCGCCGGTGAACGGGACGATCTGCCCAGGGACGGCGCGCTGCTTTCCCTGCTGCTCCGCGCCCTTTCGGAGGAAGAAAACCCGGCGGGACTGCGCCGGGCGGACGAAGCGCTGCGTTCCCTGGGGCTGCGCCGGGAAGAGGCCGTGCGTCAGGAGCAGGAACAGCAAACCGCCCGGGGGCTGGACGCTGGCAGACTCATTGGCTCTCTGCGCACGCTTTCCCGCCTGCCTTTCGGCGCGGTGCGGGAGCGTTTGAGTGCCGTGATCCATATTTTGCGGGCCGATCCCACGTTTCCGCGCATGGATCGGGAAAGCCGGGACCTGTACGTGAGCCGCGCGTGCCGCATCGCCAAGCGTCGGCATATCCCTCCAAGCGACGCCGCCCGAGCCGCCGTTGCCCTTACGGAAGGAAAGAGCGGCCCGGAAGGGGAAGCGGGCTATTACCTGCTGGAGCGGCCCGATCTCATCGCCGTTTCTCTGCATCGGCGCAAGCGCCCCTCCTTTGCTTTGCGGCACAAGCAGGGTCTTTTCCTCGCGCCGCTGTACGGCGGGGCGGCGGTGTGCCTGACTGTTGCCATCCTGGCGGGCACGCCCTGGTATCTGTGGGGCTTGATCGTACTGTGCGTCTCTGAAATCCTACGGACGGCGGAATATGCCGTGATCCGCAGGCTCCTGCCCGCCCGGATGCTGCCCCGGATGCGGGTCAAGCGCCTGAAATCGGAAACCCGCACCCTGGTGGTGATCCCCGCCCTGCTCACCTCTCGGAAGGAAGCCTTGCGCCTTGTACGTCAGCTTGCGATCCTGCGCCGCGCCGCCGACGACCCGAACCTGGATTTCATGCTGCTGGCGGATTTTGCCGACAGCGAAACGGAAACCCAGCGGTCAGATGAAGAGATTCTTTTGGCCGTCCGCTTCGCCGTGGAGGAATTGAACCGGCGGCAGGGCGGCGGCTTTCTATACCTCCAACGCGCAAGAAAATGGGATATGCATCAGCGCGCCTATACGGGCCGGGAGCGCAAGCGCGGCGCGCTGGAAAGCCTGAATCTGCTGCTGACGGAAGGAAAATGCGGCGATTCTTTCCTCTATATGTCCCACAGCGGGGACGAACTCAAACGCCGGTACGCTTATGTGATCACCCTGGACGCCGACACTTTCCTGCCCCCCGGCGCGGCCCGTCAATTGGTGGGAACCATGCTGCACCCCCTGCAAAAAGGGCGGATCTGCGTGATCCAGCCCCGGATGGAAACCGCCCCGGATCGGGTGCGCACCCACGCCCAGAAGTGGCTGGGCGGTATGGGCGGGGCCGACCCCTATCATCTGTCCGTGCAGGATGTATACCAGGACGTGTTCGGCCACGGCTCCTTCGTGGGCAAGGGCATTTACGAGCCGGAGGCCTGGACGCGGCGTCTAAAGGGCCGCCTGCCCCGGAGACGGCTGCTGAGCCACGATCTGATCGAGGGAGAAATCGCTTCAAGCGCATTGGCGGATGATATCGCGCTGTTCGACGGCCATCCCGCCCGCCTGTCCGGCTGGCAAAAGCGGCTGCACCGCTGGACGCGGGGCGACTGGCAATTGCTGCCGTTTTTGGCGGATGCCCGGCTCCCCCTGCTTTCCCGGCATAAGATTTGGGACAACCTGCGCCGATCCCTGCTGCCAGCCGCCCAATGCCTGCTGCTGATGGCCGGAGCGTTTTTCAGGTCTCCCTTGCTTGCGCTGCTGGCGCTGCCCTGGCCCCTGCGGGGCTGTGATACGCGCCTGTTCCTGCTGCCCTGCAAGGCGTATACCGCCCTAGACGCGATTGTCCGGGCGCTGTATCGGCAGTTCGTCAGCCATCGGAACCTGCTTTCCTGGGTCACGGCGGCCCAAGCGGAAGAAAACGGAGCCTTGCCCCTGCCCTGTCTGCTTGCCCAGGTGGGCGCGGGCACGGCTTTGACGGCGCTTTCCCTGCTGCCGGGGGGGGTGTGGCCCCTCACTTTCATCGGCCTCACTTGGGTTTCCGCGCCTTTATGGATTCCCCTGCTGGACGCCCCCGCGCGGGCTTCCCGCCCCATGACGCCAAAGGACGCGGAGGACGCGCGAAAATTAGCCCGCCGCACCTGGGCATTTTTTGAGGACAGCGTGACGGCGGACGCCCTGTTCCTGCCCCCGGACAACGTGCAGGAGGAACCGAAAAAAGGCCCGGCCCCGCGCACCTCCCCCACCAATATGGGGCTGTACCTGCTTTCCTGCTGTGCCGCCCACATTTTGGGCTTTCTTTCCGTCGGGGAATTATCCCTAAAACTGAACGACAGCCTGAACACCCTGGAAAAATTGCAAACCTGGCACGGGCATTTCTACAACTGGTACAGCCTGCGCACCGGCGAACCCCTGGAACCCCGTTTCGTGTCCACGGTGGATTCCGGCAACTGTGCGGCCTGCTTGCTGTGCTGCGCCCAGCTGCTCCGCGCGTGGCTTCCCAAACTGACGGAGGAAGGCCGTTCCCTGCCCGCGCGGCTGGACGCGTTGGCCCACGGCATGGACTTTTCCGCCCTGTACGATAAAAAAGCCCACCTGTTTTACGTGGGCTGGGAGGCAGAGGCCCGGCGCTTTACGCCCTCCCATTACGACTGTTTAGCCAGCGAAGCGCGCTTGACTTCCTTCGTCGCCATCATGTTAAATCAAACGGAGCGAAAGCACTGGCTGTACCTGAACCGGGCCGTGACGAAAGCGGGCTTAGGCGCTTCGCTGCTTTCCTGGGGCGGCACGATGTTTGAATACCTTTTGCCTCAATTGTTCCTGCCCCTCATTCCCGGCACCCTGATCGGGGAAAGCTGCCTGAACGCCGTTCGCGCCCAAATGGCCGCCGACCCGAACCGGCCCTTCGGGATCAGCGAAAGCGGCTATTACGCCTTCGACCCCGACATGAATTACCAATACCGGGCCTTCGGCCTGCCCCTTTTGGCCCGCAGCGGGGAAAGGTTGGGGAACACCGTCGCGCCCTACGCCTCCATGCTGGCCTTTCCCTTCTTCCCCCGGGCCTGCGCGAAAAACATGCGGCGCATGCAGCGCTTGGGCTGGGAGGACGCTCACGGCTTTTTTGAAGCGGCAGACTGGGGAAAGGATCATAAGCCCCGCGTGGTGCAAAGCCACATGGCCCATCATCAGGCCATGATTTTATGCGCCCTGTGCAACGCCCTGGAAAACGGGGCGCTGGTTCGGGCTTTTATGACGCTGCCCGCCGCCAGAGCCAACGCCTGCCTGCTGTGGGAACGCGCCCCTATCCGCGCCCGGCGGCGCATCGCCCTGCCTCCGCCCCGGATGGAGGCGGATGCGGCGGCCTTTCCCCCGCCCCGGCCCGCCCGATCCGGTCTGCCCCCGGAAACCCAGCTTTTGTCCGGCGGCGGCGCGCGCTGGCTGCTCACGTCCCTGGGCCAGGGCTTTTTGGCGTCGGGCGATATGATGGTCACCCGCTTCGACCCCCGGGCATGCAGCCAGACGGGGCCGCAATTTTACCTGCGGGATAAGGAGACCGGCGCGTTCATCCGTCCCGCTCTTTCCGGCAGCGCCTTTTTCGGGGAGGGCACGGCCTTGTTCCGCGTTTCCTGGCAGGGCATGCGCGCGGCTCTGCGCTGCTGTGTGGACCCGCTCACCGGCATGGCCGTGGCGGCGGTGTACGCGGAAAACCTGACGAATACGGAAAAAGAAATCGAGGCCATTTCCTTTTTAGAAATCGCCCAGGGACCCCAGGAAGCGGACGAAGCCCACCCCAATTTCCGGGATCTTTCGGTGCGGGTTTCCCCCTGGGGCAGCCGGGGTCTCCTTTCCCGCCGCCTGCCTCGGGACAAAAAAGACCAAATGCCCCTCATCGCCCACACGGTGACGGGGGATGTGTTTGCCCTGCGCAGGCAGGGCGACCGGACCCTGTTCTTAGGCCGCTCGGGCAGCTATGCCGCGCCGGAACAGCTGACCCTGCCGGACGACGCCTGCGTATTCCGCACGGGGGACGTGATCGCCCCCTGCCTGTCCCTTCGCGCCCGGATGCGCGTACCCGCCCAAGGCAAGGCGGCGGTGTATTTCCTGACCCTGACGGCGGATAGCGAGGAAGCCCTTTCTTCGGTTCCCCTCACCGTTTCCCGCGCCCAAGCCGCTTTTGCCTTAGCGAAAACCCAGGAAAAAACGGTATTCCGCTTTTTGGGCATGCGGCCCGATATGCCCAGCCTGTACCGGGACATGCTGGGCGCGGCGCTGTTTTACGATCAGCCTCACCAGCAGGCCCTGCCCTCCGCCCGGCCCGACGCTCTGTGGCGGGTGGGCGTTTCCGGCGCGCTGCCCGTGGTGCTGACGCTGCTCACCCAGGGGGCGGATCGGGCGCTGATCAGTCACGCCCTACGCTTCCACGCCTGGCTGCGCATGAGCGGCGTGAAAACTGACCTGATCTTTTTCTGTCCGCCGGAAACCGGCTATTTCCGTCCCGTGCAGGATCAGGTGCGATCTCTCGCCGCCGCCGCGCCTGAAGGGGAGCAATGGGGCCAGATGGGCGGCCTTCATTGGGCCGAGGGGGACGAAACCCTGGCCCGTGCCCTGGAAAGCCTGGCGAGACTGACCCTGCGCTCCGGCCAAAGCCTGAAAGCCCAATTATCCGCCCTTCAACTGCCGCTTCCCGCCGACGCAAATCAAAGCCCGACCCTGCCCGAACCCCTGATCCCGCCGGGCTTGCAGGCGGTCAACGGCTTCGGCGGGTATCTGCGGGAGGCTGGGTACTGCGTATTCTCCCCCGCCCCGTCGCCCTGGCATCAGCTCGTGTGCAATCCGCTTTTTGGCACCCTGGTGTGCGAAACGGGCGTCCTGCACTCCTGGGCGGGCAACAGCCGCCTGGGCCGGATCACCCGCCTGTGCCCCGACCCCCACCGGGGCGTGTCCAGTGAAGAAATCCTGCTGCAAAACGAAGATGGGCAGGTATTCCCCCTCACCCGCTGCGCGGCGGTGTACGAACCGGGGGCAGCCTCATACCGCTGCATGGCGGGGGACATTACAGCGGAAACCGCCGTTTTTGTCCACGAAGAAAAAGCCGTGAGCGTGCGGGCGGTGACCCTGCGAAGCGAAAAAGAATACACCCTGCGGCTTTATTGGCTGGTTCGGTTTGCTTTGGGCGAGCATCCCGAGCATACCCGCTGCCGGGCGGAGGATGGCTTCGCCTTTGCCTTTGCCGGAAATTTCCAGGGCTTGGCCTGGGCCGGAATGGAACAGGCCGCCTGTCAATCCTTATGCAGCCCGGCCTGCTTCGGCTGCGCGGGAGAAAACGTGCCCCCGCCGGTCACAGCGCCCGCCTTCGGCGTCGGCAGCGCGGGCCTTTTGCAAAGGGCCGTTACCCTGCGGCCCCGGGAGCCTGTGCGCCTGACCCTGGCCCTGGGCTGGTCGCCGGACGAACGGGCGGCCCGCCTGGATTGGGAAGAATTGCTTTCCCAAGGGCCTTCCCTGGCTGAACGAAACACACGGGCCGCCTGGACACAGCGCCTTTCCAGGCTGCAATTGTTCAGCTTCCACCGGCCCTTGGACGCCATGATGAACCTGTGGCTGCCCTATCAGGTGTACGCCGCCCGGCTCTTTGGCCGCATGGGGCCGTATCAGGCGGGCGGAGCTTTCGGCTTCCGGGATCAATTGCAGGACTGCCTGGCCCTGCTGCATACCGACCCGTCCTTCGTCCGCGCGCATATCCTGCTCTGCGCTTCTCACCAATACCGAGAGGGCGACGTGCAGCACTGGTGGCATCCGCTTCGCCGGGGCGTGCGCACCCGCGTCAGCGACGATAAGCTGTTCCTGCCCTTCCTCACCGCCCGGTACGTTGCCGTCACCGGCGACGAAAGCGTGCTGACGGAGGAAGCGCCTTATTTGGTCTCCGCGCCGCTGGACGAAACGGAGGATGACCGCTATGAAGAGCCGGAGCTTTCCCCGGACCAGGAACCGCTGCTTGTCCACTGTCTGCGGGCTATTGACTCCGTGGCGCTGGGCGCCCACGGCCTGCCCCTCATGGGCGGCGGCGACTGGAACGACGGCATGAACCGAGTGGGCGGAAAAACGGGCGAAAGCGTGTGGCTGGCTTTCTTCCTGGCGCTGACCTTAAAAGAATTCATGCCCCTGTGCCTGCCCGACGTCAAGGAAAAATACCGCTTGCTACGCCAACAGATGCTGGACAAAGCGGAAAGCGCCTGGACGGGGAAATGGTACTTGCGGGCCTGGAAGCACGACGGCGCGTCCTTGGGCGGACCCGATACGGACCCGCCCCGCATGGACCTGCTTACCCAATGCTTCGCCGTGCTGGCAGGCGCGCCCCGGAACAAGGCGAGAGAGGCGCTGCTCCACGCCGTGGAAAGGCTGTACGACCGGGAAGCCGGGCTGGTCAAATTGCTCGACCCGCCCTTCACACCGGAGGAGGACGCGGGCTATATCGGTGGTTATCTGCCCGGCGTGCGGGAAAACGGCGGCCAGTACACCCACGCCGTGCCCTGGCTGATTCTGGCCCTGTGCCGCCTGAACGAATTTGATCTTGCCTGGGAAATCGCCCTGACGATCCTCCCCGCCTCCCACAGCGATACGGCGGGAAAGGCCCGGATCTACAAAATCGAACCCTATGTGCTGGCCGGGGATGTGTACGCCGGGGAAAACCGGGGTCGAGGCGGCTGGAGCTGGTACACGGGCAGCGCCGCCTGGCTGTACTGGGCCGTACTCACGGGCCTTCTGGGCTTTGAAAAGCGGGGCGACAAGGCCCGCCTGCTGCCCCGCACCGGCCCCGAAGGGGAGGAATACACCATCGTGCTGCGCTTTGGCAGCGCCAATTATCATTTCACCGCCGCCCGGGACACGCTTTTCCCCACGTTGGACGGCGCGCGCCTGGAAGACGGCTGGGCGCCCCTTACGGACGACGGGCACACCCACGAAGCGCGCTTTCCTATGCGAACTTCCCTATAAAAACAATACCGCGCGGCGCTGATCCGTAAAGCGCCGCGCGGTATCGTTTTATCTTTTTACTTCACCGTAATCAGTTCGTAATCCCTTGTGCCCAGGCCGATCTTTTCCCCGTGGGCCAGGGTTTCCTTCCAATGCACGTTGGGGTTGCTGTCCTTGAAGTGGTCATTGTAATGGTGCCAGTCCGGCTTGGCTAAATTGTCCCCCAACTGGCTGTTGCGGAAGGGCGTGGCCTGCTGGCAGAGATCGACGCAGGCCTGATCCAGCGCCACCGGGTCAAAGGAGGCCAGCATGCCGATATTGGGCAGGATGGGCGCGTCGTTTTCCCCGTGGCAGTCGCAGTTGGGCGACACGTCCATGATGATGCTGATATGGAAGCAGGGGCGGCCATGACAGACGGCCTGGGTGTATTCCGCCATTTTGCGGCAGAGCATGTCCCCGGCGCTGTCGTTCATGTTGCTGATGGCGTCAAAGGCGCAGGCCCCGATGCACCGGCCGCAGCCCTTGCAGATGGCCGGGTCGATGTACGCCTTGCGGTCTTCGCCGTAGGAAATGGCGTCGCTGCCGCATTCCTTGGCGCAGCGGCCACAGCCCCGGCAGGCGTCCTGATCCACTTCGGGGGTGCCGTCGTTATGCTGGTTCATCTTCCCCGCGCGGCTGCCGCAGCCCATACCAAGGTTTTTAATGGCTCCGCCGAAGCCGGTGGCCTCGTGGCCCTTGAAATGGCTCAGGGAAATCACGATATCCGCGTCCATGACCGCCCGGCCAATAAGGGCGGTCTTGCAGTATTCGCCGTTGTGAACCGGCACCTCAATGTCGTCCGTGCCCCGCAGGCCGTCGCCGATGATGATGTGGCAGCCGGTGGTGACGCTGTTGAAGCCGTTGATCTCCGCGTTCAGCAGGTGATCCACCGCGTTTTTCCGGCTGCCGGGATAGAGGGTGTTGCAGTCCGTCAGGAAGGGCTTGCCGCCCAATTCCTTGATGACGTCGGCCACAGCCTTCACGTAATTGGGCCGCAGATAGGCGAAGTTGCCCAACTCGCCAAAGTGCATTTTGATGGCGACGAATTTGCCGTCAAAATCAATGTCGCCGATGCCGGCCTTTTTGATGAGCCGCTGGAGCTTCACGCCCTGGCTCACCCCTAAACGGGTGCGGAAATCCGTAAAGTACACCTTTGCCTTGCTCATTGCGTTTCCTCCTTTATATTTCGCTTTTCACAGTACCGCAAACAATCCTCCCGTTCCGCCGGAATGGAGGAACAGAACGCTTTCCGATTCCTGGAACATGCCTTCTTCCGCCATTTTCACAAGGCCCGCGAAGGCCTTGCCGGTATACACGGGGTCTAAGAAAATGCCTTCTTCCTTCGCCATCAGGGAAATGGTCTCGTTTCCCTCTTTGGAAGGAACGGCGTAGCCCGGGCCGCACATATCCACCAAATGATAGTCCTCCGGGCCGATTTCCACGTCGGCCTCCAGCAGCGCCGCCGCTTCCCGCATGAGTGCGGGGGTGATCTGATCGAAGGGGTCGGTATCCACCATCATGCCGTGTACCTTGGTTCCCGGCAGGAACAGCTTGGCCCCCAAGGCCATGCCCGCCATGGTGCCGCCGCTGCCCTCGGCGCAGACGATGTGGTCAAAATGAAGGCCTTGCTCGCTGATCTCTCTTGCGCAGTCCACATAACCCAGGGAACCCAAGGCGTTGGAGCCGCCGCAGGGGATTTTGTAATAGGGCACGCCTAACTTTTGGCCCACCCGATCCATTTCCGCGTAAATGTCCGCGTAATCGTCGGTATCCATAAAGCGGACTTCCGTACCCATCAAATGCTCTAACAGCTGATTGCCCAGCCGCTCCGTCACGCCGCGCTTTTTCAGGATCAGGATGGGTTTTAGGCCCACCTTCCCGGCTGCCGCCGCGGTGAGCATGGCGTGGTTGGACTGCGCGCCGCCGGTGGTGAATACCACCTGCGCGCCCTGCCGTTTGGCGTCCGCCAAAAGGAATTCCAGCTTCCTAACCTTGTTGCCGCCCAGGCCCAGGCCGGTCAGATCGTCCCGCTTGACGAATACGTTGGTATGCAGCTTTTTGCTGATATGCTCCAATTTGTGAATGGGCGTGGGGAAAACGCCGAGAGGGATCCTGGGAAAAGAGCTGAATTGTTTCATGAAGAACGGTTCCTTTCCTATTTATCTTATCCCGCGTTTCTATTGTAACACAGGAAAACGCGGGATGCAATGGCGTTTCTGTATAAATTTCCCATATCCATGGAACTTTTTGATTGCGGCACCCCACGGCAGAAAAAAAGGCTTACCGCATCAAAGTCATTCGGTGCGGTAAGCCTTTTCTTTTTCACATAATTTCAGGATTTCTTTGGGGGTTTTGCTTTGGTGCAGCCACAAGGCGTGGTTTTCTTCGCTGAATATCACGGGGAAGAGACAGTTGCTTATTGGATTTCCTGCTCTGTTTCGTCAAACAGCTTACAGTCGAAAAACTGCCTCACCGTGATTCCGAGGCCATCGCAGATTTTTTTAATGGAAACAATACCGGGATTCATGCTTTTCCGGTTCAGCATGCTGTAAATGGTTGAAGGCGAAATTCCTGAAAGATTTGCAAGGCCGTTGATCGCAATATGTTTTTCTTTGCACAGGTCCACAATCCGAACGGCAACAGCTTCCTTGGTTTTCATATACGACCCCATCCTCTCCGCGATTTATGGTTTTTTTCATTTTAGAAAAATCTGCGATAAATCGTGTGGGACATATCCCAAACCGGAAAAAGTATGATATAATTGGGATATATCCCACGAAAGAGGTGTGAGAAAATGGAGAATACAGGTACAGCGTACTTTATCCAACATCCCAGAGGAGTCAATGACCTGATCGTGCTGCACGACGTCGCCGATGAACGGCCTTATGAAATCGTGAAAGAGATACGATTGCAAGCCATTGATTTTGAGAACTTCATTACGGACATGACTGTGGACAGGCAATTCATTGAAGATTACGCTTCCTTGTGTGATGATGGGGATGTAAAGAAATGCTTGGTCATTCGCGGACGCGACCCTGAATACGGTATTCTGGTACTGCCGGAAGCCAAATGCTATGTAGGCTGGGCGGCTTATATCCAGAAATAAAATCAAAGCACGCTGAAAAGAGCGCGGAGGAATCAGCATAAAGCTGGCTTCCCGCGTTTTTTTCTTAGGCTGGGTCTGTTCGCCATCCAGGAGAAAACAGCCCGCCAGGATGGGAAACCAGCTTCCATTTTTTTCTTTATTCCCCCATGCCGCCCATTTTTTCGCGTTTTCTCTCCAATTTCCAAAAAAATTAACAAATAACGCGAGGATTTTCTCCGGTTTTTTTCAAAATGGGCGTGCATTCCGAAAAAAAATATGTTATGATAAAAGACGGTGTATGTTAGGATCGTATACCGCCATTTCGGAATCCATCCGAAGCAACAATGAAGGAGGTCTTAGACTGTCATGCCGGACATGAAAGACAAGTATGAGCAGCTGAACCAGGTCATCGCCGAGCTGAAGGATCAGCCTGGCGCGCTGATGCCCGTGCTGCAAAAGGCGCAGGGGATTTTCGGCTGCGTGCCCATGGATGTGCAGAAGATCATCGCTGAGGGCTTGGGCGTCACGCTGAGCGAGGTCTACGGCGTCGCCACGTTCTATTCCCAGTTCCGCCTGGAACCCAACGGCAAGTACACCATCAGCGTGTGCTTGGGCACCGCCTGCTACGTAAAGGGCAGCCAGAAGGTGCTGGACCGCCTGAGCGAAGAGCTTGGCACCCCCGTGGGCAAAACCTCTCCGGACGGCCTGTTCACCCTGAACGCCACCCGCTGCTTAGGCGCCTGCGGTCTGGCCCCCGTTATGACCATCAACGACGAAGTGTACGGCCGTCTGGTGCCCGACGATATCCCCGGCATCCTGGCCAAGTACAGGGAGAAGGAGCAGGCGTAAAGAGATGCGCGATCTGTCCCTGCATATCCTGGACCTGATGCAGAACAGCATCCGCGCCCAGGCCAAGGCGGTTTCCCTGTCCGTGCTGCTGAAGGACGACGGCATGCTCTCCGTCATCATCGAGGATGACGGCTGCGGCATGAGCGAGGAATTGCTTTCCCGCGTTACCTCCCCCTTCGCCACCACGCGCACCACAAGGAAGGTGGGGCTGGGCATTCCCATGATGGCGGAAAACTGCCGCCTCACCGGGGGCGACCTTTCCATCGAAAGCACCTTGGGGGTGGGGACGAAGCTCACCGCCACGCTGGACACGTCGTCCATCGACTGTCTGCCGCTGGGCGATCTGCCCGGCACCGTGACCACGTTGGTGACCATGAACCCGGACAAGCCCGAATTCACCCTGCATTGCGCGTCTCCCAAGGGCGAAATGCGCTTCGATACTCGGGAGGTAAGGGAAGCCCTCGCGGGCGTACCCCTGAATGAACCGGAAGTTGCCGCATGGATGCAGGAATCCCTGCGGGAAGAAATAGAACCGATCTTTGGAGGTGTCATCCTATGAAATCTTTGGCTGAACTGCAGGCCATCCGCGAAAAGACCCTGAACCGCATCAACCTGCGCAAGGAAGATGAAGCCGAAGCCACCCGCGTGGTGATCGGCATGGCCACCTGCGGCATCGCCGCCGGCGCCCGTCCCGTGATGCTCGCTTTCATGGACGAGATCAGCAAGCGGGGCCTCAATCACGTCACCGTGTCCCAGACCGGCTGCATCGGTATGTGCCGCCTGGAACCCATGGTGGACGTGATCGTGCCCGGACAGGAAAAAGTCACCTACGTTCACATGACCCCCGAAAAGGTGGGCCGCGTGGTGGCGGAACACATCGTCAACGGGCGTCCCGTGGAAGAATACACCATCGGCGCCGCCGAGAAATAAGCACCTGATGCTGTAATAGGGAGGAGAAGCTCATGGATATCTATCGCGCTCACGTGCTCTGCTGCGGCGGCACCGGCTGTTCTTCGTCCGGCTCCGCTCAGCTGATCGAGCGTTTTGAACAGAAGATCAAGGAAAACGGCCTGGACAAAGAAGTCAAGGTCATCCGCACCGGCTGCTTCGGCCTGTGCGAAGCGGGTCCCGTGGTCATCGTGTACCCCGAAGGCACCTTCTATTCCCGGGTCAAGGTGGAAGACGTGGACGAAATCGTCACCGAACACCTGCTCAAGGGCCGCAAGGTGCAGCACCTGGTATACAGCGACCACGCCACCCACGAACAGAACGCCAACAAGGGCCTGGCCGAAATTAACTTCTATAAGCATCAGCATCGCATCGCCCTGCGCAACTGCGGCGTGATCGACCCCGAAAATATCGACGAATATCTGGCCTTCGACGGCTACAAAGCCCTGGAAAAGGCGCTCACCAGCATGACCCGGGAACAGGTCATCGACGAGATCCTGAAATCCGGTCTGCGCGGGCGCGGCGGCGGCGGTTTCCCCACCGGCCTCAAGTGGAAGTTCGCGGCGGCCTCCGTGGCGGATCAGAAGTACGTGGCCTGCAACGCCGACGAGGGCGACCCCGGCGCGTTCATGGACCGTTCCGTGCTGGAAGGCGACCCCCATGCGGTTCTCGAAGCCATGGCCATCGCGGGCTATGCCATCGGAGCCAGCGAAGGGTATATTTACGTCCGCGCTGAGTATCCTATCGCTGTGAAGCGGCTGGAAATCGCCATCGGCCAGGCCCGGGAATACGGTCTGCTGGGTGAAAACATCTTTGAAACCGGCTTCAATTTCGACATCAAGATCCGCTTAGGCGCCGGCGCTTTCGTCTGCGGCGAAGAAACGGCCCTCATGCGCTCCATCGAAGGCAAGCGCGGCGAACCCACCCCCCGGCCTCCCTTCCCCGCCGTCAAGGGCCTGTTCGCCAAGCCCACCATGCTGAACAACGTGGAAACCTACGCCAATGTGGCCCAGATCATCCTGAACGGCGCGGACTGGTTCGCCGCTATGGGCACCGAAAAGAGCAAGGGCACCAAGGTGTTCGCCCTGGGCGGCAAGATCAACAACACCGGCCTGGTGGAAGTGCCCATGGGTACTCCCCTGCGCACCATCATCTACGATATCGGCGGCGGCATCCCCAACGGCAAAAAGTTCAAGGCCGTGCAGACCGGCGGCCCCTCCGGCGGCTGTCTGCCCGCTGAACTGCTGGATACCCCCGTGGACTATGACAACCTGATCGCCGCGGGTTCCATGATGGGTTCCGGCGGTATGATCGTCATGGACGAAGACAACTGCATGGTCGACATCGCCCGCTTCTTCCTGGACTTCACCGTGGACGAGAGCTGCGGCAAGTGCGCGCCCTGCCGTATCGGCACCCGGCGTATGCTGGAAATCTTAGAGCGCATCGTCAACGGCAAGGGCGAGGAAGGCGACATCGAGAAGCTGGAAAACCTGGCCAAGACCATCAAGGCCACCGCGCTGTGCGGCCTGGGCCAGACCGCGCCCAACCCCGTGCTGTCCACCATCAAGTTCTTCCGTCACGAATATGAAGCCCATATCCGGGACAAGAAGTGCCCCGCGCATCATTGCCAGGCGCTGCTGAACTATGTGATTGATCCCGAGAAGTGCCGCGGCTGCACCGCCTGCGCCCGCGTCTGCCCCGGCGGCGCGATCTCCGGCGAAGTGAAGAAGCCCCACTCCATTGATCCTTCCAAGTGCCTCAAGTGCGGCGCTTGCATGGAGAAGTGCCGCTTCGGCGCCATCTCCAAAGTGTGATTCTGGCAAGGAGGAAAAAGAAATGGAACAGATGATCAACCTTACCATTGATAATGTGAAGGTTTCCGTCCCTGCCGGCACCAGCGTTCTGGAGGCCGCCAAGCAGGCCGGTATCAACATCCCCACTTTGTGCTACCTCAAGGACATCAACGCCATCGGCGCTTGCCGCATGTGCGTGGTGAACGCCGGGGGCCGCGCCCTGCAGGCCGCCTGCGTGCTGCCCGTGAGCGAAGGCATGAACGTGAAGACCAATACTCCCGAGATCCGCGAGTACCGCCGGAACCTGCTGGAGCTGGTGCTGTCCGCCCACGAGCAGAAGTGCCTGTCCTGCATCCGGTCCACCAACTGCGAATTGCAGCAGCTCTGCCGCGAATTAGGCGTGGAAAACGGCGACAAGTACGCCGGCAAGCAGAACCATTATGACATCGACGATGTGAGTCCTTCCATCGTGCGCGACAACAACAAGTGCATCCTGTGCCGCCGCTGCGTGGCCGTTTGCTCCAAGGTGCAGAACGTGGGCGTCATCGGCGCGGTGAACCGCGGCTTCGTGACCGCCATCGAATCCCCCTGGAACTTAAAGCTCGCCGACATGCCCTGCATCAACTGCGGCCAGTGCATCACCGCCTGCCCCGTGGGCGCGCTGTATGAAAAGGACGAAACCAAGAAGGTTTGGGACTACCTGGCCGACCCCGCCAAGCACGTGGTGGTGCAGCCCGCTCCCGCCGTCCGCGCCGCTCTGGGCGAAGAATTCGGCCTGCCCATGGGCACCTCTGTCACCGGCAAGATGGCCGCCGCCCTGCGCCGCATGGGCTTTGACAAGGTGTTCGACACGGACTTCGGCGCCGACCTGACCATCATGGAGGAAGCCACCGAGCTGGTGAACCGGGTCAAGAACAATGGCGTTCTGCCCATGATCACCTCCTGCTCCCCCGGCTGGATCAAGTTCTGCGAAACCTATTATCCGGACTTCCTGCCCAACCTGTCCAGCTGCAAGTCTCCCCATGAGATGTTAGGCGCGATCATCAAGAGCTACTACGCCGAAAAGGCCGGCATTGATCCCAAGGATATCGTGACCGTGTCCGTCATGCCCTGCACCGCCAAGAAGTTCGAGGCGGACCGCGAAGAGCTGGCCGGCACCGGCTATCCGGACGTGGACGCCGTTATCACCACCCGCGAGCTGGCCCGGATGATCAAAGAAGCGGGCATCGACTTCGTGAACCTGCCCGATGAGGACTTTGATCCCCTGTGCGGCGAATCCACCGGCGCTGCCGTCATCTTCGGCGCCACCGGCGGCGTGATGGAAGCGGCCCTGCGTACCGCTTACGAAACCATCACCGGCGAAACCCTGGAAGACGTGAACTTCACCGCCGTCCGCGGCGTCGAAGGCATCAAGGAAGCCACCGTTCAGGTTGGCGACCTGCCCGTTTCCGTGGCCGTGGCCCATTCCACCGGCGCGGCGAGCAAGCTGCTGGATATGGTGCGCTCCGGTGAAAAGAACTACACCTTCATCGAGGTCATGGCCTGCCCCGGCGGCTGCGTCACCGGCGGCGGTCAGCCCATCGTGCCCTCCCAGGTGAAGATGACCTGCGATCCGCGGGTGGAACGCGCCAAGGCCCTGTACGGCGAGGACGAGAACAAGCCCAAGCGCAAGAGCCACGAGAACGCCGAGATCAAGAAGCTGTATGACGAGTATCTTGGCGAACCCAACGGCCACAAGGCCCACAAGCTACTGCACACCCACTACCAGAAGCGCGAAAAGTACACCAAGTAATTCTTAATCATAAGGAAAACCATTTTGATTCCGCAAGGGGTCAAAATGGTTTTCCTGTTTTACGCCATTTCCCTGAATATCATACGAGGCAGGGGGCTTCTTCAGCCCCGGCAGCCCTTACTTAGCGATAAAAATGTGATCTTAGTCCAGTTTACCGACGAAGCGGTAAAAAATCTCGATTTCCTGATCTTTGAAGCCCGGTTCGTTTTTCACCGGCTCATGGATCAGGATTTTTTCGATCAGGGTGTTCAGCAGTTCAGCGGTCAGTTCGGTGGGATATTCGTACTGTTTGACCAGATTGATCCACTTTCCCGCATCCTCGGCATTCTGGTGTTCTTTCTCCAACGTCGCCCGAAGCTGGCTGATCTTGTCGTCGATCTCCTGCTGTTCTGCCTGATACTTCTGCGATAGCATCTTGAAGTTGTATTCCGTGATGCGCTCGTCAGCCCAATCATCATACAGCTTCTTAAACCGGCGATCCACATCCTCTTTTCGTTTTTCCGCCTTTTTCAGTTCAGCAGCTTGCTTTTTGAGGACAGCCTGCCTTTCCTGATCCGTGGTGCTGAGCAGCTTCTGCAAAAGTTCCTGTTCATCGGTATGGGCTTGCACCACCCAATACTGAATGCGGGATAGAATGTGGTAATACAGCACATCGTAGCGGATGGAATGAGAGGAGCATGTATCCGTGATTCGGCTGTACCTGCGGTATCTGCTGCAGTTGTAGTAGCGATAGGTGGCGTGCGCCGTGATGGATGAAATTGCCATGGCCCTTCCACAATCAGCACATTTCAGCAGACCGGCGAAGATCTGCGGTTCCGCATCCTTCATGGCCCTGCGGCGATTGGTGATTTGCTCCTGTACCTGCCAGAATACGTCCGCATCGATGATCGGTTCGTGGGTGCCTTCCACCCGAAACCAATCATCAGCCGCTTTTTTCAGCCGTTTTTTGTTCTTGTAGGAGACAGTGCTTTGCTTGTTGTGGATGCTGTTGCCAATGTAGGTTTCATCCTTCAGAATGTCGCTGACCACTGAGATCGACCATGCGTAGGCTTTCTCCGGCGGAGCATCCCGATAGATGTTGGCGTATAGGCCGGATCGTTGGTAGGCTGTATAGCCGGGCGTTGGGATTTTTTCCTTTGCCAATACCTGGGCGATTCTCTTCGTGCCCGCGCCATGCGCCGCCATATCAAACATCTTCTCAACGACCCAACGGTTTTCCTCATCAACGATGATGTGGTTTTTATGTTCCGGGTCTTTGATATACCCAAAGGGCGGTTTGGTGGCGGTACACTCTCCGGCAGCGTGCTTGGCATGGATGGCAGCCTTGACCTTGCGACTTGTGTCCTTTGCCCAAAACTCATTGAAAAGATTCTTGAACGGCACGAAGTCGGACAAGCCTTTTTCAGTGTCCTCGTTGTCCGTGATGGCGATGAAGCGGATTTGCTTTTCCGGGAAGAGAAATTCCAGGTAGTAATCCATCATCACATGCTCACGTCCGAAGCGGGAGAGGTCTTTCACCAGGACACAGTTCACTTTGCCCGTTTCGATGTCTTGCAGCATCCGCTGAAAACCGGGGCGTTCAAAGTTGGTGCCCGACCAGCCATCGTCTATGTAGTAGCTGATTTTGATACAATTCAATGATTGTGCATGGTGGTTCGAGGTTAGGGGGGTGCAATTAGGTTCAGGGGGGTGCATTTGAACACCCCTTGTTTGAATGTGTAAAAACCTTCTGAACCATGCATTGCAAGAACCAGTTTGCTCTCAGATGCTGATTTTTTTCAACTGGGAAAACTGTTCATAGCAGCACCCCCAATTTAGAGCATTTCACATCAACAATGAGAAATAGGTTTTCCGTGCAGACATTATACATGATGGTTTTCTCTTTGTCAAAGAAAATGGATTTTCTTACGAGGAAAACACTCTTTCTCAGCCTTAAAGCCCCCCTCATCGAACGCCACACTTTACTCAATATCTCTTGGGAAAGCGGCATTCTATTCTGCAATATAGAATAATTGCCTGTTTCAAGCTTCACTAATCCTGTAATTTCAGCCTATTTTGCTGCACTATTCGTGCAATTTCAAGCTTGAATAGTCCGCTCATATGGAGAGGAAAAGGGTGCCCGTTTCACAATAGATGACATGTTATCTTTTTTTATACCCATCGTAACTGAACAGAATATAGGCAGCAAAAACAGATCAAAAGCAAAATAGGCTCCTCACCTTCAAAGCGCTTCAAACTAAAGCCAATTTGAAAGTGAGGAGCCAATTTGCCTCTTGTTGATTTATTATACTTCCACCTCCGTCCCGTCCCGGAAGGTGAATACCATCTTTTCCCCAACGGTCACAAAGTCCAGCAGGCCGCACCAGAGTTCTGAATTGAATTCTTCCACCCTACCGTCCTGTTTCTTCAGCAGCCGCATATACTCTTCAATCTCACCCAGCCGGGCTTTTTTGTCAGCAATTTGATTTTCGGTTTCCTTCCGTTTTCCCTTTGCATGATCAAAGCGGTCGCTCATAGCCTGGAACTTTTTCTGGTATTCTTCCTGGTCAAGGGCAACGGTAGCATTTTCCCGAATCAGAGCCTGCATTTTTTCTGACAGCACCAGCATCTCGGTTTCCAGGGAAGCCAGTTCAATTTCAAGCGCGGTCGTGTCGAAAACAGTATTCTTGGCAGCTTCAAAGGCGGCGATAGCCTTTTTTCTCCCCCGAAGGACAGTGTTTACCGCCGTCAGGAAGGCAGTCTGAATCTGTTCTTCGCTCAGATGGGGCGTTCCGCATGTTTTACCACTTTTCTTACCTTTGAATTTGTGGTTGCATTGCCAGATGACCCTCCGATACTTGTCATTGCTGTGCCAGACCTTGGAGCCAAACCAGGAGCCGCACTCAGCGCAGCGAATCTTCCCGCTGAATATTCGCACCCCGCTGTGTCCGTTATTCCGGCGTTCAATTTCCTTCTGCACCTGTTCATGAATCGCGGGATCAATAATGGCTTCATGATTGTTTTCGACGTAGTATTGAGGGATTTCCCCCTCGTTGACCTTCTTTTTCTTGGAAAGGTAATCCGTGGTGTAGGTTTTTTGCAGGAGCGCGTCTCCGCGGTATTTTTCGTTCATCAAAATGTGCCGGACGGTAGTGCCGCCCCATACGTCTTTCCCGCCAGGCGATTTGATTCCTTCCGCAGTGAGGGTCTTGGCGATGCCGTATGGCGTCATGCCCTGGAGGAACATGCTGTAAATGCGGCGGACGATCACGGCCTGTTCCTCGTTCACTTCCAGCGTTCCGGTTTCACCTTTGTCGTACCCCAGAAAACGGCCATACGGCACAGCGACTTTTCCGTCCGCCATCCGCTTCCTGTGCCCCCAGGTTACGTTGAGGGAAATGGAACGGCTTTCTTCTTGGCTGAGGCTGGACATGATGCTGATCAGCAATTCTCCCTTGCTGTCGAAAGTCCAGATATTCTCTTTCTCGAAGAAAACCTCGGTGCCATGTTCTTTTAGCGCCCGAATGTTGGAAAGGCTGTCCACGGTGTTCCGGGCGAACCGGCTCACACTCTTGGTCACGATCAGGTCGATGTGTCCGGCCAGCGCGTCGGCAATCATCTGCTGGAACCCTTTTCGTTTGGCGGTAGAGGTTCCGCTCACGCCGTCGTCGGTGTACACATTGACGAATTCCCAATCGGCCCGTGACTTGATGTAATTAGTGTAGTAATCCACCTGCGCCTCATAGGAATTCTGCTGATCTTCGTTGCCCGTGCTGACGCGGGCGTAACCCGCGACCCTGCGCTTTTTTTGCGCGGCCAGTGGAACGGCAGTGTGCAGCGCTAGCGTAGCTGGTATCGTCCTTACGTTTTTTGCCATTGCTTCCGCCTCCCATCACTGAAAAGAAATACCATGCAGCCATCAGTCTGGACGTTAATCCGTTCCACCTGGCTGCCAAAGGCCGCGTCATCAAATTCCTCTGTTCCCATCATGAAGGCGCTGACGCGCCGCAAGTGGGAATCCGGGATGTTTGGGCCGTAGCGGGAGGGCTCATGATTGGTTCCCATCCTCTTCTTTCCGATGCAGTACCAGTAAATCCACTTGCCCGCGCATTTTACCCGATGATATGGCAATCCGCAGGAAGCGCAGAAGATTTTATCCTGAAAAATATCCGTGACGGTGGTCGTATGGCGGTATCTCGATAAGTGAAGGTTTTCCCATTCCCTCGTCACACCGTCCGCCATTGTGAACAGTAGGTTTCCGTTCTGCTCAACCGTTATGGAGGAAACACGCGCATGGAAGTCTTCTTCCCGAAAGGAAGGAATCCCCAAAACCTGGGCGCAGATTGCTTTCAGGGTGGTTTCATTGAAGTTTACGCTGTCGCAGTGCATTCCCGCTTCCTTTTTCGCCCTGCATACCCATTGGATATACCGCCGGCCTTTCGATATGCGCGTATTCCGGCTGAACGGCATACCGCAGCAGCCGCAGGTGATTTTGCCGGTAAAGCAGTAGGTGGGATTCAGCATGGCGTTTCTCCGCGCCATTTCTGCCTTAACCCTTTCATAGGTATCCCGGCTGATGATCGCTTCATGGGCGTCTTCGTAGTAGAATTGCGGAAGCTGGCCCCGGTTTATGACTTTCACTTTCGTCAGAGGGCTCTCCATGAAGGTTTTCTGCCTGCGAATATCCCCCGCATAGATTTCGTTGTGGATCAGGACGTTCAGGGAAGATTCCTGGAAGAGACAGCCCAGGGTTGTTCGGCGGCCCGCGCTATTCAACACATCGCAGATCGTTTGCAGGGAAAGCCCATCCAGGTACATGGAGAAAATGGAGCGCACGATTTCTGCTTCTTCCGGGATGATCACATACTTGTTTTGCCGTTCATCAAAACGGTAGCCCAGGATATGTTTGTTTGCGGTTCCTACTGTCCCTTCCTGAAAGCGTTTCCGAATGCCCCATTTGCAGTTTTCAGAGATGCTGACGCTTTCTTCCTGGGAAAAAACAGCGAGGAGAGTGAGCATCAACTCACCCTCCTCAGTCATGCTGTTTACGTTTTCCTTTTCAAAGCGCACCTCCACACCGATATCCCGCAGGTGGCGCACGGTAGAAAGAAGGTCAACGGTGTTCCTCGCAAACCGGGAAATGCTCTTGCACAGGACGATGTCGATCTTCCCGGCGTCGCAGTCCTCGATGAGCCGCTGAAACTCCGTCCTGTTTCTCGTACTCGTGCCTGAAATGAATTCGTCGGCGTACACGCCCGCGTAGGCCCACCCCGGCGTCTTTTGGATCAGGTCGCTGTAGTAGCTGATCTGGGCGGAGAGGGAATGCATGAGCCTGTCCGTTTCGCTGGAAACCCTGGCGTAAGCCGCTGCCCGTTTGAGCGATGGAGCCAAAGGCGCAGGGTTGGCCAGCCTGGTCACGTTTTTTTCATGCTCGGCTCCTCCTTTCAAAGTTGGTAGTGGTATTACGCCATACGTTTTCAGGAATAGCAAGGGAAATCTGCCAGTAAAGCGCCTAACCGGGGAGAGAATTTCTGCCGGAGAATTGTATCAATCTGAACAAATTCTTTCCCGGTCAGGGAACCAGCTTTCAGCAGATGAACAGCGATATCCCTTGCAGCCAGGTAATCTATTTCTGATTGGAACTGCGTCAAGCCGTCATCGCCTTCTTCGCAAACCTTGCCGTTACATAGCAGTTACGGGAGCAGTATTTTCGATGATTGTTTCCGTATGCCTGGAACTTACTCCCGCACTGTGCGCATACGAAAGAATAAAGCGCTTTTCGATTAACCATTTCAGGATGCTTATTCCACCAAAGCTGTCTACATTCGCCTGAACAGAACAGACGTTTTTTTGTTCCTTCCTCCTGTACGAAAGGCATACCGCATTCCTTGCAAAAACATCCTTGTCCTGCTGCGGGAAAAGGATCGCCCTTATCGCATTGCCTGATACAATAGCTCCGTACTGTGTCTCGCGGTAGGGAAAGCCGCGAGGCTATACTCTTATACCCTATCCCTGCAGAACGCAGGGACTGGATCGCTTTTTTCTGCTTATCGTTTATTCTCGCCATTTGAGCCTCCTGTTTACTGCGCTTCGGGATATACCTGCTCGCCAGCCTCATCGAACACAGCATAGCCGGGATGAGCGTCAGCACAGTTTTTTGCGTATTGGAAAACGTGAAACGCGCCGAGCTGGGACGCTTTGTCATTCCAGCTTTTCCGCACTCGGAAAAATACAGTTTTATGATATTGATCGTAAAACCGCTGGGAAAAGGAAGCACGCCTCTCCTGGGCTTCGACGGATTGGTCTTTCGGGCGCTCATACTGCAGCATGACGGTATTGGAGGCTTCCCGGACGGAGGATGCGTTTCTGAGCGCGGCCAGCAGTTTCGATCCCAATTCCTGTTTTATGAAAGCAAGCTGCATGGCGCAATCGCCAACGGATATACTGCGTCCACGCGCAAAGGCCAGCAGCGCTTCTTTCCGGCTGGGGTACGTCCACTGGGCGAGCCCATAGCCGTGGCGGTCATCCGCAAAATGCGTATATGCGCCGTTATCGACAGCAGCGGTGTATTCCTCATCTGTCATCCCCAGCGCCTTGTTCCCCGTGGTTTGCAAATTGATGGATTTCAGCCCGGATTCGGCATAGAAATTGCCCATCAGCCCGGCCACACCGCAATCATTGCGGATAAAAGAAGAAAGGGTATTCCAGATGGTTTTCTCGTCAAGCTGGGTCGGAGCGGGCTGGTTAGGAATGGGTTGGATAGGATCAGGATGAGTCGGAGCGGGCTGGTTCTGCACAGGGTTCTCGTCCTTTTCCGGTTCTTTAGTCTCATCTTCCTCCAACAGCCGCGCCACATCCCGCCGCACCGTTTCCATATCCTTTCCATACCGCTTGAACCAATCGTAGATGTCCGAATGATTGGAGCCAAGCCCCAGTTTATAGCTGTCCTGATGGCAGAGGATCGTGGGGATGGTCACGCCGCCGCAGTCAGCGGTACCTAGGGGATCAATATGGAACTGCTTGCAAAGATAAGCAGTGAGTTCGCAGGCTTCGGTGTAAATCTTCTCAAAATAACTTGTGTCGTTCTTGTTATCCTCGCAGATCTCAAACTGAATCCAGCCGTTATTGCAGCTTCCCTTTCTGCCGCTGCCGCAACCCCAGGGCCGGTAATCCCAGGGCATGGTTTGCACGGTCGTGACCGTACCGTCCGCCAGTTTGCCGATCCAGCAGTTCATTCCCGCTTTCCGGGTGACATGATTCCAATCGTTGTTGTAAGGATTCTTTCCAAGCCTCTCCAGCCACTCCGCCCGGTCAGGCGCGTCATCGCTGGGCTGGACATACCGTTTGAGGTTGGGATTGTTGGCTCCGGTGTCATGCCACAGGACGCCTTTGATCCGCATCTTGCCGGTGCCCTTATAGCAGGAGCTTTGCGTCTGCATACAGACCAGAGGCGGATTCTTTTCACTGTATTTCATATAGCCCTCCAAAAGAAAAAGGGCGGCCAGTTTCCCAGCCGCCCGAATCGTTGATCAGTTATTCAGTGCGGTATTTACGCTGTTATGTGTTTTCTCAGTAAGTGGGTGTAACGTTGCAGAACACTTCGCCGGACACCATTTCCTGTTTGTAATGGATGAACAGTTCTTCCACCGTCACGCACATATAGCCGCTCTCATACAACCATTCCGTGACAAGCCGGCAGGACTCCGCGGCATTGTCCACAGTATCGTGCATGCGGATGACCGCCCCGTCGTGAACCTGCTTCTTCACAGTGTACAGCACTTCATTGGGCGGCCTGCCGCTGCCATCCCCGGCGTCCACATCATAGGCGATCATGGGCATATCAACTCCCGCCTCAATAAAACGCTCAAAGCGGTCATATGGCGCGCGGAACAGCCAGGGGCTTAATCCCCAGATGGCGGATGTCAGCGCTTCCATGTGCAATGTATCTTCCTGAATATGATCCGCCGAGGACTTGCTGGCATGCCTGTAGTGGTGGCTCTGGAGAGAATGCAGCTCATCGTGCGCACGAAGGGCGATGTCGGGATTCTCTTCGATCTGCGTCCCGATCATGAAAAAAGTGGCCTGGGCCCCGTTTCTCCGCAGCGCGTTCAGCACTTTCGCGGTGTTCTCATATACCGGGCCGTCATCGAAGGTCAGCGCCACCATTTTATACCGGGAATTATCTGTCTGGCGCTCCCCGTAAGCGGTCATCATGCCCCGGAGCGCGTTATACGGAACGGTCACATACATGAGGGAGGTCTCACCGGGATAGAGCGTTTTCGCTTCGTATACCAGCGTCAGGCACACCGGCCCCAGCAGAAAAGGCGTATTCATGAGTGTTTCCTTCCGGCAGAGGCCGTTGAGCGCCGCGTAGTTTGCTTCCTGATTTGCGAAGTATCCGTCCAGCTCGATATAGGCGGTCTCGGCCAGCACATCCCATGCTTCGCTTTCCTCGCCCAGGATATCCACCAGCGTCACCTGCTCGCCGGACGTCATATCGAAAACCCGGCAGGCAAAGGGAGAGCGCAGTTGTTTCCTGTTATAGCTCTCCCTGGCAAGCACCAGGAAGCTCAGGCAGCTATCCCCGGAGCGGGTATTTACCACATGGACATCCAGTCGGCTGTTCCGTTTGGGGCTTACCGTCCTTTGCAGCCCAGGAGAGAGCTGCGCGCCGAAAGCGTCCACAAGGCAGTTGATTTCTTTATCCACTTCCGGCCGCGTGGTATGCACATACTCCCTGGAAACGAAGGACTGGCCGTTGTTGGTTTTTCCTTCAGATACGGTGTAGGTCACCCGAAAACAATCCGGGAAGGCATACGCTTTCTCCGAGAGGGCGGACAGCGGCAGGAGAAGCAGTACGAGACACAGGATGATACATAGAGAAAGCAGTCGTTTCATTTGCATCCCTCCATTATCCTTTTTCGGACGTTTCTTTGTCGTTTTTCGCTTCTTTCTCCTCACGGCGATGAAGCTGAGAAAGAATCTCTTTCAGTTTTTCGGGGACAGGCAGGCCGATGTAGGCGGCGTTCTCCAGCAGGGAAAGCCCCTCATTGCTCAGGTAGAAGCAAATCACCGCGCCGCGCAGAGCGCTGCCAGTTCCTACCACATGCACGTCCACGATATTGGCGATGCCCACCATGATCAGGATCAGGGCCTTTTTGAAAATGCCCTTGAAACCCACCCTGCTGGACAGAGTCTTGTCCAACACGGCGCACATGATACCGGTAACGTAGTCCAATACCATGAAAATGATCAGAGCGATCAGCATACCGTCCAGGCCCCCCATAAAAAAGCCAAGCCAGCCCCCAATGGCAGCACAGGCGGCCTGAATCTTGGCCCAGAGCAAGTCAACAGAAAAATCACGCATAGTCAAATCCTCCTATTTTTTTGAGATAGAAAACCCACATCAGGTGTACCGTACTTTCCTGCCATCTTTCTCGAACACATAAAAGTAGCAGTGGTACTTCCTGCTGTGGGTCTGGTTTTTCGCCTGCCAATCGGCAGTGAGGCGATTTTTCGCCAGCAGCACAAACAAGTCCCTGGGATAGAAGCCGGCCTTCACCGCTTCATTGGCAATGAACACATGGCTCAGATACTGCGTTCCGCTGCTCACTTTATCCTGGTTTTTGAAAATTATAGTAAACGTCATAATTTATTTTACTTTACATTGACTAGAAGCATGTGTTATACTTTCTCCTGAGGGAGGCGAAAACATGAATCTAAGGAAGTATAACACCGATCCAGCAATCCTTTTGGAACAAGGTAAAGCAATAATGACGTCGTCAGATGAGTCAAAGTACCTGTTTCGCGTTTTTGCAGTCAATATGGTTCTTTCTGGCACTCCCGCATCCCAAGTTGGAGCGTCCGCAGGCTATACCAAGGCTGCTGTTACAGGCTGGGTAAAAACTGTAGACGAGAAAGGGTTTGAGGCGCTTCGGCCGCAGCAACGTCCTGGACGGCCCACCAAGCTTACAGACCAGCAACTGAAGGAGATTGATACAGTCATCCAAACCGATCCCAAAGAGCACGATCTCAAGGTATGGGATGGGCCGTCGCTTTCTGCCTATATCAAGTCACAGTATGGCGTTGATATAAGTATCAGGCAATGCCAGCGCTTGTTTCGGAATCTCGGATATTCGCATATTCGCCCTCAACCCTATCCCAGTAAAGGAAACGAGGATACAGAGGAACGAAATGCCTTTAAAAAAACCGAACCGAGATAGAGAAAGACGAGTCCCTGATCCTTGTATATCAGGACGAGGTGCACTTTCAGATTCAAACCACTGTAACTTCTGGATGGTACAAGACCAACCGTAAAGTCTTTTCCTGGTCGCTTCAAGACGTCATACAGTGGGTTTGTTATTCCTGAAAGCGGAATACTGTTTACCGCAAAACCGGAAAAATTCAACTACGAGACGACCATTGATTCTGTCCGCTCCTTCCTTACAGCGCATCCTGTACCCGAAGGTAAAAAGTATGCTTTAGTGATGGATAATGCCCCGTGGCACAAGAAAACAATGCGTCTTATTGAGCAGGAAATGCTGCCAGAGTATGAAGACATCAGGAAATCCGTGGCCTTCATTAAGCTACCACCTTACTCTCCCGATCTTAATCCCATTGAGCAGGTCTGGCGTATAACGAGACGTGAAAACACGCACAATGTTTTCTTTTCCTCGTTGTCACTCTTGGAGTCAACGGTTGATTCAGCCTTTGCTGCTTGGGCTACGCCTAACAACCAATTGAAATCTCTCTGCACCTTTAAGTAAAATCAATTTTGACGTTCACTATAAAATACCGTGCGGCTTCAGCACACGGTACGCTTCTTTCAAACTGTCGATATAGAACTGGTGCAGCGCTTTCTCATTGGGATACACCCCGAATCGCCGGTTGATGATGTTCCCGATCCTGCCAGCAAGGGATTTCCCTGTCGTCGCCAGGAAGGGCGGGTCGAGGATCATGCAGTTCAGCGAACTGTCCGCAATGGGAAGATCCCGGCAGTCTGCTTTCTCGATGCCCGGACCGCTTGGATACAGGTCAAACCGCAGTCTGGGCTGTTTTACGGCGCCGTCCCTGTAGAACTGCCCTCTGCTGTAGGTGGGATCGCAGTCGATCACCCCGGAAGGAACGTGAAGGCGGAGAATATTCAGAAGAATCTCCGTCTGGTCATAGGAAATGCTGCGAATAATGTCCAATGGAATCACCCCCGATCTTTATGAGAAAAAACCTGATACCTGGGTATCGCTGCTTTATATTCCAAACGCTACCCAGTCACAATCGCGCGCTGTGCTGTAAGAACCGCCCACAGTGGCATAGCAGCCTGACGCGGTTTTGCTGTATACTTTTATCACACCGCCGCTTCCCGTCCAGTTGCTGCCGGTGGTCGCGTAGTTTATGACGACATACGGAGCCGACGTGAACCCCGCGCTGGAATAGTCGATATACACATTGGTGCTGGAACTGACGCTGACCGTGCCATAGGCGATTTTGAAGGGCAACCGGGCGGCGGGGATTGTTCCTGCTGTAAGGTTGGAGGCATTGTTCGCGCCCAGATTGCTCCGGGCAGAAGCAGCGTCAGCCGCCCCCGTTCCCCCGTTTGCGATGGGGACGGGCGAAGCCATGCCTGAATGAAACACCCGGTAGGCGTACCACGCCCCAGCGTCAGCTACACGAAGCAGAACCGCGTTGTCCAGGCTCGGAGCATAGCTCTTAGTCCGCACTTCCAGCATCCGCCTGTTGTTGCCGGACGAATCTTCCCATGCGGCAAAAGAGGACGCTCCCGCATAGCTGCCTTCAAAGACGGTGCGGTTTGTCGTATCGTTATAGGTGGGAATCAGATAAACGGAAGGGTACAGGTAGCTCTGAATAGTCAGATTTCCTGTCATGGTATCGCCGGTTTTGGATACTGCGCCGAGGTAATACCGGGCAAGCGCCGCGCTTGAACCGCCAGTGCCGCCGTTTTCAATGCTCAGCGGCGAAGACAGCTTCAGCGGCCACCCTAAATCCACACATCCGGACGTTTCCGCGATCTTGCCGAAGGCTATGCCCTGGCCGTCTGACAGAATATCCATGATGACCTGCTTCGTGCCGATGCTCACGGACTGTTCCACATAGGCGAAGGAATCCTTCAGCCGGATTTTGATGTCATAGCTGTACAGCGGGCTGAAGCTCTGGGACAGCACATGGTTGAGGACGGTAATGTCATACTGCCCGGCGGTGGTGGAGCTTTCAGCCAGCGTCCATGTGGATGCAGTAGACAGTTTGTAGTAGACGTAATACTCTGTGGCGTTTGCGTTTCCCAAGCTGGAAATCGCCCCACGGAATTGGATGCGGACATAGCTGCTGTCCCGCTGCGATTCTGTGCCCGCCGCGTTGCAGCGATCCGCCGCGAACTGCCGGATGGAGGGATAGGAGTAATCCAGGATAGTGAGAGAACGGGTATCCGTAGACGTCCGTCCGCGTGAATCGGTGACGGTCACGGTCAGCGTCATATACCCGGAAAGGGTCAGGTATTTGCTGGCGGTAAAGGAAGCCGTCGTGTAGGTGACACCATCCAATGTGGCGCGGTACGCGGTGATCGTGCTCATATAACGGCCCAGGGCCGTGATAGTGACGGAAGGCTTGCTCAGCCCCCGCACATACGCGCCGATAGTTTGCTGGACGGTCGTTTCGCTGTCCGAATGGGTAATGTCCGATATATACGGCGTTACCCAGGAGGGCAGCGTTGCCGTCAGGGTACACGTCCTGCTGCCGGTCAGCACCCCGCCGTAATAGGTATCGCAGGTGATGGTGACCAGGCACGAGGTGGCGTTGGGGATTTCATACGCCAGGGACATGGGAACCGTCCAGGAGGTGGAATCTCCCACGTTCGTCGCAATGGTACCGTTCGTCTGGCCGAAGGAGTAGGTGAGGGTGTGCGTGGCCCCCGTGCTCTGCCGGTTGGTGTACACGGTAATGCTGGTTCCCATATCAGCGGACGTGGCCGATAGTGATGGAGAAGAAACCGCCTCGTCGTAGTTGACCGTGAGGGTGACGTCCGTCCACATGAGGTAGTTTTTGGAATACCCCTGGCTGCTCTGCTCCGGGCTGGGATTGTAGATCAGGAAGGTATTATTGCCACCCGTTATATAGCTGGCCATGGCCGTGAGCAAATCGCCGGTGATGCTATAAGAAGTCAGGTTATCGTAAAATGATCCCTGCATTGTTCCGAGGGCTGTTCCAACATAATCCGAGCCTGTGACCCCTTCCTTGGACGCCTCCTGATAATTTGATCTACGCCAATAGACGGTTTTTGTGTGGCTCGCGCCATAGCCCGCTTTATCCGATTTGATATCAAAGATCAGGGCGTTGATCACTTTGTTCGTCAGGTTCATGCCGGGAAAGTGGATGATGCCCAC
>CAJOJQ010000026.1 GCA_905234985.1 uncultured Christensenellaceae bacterium
CGAATATCCCCGCTTGCTCCATCTTTCATCACCCTTTGGTATTATACCATTTCTCGACTTGATCTGCTGTTCTTTCTTAGTTTTTGGAGGTTCTCTACAGTTCTTTTTTGGAGGAAAAACGCCGTGGTTTACTATCAGGATGAAAACGTGCGGATCCGCGACCTGCAATCTTCCGACCCGTGGATCATTACGGAGGAAGAAATCGCCCAGGGCTGGCACCAGTCCGTGGAAAAATACGAAAAACGGCTTCAGGACCGGGACGCGGGGAAATGCGTTTCCCTGGCGGCGGAATACCGGGGCAGCGTGGCGGGGTATATCAACATATATCCCAACGCGAAATATGGCGCGTTCGGGAACCGTGGCCTGCCCGAGATCGTGGATTTCGGGGTGCTGGAAAAGTACCGGAACCGTGGGATCGGCGGCAAGCTCATGGACGCGGCGGAGAAAATCGCCGCCCAATACGCCGATACCGTGTATTTGGGCGTGGGCCTGCACAGCGGCTACGGCAGCGCCCAAAGGATGTACGTCAAGCGCGGCTACATCCCGGACGGTTCCGGCGCGTGGTACGGGGATCATGTGTGCGAACCCTACGCCCCTTGCGAAAATAACGACGAGCTGGTGCTGTATCTGTCCAAGAAACTGAAATAAAGGAAAGAAAACACAATGTCCGTTTGTACGCTTTGTCCCCGCCGGTGCGGGGTGGATCGCGCTGTGAAGCCCGGCTTCTGCGGCATGGGGGAAAGCCCCCGGGTTGTCCGGGCGGCGCTGCATTTTTGGGAGGAACCCTGCATTTCCGGCATCCGGGGAAGCGGCACGGTGTTCTTTTCCGGCTGTACCCTGCGCTGCGCCTTCTGTCAGAATTATGAAATCAGCCATTTGGGCCAGGGGAAAGAGATCACGGTTCGGCGTTTGGCCGATATTTTCAAAATGTTAGAGGATCAGGGAGCGCACAACATCAATTTGGTCACGGCCACGCCCTTCACCTTTGCTGTGCTGGACGCCCTTTCCCTGTACCGGCCCGCTATTCCCATCGTGTGGAACACCGGCGGGTATGAAACGGTGGACACGCTGAAATTGCTGGAGGACGCGGTGGATATTTACCTGCCGGACTTAAAGCACGTATCGCCCCGCCTGTCCAAACTGTGCGCGGGCGCGCCGGATTATTTTGAAATCGCTTCCCAGGCCATCCGGGAAATGTGCCGCCAGACCGGTCCGGCGGTGTACGATGCGGAAGGCATGATGCAAAAAGGCGTGATCGTGCGGCACCTGATCCTGCCGGGCTGCACCATGGACAGCTGCAAGGCGCTGGACTTTATCGCGGAAAGCCTGCCATCCGGCACGCCTGTGTCCCTCATGCGGCAGTACACCCCCTCGCCCCATTGCAAAATCCCCGGCCTGGACAGGCGCATCACCGACGCGGAATACCAAAGGGTGCTTTCACATTTTGAAGCGCTGAACCTTACGGGCTACACCCAGGAAAAGGAAAGCGCCGACGCGGCCTACACCCCGCCCTTCGACCTGACCGGCGTATAGAGAAGGAGAAAAGACAATGGAACACTACGAAATTTTCAAAGTCTGTTTCCCGGAATTGGACATTTCGGAAGCCGCTTTCCGGCATATGGTGAGGCTGGCGGGGGAAAATCTGCTGGAATACCGGGAGGGTGGCCGTCTCTTGGGCTATGCGGTGACGGAAAAGGACGCGCTGCGCATTCTGTGCGTGCTGCCCGAATTTCAGAACCGGGGCGTTGGCTCCCGGCTGCTCCGGCAGGCGGAGGAACGCGCCCGGCAGGCGGGCGCGGAGAAAATGACCGTGGGCGGCGGGGAATCCCGCCTGTTTCCCGGCATGCCGGACAAGGCCCGGGGCTTTTTTGAAAAGAACGGTTACACCGTGGGCGGCGGCTACGAGGAAATGAAGGGCGATTTAACCTCCTTCCGGGCATCGGATTATGACCTCCCCGTGCCGCCGGATGTGTCCTTCGGCTGGTACCGCGGCCCCCTGGATGCCCTGCGTGAAGCCGTGGCGGCAGTGGACGAAACCTGGGTGCAATATTTCGGGGCGGACAGTCCCACCTACTGCGCCATGCAGAACGGCGAAATCGCCAGCTTCTGCAATGTGGACGTTTGGGAAAACTGCCTGCTTTCCAATGGGAAAAACAAGGTGGGCGCGCCGGGGTGCGTGGGCACCGTGCCCAAATTCCGTAAAAAGGGCATCGGTTTAAAAATGGTGGCCCTGGCCTGCGAGGAACTGAGAAAACAGGGCTGCGATACATGCTTTATCCATTATACCGGCGTGGGCCGCTGGTACGCCCGTTTGGGCATCCAAACCTTCCTGGCCTGGCATTTCTGCGAAAAGCGGCTCTGCGCCGAATGACGCGGCGGCAAAAGGGGAAAAAAAGAACGTGCGGATTTCGTCCAAATTTCCGCCCAGATGTTCAAATACTGTTCAAATTTTTGTAAAAATTGCCGTTTACAATGGGTTCGTACCCTGAAAGGGGGACAGAAAAAAGAATTTACGGATCGTTGATCCGAAGGAAAGGAAGGAACAATCATGAGAAAGCATTCTTCTTTGTTTTTCGGCGTGCTGGCCATCGCTCTGGCGATCGTCATGCTCGGCGCGACGGTGCTCACCGCGGGCGCTGCCAACGGCGCCCTGTCCCAGGAGGAAATTGATAAGATCGTGAACACCAATACCAACGCAAGCCAGATCACCAGCCCCTTCATCGAGGTGGTGAACCAGGTGCGCAACAGCGTGGTGGGCGTGAACAACTACGCCACCACCTCCTCCTATTACGGCTACGGCTACGGCTTCGGCTACGGCCAGCCCCAGACCAAGGAAAGTCTGCAAGGCACCGGTTCCGGCGTGGTCATCACCGAATACGGCCACGTGCTGACCAATTACCACGTGGTGGAGGGCGCCACCCGCGTCACCGTGACCACCGCCTTGGACGAGGACGAGCATGAAGCTACCGTGGTGGGCTACGACGCCGACCTGGACATCGCCGTGCTGGAGGTCAAGGGCCTGAACGTGCCCGCCGTGGCCCTGGGCGACAGCGACCAATTGCAGGTGGGCGAATGGGCCATCGTCATCGGCAACCCCATCGGTGAAAAATACTCCCGTTCCGTCACCATCGGCGCCATTTCCGGCCTGAACCGTGAAGTGACCGACCGCACCACCGACCGCTACGGCCGCATGACCACCATCACCAACACCATGATCCAGACCGACGCGGCCATCAACTCCGGCAACTCCGGCGGCGGCATGTTCAACACCCTGGGCCAGCTGCAGGGCATTCCCGCCCGGTACGCCAACTCCACCAGCTACTATTCCTCCGGTCGCACGGTGGACAACATCGGCCTGTGCATCCCCATCAACGTGGCCAAGCCCCTGATCACCGAAGTGCTGCGGGATTACAACAGCAACGGCAAGCAATCTGCTTCCACGGAAACCGAAAAGCAGACTGCCGATAAGAACGATTCTCCCCTGTACGGCAAGCCCCGGCTGGGCGTGACCTATACCTTCATCAGCAACGCCACCCAGTACGGCCTGCCCACCGGCGCGCTGATCCGCAGCGTGGATGAACTCTCTCCCGCTTCCGAGGGCGGCGTCAAGGCCGGCGACATCATCGTGGAAATCGACGGCACCCTGATCAATACCCAGAGCGCCCTCACCGATAAGCTGTCCGAATACAAGACCGGCGATACCATCAACGTGAAGGTATACCGCGACGACGCGTTCGCCAGCCAGATCGAGCAGCCCCGCTGGGATATGACCGACGTGGGCAACGGCACCTATGTGGATCTGACCGTGACCCTGCGCGTGGTAGACAATATGCAGAGCTGAAAACATTCTTCCTCCGCCGCCGCCCTTCGGGACGGCGGTTTTTACAAATGTAAAAAATCCCCCGCCGGGGCCTTGGAAAAAGCGCCATGATTGACAGGTAAAGCGGTTTATGCTATGATATTTATGGAATCTGGTAAGTTTTTAACGGTATATAAGCGACTTCGCCAAAATGAAACGGCGTCAGGTATTTGGAGGATGAAAGCTACGAAACGATATTTCACGATCCTGCTGTGCGCGGCGCTCCTGTGCGTCTGCGCTGCCGGTTGGGCCGAGGCCCCCACGCACGATGAAAGCCACCGCACGGTGGAACGGGTGCATGGCGAACCCTGGGCGGAAAAAACCGGCAGCATGGAAACGCACGCCCTGATCACCGTATACGATCTTTACTGCGAGGATTGCGGCCAGGTGATTCAGGAAAACGCGCGCAGGGAGGAAACGCGGCAGCCCCACGACTGGCGCGTGACCTGCGAGGAACCCACCTGCACCGAGCCGGGCCGCGCCGTACGGCGATGCGCGGTCTGCGGGGAAGAGGACGTGATCGAGACCCCGGCGGTGGGCCACTGCTATATGTGGATGGACGTGAAGCTGCCCAACGGCGACGTGGAAAGCCAGTACGTGTGCACCGTCTGCGGCGACGTGGCGCAGACCCGCGGCCAAACCTCCGCCCAGATGAATTATAACAGCACCATCACCTCCTTCGGCCCCAAGACGCGGGAGCTGATCGGCGGCGGCGTATGGAACAGGGTCACGCCCCTGAACTTAGAGGACGAGGGCATGTTCACCTATCCCCTCATCGCGGGCGATCAGTACACGGTGGGCACCGCCACGGTGATCAACGAAAAGGGCAGGCAGATCATCAGCTATAAGCTCAACACAAAGAAAATCACCGTGCATACCGAAAGCCTGGTGATTTATCCCAGCCGGGAAGCGCTTCGCACCGGGAAAAACGCGGTGGCCGTGGAGTTCAACCGGCCCCTGGAGATGGAGAAATACTTTGGGGACGATAAGCTGGTGCTGATGGCCATCACCCTGAAAGCGGACTTTGACCCCCAGGACGCCGGGATTCAGAGCTTCCGGGAGGACAAGGCGCTGATCAACGCGCTGACCAAGCTGATTGACTGATTTATGCAAATTCTTTGCCGGAGGCGAAAGTCTCCGGCTTTTTCTGTGATGCCAGCCGTGTACGCATACGCGGCCCGGCTGGACGTTGGGCCGCGCTTCGCGCCGGTTGCCTCATCACTTTGCTTTTTCCCGCAAGTCCCGGTCATAGCGGCCTTTTTTTTCGCATATGTTTCCGTGAAACAGGAACAGAAGGAGGAAAAGGTATGGCGCAGGAGAATCAGGAGGCGCGGCCCCTGTATCGGGATATTGCGGAAAGGACCCAGGGGGATTTGTATATCGGCGTGGTGGGGCCGGTGCGCACGGGGAAAAGCACCTTTATCGCGGGGTTTATGGAGCAAATGGTGCTGCCCCTCATGGCGAACGGCCCCCGGCGCGACCGGCTCACGGACGAGCTGCCCCAATCCGGCTCGGGCCGCACGGTGATGACCACCCAGCCCAAGTTCGTGCCCGGTGAAGGGGCGGCGGAGGTGCGGGTGGACCCCCATATGACGGCCCGAGTGCGGATGGTGGATTCCGTGGGCTATCTCATTCCCGGCGCGCTGGGCACCCAGGAGGGGGACGCGGCGCGCATGGTGTCCACCCCCTGGGCGGCGGAGGATATGCCCTTTGAGCAGGCGGCGGCCTTAGGCACCAGGAAGGTCATCACCGATCATGCCACCGTGGGCGTGGTGGTGACCACGGACGGCACGGTGGCAGATCTGCCGCGCAGCAACTACGTCCAGGCGGAGGAACAGGTGATCCGCCAATTGAAGGCCCTGAGCAAGCCCTTCGCCGTGGTACTCAATTCGGCCCATCCTGAAAGCGGCGAGGCGGAGGCTCTGCGGGCGTCGCTGGAAAGCAAGTACGACGTGCCGGTGACGCTGCTGAACGTAAAGGAAATGCAGCAAAAGGATATTCAGCGGCTGCTGTCGGGGCTTTTGCTGGAATTCCCCCTGCGGGAGGTACGCTTCTCGGTGCCGGGCTGGGTGGGCGCGCTGGACGAAAGCCATTGGCTGCCCACACACGCCCTGGAGGTGATTCGCAATTTAGGGGACACGCTGAACCGCGTCAGGGACAAGGAGCAAATTGCTGCCGCGTTTTCCCAGGAAACGGATTGGCTGGCTCCCCGAAACGAAACGGTGTACCTGGGGGAGGGCGTGGTGCAGTTTGATCTGCCTGCCCGGGAGGGCTTGTTCAACGAAATCCTCAGCGAGCAGTGCGGCGAAACCATTACCGGGGACGCGCATCTTTTGTCCCTGATGAAGGAGCTGGTGGCGGCCAAGCGGGAATACGATCGGGTGGCCGGGGCGCTGAAAGCGGTGCAGCAGACGGGCTACGGCTTGGTCACGCCTGCCATGAGCGAAATCCAATTGCAGCAGCCTGAATTGATGCGCCAGGGCAGCCGCTACGGCGTGCGGCTTCGGGCCAGCGCGCCCACGCTGCATCTGATCCGGTCCGATATCGAAACAGAAATCGCCCCCGTGCTGGGTACCCAGGAGCAGAGCGAGGCGTTTGTGGAAACGTTGAATCAACAGTATGAAAAGAACCCACAGGATCTGTGGGAAACCAATTTCTTCGGAAAATCTTTGAAGGAGCTGGTGCAGGAGGGCGTGAACGGCAAGCTGAGCCGCCTGCCGGTAGAAACCCAGGAAAAGGTACAGGCCGCGCTGACCAAGATGCTTAACGAAGGGGAGGGAGGCATGATTACAATCCTTTTATGAGTAAGGAGATAGGAGAGAGGAGATAGGAGAGAGGAGATTGGGAAGTGAAAGCAGAAGTGATGCTCGGCTTTGGGGGATTCGGTCACACGATAAACAAGATAAACTCCTAACTCCTATCTCCTCATTCCTCACTGAAACGCACTGTCACAATATCGCCATCCTTGGGTACTGTACATTTGGGGGAAATTGCGGTATGATATACACAGGAAGGGCGGATAAAACGTCCTGATTATTGGGAAGCGAGGCATGCGCATTGTATACAGAACAGGACTATGCCGACATTTGCAGCCAGCTGAAACGGCGGCGGCTGGCGCTGGGGGTTCCGGCGTTGGTGCTGCTGGGGTTGGTGATCGTATCGTTCATTTTCAGGATCAAGTGGCTGACCATGACGCTGAGCGTGCTGTTAGGCGCGGGGTGCATCTTCTGTTACGGTATGCTGCTGTCCCCGATCATCGCCTACAAAAAGCACCTGGACGAGGTGCTGCACGGCAAGGTGCGAAGCACCACCGGGGCGTTCAAGGAAATGGAAACCCAGATCGTCATGCGGGACGGCGTGAAGTACTATCCCATGATGATCAGCGTGGGGGACATGGAGGATCCGGAGGACGACAGGCTGTTCTATTACGACGCCAATCTGCCCCGGCCCGACTGGAAGATCGGAGAAAAGCTGACGGTGACGGCCCATGACAAATCCCTGGGCGCATGGGTGCGGGCCTGAAAGGAAATGAGGACGCGATGAACGAAAACCAGTGCGTGCTGGCTTGCGTGACGGTGCAGAAGGACTGCGCCCGGCTGATTCGCCGGGGAAGCGACATAGCGCGGGAAAGCGGCCTGCCCCTGCGCGTGCTGCATGTGAGCCAGGGCAAAAATATCTTGGGCAGCCCGGATTCGGCGGCCATCCTGAACGAACTGTTTTCCCTGGCCCATGAAGTGGACGCGGAAATGAGCATCGTGTACGAGCAGGAGGTGCCCGCCGCTATCGCCCGGTATGCCGGGGAATGGAACGCTTCGGCTCTGGTGCTGGGGCCGGATCGCAGCGGCACTGCGGGCCGGGTGAAACGCCTGCTGCCGGAAGGAATCCAGGTTGTAGTCGTAGAATGAAAAAGTGAACAATCAAAAAGCTCTGCCTCCCAAACAGGAGACAGAGCTTTTCAATTGCATTTAACCAATGTACCCCTTATGGCTTTCTTGGAAGGGGGTCTGGGGGAAACCATTCTTTGTCCCCCAAAGAATGGTTTCCCCCAGATAATTTTTCTTCTTACGACTTCACGGCCCGCTGTTCTGCAAGGTTCATTTGGCCCGCTTTTTTCTGCTTGGCGCTGCGCCAGGCATACATGATGAGGGCCACGGCGATGACGCCGTAGGAGAGGAAGGCGCGGAAGTATTCGCCCACGGCGGAATTGCCGAACATGGCGGAAGCAGCGCTCTGGGCGGTAATGAAGAGGGAATGGAAGAGGAAGGTGCCCACCAGGGCCTGCAGGTTAGTGGCCCGGTCGATGGAAGCGCCGCCGACCAGGATGGCAGCGCCCGCGTACAGGCCCACCTGCTCATGAGCGGCGTAGGTCTGGAAGGTGCCGATGCCCTCGCTCTGCATGAACACGATCTGCCCCCAGCCAGCCAGCACGGTGGAAATCATAATGGCGATGACGCGGGTGCGGTCCACGTTGATGCCGGATGCATTGGCCACGGTCTGGCTCTGGCCCACGGCGCGGAACTTCTGGCCCAGGCGGGTGCGCATGATGGTGGAGTTAAAGAGGCACAGGGCCAGAATCAGCAGCCAGGTCACCAGGGGCAGCTTCAGCTCCCGGCCATGGGAGCCGTTCACCACGCTGGCGATGGCGGGAATGCTGAATATTCCAGCTAAGGCCGCCGCCAGCACCAGGGACGCGATCATGCGCTTGACGGTGATCTTCTTGCGGACGAACTGGAAAATGGCCGCCGCGGCAAAGACGCCGCAGAAGATATACAGGGCCAGCAGGAAGGGAACGTGGGCAATGCTGTCGATGGCGGTGTACAGGCCCACGGAGCCGGTGAGGTTCAGGGTGTTCTGCACGCCGCTGGCGCCCACGATGGTCACGTTGCTGTTCAGGGGAATGATGGAGCCGAAGATGAAGAGGAACAGCAATTGATACGCGCCGTTGGCAAAGTAGCCTAAGATCAGGGAGCCGATGGTTTCCTGGCCCTTCATCTTGTTCAGCAGCTTGCCGATGAGGAAGCCGAAGAACGCGCCCAGGGGCAGGGTGATGGCGGCGGCCAGCAGGATGCCGGGCACGCCGGAAATGCCCCAGTTGATGGTGAGCAGCAGGCCGATCTGGGCCGCCATGGCGCCGATGGTGATGGCGAAGTTGATGCCCATGCCGGCGATGATGGGAATAATCAGGGCCAGCACGATGAAGGCGTTGCGGTTCAGGCGCAGGAGCAGCTGGCTGGCGACATAGTTCATATCCAGCCCGGAAACAACGATGAACAGCACGCTCAGGGCGATGAACAGGTAAGTCACCACATATTTTTCAAAGTGGGAACGGATTTTGTTTTGCTCAGTCACGACGCCCACCTCCAGTCTGGGTCAAGGCATACAGGATGATGCCGTTGGAAATCATGATGCGCATGACCTCGCTCAGGCCGCCGCCCGCCACCACGGAATTGGCGATCTGCTGGCCGAAGACCAGCACGCCCTCAAACAGGAACACACCGATCAGCACGTGGCTCACCTTGGCCTTGCTCACCGTGGCGCCGCCGATCAGGATGGCGCTGGCGGCGATGAAGCCCAATTGCCGGGGAGCGGTGTAAAGCTGGGCGTAGCCGAAGGCTTGGGAATAAATCACGATACCCACGGCGGCAATGACGGTGGAAAGCACCGTGCCCACCGTGCGCATTTTGTTCACGTTGATGCCGCTGGCTTCCGCGAAGCGGGGGTTGGAACCCGCCGCCGTCATGGCGATGCCTAAGCGCGAACGGGAGAACAGCCAGATCAGCAGGCAGCAAAGCGCCAGGAAGAGCAGGCCGCCCGTGGGCACTTTGACGCCAAAGACGCTGAAAGCCAAGAGCTTATCCAGCAGATGGGCGAAGCTGCCAAGCAGGCTGTGGGTGACGCGCAGGCCCTTGCCGCTCAAAAGCCAGATGATTTTGGGATTGTCGAAGGGCAGCATCATCCAGCCGATGCACATGAGGGAAACGAAGGAGAAGCCCACGTAGGTGGAAATGGTCATTTCGTTGCCCTTCATGCGGTTGAGCAGCTTGGAATAGCCCCAGCCCAGGGGCAGGGAAATCACCGCGCCGCAGACGCAGGAGAACAGCAGGGCGGCAAAGCCCACCATGTTGAATTGCAGGGCCAGCACAATGCCCAGCAAGCCGGAGATGCAACCGATGGTCATGCCCATGTTAAGACCTATGCCGCACTGGATGCCAGGCATCATGGCCAGCACCAGCACGCCGTACATGGTCATGCGCTCCAGCACGTTGCCTAACATCAGCTTCACGCTGATATTGTACAGCTCGGCCAGCAGGCACAGGTACACGAAGAACAGGGCGATGATGGTGCGGGGCACGCCGAAGCGGGTGGTGAGCGGTTTCCAGAAGAACAGCACCAGACCCAGCAGCAGCACGGCGACGCCGGCCAGCAGCAAGGGCTTCGCCATGGAAGCGAGGTTCAGCTTCCAGGCCCCTTCCGATTCAGTCCCCGATTGATGCGCCGTGTAGGCGTTGTACCGGGTGGAAAAATCCGTGTCGCCTAACCACAGCACCTTTTCTAAACTTTCCCGCAGGGTGGTCTGCAGCTTGGCGCTCAGGCCGCCCAAATCGGGGATAATGGCGATGAGCTGCGCTTTCAGCGCTTCATACGCGTCGTTTTTCTCGTTTTCCTCTTTCGTCAGGGCCTCGGTGGGCACGAAATAACTGTAATCCGCCTGGGTTTCGCTGACAGTGTCCGCGCCTTTATCCGCTTCGGCGGGCGGGTTGATGGCTTCGCCCTTTTCCGCGGCGGCCACGTAGCCCTGGGCGGCGGTGAGCATGGCGTCCTTGAAACGAACGTTGTCCGCCAGGGCGGGAACGTCCGCAAGCAGTTTATCCCACAGCGCCGCCTGATCCAGGCCGCTGTATTCCGTCCAGTCGGCCACAGCGCCCACCATCAGGGTGATCAGCTGGTTTTGCAGCTCGCCGTCCTCTTTAGCCTGCTGCTTGGCGGCCATGTCCCGGGCCAGACGCACGAAAGAAGATTGCAAATGGCTGTTGGCCTTGTCGTTCACGCCAGAGGCCACGGCGGCCAGGGAAGCAAGGATCTCGCTGTCCTGCTTGCCCTCCCCGGCGATTTCTGTCCAGTTGGAAATGTTATCTACCAACTGCACATAGAGATCGGAGAAAACGCCCTTCTCCTGAGCGGACAGGATGCTGGCCTCGGCCAGCGCCGCTTCAAAGGCTTCGATTGCGCTTTCCAGCGCCGCCTGATCCTTCACCACGGGATTGGCGTACAGGGCTTCCGCCGCCGCACGCGCTTCCTCCATCGCGCCGTCGCAGATGGCGTTCACTTCGTCCAGGCCCCGCTTGCGGAAATTCTTATCCTTGCGCAGCTCGGCCAGCTTATCGGCGCGGGCCTGCTGGGCGATGCTGTTCACCAGGCCCTCGGAGGCGGTATGCAGCACGGTGTTGGTGCGCATGGTATCCAGGGTCTTCTGAATGTCGCCCGCATTTTGCAGGGCGTAGCCGCCGATGGACGCCGCAATCAGCGCCGCCGCCAGGATGAACAGCACGACGGGCACGATCCGGGATTGGACGGTGGGCTTTTCTTTGGCTTTCCCGCTCATGCTTCTTCACCCTCCTTGGATTTTACGCCGGACATGGCCAGACCGAAGGCCGTATCCGAAGCGTTCGTTTTCAGAATGTCCACCACTTTGCCTTCCGCCACGATGGCGATGCGGTCGCAGATGGAACGCAGCTCCTGCAATTCAGAGGAGACCATCACCACGGTCATGCCCATATCCCGGTTCAGGCGCACCAGCGTTTCCAGCACCAGCTGCTTCGCGCCGATGTCGATGCCCCTGGTGGGTTCGGACACAAAGAGGAATTTGGGCTTTAAGGCCAAGGCCCGGGCCACGCACACCTTTTGCTGGTTGCCGCCGGACAGGGTGCCCACCGGCTGGGCGGGGGAGGTGCAGCGGATGTCCAGCTCCTTGATCATTTCCTCCGCGTAGCGGCGGATGGCCCGGCTGTCCTTCTGGTGCAGGATGCCCTTTTGGAAATCGCCCTTCACCTGCATGGCGGTAAAGGCAATGTTGTCTTCAATGGATTGATCCAGCAGCAGGCCCACGCCGCGCCGGTCTTCGCTCACCATGGCAAGACCCGCTTTCAGGGCGGCTTTGGCGTCGCCTAAGGGCAGCGCCTGACCGAACAGCGTCACGTCGCCCGCCGCTTCGTACAGGCCCATGACCCCGTTGGGAATGCCGATTTTTCCCTGACCGGCCAGACCGCCGATGCCCAGGATCTCGCCTTCCCGCACGTCCAGGTTCACGCCCTTGTCCACTTCGCCGGGCATGTTCACCCACAGATCCCGGATGGACATGGCCACGCCGCCTTTGATTTCCTCCGTGCGCTTGCTGACCTGGATCACGCTTTCGTCGCCGCGCCCGATCATGAGGGCGGCCAGCTTTTCGGGGGTGGTTTCCGCCTTGGGGAAGGAGGAAACCAGCGCGCCGTCCCGCAGGATGGTCACGGTGTCGGCGGCGTCCATCACCTCGTCTAAGCGGTGGGTGATGAAAATGATGGCGATGCCCTTGGAGGCGATATCCTTCATCACGCGCAAAAGCTGCTGGGCTTCGCTTTCCGTCAGCACGGCGGTGGGTTCGTCGAACACCAGCAGCTTCATGCCGGATTTGTCGATTTCCCGGGCGATTTCAATAAACTGCATGTGGCCCACGGGCAGGCCGCTCACCAGAGTATATTCCTCGATGCTCATGCCCACGCCGTCCAGGGCCTTGCGGGCGTCCCGGGCCATGGCCTTGGTGTCCAGGAATTCCAAATCCTTGCCCAGGATGTTGCTGACGAGCCAGGGCTTGGTGATTTCCCGGTTCAGCTTGATGTTGTCCGTCACGCTGAAGCCGGGGATCAGCATAAATTCCTGGTGTACCATGCCGATGCCCTTGTCCATGGCGTCCATGGGGGAGGCGATAGTCACCTTCTGGCCGTTAAAAATCACTTCGCCCTCAAAACCGCCTGTGGAGTGAATCACCGGCATGCCGAAAAGCACGTTCATCAAGGTGGATTTTCCCGCGCCGTTTTCCCCCAGCAGGGCGTGGATTTCGCCGGGGCGGACTTTCAGGGAAACGTCCTTGAGTACCGCGTTGGAGCCATACCGCTTGGTGATATGGTTCATTTCCAGGATACATTCATTGGTCAAACAGCCGCAACTCCTTTCCATGGCCGGTACGGGCCTAAGTGACAGCCCGGCGTACCGGCTTTATCAGCGGGCTTTCCATGATATCGGCGGGGAACCGCATGCCATGGAAAAACCGCTGCCCCAAAAAGAAACCCGATTACAAAAAAGGGAGAGCTGCCCGGGGTCCGACCGAAGCCGGAACCCCAGACAGCCCTGAAAACCGGTGAATTAGTTCAGATAGTCCGCGAAGTCGATGGGCTCCAGGGCGATGAGCAGGTAGTTGTCATATTCGTTGCCATCGGCGTCCACGTAGGTGCCCAGCTCGATTTCGCTGCCAGTGGCGTCGGCGAAGCACTGCTCCAGCACAGCCAGGTCCACCTTGCCGTCGGTCTGTCCCTGAGCGTACAGGCAGGCATATTCAAAGCCAGCGTTGATCATGGACATGTTGACGGGCAGGCTCCAGGTGGAGAAACGATCCACGGCGTTATGCTCGTTCAGGTAGTTGGCCAGGTTCTTGATGGCGCCTTCCACATCGCCGTAGGTGGCGGTGAGGCCGAAGGCTTCCTGGAATCCATGATAGGGGCTGGGGCAGCAGGGCAGAGCGTAGTAGGCGTTGGGTTCGTTCACGATGGCCTGCTGGAGAGCAACCTGCAGACCGCAGTTGGTGCAGTAGAAGCACACTTTCTTGCCAGCGTATTCCTGCATGACCTTCGGAATGTCTTCCAGAACGGCCGCCTGAGCGCCGCTCATGCCAGCGTCGCCGGTGGGGTCGGGGCAGTCGCGCTCGATGAATTCGATGCCGTAGCTTTCAGCGGTGGCCTTCATGGCGTCGCGCTTGGCAACAATGGTTTCATAGGACAGGTGACGGGCGAAGGAATAATGCACCAGCACATCGCATTCCCAGATGTTGGCCAGGTCGGCTACCTGATAGCCGCAGCCGATTTCGTCGTTCGCCAGCACGATGTCAGTGGCGGCGGAGATGTCGGCGGGGTCTTCGGCGGGAACACCGGCGATGAGCAGGATGTCGTCGCGGCCCATTTCATTGGCGATCTGGGTGAAAGCGGCGGTCGCGCCCTGAACGGCCTGCACGAAGATGATGGCCTTCACGTCGGGGTCGCTGGCGAAAGCGATCAGCTTGGAAATGGTGGTTTCCACTTCAGAGGAGAAGTTGTCGGGATAAGTGTCGTGTACCACGATGTCGGGGAACTCCTTCTGCAAAGAGGTGGCGGCGTACACTTCTTCTTCACCCTGGGAGGTGGTGCCGGTCATGATGGCGATCTTATAAGCGGGAGCGTCATCGGCCAGAGCGATGTTCGCAAGGCCCAGTACCATCACGAGGGCCATAAACAGAGCAACCAGTTTCTTCATGGGGTAATCCTCCTTCATTTTTCCCTTTGGGGATGATGATTGATTATAAAGAATACAGGAATACATGTCAATAAAAATACAAAAGAAAGACAGTATACAATGAATAAAAAAAGTTTAGAGTTGAGCGTTGGGAGTTGAGATGATATGGACACCGTGCTTGCTTTAAAATGCGCAGGCCATATAAATCTCAACTCTCCGCTCTCAACTCTATTCACTGGCGCGTTATTTGTGATATTTTTCCCCCGCGTTGATCTTGCAGGCGCGGTAAAGCTGCTCCAGCAGCAGCACCCGGGCCAGCTGGTGGGGGAAGGTCATTTTGGACAGGGACAGCTTTTCGTCCGCCCGCTGGATCACGGCGGGGGACAGGCCCAGGGAGCCGCCGATAACGAACACGGTGCGTTTTCCCCGCATTTCCAGCTGGGACACGCGGGCGGCAAAGGCTTCGCTGGTGAGCTGCGGGCCGTCGATGCACAGGGCGATCACGTGATCGGCGGGTTTCAGGCGGGCAAGGATGCTCTGCCCTTCTCTGCCCATCACCTGGGCCCGGTCGGCATCGGAGGCGTTGGCGGGCTCCGGCAGGTCGGGCAGTTCAATGATTTCCGTTTTCCCGTAGCGGGACAGGCGTTTCAGGTATTCCTCCGCGGCGGCGGCGTAGCCCTTTTCTTTCAGCCGCCCCACGCACACGATGGCGGCGGTCATGCTTCAAGCAGCGGGATCACCGCCGTAAGATCGGGCAGCACATAATCGCAGAAGGGCTTCAAATCCTCGGTAAAGGGGATCATGTCCGGGATCATGGCTACCGTCATGCCCGCCGCCCTGCCCGCCTGTACGCCGTGAATGGAATCCTCCAGCACCAGACAGGCTTCCGGCTTTGCGTTCAGCGTTTTCGCCGTTTTCAGGAACACGTCCGGCGCGGGCTTGGAGGGCAGGCCGCTGCCGGTGACGAGCTGATCAAAATAGGAAATAATGCTCGCGGATTCCAAATAAACGCGGATGGTACTTTCGCCGCTGGAAGAAGCCACGGCCATGGGGATCCGCCGGGCCTTGACGGCTTCCAGCAGATCCCGCGCCCCCGGTTTCAGGGGAATTTCGCCTCGCTTTGCCAGATCGCACATGGCGGTTTTAAAATCCAGAAACAGCCGGTCCGTGTCCAGGTCGGGAAAGAATTGGTGGTAGAAATCGCTGGAGGACTGCTTGTTGCTGCCGATGGTCTCCCGCACCATGCTGACGGGAATATCGTATCCCTGCAAAAACCCGCATTGGTGCATCACGTCAAGGCCCACGCGCTCGCTGTCCATCAGCAGCCCGTCCATATCGAAAATGACCGCCTGAAACCTCATTCTTCGTCCACCACCACAAAGCTGTCCAGCAGGAAATCCCACAGGGCTTTTCGATTCAGATCATAGTTGACTTGTAATACCGCCATACCTGCATAGCCAATACTACAATAGCTACGATTTCCTTTATTAAAATCTTTAAGAGAGGGTGTCTCTTCATACCATGATCCATCATCCTTTTGTTTCGATGGATTTGTTACGGGCATGTTGATATGCGCTACTGGAACACCCCGTAATTGCATAGCAATATACAATGCATTTATGAAATCATCAGTAGTCATGTTAGTATACCAGAGATTAACAAGAATTAAATCCAGCAAATCAGTAGCTTCACCCAAGGAAATATTTTTCAATTTTTCTGCAACGGTTGAGGCTACTTTCCGACTGCGATAGGTGCGACCGTTGGTATCATTATCGGAATATACATGGCCGTCCTCATGCATATACTTTTCAGTCGCTGTATTCTTGCGAATGCGCATATAGAGAACTGCTTGATATCCAGATAAATGATATGTTCCATCGCTATTTTTTTCTTGAATTGTCGTACCATAACTCTCAATTCTTTTTTTCTCTTTACTTGTAAGAGTAATATCTATTCCGCCAATAGTATCTAATATTTTTTGCACCTGTGAAAAATCAACAACAATAAATTTTTCTATCCTTAAAGCAAAATGTGTGTTTATTGTATCAATCAAACCTTGAATCGCTTCAAGGGTTGTTTTATCATATGCATAAGCCCATCCGTCATGATCTAAAAAATTATTTATTCTTCCAAATTTTCCATCCGGACGCTGAATTAATATTTCACGATTAAAAGTAGTAACCATGACACGCTGTGTGCTTTCGTCCAATGTAATAAGCATCATCCCATCCGTATGGAAATCCCACATATGCCCTGTTTTTTTTATTTGATTTTTTATATAATCCGTTTCAGCATCAATGCAAATTAAAAAATAATGATGCATTCCTTTAGGTGTCTCGGGGATGTCCTCCATGGAAAGGACAGGAATATCATTTGGTTTGTCCGCTGCGTTTGCAGCAGAAACAGACAATAGTAATATCACAAAGACCAAGATCAGAGAAAGCGTGTTCTTCATGTTTTTTCCTCCAAGTTTTAATTATTTGTTGATTCAGCATCTGTAAAATCGGTATACTTTTCCAACCTCACGCCGGTTTCGCCGAAAATCTCCAGGGTAAAGGGATCAGGATAGCCCTGTTCGTACACCACCCGGCGGATGCCCGCGTTCACGATCATTTTGGCGCAGATGGAGCAGGGCTGATGGGTGCAGTACAGGGTGGCCCCGTCGATGCTGATGCCCAATTTGGCGGCCTGCAAGATGGCGTTCTGCTCCGCGTGGGCGGCGTAGCACACTTCCGCCCGGGTGCCGCTTTCGATGCCCAGCTTCCGGCGCAGACATTCGCCCTTTTCCTTGCAGGTTTTCATCCCGGCGGGCGCTCCGTTGTAGCCGGTGGTCATGATGCGCTTGTCCTTTACGATGACAGCCCCGATGGCCCGGCCCGGCGCGAAACAGCTGGTCCAGGTGGACACCAGCCGGGCCATTTCCATAAACCGATGATCCCATTTGTCCATGTCAAACACCTCTTTTTATAGAAAAAAGTGAAAAGTGAAAAGTGGAGATTGATTTGATAACGGGGAATCATTGAACCGGAGCATTTCTGCTTTGCCAGAGCTTAAAAAACTTCTTTAAAAGCCGTTCTTCCTGTTCACAGGCAAAGAGCGCCTTTTCCATGTATTCCCGCCCGTCCCCGTCCCGGGTGTCGGAAATGGCGCGGACGGCGGCGTAAGGCACGTTCATTTCATAGCAGCACTGGGCGATGGCCCCGCCCTCCATATCGCAGGCGGCGGCCACGAAGAAATCCGCTAACCAATTCTTTTTTTCCGTGCCCACGATGAACTGGTCCCCCGTGGCCACGGCCCCGCTTTCCCAGCGCAGACCCGCTTCCTCCGCCGCCCGTTTGAGCAGACCGGACAGGGCGGCGTCGCAGGGGAAATGCACGATATTCGGCCCGGAGACCATGCCCACAGGGTCGCCGATGGGGGAGGTATCCACATCGTGCTGCACGGCGCTGTCCGCCACCACCGCGTCGCCGATGCCGAGAGAGGGCCTCAGCGCTCCCGCCACACCGATATTCAGGATAGCGGAAACGGCATATTCCGCGATCATGCTTTGGGCGCACAGGGCAGCGTGCACCTTGCCGATGCCGCATTGGGCTAAACAAACCTTTTCGCCCCACAGCGTGCCTGCGGTAAAGCGGCTGAACCCGGCCTGCTTTTCTTCTGTGTTGGTCATCTGCCGCCGCAGGGCGTCCACTTCCTTGTCCATGGCCCCGATGATACCGAGCATTTCTTGGCCCTCCTGTCCTGTTTCTGTTTTGATATATGTCTGGCCGATGGCATCGATAGAGTTTAGAGTTGAGAGTTGGGAGTTGAGATTAATTTAGACTATGCAATATCTCAACTCTCAACTCTCCGCTCTCAACTCTTACGGATGTCAGTTTCTTGGGTCAATCCGGTCGTAATAGGCCATCAGGTTCTTCCCCGCCATGGCTTCGATCTGGCTGCCCGTCACGCCCCGGCGGCGCAGGGCGGCAAACAATGCCGGGAAATCCTGGGGGCCGGACAGGCCCTTGGGCTTACATTCGATGCCGTCGAAATCGGACCCGAAGCCGATGTGTTTTTCGCCGCCCAGCGCCATCATGTGCAGGGCGTGGTCGCAGACGCTGTCCAAATCGGCTTTGCCGTCCTCCGCCAGGAAAGAAGGATAGAAATTGATGCCCACATAGCCCCCCGCCTGGAATAAGGCCCGAAGCTGATCGTCAGTCAGGTTCCGGCGGTGGCCGCACAGGGCCTGGCAGCAGGAATGGGAGGCCAGGGGCACCACACCCATTTCCAGCAGCTCATAAAAGCCCCGTTCGTTCAGGTGGGAGGTGTCCGGGGCGATGCCCAGCCGCACCATTTCCCGCACGGCTTCCCGGCCAAAGGGCTTTAAAGGAGATACGGCGTCGAATTTTGCGGGGGTGCCGATGCAGTTTTCATAATTCCAGGTCAACGCCGCCATGCGCACGCCCTTTTCGCGCCATTCCTGCAATTGCTCCAAACCGTTTGCCAGCAGGTCGCACCCTTCCACGGAATAGATAAACGCGCGATCGCCTTCCCTGGCGTCCCGGTAATCAGTTAATTGAACCAGCCCTTCTTCGGGCAGTTTGGCGCCCAGGGCCCACATACGGGTCATAAGATCGGCGATATCATCCAGGTTGGAGCTGTCGCCCACATATAGCGCCATGGTCTGCACGGTCACGCCGCCCTGGGAAAGGCGCTCCGGATTTACGTCCAGGGCCTGCCCCGGATGCTGGGCGCGCTTGTACAGGGTATCGGCATGGGTATCAAACAGGATCATGCGTGAAACGCCCCCTTACAAATCAATACAGCCCATTATAACACACACAGGCGGCCGGGACAATGTAAACTTTTTTCTTCATTGCCGCATGGCAGGAAATACGGGCGCGACGGCGAATTTTTTCAAAAGAATTTGAAACTCAAAGGAGTTTTTGACATGCGAAAGCTATGGAATGAAAACTGGACGTTCACAAAGCTGCCCCTGGGAAGCAAATATGAAGATATGAAAGCGGCGGCGCTTGCTCCCGTGACCCTGCCCCACGACTGGCTGATCGAAAACACGGACGATCTGTACGCATCCGGCGACGGCTGGTATGTGAAAACCCTGAAAAACGAAGGGCTGGACGACTGCGTGCTGCTGGACTTTGACGGCGTGTACATGGATGCGGACGTGCTGCTGAACGGGGAAATCCTGTGCACCCATCGGTACGGCTATACGCCCTTTTTTGTGGATCTGTCCGGCAGGCTTTTACCGGGGGACAATGAAATTGCCGTGCATATCCGCCACCAAAGCCCCAATTCCCGCTGGTATTCCGGCGCGGGGATTTATCGGAGCGTGCGGCTGCTTTCCCTGCCCGAGCGGCATATGATCCCCGACGGCTTCCAGGTGAACACCGTAAGAAACGGCGAAAAGTGGGTGCTGACCGTGGAAGCGGAAATCGCCGGGGAAGGGGAGGAACTGCCCGAGGTGACCCTGAGCAGCGTGAGCGGAGAAATCCTGGCCGCCGGGCGCATGGAGAAAAGCTCCTCCGGCGCGGCCCTATCCCTGAATGTGGAGGGGGTTCAGCCCTGGCGCGTCCATGACGCGATGGTGTATCGCCTTGAATTGACCTTGGGAACACAGAAGGAAGTCATGCACGTAGGTTTCCGGGAGACGAAATTCACCCCGGATAAAGGCTTTTTCTTGAACGGCGAGCATGTGAAGCTCCACGGCGTGTGTCTGCATCACGATTTGGGCGCTTTGGGAGCGGCCTTCAACGCGGACGCGGCCTTGCGGCAATTGCAGGTCATGATCGAAATGGGTGTGAATGCCGTCCGCACGTCCCATAATCCCCCCGCCCGTGAGCTGCTGGATTTGTGTGACGCAATGGGCCTGCTGGTGATGGACGAGCTGTACGATATGTGGGAGCTGCCCAAAACGGATTATGACAACGCCCGGTTTTTCCCAGAAACGTATCCTCAGGACGTGGCGGAATGGGTGCGGCGGGATCGCTGTCACCCCTCCGTGATCCTGTGGAGCATCGGCAACGAGATTTACGATATGCAGGCTTCCGACCGGGGCCAGCTGTGGACCCGGCTGCTCATGGAAGAAGTGCGCAAGCACGACGACCGCCACGCCGCCGTTACTTTTGCCAGCAACTATATGCCCTGGGAGGGGGCGCAAAAGTGCGCCGACATCGTGAAGCTGCCGGGCTACAACTACGCGGAAAAATACTATGAGACGCACCATGGGCAGCATCCGGACTGGGTGATCTTCGGCAGCGAAACGGGTTCTCTTTTAGCCAGCCGGGGCGTTTACCATTTCCCCATGGAGGAAGATATTCTTTCCGATGAAGATTTGCAGTGTTCAGCCCTGCTCAACAGCAACACCAGCTGGGGGGCGAAGGATATTCGGAAACTGCTTACGGACGACCTGAACACGGCGTACTCCCTGGGCCAGTTCATTTGGGCCGGGATCGACTACATCGGCGAACCCACCCCCTACCATACCCGCAATTGCTATTTCGGCCAGACGGACACGGCCTGCTTCCCCAAAGACGCCTACTATTTCTATCAGGCCATGTGGACGGACAGCCCCATGATCCATATCGGCGTTTACTGGGACTGGAACGAGGGGCAATTGATCGACGTGCCGGTGATGACCAACGGCGCTTACGCCGAACTGTTTTTGAACGGTTGTTCCCTGGGCAAAAAGAAGGTTGACCGGCGCGCCCCGGAAGCCTGCCTGCCCGTGTGGCAGGTACCTTACGAAAAAGGCGAACTGAAAGCCATTGCGTATGACGAAGCGGGCGCTGTGCTTTGCGAAACGGTGCGGGCGTCCTTCGGGGAACCGGATAGCCTGGCGCTGGAGGGAAATATCGAAATCATTCGGGGCGGCATGGCGTTCCTGACGGTTTCCGCAAAAGACGGGGCAGGGAACCCTGTGGAAAACGCCGTGAACCGGGTACGCGTCCAGATTGACGGCCCCGGCGTGCTGCTGGGCGTCGATAACGGCGACAGCACCGACCGGGACGGCTACAAAACAAACAGCCGCCGCCTGTTCTCCGGTAAAATGCTCATCATGATCGGGGCGCGGGCGGAAGGGGAAATCCGCGTAACGGCGACCAGTCCCGGCCTGAAACCGGCGGAAATGACGCTGACGGCGGGGGAAGGCCGCGAACAGTCCCTGTTCCCCGACTTATGCAAAAATGAGCAAACAGACGACGGTCTGTTTGCTCAGAAAATCGGTCTGAAAGCCCTTTCTTCCACGGCACTGACCCCGGAGCATCCCGCTGTGGAGGTGGAAGTGACCGTCCTGCCGGAAAACGCTTTTGTTCAGCCCCTTTCCTTCCGGGTGGTGAACGCCCAGGGGGTGGAAATGCCCTTCGCCAAGGTGGAGCGCGCCGGAAGCCGGATCACCGTCACTGCCTTAGGGGACGGGAGCGCGTACCTGCGGGCCACGGCGAACAACGGTTATCCCCATGCCCGGGTGATTTCCTCCCTGGAAATCAGCGCGGCGGGCTTCGGCCCCATGGGGCTGAACCCCTACAAGTTCGTATCGGCTTCCCTGTGCGACGTTCGCGTGGGCGATATCGGCGCGGGCAACGAGCAGGGCGTCGCCTTCGCCCGGGACGGGGAAAGCGCCGTGGGCTTTACCAACGTGGACTTCGGGCCGGAGGGTTCCGATGAAATCACTCTGCCCATTTTCGCCCTGAACGGCGAAATGTACCGCTTAAAGCTGTGGGACGGCGCGCCGGGTAAGGGCGGGAAGCTGATCTGCGAGCTGCCCTATCAGAAAAAGAGCATTTGGAACACTTACCAGCCCGAAACCTGGCGCTTGCCCGAAGCGCTTCGGGGCGTGCATGACCTATTCTTCTCCCTGGACAGCAAAATTCACTTGAAGGGCTTTTCCTTTACCAAGCAATCCCGCGCTTTGCGCTATAACCCCGCGGGGGAGGCGGATCAGCTCTACGGCGACAGCTTTATAAAGGAAGGAAACGCCGTCAAGCGCATTGGCAACAACGTGACGCTCACCTTCCAGGCCATGGATTTCGGCAGCGGCGGAAAATATCAGCTGATTTTGGACGGAGCCACGGCGCTGCCCATCAACACCGTGTCCCTCCGCGTCGTAAGCGTTCAGGGGGAAACGGCGGTAACGACCTGCGCGTTCCAAAAGAGCGAAAGAGGCGAACAGGCCTTTGAGATCGACGCGCCCAAGGGCCTGTGCGAGGTCAGCTTCGTGTTCCTGCCGGGCAGCAGCTTCGATTTTTATGGATTCCGGTTTCATCCATAAAGTCCGTTTTGTACATAAGTCAAGATGTTTTTGATATGTACGGAATTGAACGAAAATTGTATAATATGATATAAATTCGCGTATTTCGTTTATTGATTTCGCCGGGAGGTGAAGGCGTGAGCGGCTCCACGGGGCGCAGCAGGTATCGAACCATTGATTTGTCGCTGTTCGCGGTGATGCTGTTCGTTTTTGAGGGGATCATTATCACGGCCTCCACCCGCTGGTTTCCGGGAGAACCGTATACCGTTTCGGTGGTTCCGCTGATCGTGGCGCTGGTGCTGATGCGGTGGGGTCCCTGGGCGGGCGTTCACGCGGCCCTGGGCGGATTGGTATTCTGCCTGTTTTCCGGGGCGGACGCAAGGCAATACGTGATCTACTGCGGAGGCAACCTGTTTTCCCTGGGGGCGCTGGCGCTGCTGAAAGCCCTGGGAGACGAAAACATCCGGCGGGACGCGCTGAAAACCTGGCTGTTCGGCGCGGCGGTCATGGCGCTCATGTTCTTAGGCCGGGCGGTTCTGTCCTTGTTCTTTGGCGCGGCCGTCACCGCCGCCCTGGGCTTTTTCACCACGGAAGCCGTTACCGTCCTGTTTACCCTGGTGATCCTGTGGATCGTTCGCCGGCTGGACGGCGTATTTGAAAACCAAAACCATTACCTGCTGCGCCTCCGGGAGGAGCAGGAGAAGGAAAGAGGAGGATACTGATGAAGAATCGGGCGGGGGATTATCTGATCCTCGACAAGGCCACCGGCGCTTATCGGGAAAACCCGGAGCAAGCCGTCCGGGACGACGTGGAAAAGCATTACTGGCTCCACGTCGGCCGCACCATCCTAAAGGATTGGCGGCTGTACCTGATGCTGGTGCCCATGCTGCTGGTGTTCCTGTTCTGGCGTTACATGCCCATGTACGAGCTGCTTGGTTCCTTCAAGGTGGACGACGTGGTCAAGCCTGTGGCGGATCAGTATTTCAAGGGCTTTTCCAACTTTAAGGGCCTGCTGCTGGGCACGGGCACGTTTTCCACCCTGTCCACGGAATTCTGGCGCGCCATGCGCAACACCTTCCTGCTGAGCTTCTACGGGCTTTTATTCGGCTTCCCCATGCCCATCCTCCTGGCGCTGTTTTTCAATGAAATCAAGTCCGACATCGTGCGCAGCGGCCTGCAGGTGTTTACCTACCTGCCCAAGTTCATGTCCACGGTGGTCATGACCTCCCTGGTGATCATGCTGATCCGTCAGGGCAGCTCCGCCACGGGAGCGCCTCCCGGCATCGTGTCCCAGGCGCTGGCCGGGCTGGGCCTCATTTCCCAGGAAACCGCGCAGAACGGCCTGCTGAAGGATCCCAACTACTTCCGCGCCATTTACCAGATCAGCGGTATCTGGGAAACGGCGGGCTATAGCAGCATCGTGTTCTTCGCCGCCATCATCTCCATTTCGCCCACCAGCTACGAGGCCGCCCAGATCGACGGGGCCAACAAATGGGCCCAGATGCGCTATGTGGTGCTGCCCAGCATCCTTTCTACCATCGTGATCATGCTCATCACCAGCATCGGCTCCATGCTGTCCATCGGCTACGAAAAGGTGCTGCTGCTGAACGAAAAATTCCCCACCAACCACATGACCTCCGAAGTGATTTCCACCTTCTCCTGGCGCATCAAGGCCGACCAGAACCAAAGCGGCCTGGCTTCCGCCGCGGAAATGATGAACAACGTGGTGGGCATGCTGCTGGTGATCGGCGCTAATACCATCGCCCGCAAAGCGTCCAACGTCAGCCTGTATTAAGGGGGTTTTAGGATGAAAAGAAAGCTTGAAATCTCCGAGCTGATATTCAAGGTGTTCAGCTACACGTTTCTCACCGTGTTCGCCCTGCTGTGCCTGTATCCCTTCCTGTACGCCGTGTCCGCTTCCCTCAGCGGCAGGCACGCGGTGGAGTATCAGGAACTGATCGTTTTTCCCAAGGACATCCAGTTTGAAGCCTTCGCCGCCATGTTCACCAACAACCAGTTCTGGAACGCCTATTCCAACACCCTGTTCCTGACCATTTACGGCACCATCTGGTCTCTGGGCGTGAGCATCTTAGGCGGCTACGCGCTGAGCAAAAAGCGGCTGCTGTTCCGGAAAACCTTCAACTTTTTCCTGGTGTTCACCATGTGGTTTTCCGCCGGTATCGTGCCCCAGTACCTGAACTATCTGGCCACCAAAACGGTGTTCAACTCCGTGGGCATCATGGACGATAAATGGCTGGTGGTCATCGCCATGGGCATGGCGGCCATGAACATCATCCTGCTGCGCAACGCCTTTGAAAACGTGCCCAGCGAAATCGAGGAAGCCGCCATCGTGGACGGAGCGACTGAAATGCAGGTGCTCAGCAAGGTGTTCATCCCCATGAGCAAATCCACCATCGCCACCGTGGCCCTGTTCTTCGCCATCAGCCGCTGGAACGGCTACTTCTGGGCGCGGCAGATGATTTCCAATGCCAATGAGCAGCCTCTGCAGGTCTTCATCCGCAACCAGCTGGAGCAGTATACCGACCTGGAGCAGCTGGGCGGCTGGAGCGCGCCCTACGCGCCCGATTCCATCATCTTCGCCCTGATCGTCTGCTCCATCATCCCCATCCTGATCATTTACCCCTTCATTCAGAAGTACTTCGCCAAAGGCGCAAACGCCGGCGGTGTGAAGGAATAATATTAAAGGAGGAACTCAACCATGAAACGTATCCTGTCTCTTGTCCTGGTTTGCGTGATGGTTTTGTCCGTGGCGGCGGTAGCCAGCGCGGAAGACGTCACCCTGCGCATGGCCGTCGGCTACAACAACGCCAACACCGGCCTTGCTTTCAGCGCTGATATCGCCGGTGAGGGCATCACCCTGGCCGATGGCATCACCTACCATACCGGCGACCTGAAGCCCACCTGGGTCGAAATGGAAAAAGTGCTGAGCGAGCTGACCGGCAACAACATCATCATCGACGGTTCCGCTTACCAGGGCAATGGCGACGCCGCTGAATTCAGCAAATGGCAAGACCATCTGGAGGACGTGGATATGGTGCTCGGCCCGTCCGCGACCATTAACGCCTACGGCGAAATCGGCAGCCTGGTGAACCTGGCCGAATACGCCGACAAGATCCCCAACGTGATCAAGTATTTCGACGAGAACCCCATCGTGCGCCTGTCCATCACCGCCAACACCGAAACCGGCGCGTTCTACTTCGCCCCCTATTTTGACGGCGTGAACGATATCGAAAAGATGCCCCTGATGCGCGTGGACTACCTGCAGAAGCTGCTGGACGGCGAAGGCGAATTCACCGCCGAAGTCTGCAAGGACACCCAGGCTCCCGTGTACCAGCCCTTCATGCCCACCAGCGGCTCCATCGCCATTGAAACCCCCAATGCCGACGGCACCGCCGTGATCACCCTCACCAAGAATTACGACGCTTACGGCAACATCATCGAAAAGATGAACGAAAAGGGCGTCATGAGCGGCGTGGAAGCCGTCAATATGCTGCGCGAGTATATCGACAAGACCTATGACGGCTACTATGGAACCACCCGTTCCAACCTGTTCGCCGGTTACGACGCCTGCTGGGACGCCGATGAAATGGTGGCCCTGCTGCGCTGCGTGGTGGCCAACCCCCAGAGCCTGAACGGCACCGATTCCATCCAGGGCCTGTTCTCCCGCGAAGAGAACTCCGCCGGCCGCCGGTATGACGTGTACCGCCTGGGCGGCCTGCTCTTCGGCGTGCGCGGCTATGAATCTCGCCAGGATTACCTGTATGTGAACACCGACGGCGAACTGGTGGACGGCCGTCAGACCGCCATCGCTTACGAAGCCGCCGCCAAGATGCACGATATGGCGCTGGAAGGCCTGATCTCCGCCGACTTCATGACCAAGGCCGAAACCAGCTCCACCAAGAACTACCTGCCCGACGACCTGGGCTTCATGTCCTACGACTACAACCAGACCCAGACCATCCTGAACTCCAAGCTGCAGGAAGGCGAAAAGTACATGGCCATCATGGTGCCCGTGTCCCGCTGGTTCGACGGCACCAATGAAGAGGGCGTGTACATGCGCTTTACCGAATCCTGGCGTTCTGTGAAGCCCGGCAACGCCTGGGCCATCTCCAAGGCCGGCGTGGCGGGCGACGAAGCCAAGCTGGACGCCCTGCTGGCGCTGATCGACTACGCGTACTCCGAAAAGGGCCAGATCCTTATGAGCTACGGCCCCGACGCTTTCATCAAGACCAAGGACGACGGCTCCTACGAGACCTTCAGCTTCAACGGCAAGGAAATGCCCGTGATCGCCGACGGCACCAAGGATAACCTGTGGGCGCTGGCCTCCGGCAACTACACCAACTTCGCCCGCCGCTACCTGGGCTCCACCCTCACCTTCATCAAGAGCCAGGCCTTTGAATATCAGTGCACCCACGAAGTAGGCAAGGAAGGCGCCGCCAAGATCTCCGCCGCCATCGGCCTGGGCACCATCAAGCATCCCGAATTGGCCCTGACCGAGAACGGCTGGTACACCTCCGTTCCCACCACCCTGCCCCACTACACCACCGAGACCGACGACCTGAACGCCCTGAGCGACCTGCAGGCCCAGTTCGGCAACAACTTCAACCTCTTTGACGATATCGTGGTGAACGGCATTCCCGACGGCATGACCGCCGAGGAACAGGCTGCCAAGGTGGAAAACGACTGGTACGGCTATGAATACACCGAACTGAAGAACGACGCCTGGAACCGTCTGCTGGATTACTACGAAGGCACCAAGTAATTCCGTAAGCCAAAAGACATGTTTCCGGGGCTCTTTTCAGGGCCCCGGAAACGGCCAATCCAATCGGCTCGCGCCTCCGCCCTTGGGAAAGGGCGGAGCGGCGGGCTTCTCCTGAAGGGGCTGAGATCGATATGTATAAAAAACAGGTTGTCTTCCAGAGGATCGTGTGTCTCGTATCCGTGGTAGCCGGCGCGCTGGTGTTCGTTTACTCGCTGGGGATGCTCACGGATCTGTTCGACACGCTTTATTCCATGATTCCGAATCCCAACAATTTGGATTCAGCCAAGGTGGAGGGCGCCAGGATCTACTATGATATGCAGCCCTTCAACCGCACGCTGCTCAGGTGCTCCATCGGGATGCTCCTTTTGTCCTGCCTGCTGTTTTTGACCAACACCCATTCCAGGCGCAAGTACTACATCGGCAATGCCGTCGCCACCGCCCTCAACGCCGGGGCGGAATGCGCCATGGCAATTTGGTGCCATCTCCAGGTGAACGCCTTCAAAACCCAGTATCTGACCACGGTGGACTTTGCGGAGTTGGAAAGGCGGCTGGCCCGCCGCGGCACCTACACCGATTCCACCTTCTGGTTCGATATTCATTACCTTGTGTGCGGCGTGGCCCTTGCCGCCGCCGCGCTCCTGATTGTGAATTATATCTGGAAGAAGAAAATGATGCGGGAGGAGAGGGAGCTGCTGCTCCAGTCCTCCGGAAAGGCGGTATCAGCATGATTGATGAACTTACAACGCAAACTGATCGCATGCGTTATACCAAGAACACAGCCTCCTCCAGGCTGGCTCTGCTGGCTATCGTGTTTGACGTCCTTTTCTTCGTCAGCATTTATAAATCCGATGTGGGCACCCATTACTACACCATCCTCATCGGCGCCTCCATCATCTATAATCTTGTTTTCATGTTGGCCGCGTTTCTTTGCTCGGAAGGAGTCAAAAACTACAAGAAGGGATACTCTTGGGTGCTGATTCTTTTGGCTGTACTGCAAATCGTCAGAATTTTTATTCTGCCCGTTAAAATGCATACTGCGGTAAACGGCGCGCCGATCGAAACTTCCATTCAGTTACTCAGCATGCATTTTAATGTGACGATGGACAATCTTGTGATGGGTGACTGGCAGTTTATCCGTGTTTGCTTTTACCTGACTGCTTCAACTTTCTGTCTGTTCCGAGCGGCAATGATCAACATCAGAAAGAGTAATGCGCTTGCGGCCCACCTGGAGAACTTAGGTTTGATGCAGGCGTAAGGAGGAAAATACATGGCTGAGCTACAACTGCAGCATCTGGATAAGATTTACGACAACAACGTGCAGGCGGTGTACGATTTCAACCTGGACGTGAAGGACGGGGAGCTGATCGTGCTGGTCGGCCCCTCCGGCTGCGGAAAATCCACCACCCTGCGCATGGTGGCGGGCCTTGAAGACATTTCCAAGGGCAAGCTGCTCCTGGACGGGCGGGATATTACCCAGGCCCCGGCCAAGGACCGCGATATGGCCATGGTGTTTCAGAACTACGCCCTGTACGGGCACATGACCATTTACGAAAACATGGCCTTTTCCCTGACGCTGCGCAAGGAAAACCCCAATGTGATCCATAAAAAGGTGCTGGCCGCCGCGGAGATCCTGGACCTGACGGCGCAGCTGAACAAAAAGCCCGCCCAGCTCTCCGGCGGACAAAGGCAGCGCGTGGCCATGGGCCGCGCCATTGTGCGCAACCCCAAGGTGTTCCTGTTTGACGAACCCTTGTCCAACTTAGACGCCAAGCTGCGCTCCTCCACCCGGCGGGAGATCCTGCTGCTGCATAAGCGCCTGCAGGCCACGATCCTGTACGTGACCCACGATCAGACCGAGGCGCTTACCTTGGCCGACCGCATCGTGTGCATGTCCATGGGCCATGTGCAGCAGGTGGGCACCCCGCTGGAGCTGTACGATACGCCCAACAACGTGTTCGTTGCCAGCTTCATCGGCCTGCCGCCCATGAACCTGTTCGACGTGGTATTCGAGAACGGAAAGCTCCGGGGAAAGGGCTTTGAAGCAGAGCTTACGGAGGAACAGAAAGAGCTGCTTCGGCCCTACGACCGCAAAACCATCATCTTAGGCGTCCGACCGGAGGATATTTCCCAGGGCCAGGGCATTTTGGCAAAGGTGATCACCAATGAAAACTTGGGCATGAACACCTTGGTGCAGGGCTATATGGGCGATAATTGCCGCGTCACGGCCAAGCTGCGGGGCTGGGCGTCCTACCGCAGCGGCGACCAGGTGTCCCTTCGCTTTGGCAAAATGCACTTTTTTGACAAGGAAACCACCAATGCGATCCGGAAGGAGGCGCGATAAAGATGACGAAGAAACCTTCCGTTTTCAGGGAATTTTACCGGAAGCGTTTGGTTGCCCTGAAACGAAAGCCACAGCTCATCGCCATGCTGGTGCTGGCAGCAGCCTACGTGTATTATTCCCTGAACCTGAGCCAGATTGCCAATACCACCGCGCTCATCAACGGCCCCCATATGGGGCTGGCGGAGTTTTCCACCATGCTGTTTTCCGCCCTTGGGCTGGTAGCTTTCCTCAATTCCTTCCCCCATCGCAAAAAAGCCAACGTCCCCATGCTGGTGATCACCTTTCTGATGATCGGCGTTTTGCTTTTCTGTGATTATTATTACGGCAGCCGCATCACGGTGGCCCTCACCCGGGAAGAAAGCCCCATCAGCCCCACCGGGAAGAACGCCTTTGTGGCCGTGGCCCAGGGTGTGATACGGGTGCATATGATCCTGGTCGTCATCGGCGCGGCCCTGCTGGCGCTCCTGCCCGCGTACGCCCCCCTGATCCGGAAGATCAACACCAATATTGAAGTAGCCGAAAACAGCGGTATGGCCGCCATTGATATCAGCGGCGAGGACGCGTAAACCGCATGGCGAAAAAGAAACAGCAAATCGGCAGGGAACCGGAAAAGACCGCGGCGGAGTATTATCAGCTGAAAACCAAAGCCGTGGACGATCTGGTGAACGCCACCGAGGCAAACTCCCCGCCCGTCAGCAAACAGGAACTGAGGAAGTACCGGTCCGCCGCCGGGATCAAACTGGCGGGGTGGGTCAAGGCCGTACTCATCAAGGCGTGGATGGCCGGGATCGTGTGCTACTTCTTCATCTGGGGCGTCGGCATGTATGTGTCCGATCAGCTGGATCTGCTGATGGTCACCGCCGTTGCGCTGGGCTTTGTGACGGACATCGTGACCAACAACATTTTTCGCTTCATCGCCAAGCCGGAAAACGCCAATGACCGGTGGATGATGATTCCTCCAAAAAAATTCGTTTCCCTGCCCCTGAATGTGCTATACGCCTTTGCGGTGATGTTCTGCGTGGTGCAGACCTACAATCTGGTCAATACCGTGATCGTGGCCATAAATCACGCGGAGGAAGCGGCGGTTCTGGGGGTGGAACCGATCCTGTTCGGCCTGTTCGCCATGGGGTGGGACATGCTGTTCATCGGCGCGAAGCGGCTGTTCAAACGCATCCTGTCGGACGCGAAAAACAGCGCCCGCTCATCATAAAGCAAGAGGGGATGATCGGAATCGTGGGACGCTATCAAGATATTGACCGCTATGTGGTGAGCCTGATCGAGCAATCCTCCCCGGAACGCACCGTGTGGAACGTGGAAAAGCTGCGGGACGGGGTTCCGGCCAACTGGAATTATGTGGACGGGTGCATGATGAACGCGCTTTTGTCCATGGCGCGCATCACCGGAGAAAGCCGTTATTTCCGTTTTGTGGACAGCTTCATTGATTCCTTTGTGCTGGAGGACGGCTCCATTCGCGGTTACAAAATGGACGCTCACACCCTGGACGACGTCAACGAGGGCCGGGTGCTGTTTGAGCTGTATGAAAAGACAGGCAAAGAAAAATACAAAAAGGCCGCCGATTTTTTGAAACAGCGGCTGGAGGAGCAGCCCCGCACCTGGGAGGGTAGCTTCTGGCACAAGCAGATTTACCCCAATCAGGTGTGGCTGGACGGCGTTTACATGGCCCAGCCCTTCGCCGCCCTGTATGAAAAATATTTCGGTTCCCAAGATTATTCCGATATCGTCCGGCAGGTGGAAACCGTGCATGCCCGCATGCGGGATGAAAAAACGGGCCTGTACTTCCACGGGTACGACGCCAGCAAAACCGCTTTTTGGTGCGATAAGGAAACGGGCCTGAGCCAGTGCTTCTGGCTGCGGGCCATCGGCTGGTTCTCCGTGGCCCTAGCCGACCTGGTGGAGATCCTGCCAAATGGGTCCGAACGGGACAAAATAGCGGTCGTTTTCGCCCAATTGATGGCGGATATGGCCCCCTTCGCCGCGCCGGACACGGGTATGTATTATCAGGTGGTGGATCAGGCGGGCCGGGAAGGCAATTATCAGGAAAGCAGCGGAAGCTCTATGATCGCCTACGCCATGCTGAAAGGCGCGCGCTTAGGCGTGCTGGAGGGCAAATTCGCGGCCCTTGGCAAAAAGACCTTCGACGGCCTTGTGGACACCTGCCTGGAATTTGCCGACGGCCAGCTGTGCTTAAGCAATATCTGCCTGGTGGCCGGGCTGGGGCCGGAAACCAACCGCCGCCGGGACGGCACCTACGCCTATTACCTGTCCGAACCGGTGGTGAAAAACGACGCCAAGGGCGTGGCGCCCTTCCTGATGTGCTATACGGAAATCATGCTGCTTCCCAATCAGGGATAAGGCCGCTTTCCGGCGGCGGCGTAATGGGTGGGGGAAAGGCCGTACTTCTTTTTGAACATCCTGGAAAAGTACAGCGGTTCCCGGAAGCCGCACATACGGGCGATTTCCGTCACGCTGCCGGAGGTTCCCTCCGCGTTCAGCAGCGCCTCCGCCGCCGAGTACAGCCGCAGGTTGTTCAGGTATTGGAGGGGCGTCACGCCCATTTCCCGCTGAAACAGCTTGCGCAGGTAATCGTAGTTGAAGGGCAGGGAACGCAGATGGGCGTCCAGCTCGTAGGTCGGATCGGCAAAATGGGCGCGGATGTCCCCTTCCATTTCCAGCACCACGGGGGAAATGGTTTGCCCGCTGTGGTACGCCGCTAAATAGCACACGATCAGCCCGCCGTAAGCGTTCAGCAAATGCGCCTTGGCGGGACGGCCGGAACGGTAATGGTACAGCGCCCCTTCAAAGGCGGCCTGGAGGTGGGGACTGCCGTCGCCGTGAACCACGCAGGGTTCTTTGATCCACAGAGTAGGCTGGTTCATGAAAACCTGGATGATTTTGTGGCTCTTATCGGTCAGGCTGCAATGGGGCGTACAGGGCGGCACGGCCACCATATCGCCCTTCCCAAAGGAAAGCGTCTGGCCGCCCAGGGAATATTCCCCGCCGCCCGATAGGCAGAAAGCAAATTCCCATTGCTCGTGAAGCAGTGGCTGGCTCCCGTGGGGGGCCGTCAGCTGCGCGGCGTAAACGATGTCATTCATGGCATGCTCCCCTTTAAGGTGGAATTGATCTTCATTATACCAAAGGAAATCCGTTTTGTCCATGCGCGAACGTTCTTGAGGAGGTAATACCATGGCGTACCTGACGCTGAAAAACATCAACAAAATTTACCCCAACGGCTTCCATGCCGTCCACAATTTCAATTTAGAAATTGAGAAAGGGGAATTTGTTGTTTTTGTCGGCCCCTCCGGCTGCGGAAAATCCACCACCCTGCGCATGATTGCGGGCCTGGAGGACATTTCCAACGGCGAATTTTTGATCAACGGCAAGCGGGCCAACGAAATGGGTCCCCGGGAGCGGGAAATCGCCATGGTGTTCCAGAGCTACGCCCTGTATCCGCAGATGACGGTATACGATAATATCGCCTTTGGCCTCACCCTCCAGGGCGTGGACGAGGACATTATCGAGCAGCGGGTCAACAACGTGGCCCGCATCCTGGGTCTTACGGACTATTTAGACCGGCTGCCCCGCGCCCTGTCCGGCGGCCAGCGCCAGCGCGTGGCGATTGGCCGGGCCATCATCCGCAAGGTGGGCGTGTTCCTCATGGACGAACCGCTTTCCAACTTAGACGCCAAGCAGCGCGTGACCATGCGCTATGAAATCGCCCAGATCCACCGGGAAACCGGGGCTACCACCATTTACGTGACCCACGACCAGACCGAGGCCATGACCCTGGCGGATCGCATCGTGGTAATGAAGGACGGCTACGTGCAGCAGACCGGCACGCCCTATCAGTTGTATTTCGAGCCGGAAAACGTATTCGTGGCGGGCTTCATCGGCGAGCCGCCCATGAACTTCCTGCGGGGCAAGGTGGAAAAGGGCGCGATTTCCTTCGGCGATAGGTCGCTGGATCTGACCAAAAAGCTCCCGGCCGTCGGGCAATGGGAAGGCAAGGAGATTGTATTCGGCTTCCGGCCCGAACATATCAAGCTGGGCAGCCATGAAAACGCCTATGAAATCACCTGCAATGTGGAATTGACCGAAATGTTAGGCGACAACACCAACGTGTACGTCACCGCCGGAAAGGATCAGGCCATCTTAAAGGTGGACAGCCACGATACCCCGGAAACGGACAGGGACATCACCTTCTCCATCCCCTACGAAAACGTGTACCTCTTCGACGGGGAAACGGAAAAAGTGATCAAGGACTGACAAATCACAAACCAAGTGGCAGGCCGTCCTTTCGGGCGGTCTGCCGTTTCGTATGATAGGAGATGCAAAAGTATGTATTACTGCGGCTGGGACGGGGGCGGCACCAAAACGGAGGTCTGCATCCTGCATGAAAACGGGGAAACAGTTTCGCGGTCCTTCGGGCCGCTGAATGTGAACGGCGCTTCCCGGGAAACGGTGGAAAAAACGGTGCGGGACGCAGTGGAATCTATGCGTTCCCAGCGGGAAGGACTGGAAGGCTGCGCCATGCTGGTGATCGGCATGGCGGGGGTCAGCAATCGGGACGCCGCCCAAATGATGGAGCAAATGGTGCGGGAAGCCGGGTACGCGGGACCGCTGCGCTTGGTGGGCGATCAGGAAATCGCCCTGGCAGGCGCCATCCAGGGGCACGGCGCGGTACTCATTGCCGGGACGGGAGCCATTTGCTATGGCCGCGACCGGGACGGAAACAGCTTCCGCGTGGGCGGATGGGGACACCTCATCGACGACGGCGGCAGCGGCTACGCCATTGGCCGGGATATCCTGATGGCGGCGGTCCGGGCGGAGGATGGCAGGGGAAAGGAAACCTGCCTAAAGCAAGCGGTTTTTGAGGCCCTGAACCTTCAGGATATCCGCGGCGTGATCACCTGGCTGTACGCCCCCGGCACGGGCAAAAAGGAAATCGCTTCCCTGGCCCCCTTGCTGCTGCCCGCTTTGGAAGCGGGGGACGAAGCGGCTATGGCGATTGCAGAGAAAGCGGCAAATGACCTTTCCGAGCTGGCGCTTGCGGGCTGGCGGAAAACCGGCATGGAGGACGGCGAAATCGCCATGACGGGCAGCATCTTGAACCGGTACGCCCCCATCCGCGCCCTGACGGAGGAACGCATCCGCGCCGCGCTGCCGAAGGTAAGCGTCATCTCGCCCCGTTTTTCTCCAGCCCGTGGAGCGGCGATGATGGCAAAAGAAGCAATTTTATGAACTGGTTGCAAATTCGCCGGAAAACTGGCTTGCTTTTTGTCGAACGGTGGCTTATCATGGTAAAGTATACCCATACCGGAAGCGAGGTTTTTTCATGAGCAAGACGCAGCGGGATTTCACCCAGGGCCCCATTGCCAAGGGCATGGTCGCCTTTTCCATGCCGTTTCTGCTGTCCAACATCCTGCAGGCGCTGTACGGCGCGGTGGATATGCTGGTGGTGGGCAATTATTCCGACCCTGACCCCATGATCAGCGTGCAGATTTTGTCCGGCGTGAACATTGGCAGCCAGATCACCCATCTGGTGGCCATGATGGTCAGCGGCCTGACGGTGTCCGGCACGGTGATGGTGGGCCAGTACATCGGCGCGCGCAAACAGAAGGACGCTTCCGAAACCGTGGGCACCATGTTCGCCTTAATGACCATCGTGGGTTTGGTGCTTATGGCGGTGATGATGCTGTTTTCCGACGCCATCCTGCATCTGCTGGAAACGCCGCCGGAATCCTTCGCTCACGCCAAAGAATATTTGATGATCTGTTTGAGCGGCACCCTGTTCATTTTCGGCTATAACGCCGTTTCCTCCATCCAGCGCGGCCTGGGGGATTCCATCCACCCGCTGATTTTCGTGGGCGTGGCGTGCCTGGTAAACGTAGTGCTTGACCTATGGCTGGTCAAGGGCATGGGCATGGGCGCGGCGGGGGCTGCCTGGGCCACCGTGATCGCCCAGGCGGTCAGCCTGATCCTGGCCGCCCTGTACCTGAGCAAGAGCAAATTTATTTTCGATTTTAAGCTGCGCTCCTTCCGCATCCAGAAAGAAAAAATGAAGCTGATGGTGAAGTTAGGCATCCCGTCTTCGGTGCAGAGCATCATCGTGAACATTTCCTTCCTGGTGATGACCGCCCTGGTCAACGGCATCGGCGGGGCTACGGCTTCCGCCGCCGTGGGCGTGGTGGGAAAGTTCAATTCCTTCGCCATCCTGCCCGCCGTGGCCATGAGTTCCTCCGTCAGCGCCTTTGCCGCCCAGAATATCGGCGCGGGGCTGCATGACCGGGCCAAAAAGAGCCTGACCGTGGGCACCATCATCGCCATGACGATTTCCGCCGCTGTGTTCGCGGCGGTGCAGCTGTTCCCCGAACCGATCATCGGCGTTTTCAACCCGGATCAGGAATTGATCAGGGCGGGCGTGGAATATATGCGCACGTTCAGCTTTGATTATTTGCTGGTGCCCATCCAGTTCTGCATGAACGGCCTGATCATGGGCGCGGGGCACACCAAATTCACCCTGCTCTCTTCCGCCATGTCTTCCCTGCTTCTGCGCATCCCGGTTGCCATCCTGTTCGGCTCCGCCCTGGGTTGGGGCCTCATGGGCGTGGGCCTTGCCGCTCCCGCCGCCACCCTGGCGAGCGTGATCCTGACTGGCTGGTTCGTGTTCTCCGGCCGCTGGAAGCGGGACCGCACGGGCATCCGGAGGGAGAAGGAAGGCTGATATATAACAACTGACGCATATAAAAAACGCATCCGGAGGGATGCGTTTTTTATATGCGTCAGTCGTCCCGTGTCATTTCGGCGTACTGTTCCCGCGTGATCAGGGTTTTCCGGGGCTTGCTGCCCTCGGACTGGCTGATGATGCTGCGCTTTTCCATTTCGTCGATCAGCCGTCCCGCTCGGGCGTAGCCCACCCGCAGGCGGCGCTGGAGCATGCTGGTGGAGGTCTGTCCGTCCTCCACGGCCATTTCGATGGCCTGCTGCAAAAGCTCCTGGAAGCTGCCTTCGCCGCCGCCAGCGCCGGGATCGTCGTCCCGGCCGGTGATCTCGTCGGCGGCGCGCTCGGTACCGGTGCTTTCCAAATGCTCAACGATATTGGGGTCGAAATCCGTCTGATACCGGCTGCCGATGAATTCGGCGATGGCGTTCACTTCTTCGTCGCTGACGAAGCAGCCCTGCACGCGGGTGGGGGAAGCGCCGGTGGGTTTATAGAGCATATCGCCCTTGCCCATGAGCTTCTCCGCGCCGTTGATGTCGATGATGGTGCGGCTGTCCGTGCCGGAGGATACGGCGAAAGCGATGCGGCTGGGAATGTTGTTTTTGATCACGCCGGTGATAACGTCTACGGAGGGGCGCTGGGTAGCCAGCACCATGTAAATGCCTGCGGCGCGGGCCAGGGCGGCCAGACGGCGGATGGATTCTTCCACGTCCTTGCGGCAGACCTCCATGAGGTCGGCCATTTCGTCGATGATGACCACGATGTTGGGCAGCATCTTGTCTGTGCCCTGGTTGGCCTTGTTGTAGCCCGCTAAATTGCGCACGCCCTGGGCGGAAAACTTGCCGTAACGTTCCAGCATTTCCTGCACCACCCAGGAAAGGGCTCCGGCGGCCTTCTTGGGATCGGACACCACGGGCACCAGCAGGTGGGGGATGGTATTGTATACGCTCAATTCCACCTGCTTGGGGTCAACCATAATTAAGCGCACCTGCTCCGGCGTGGTACGGTACAGCAGGCTGCACACGATGGAATTGATGCACACGGATTTACCGCTGCCGGTAGCGCCCGCGATGAGCAAGTGGGGCATTTTGCTCAAATCGCACAGCACGGGCGAACCGGCAATGTCCTTGCCAAGGGCCACCAGCAGGGGAGAGGGATTGGCCTTCATTTCGGGGCTGTCCAGCACCTCCCGCAGGGACACGGTGCTTACCAGCGTGTTGGGCACCTCAATGCCGATATAATTGGTGCCCTGAATGGGCGCTTCCACGCGCACGTGCTTGGTTTTCAGCTCCAGGGCCAGATTGTCCGACGTGTTGGCGACCTTGCTCACCTTTACGCCGGGGGCGATCTGGATGGCGAAACGGGTGATGGAGGGGCCGTGCATGATCTGCTTGACCTCCGATTCCACACCGAAGGAGCGCAGGGTGCCTTCAATGATCTGCGCCCGGCGCTCGTCCTCCTGAGCAGATCCTTCCTGGGACACATAGCGGGATTCTTTCAGCAGGCGCAGGGGCGGGGCCTCGTAGGGGATCACGTCGTCCATGCTGATTTGCTTCACCTTGGGGGCGGAGGTGCCGTCCATCCGGGCGCCGGGGGCGTCCTTCTTTTCCTGCCGGGGCGTGATGGAGATTTTTTCGCCGGTGATGGGCATGACGGGATCGGTAAATACCTGCTTGGCTTCGCCCTTTAAGGTGGTATGATCGGGCATGTCCAGCGCCGCCTTTTTCTGATTCACCTGGGCGGCCCAGGAATCGGCGGCTGCTGTTTTCGGCGTCGGCGTGGGTACGGTGGGGGCGGGTTTCGGCGTCGTCATCGGAGCGGGAACGGCGGCGGCCTTCTTGGGATCGGACACCACGGGCACCAGCAGGCTTCCGGCACGTCCCAGGGCAAATCGTCCTCGTCGTCCAGGGCCTGTCCGGAGGGGGCGGGCCTGGGCTGAACGGGAGCGGGGGCGGCGTTTCTTTCAGACCGGCGATGTCTTCCGGCGCTTCCGGCGGGCTGTTCATTCTCGGGGGGCTGGGCCTCTTCCGCGGAAGGCTCCTGCCGGACGGTGGAAATGGGGTCTTTCAGCCGGTTCAGCAGGCCGGAAAAAACGCCGGGCTTTTCCTGCTTGGCGGGGGCGGGATTCTTTTCCACCTCAACCGGAATAGCTTCTTCCCGCCAGTCCGGTTTTTCAATGGGGGGACGCTTTTCATCCGAAGGAAAGCGCTCCTCGTACAAATCGGGCTGCACGGCATAAAAGCCCTGCTCGTCCTGCACGCGGACGGCATAGGCGGGCTGGGCGTCATAGATGGGCGCGGAGCGGTAGCGGTCCGGGGGCGTGACGGCCTCCGCCGCAGCGTCGTCCGAATAAAGGGGCGCGCTTTCCATGGGGGCGTTTTCCTGAACGGTGCCGGGCTGGTTTTCCTGCCGCTGCCGCCGCTTTTCCCGCATCCTGTCGCCAAAACCGTTCGCTGTCTGGAACAGCCTGCCGGGGCGCAAACGCAGGAAAATGCCGAGCAGGATCACGATCAACGCCCCCGTCAGCAGGCAGGCCCCGATGCGGGTGACCGCCTGGGAAAGGGGATAGGCGATCAGCATGCCCGCCAGCCCCCCCGCGTTGGCGTACCGCTGCAAATACGCCTGATTCAGGCAGGCGGAAAAATGGGTGCCGCCGCCGTAACCGATGGCTTCCGCCTGACGGGACACGTAGTCCAGATAGGGCAGGGAAATGCCGCCCCCCTGGGGCACCCGGGCGATAATGGTATAGCCCGCCAGCACCAGCAGATACAGGGCGGTCACGATGAAAAAGTTCCGGGCGGACACTCGGTGGCGGCAGGAAATGAGCAGCTTGGCCCCGCCCCACGCAAGCAAAAAGGGCGCGCCGGGGCACAGGGGGCCGAACAGGCCCAGTTGCAGCCAATAGAGCTGCTGGAGTACGTAGCTCTCCTGCATGTCGATCAGGGCCACGGTAAAGGCCAGGCCTAAGGTGAGCATGGTCATGCCAAGAGTGATGCGCAAAGCCGCCCCCCGGCCTGTGGTGGCGATGGGGGCGGGCTGGTTTTGCGTTTGTTTGTTTCTTGCGGCGGTCGCGCTCATGGTTCAGTTTTCTCCAAACAATTGATTTTTCAGGATATATCTTGGGCGTATTTAATATACTGCACGATGCCGTCCTGATCGGCGTACAAGGTGAATGTGAAGGCAATGCTGCCGTCCTCAAAGCGGTAAACGGACGCCGTGCCGGTGCAGACCAGATACATTTCCGCCGCAGCTTCGTCCAGGGTGATCCGGGCGGCGGGTTCCCGCCCCAAAAAGCGCTCGGCGTCGCTCAGGGCGGTTTTTCCGGTTTGAATCTCCATCAGGTATGCCCGGCTGGTCAGCAGGCCGTAAACCGTATCCCCGCCGTCCGTCAGGAAAAGCGTGCCGCGAAGCTGTGCGTCCTCCACCTCGTAAGCCTCGCCGCCCGGATAGTAGTACGGATCGACGGTGGAACGGAACAGAACGTGCAGGATGAAATCCATGCCTCTGGGCAGCTTGCCGGGAAACCAGGCATGACCGTTGTAAATCTCGCGCAGCATCCCCCAGAAAAATTCTGAATCGCTGACTGTGGGGAGTTCGGCGCGAACCATGCGCCACTCTGAAATCTGTGCCGCGACGCCATCGGGGGAAAGATCCAGCCAGTCGGCCAGCTCCCCGTAGTTGAACGACACGGCTCCCGAATACCCGGACAGGAAGGACAATTGGCTGTTTTCGTATACGAAGGTGATGTTGTCCTGGCCGTCCAGGAAGAACCGGTCGTAAGGGACGGGGAACAATTGATTGTTTTCCAGATAGGTGGACAGGTCGGGTTCGATTTCATCCTCAATGGTTTTTTCGATAAACGCCTTAGCGCCCTCGGGATCTGTAAACAACTGATCGAAGGAAACCAGATCGCCGGTTGCCAGATCGAAGGTGAGCGGATAGTAGATTTGGGAAGGACGGCCGGACAGCATCTTTCCGTGAACGCTGAACAGCAGGGAGATATACCGTCCGGTGGAAACTTTCCCAACCCCTTCGTACCAATCCCAGTTCATGCCGATGGAGCAGTCCATCTGCAATCCCGTTTCGTAGGGCTGGAACGTGGATAAAAGCTCTTCGTATTCCCCGATATGGCATGTTTCCAGGATCGTATGGTTGATTTTATCCACGATGGTGGAAACGTAGCTTTCCATGGTTTCAGGATCAATGGCGTAAAAGAGGGGATACGCCACATAACTTCCGCCCGTTTCATACGCTTCATCATTGCTCGTAACATAATCGTAAGCAAGGTTGGGGAAAGATACGGAATCCTCGACTGTTCCTGTACCTTCCGCCCCGGCGGCAAGCGGCAGGGCGGACAGCAAAATAACGGTCAGCGCCAGCCAGACCATGGCTTTCTTCAAGTGTTTCATGGCAATACCTCCACATATATAGTATACCCTATTATCCGCCGTTTTTCAAGGGGGCCAGCAGGATGGGCTGCGTTTGCGCGCCAGCCAGGGCGGCGGCTAAGGCTTCGGGGATTTTGGTAAAATCCGCCACCACGCTGCGGGGCTTGCCCGTCGGATCATCCTGACGGAAGGGCACTATATATACGTTTCGCATGGCCAAAATCTTCCCGATATTTTCCGCCGCCGTGGAAAGACCGTCGTTGGTGGAGGGGGCCACCAGTACCGGGCGACTGTTGCGCAGGTGGGATTTGGCCCCCAGCAGCGCCGGGGTATCGAAAATCCCGTGGGCCATTTTGCCCATGCTGGCCCCGGTCATGGGGGCGATCACGTAGGCGTCCAACAGCTTTTTGGGGCCGATGGGTTCCACCTCCGGCAGGGTGGAAAGAGGGTGCTTCCCGGTCAGTTCCTCCAGGGTCTGCCACACCTTTTCACTGCTGAAAAAGCGGGTGTCCTCCTTCGCGGACCGTTCGGACAGAATGGGCGTGACCTCGTACCCCTGACGCACCAAATTTTCGATCACCGAAAACACTTGCTTAAATGTGCAGAAGCTGCCCGTCAGGGCAAAGCCGACCCTGGTTTTGCTCATGCCGATCCCTCCCGTTCCATATAGTTGAGTAACGTTTCCGCCGCCGACAGGGGGCAGTATCGGCCCGGCAGGCCGCTTTCCAGGAATGCCCGAAGGCCCAGCGCCTCCGCCGCGTCCATGTCGACGCCGTAGGGGGCGCTTGCCAAGTCGATCAAAACGCATTGGGGCCTGACGTGCCGCAGTTCTTCTTCTCCCAGTACGGGGGCGGGCACGGTATTGAACACCGCGTCCATCCGGGGCAGCACAGCGGGGATTTCCCCGATGGATACGCTGTTTTCGCCGGCCTCCTGCCTGCTTTCTTCCCGCCGGGCCGCCACCGTCACCGCGGCCCCCATGGACCAAAGCAGCCGGGTCAGGGCCTTTCCGATGCGGCCATAGCCGATCACTAAGCATTTGGCCCCCCGCAGCGCCCGGTTCATCCGAGCCACAGCGGTGAAAAGCGCTCCTTCGGCGGTGAGAGCCGCGTTTTCCTGGGTATAGATTTCGTCTTTCAATACCCGCAGCAGCTTCCAGCCCCGCTTTTCCGCCAGTTTGTCAAAGGCCGCGTCGGTCAGGCCGCATACGATTTTCTGTTCCCTGGGCAGTTGATCGGCCATTTCTTCCGACAAATAGGATATTGGCAGCGGCAGCACCGCCATGTCCCAGGGGCCGTGATCCGGCGTAGCATGGCCCCGCGTAGGGCATAGCTCTGCCAAATACTTTTCTCTGGCCCCGTTTCCGCAGATCAGGATGCGCATATCATCCCTCCTTTTTCTTGCTGCTGTATCCTATGAAAACAAAAATCTCTCCGTGCTGAAAAAAAGAGTGGAAAAAAGGAGAAAATTCCTGTATAATAACAAAAAAACGAGGCGACCGGCGCAAAGCGCGGTCGGCCGTCTCGCCGCTTCCGAATGGAAAAGCGGCGAGCGTTTTCTAAGGGAGGACGGAACATGGCTTTCAAGCGGATGATCGGCCTGCTGCTGGCGCTGCTCATGTGCTTCGGCGCGTGCGCGGCGGCGGAGGGAACGGACGCGCCTCAGTTCGTGATGGCGGGCTATGATAGTACGCAGTACCGGGATTGGCTGAACAATCAGTTTTTCGTTCGGATGGAGGAGCGCACCGGCGTTCACTTCATCTATCAGCAGTACACCGACGCCGCGGCTTGGCAGAAGGCCAAGGATGCCATGACCACCGGGGACGCTGGATTGCCCGACGTGCTGTTCAAGGCTTCCCTGGGCGGGGCGGAATGCATTGAATTGCGGGAAAAGGGCGTGCTGATCGACTTAAAGCCCTATTTACAGGAAAACTGCCCCAACCTGTGGGCCATCTTAGAGGCGAACCCCGATTATTTGGCCGCCATCACCCTGCCGGACGGCAGCATCGCCGCTCTGCCCTATATCGCGGCCCCCTCCGTCCAGAATTATATGTGGGTGAACCGAGAATGGCTGAAAACCCTGCGGCTGGAGGAACCCACCACGGCCCAGGAGCTGGTGGACGTGCTGACCGCCTTCCGGGACCGGGATCCCAACCGCAACGGCAAAGCGGATGAAATTCCCATGGGCTTCTTAGGGCCTTTTGATCTTAAATTCCTGTCCCACGCCTTCGGCCTGAATGCCAACGATTACAACGTATACGCGGAAAACGGCCAGGTGAAGTTCATGCCCCTTCACGAAAACTACCGCATGTTCGTTACCTGGTGCCGCGATCTGTACCGGGAAGGGCTGCTGGATAAAAACGGCTTTTCCTACACCGACGAAATGCGCAAGGTGACCGATACCAACGCGACAGCCACCTACGGCGTTATTCTGACCGCTATGGCGGCGGACATTTTTCAGGTTTCCTGGGCGGAAAACTATGAAATCATGATGCCCCTGGCCTATGACGGGCAGCAGGTGTACCGCGATTTTTCCGGCCCCGTGCTGCGGGGCACCTTCGCCATCACCAGCCACTGCAAGGAACCGGAAAAAATGCTCCGGTGGGTGGACTTCCTGTATTCCCAGGAGGGGGCCATCCTGGCCAGCATCGGGCAGGAAAACGCGGATTATCTGGTGGACGGCGACGGCTCCTGGCGGCTGCTGGACAGCAACCAGAGCAATTATGACATGTATCGCGCGGGCACCCTCATCGAGGGCGGCGCGGAAGGCCCCGGCGTGATGACGGGAGAGTTCCAGAGCCAAATCAGCGGCGGCGCGCTGGTAAAGACCATTCTGGAAAAGCAGGCGCAGTTCAGCGAATATACGCGCATGCCCTTCCCTTATTATACCCTCACCAAGGCCCAGGAAGCGGAAATCGCCCCGCTCCAGGCGGAGATCGGCTATTACGTTGATATGCAGCTGGCCCGGTGGGTGCTGGGCGAGGAAGAAATTTCCGACGAGAGCTTTGCCAAGTTTGAACAGCGCTTGAATGAATTGGGTCTGAACAGGTTCCTGGCTTTCTGGCAGGACGTTCTGGACCGTCAGTAAGGAGGGGGAGGAACCATGAACCGCTATTCTCAATTGCTTTCCAAGATGAAGCATTCGCCCGCGATGGAGCGCTTTTCCCGGCTGTACGGACGCCGGGAGGGAGAATTGGCCCGGCAGCTGAGCCGGTACACCAATCTGGTCAAGGCCCATGAGGAGCTGTTTCACGCTGAGAACGGCCCGCTGTATCTGATCAGCGCGCCGGGCCGCACGGAAATCATCGGCAACCATACGGACCACAACAATGGCCGGGTGCTGGCCGCCGCCGTGAATTTGGACTGCTTGGCCTGCGTATCTCCCCGGGACGATATGAATGTTCGTATCCACAGCGCCGGTTATCCGGCCATCGAACTGAGCGTTACTGACCTTTCCGTGCGTCCTGAGGAAGAGGGCACCTCCGCTGCTCTGGTGCGCGGGGTCGCCAAGGGCATGCTGGATCGGGGCTTCCGTTTGGGCGGCTTTGACGCGGCTGTCACCAGCGACGTGCTGGGCGGCAGCGGCCTTTCCTCCTCCGCCGCGTATGAAGTGATGGTCTGCGCCGTGATCGACGCCCTGTATAACGGGTTCACCTGCGAAAGCACGCCCCGGGCGCAGATTGCCCAGTACGCCGAAAACGTGTACTTCGGCAAGCCCTCCGGCCTGATGGATCAAATGGCCTGCTCCACTGGGGGCCTTGTGACCATTGATTTCAAGGCCGAACCCGTGGTGACGCCCCTTTCTTTCAGCTTCCAGGACGCCGGGTATTCCCTGGTGGTGGTAAATACCGGCGGCAGCCACGACAACCTGACGGCGGAATACGCCGCCGTGCGCACCGAAATGCAGGGCGTGGCGGAGATGTTAGGCGCGAAGGTGCTGCGCCAGGTAAGGCCCGAGGAACTGTGGAAGCATATCCCCGAACTGCGGGAAAAGTTGGGCGAGCGGGCCGTGCTGCGCGCCTTCCATTTCATGGATGAAAACAAGCGGGTGAAGGACATGGTGCAGGCCGTCCGCAATCAGGACATTCCCGCCATGTTCGAGGCCATTACCGCTTCCGGCGAAAGCAGCTGGATGCTTTTGCAGAATGTGTATACCGCCGGCACCTGTCAGCCCCTGTCCCTGGCGCTGGCTATGGCGGCCAGCATGTTAAAGGGCAAGGGCGCGTGGCGCGTCCATGGCGGCGGCTTCGCGGGCACCACATTGAATTTTGTTCCCAATGATATGGTGGATGACTTCGTGCGCCGCATGGAAAATGTGTTCGGCGATCATTCCTGCTTCGTGCTGGACGTGCGACCGGAAGGAGCCGCCGTGGTGCTGAAGGAAGAATAAAGCCTGTATTTTGATCCATCCGCCTTTCACCGCATGACGGGCGGATGGTTTTTCTGTCAGCGTTCGTATATGGAACAAGAGAGTTGAGAGTTTAGAGTTGAGATTGATATAGTTCAAACGTAACTGTTCAGTCGTGCATGGTTTATCCACATTGTTTGGATATAAGACCGTAGGGGCGGATAATATCCGCCCGCCTCACGCAACATGATGGGTTTGTTAATTCTTCAGGCGTTCGCGACATTCGGCAATTGCGGGCGGATCATATCCGCCGCTACATCCGAAAACCGCACAAATCGGGAAAAGCCGGCACGATTGAACAGATACGTTCAAACATACATATTCGGGTTTCGGCGTGTACACATGATCATCTCAATTCTCAGCGCTCCACTCTGAAAGAAAGGGGGTCGGGCAAGTTGATTATCACCCATTCGGCGGAGGAAACCAGGGCTTTGGGGGCGCGTTTGGCGCGCGTCTTAAAGCCGGGGGACACCCTGACCCTCCGGGGCGATTTGGGCGCGGGGAAAAGCGAGCTGGCCCGGGGTATTGCCCGGGGCTTAGGCGTATCCGGCCCGGTGCCCAGCCCTTCCTTTACCATTTTGAATATGTACGACGAGGGCCGCTGTCCCCTGTATCATTTTGACTGGTACAGGATTCACGATCCCGAGGAAATCGCCGAAATGGGTTTTCAGGAGCAATTGAACGGCGACGGCGTGGCGCTCATCGAATGGAGCGAGCAAGCCCCGGAATACGTGCCGGGCAGGCGCTTGAACGTAACGATAAAAACCCTGGACGAAAACACCCGGGAAATTGCCTTTGAACCCGTGGGCGGATTCCTTTTTTCGGAGGAGCAGGTGAAATGATCTTATTCTGTTTGGACACTTCTGGGCCGGTGGCGGGCGTGGCGCTGATGCAGGACGGCGCGGTGCGCTACGAGGGCATGGCCGTCAACGCCTTCACCCATTCCCAGTCCATCCTGCCCATGGCGGAGGAAGCGTACCGCCGGGCGGGGCTGGAAATGGGCGATACGGATTATTTCGCTGTCACGGTTGGCCCCGGCTCCTTTACCGGCGTGCGCATCGGCGTAAGTACGGTGAAAGCCCTGGCCCACGCGTCGGGCAAGCCCTGCATTGCCGTGGACGCTTTGGAGGCCATGGCGGCGGGGGTGCAGCCCTTTGCGGGCGTGATTTGCCCCATTCAGGACGCCCGGGCAGGGCAGGTGTACGGCGCGGCGTTCCAGGGTGAAAACCTAAAACGCTTATTGCCGGACGAACCCGTCAAGCTGGAAGAATATTTGGAAAAGGCGGCGGCCTTCGGTCAGCCCATGCTGTTCTTGGGGGACGGCATGCCGGTACACAGGAACGCTATTCAGGGCATCTTGGGCGACCGGGCGCTGTTCGCCCCGCCGCATCTGGCCTTCCTGCGCCCCGCCGCCGCCGCGTATTTAGCTTGGAATAAAACCGATCAGGCGGTGGATTATAAAAACCTGTCCCCCCTGTACCTGCGCCCACCCCAGGCGGAAAGGCAAAAAAATCTCCGGCCCTTATAAGTGAATCTACACAAATAAGGATTTTTTGGAGTTGAGAGCGGAGAGTTGAGAGTTGAGATTTTTTTAGTCGATCAAACAGACGGTCAACTAACATGTATGACAAGATTTATCTCAACTCTCCACTCTCAACTCTGCACTCTATCCCTGTTTTCTATATCAGAGGAGATGTTACTTTGATTGGAACAGTAATCCGCCGCATGACGCTTGACGACGTGGACGCGGTACACTCCATTGAAGCCGCCACCTTCGCCCGGCCCTGGTCGCGGCAGGATTTTGTCAAAGAAATGACCACCAACGCCTGCGCCCGATATCTGGTGGCGGAGCAGAACGGCGCGGTGATCGGCTACGCTGGGGCATGGATCGTGCTGGACGAGGCCCACGTGACCAACGTGGCCGTGGCCGAAAGCTGGCGGGGCCAGGGCGTGGGAAGGCAGCTCACTGCGGGCCTTATACAGTACGCTTCCAATTTGGGCGTGGTGTACGCCACCCTGGAGGTGCGCAAAAGCAATGAAGCGGCCAAGCGCCTGTACCAGTCCTTAGGCTTTGAATACGTGGGCGTGCGCAAGCGCTATTATGAGGACAACGGGGAAGACGCCCTGCTCTACTGCTGCCAGCATATGCCCCCGGCGGATCCGGATTTCACCGAGCCGGAAACGGCGGAGGAATGATTCTATTTTCTTTTCTTCGGGGCGGGCAATTCTGCGGCTACCGCTTCGATCAGTTCTTTCAGGAACGCCCGGTTTTCCACGTTGTCCACCAGCAGCATTTCCTTGGCCCCTTCGTAGGGCAATTCCTTTTCCGCGTCCGGCATCATTTGGATGGCGGACTTTGTTGGCTTGACCAGAAAACGGTCGTCGTAAATGCCGCCAACCACCTTGCCGCCGCAGTAGAGGATGTATTCGCCCATCATGGCCCGAAAGGAGATCCCCTCCGCTTCGGAAAGCTGATCTAAAATGAAATCCAAATATTCCTTGCTTGAAGCCATTTTTCTTTCCCTCCGCCTGTCACATTTTTTTGGCAAACGCGTCGATCAGGGCGTTCACGCGCTCCGGCTGATCGGTGTTGGCATTGTGTCCCGCGTCCCTGATCCATTCCAAGGGAGTGCCTGATTTTTCGTGCCACGCTTTATTGTACCGCACGGTGGAACCCGCCCGATCCTTTTCCCCGCAGATCAGCAGCGCCGGGCAGGGGATGCGGTAGGGGAGATTCGCTTCCATGGCTTCCGCCAGCATCCGGTAGCCGTGGCCGGAGAGATGGGCGTACCGTTCCTGATTCCCCTCGTACACCGTCATCATATCGCGCATCAATTGCCTGCCGTATGCGGAAACGGCCACGCCGTTGGAGCCTGTTTTCAGCAGGGATTTCCACGGATAATAACGGTAAACCGGCCCCATTTTCTTCAGCAGCCAAATTTCCAGCGCCGTCACGTATTGCCGCTGCAAGGGGGCGGAATCAATGGAAATGAAGCCCTTCAGCTTATCCGGAAATTGCTGGGCGTAAGCCTGCCCCACATATCCGCCCATAGACTGGCCGATGAGGACGGGTGAAACGAATCCTTCCCGCGCAAGGATTTCATTCAGCCATTCAGCTTTGTCCATGAGCGTAAAGGTTAGTTCAAAGGGCCAGGAGGCCGCGTGCCCCGGCGCGTCCCATACCAACACGGGATATTTTCCTTCAAAAAACGCCATTTGCCGGTCGAACAGCCGATGATCCGCCGTGAGGCCGGGCAGAAAAACCAGCTGCGGCGCTTTGCGTTCCGCTTTTTCATTGACCCAATAATGAATGGGGCCGCGGGCCGTTTGATACACCTTTTCCGTCATTTCAGAAGCACCTCACAGTATACGGGCTTTTACGAAAATGGGCGCAAGGCGTTCAGGAATCAAACAGGGAACCTGGCCGGGATATTTTGCGTCCAAATAATCGGCGAAGGCCGCCGGGTCGCCGGGGTTATCGGCGAACATATCCCAATGTCCGGGGATCACCAGATGGAGGCGCAATTCTCCCGCTAAATCGGCGGCTTCCTGGAAGGTCATATTGCCGATGCAGTTCCGCCTGTAGCGCGCGCCGTCCCGTCCGTTGATGGGCAAAAGCGCCGCGTCGATGGGGCCGAAAGCCCGAAGCTTCGGCAGCATGCCTTCATAGCGCAGGGTGTCCCCGGCGTGGTAGATGCGCAGGCCGTTGCCTTCGATGATGTATTGCAGACAGGGGTACAGCCCCGTTTCCGGGTCACGCGCCAGGAATTCATGGGCGGCGGCAATGGCATGTACCGTGATTTCTCCAATTTGGCAGCTTTCGCCGTCGTTCAGGCCCCGGCAGTTCTTTTCGCTGACACCGTTGGAAAGCACGCTCTCCCGGTGCATTTTGGGAAAAACGAACAGCGCGTCGGGGCATTTTTGCGCCCATACCCGCCAGGAAGGATGGTCTATGTGGTCCGCATGGTCATGAGTGCCTAAGAAAGCGGTCACGCCTGCCGCTTCTTCCACGGGAAAGGGCGGCGGCGCCTGCCTTTCGGCGTTTTCGGCGGCATAGCAGTCCACGCACAGCACCGTTTCCCCCATTTTCACCATGAGGCCCATCTGGCCCAGCCACCACAAAACCGCCGTGCCATAGGGCGCGGCCGTGTCCGATACGTTTTTTAAAAATTCGTTCATGTTTTCCTCCCGCCGCTATTGACTTAGAGTAAACTTTAGGGGGTAAAATGATGATAGCTGCAATCTGTCCAAATGTCAATCCAAATTTTGTACGGAATAAAAAGAGGTGGTCATCAATGCTGTTAGGAGGAACCGTGGCCGGGCGGTACGGAACCCCGGAGGAATGGGAACAATTGCTGAAACAGTCGCGCTTCAAGGCCGTCACCGCGCCCTTTACCTGCCATACGCCAAAGACCGAAATCGCCGCGTACTGCGCCGCCGCGAAACGGCAGGGAGCGGTCATCGCGGAGGCGGGCGTGTGGAAAAACCTGTTTGACCCCGACCCCGCTTTAGCCGCCGCGAATGTGGCCTATGCCAAGGAGCAGCTGGCGCTTGCGGACGTCTGGGGCATTCCCTGCTGCGTCAACATCGTGGGTACCCAAAGCGCCGCGGGGTGGGATGCCGCCGACAAAAGCAATTTCACCCCGGAAACCTATGAAAAAATCATTGCTTCCATCCGGGACATCATCGACAGCGTGAAGCCCGACCGGGCGTTTTACTGCATCGAACCCATGCCCTGGATGGTGCCCGACGGGCCGGAGGCTTACTTGCAGCTCATCCGGGACGTGGACAGGAAGCAGTTCGGCGCGCACATGGACTTTGTGAACATGATCAACTGTCCCCGGCGGTATTTGGACGCGGAGGGCTTCATCGACGCATGCTTCCGCACCTTAGCCCCCTATATCAAAAGCACCCATATAAAGGATACGCGCATGCACCCCACCCGGCTGACCACCATCCTGGAGGAATGCAGCCCCGGCGAGGGCGACCTCAATTTCCAAAACGTGCTGACCATCATGAACCGTTACCTGCCCGCCGACGCGCCCGTGCTGCTGGAGCATATGCAGACCTTTGAGGAATACGAAAAAGCCTACGCCTATGTGGCGGCGGAGGCGGAGAAAGCCCATATTTCCATTTAGGAGGGACGTACCATGGCAAACGAACATCCCGGCGATTCCATCGCCATCAACCGCCGCTATCTGGATTCCCTGCTGGTGGAGGGGCGCATCGTGGGCGCCGTTCATTCCACCGCGAAGGTCACGCTGCTGGGCCAAAACTTTGATACGCCCGTCATGACCGCCGCCCTGAGCCACTTAAAGCCCGGCATGTCCGCCCTGGCCCAGGCCGCGAAGCTGGCCAACGCCGCCTGCTGCATCGGCATGGGCAGCAATGCCGAATTGGAAGAAACCCTGCGTACCGGCGCGCAGGTCATCAAGATCGTGAAGCCCTACGCCGACGAAAACGCCATCCTGTCCCGCCTTTCCTGCGCGGAACAGAACGGGGCGCTGGCCGTGGGCATGGACGTGGAGCATTCCGTGAACGTGAACGACGATGAAGATTCCTCGGTTCTGGGCCTGCAAATGAAGCTGCCCACCTTGGACAATTTGAAGCGATGGATCAAGGCCGCCCGGCTGCCCTTTATTATCAAGGGGGCGCTGAGCGTCCATGACGCGCTGGTTTGTAAGGAAATAGGATGCGCCGGAGTGATTTTGAGCCACCACAACGGCTTGATGCGCTGGGCGACGCCGCCTGCCATGCTTGTCAGTGAAATCCGCAGACAGGTGGGAAAGGATTTCCTTTTGATCGTGGACGGCGGCATTCAGGACGGTTTCGACGCGTTCAAGGCCCTGGCCTTGGGGGCCGACGCCGTTTCCATTGGCCGCCCCCTCATGGAGCCGCTGGAAAAGGGCGGCCCCGAAGCCGCCGCCCAGGTGATCCGCCGCATGACCAACGAACTGAAAGCCATGATGGTGCGCACCGGCTCCCCGGACGTAAAGCACATCGACCCCGCCGTGATTCATCCTATGAATTGGTGACGGAAAGGAGCGCTTTTCATGCTTCGCTATGTGATCGTCGGTTCGGGATATCGGGCGGAATACTTCGGCAGGATCGCCCGAACCTATCCTGACCTGTTCAGCGCCCTGTTTCTCTGCCGGTCGGAAGAAAAAGCCAATCTCATGAAGCGCCATACGGGCGTACACGCCGTCACCGATGTGGGCGCGTGCCTCGCTTTCTGTCCGGATTTCATCGTGATCGCCGTGGATCGCGGCCATGTGGCGGAGGTTTCGGAGGAATGGATTGGGCGCGGCTTTCCCGTGGTAACGGAAACTCCCGTGGGGGACACAATGGAAAAGCTGCGCCGCCTCTGGGAAGCGGGGCAGCGCGGCGCGAAAATCGTCTGCTGCGAACAGTACCACCGCCAGCCGCTGATCGCGGCGGGGCTGAACGCCGTTGCCCAAAATCTGATAGGACAGCCTTCCTCCGCCTATATTTCCCTGGTGCATGATTATCACGCGGCCAGCCTGATCCGGAAAGCCCTGCAAATCCCCGTGGGCGAAGCCTATACCCTGCGGGGAACGCGCCTGAACAATCGGGCCGTGGAAACTGATTCCCGCTACGGAGCCATTACCGATGGGCGGGTGACGGAGGCGGCGCGGGATACGATTCACATTTCTTTTGCCTCGGGAAAGCAGGCAATCTATGATTTCTGCCCCATCCAGTACCGTTCCTATATCCGTTCCCGGCATATTACCGTTCGGGGTTCGCAAGGCGAATGGAGCGATACGCAGCTCTTATATTTAGAAGCTGAAAACCGCCCGATCAGGCGCGCCCTGACGCCGGAGCTGCCGGGGAAATACGCCTGCCTGGACACGCAGGCCCTGCGGGACAGGCGGCGGAACTGGACGGCGGAGCTGGCCCCGGACACGGTGCAGGATGAATTTGCTATCGCTTCCATGCTGCTGGATATGGAAAGCTACCTTTCCGGCGGCGAATCTCCCTACCCCCTGGCGGAAGCGCTGGAGGACGCCTATTTTTGGCTGCTGGTCACGGAGGCGGTCAGCCGTCCTTGGCAGGAAATCAAGGCCGAAAAAATGCCCTGGCATTTGCAATAAAAGGAAAGCGAGGAATGGAAAATGAAAGCAGCGGTCAGGTATTACACGAAAACGGGGAACACCAAAAGGCTGGCGGAGGCCATAGCCGACGCGCTGGGCGTGCAGGCGCTGCCCATCACCGAACCGGTGACGGAAAAGGTGGATGTGCTGTTCCTGGGAAATTCCTATTACGCCTTCACCATTGATCCCGAGGTGCGGGCCTTCGTTCGCTCTCTGGATAAGAACAAAATCGGAAAAATCGTCAATTTCGGCTCGGCGGCTTTGCTGAATTCCACCTACAAAAAGGTCAAGGCCGAGGCGGAAAAGGTGGGCATCCCCATGGACGCGCGCGAATTTCACTGCAAGGGCGAATTCAAGGCCATGCACAAGGGCAGGCCCAACAGCGAGGACCTGGCGGCTGCGGCGGCGTTCGCTAAATCGCTGAAATAAGGGGAGGGTTTTATGGTAGGCAACCTCCAATAACCTCCGATATTAGGTTGCGTCGGCCAATTTTCCGTGCGTAAGCGCGGCCAAGGTGCTCAAAGCGGCGAAAAGTTGAGAATAT
>CAJOJQ010000027.1 GCA_905234985.1 uncultured Christensenellaceae bacterium
TTCACCGCCGCCGCGTCCGACGCCGACAGCTATCAGTGGCAGGCCGACAAGAATAACGGCAATGGCTGGACCAAGCTGACCAACAGCACCACCTGGCGGATCGCCGTCACCGACGAAGGAACGACGACGCTTACCTTCGATGCGACCGCTCTCAGAGCGACCTACAAGTACCGCTGCGTCGCCATCAACACGGTGGGCAGCACGGGATCCGACGAGGCAACCTTTGCCATCCTCACCGCTCCCGTGTTCACCATCCAGCCGGAAGACGCCGCGGTCGAATTGGGCGCAGAAGTCACCTTCACCGCCGCCGCGTCTAATGCCGACAGCTATCAGTGGCAGCTCGACAAGAACAACGGCAATGGCTGGACCAAGCTGACCAACAGCACCACCTGGCGGATCGCCGTTACCGACGAAGGAACGACGCTTACCCTCGACGCGACCGCTCTCAGAGCGACCTACAAGTACCGCTGCGTCGCCATCAACACGGCGGGCAGCACGGGATCCGACGAGGCAACCTTTGCCATCCTCACCGCTCCCGTGTTCACCACCCAGCCGGAAGACGCCACAACCGAAAAGGACGTCCCCGTCACCTTGACCGTGGCCGCGTCCGGCGATCCCACCTATCAGTGGCAGGTCTACGTGAGCGAGGATCTCGGCTGGGTCGATCTGCCTGGGGACGGCGAATGGCAGGGCGTTGACACCGCCACCCTGACCTTCACTTCCGGCATCGACGGCATCACCTATCAGGTGCGGTGCGTCGCCACCAACGACATCGGCAGCACGGAATCCAATGAAGCGACCATAACCGTCGGCACGCCCGCCGTCATTGAGAACGGCGTGGTCTATAAAAAGCTGACGGATACGACCTGCGCCGTGGTTGCATATCAGGGCACCGCTTCCACCCTGGAAATCCTCGGTAAGGTGGGAGACTGGACCGTAACGGAAATCGGCCAGAGCGCCTTCGAAGGCAATACCACGCTGGTATCCATTGATCTGCCCGACAGCATCACCGTGATCCGCGCGTATGCCTTCAAGGGCTGCACCAACCTGAGCGAAATGAAGTAACCCCATTCGGAGGCCGCAAAAAGCCTCCGTGAAGACAAAGAAAGTCTCCCGGGCCGAAAGGCTTGGGAGACTTCCTGTTTTTTTGACGAATAATCCTTATACTAAAATCTGATAAAAAAGAGACAAGATGATCGAGGATTTTTTTCGCCCTGGCTAAGCTGAATGGAGGGAGGCGTAGCAGCGCTACGTTGACCGGAATGAAGCAACGCCAGGGCAAAAAAGACCGATTAGATGTCAATTTTTTAGCAGATTTTAGTATTATACGGACTTGCCAAAACCGGCTTCATGGGGTATAGTGAAGGAAACAGGATGAACGCGGACGGAGGCGAGGAAGCGTGAAAAAGCGATTGGCCGCGCTGGCGGCGGCGATGTGTGCGGCGCTTTTGCTGTTCGGAATACCGGTGGGAGGGGCGCGCGCGGAAACGATCATGGGCGCCCTACCCGCCGAGGCGGTAACGGAAAAAGCGGACGGCGAAAAGAATCGGCAGGCGCTGGTGGAAGGGTACATTGAAAAAACGCTGTACGCGGGAACGAAAATCACGGCGACGCGGAGCGTACAGCTGGCCGGAAACAACCTGACGGGAACCAATAAGAAGCTGTATTTGGCGCTGAGCGATCAGATTGCTCAGGTGGCCGCCGGTACGCTGACCTCCACGGTTTTTACGTTCCCGGCGGAAGATGTGTACGATCAGCTTACATATACCAAAGAAGAGTTAGGCGTGGAAACCCTTGTGGCGGGCAACAGCTTTACCGACGAAGCCATAGAGGCCGTAAGCAATGTACTCAAAAGTTTCGATCTGGGAGAAATCCTCCACGCCCTGATGGCGGACTGCCCCTATGAGCTGTATTGGTACAACAAAGCGCAGGGCGGCGGATGCCAGATAGAATATCCCGGCTTTGGCACCAACGGCTATACGGTGACCCTGGTGGGCGACGTGACGATCAAGATGTCGGTGGCGCAGGAATACGCATCCGAGGCGGGACCCTATCAGACGGATCCCACGGTGGGCCAGACGGTGAACACGGCGGCGCAAAACGCCCAGGATATCGCGGATCAGTATAAGGATCTGGACGATTTCGCGCGCCTGACGGCGTACAAAAACGCCATTTGCGAGCTGGCTTCCTACAACTACGCCGCGGCGTACAATGCCAATACGCCCTACGGCAATCCCTGGCAGCTGATTTGGGTGTTTGACGGCGACCCGGAAACCACGGTGGTGTGCGAGGGGTACGCCAAGGCGTTCCAGTATTTGAACGAGCTGTCCAAGCGCGGCCTGGCGGTCATCTCTCCCAGCGGCACCATGGACGGCGGCAACCATATGTGGAACGTGGTGACCATGAGCGACGGGCGAAATTATCTGGTGGACGTGACCAACTGCGATACCGGCATGGTGGGTTATCCGGACAAGCTGTTCCTGGTGGGCTGCATATCGGGCACTGCGGAGGAAGGCTATGTGATTCCCGTGGGCAGCACCCGGATCGTGTATGCGTACGGCGAGGACGCGTACAGCGAGGATCAGCGCGCGCTGGCCGGGTGGCGATACCTGGACGGCAAACCCCCGGCGCCCACGTTTGTCACGGCGGTGGGAACGGTGTACGAGCATCAGGAAGCCGCGTTCACGTATTGGAACACGGGCTACGAATACGACGGCTTTTTGGCTCAAATCACCTACCAGCCCGCCGACGGGGAAACGGAAACCGCGCAGGAAGCGGCGGAACTCGACCAGGACGGAACCTGGCGCTTTGTGCCGGGAGATTTCGGCTCCGGCGCGTTCAGTATCCGCTTTGCGGGCGTTCGGGACGAGGTAGCCAGCGATTGGTCTGCTTCCGTCGCGTGTACCGCCCTGGATTTTTCGGCATATACGCCCTCCGCCTATACCTTCAGCAGCGCCGTGGGTTTCCCCGGCTATCAGGTGGCGGTGCGATTGGAGGACGAGACGGAGACGGTGGTTCTCCCGGATGGAGAAACGGTGGTCTGTCAGAACGGAACGGCGCTGCTTCCCCTGGAGGAAACGGGGGAAATCACCTTTGCTCTGGCGATTCAGTGGCGGGAAAAGGTTTCCGCCTTTGGGGAAGCGGTCACGGTGACGGTGGAAGCCCTGCCCACGGGGGACGTGCTGCAAATCCCCGAAGGCACGCGGGTGATCGAGCGGGAAGCGTTCAGGAATACCGGCGCGCAGACAGCGATCCTGCCGGACAGCGTGGAGCAGGTGGGCGCTTACGCCTTTGCGGATAATGCCGCCCTGCGCCTGGTGGAGCTTAAGCAGCCTTCCCTGGATGAAACAGCCTTTGACAACTGCCCCAACGCGGTGCTGTGTACCGACGACGCGGCCTGGGGCTTCCAGCTGGGAATGCCCTTCCTGATCCAATAATGACGAACAGAAAAAACGATACATCCTATGGAAAAACGGCTGCCCGCAATGGACAGCCGTTTTTCCATAGAATTGATGTTATCAGAACTGCTGCATATCCTCGATATACTGCTTGAGTTCGGAAACGGGGATGCGCTTCTGTTCCATGGTGTCGCGGTCGCGAACGGTGACGGTGCCGGTTTCTTCGGTCTCGAAGTCCACGGTGATGCACACGGGGGTGCCCACCTCGTCCTGGCGGCGGTAACGCTTGCCGATGGAGCCGGTCTCGTCGTAGTCCACCATGAAGTACTTGCTCAATTCTTCGTGGATCTGGGTGGCAAGTCCGCCTAACTTGTTCTTTTGCAGGGGCAGCACGGCGGCCTTGAAGGGGGCCAGAGCGGGATGCAGGTGCAGCACCGTGCGCACGTCGCCGCCCTCCAGCTCTTCTTCTTCGTAGGCGTTGCAGAGGAACGCCAGGGTCACGCGGTCCGCGCCCAGGGAGGGTTCGATCACGTAAGGAATGTAGCGCTCGTTGGTCACGGGGTCGATGTATTCCATGCTCTCGCCGGAGGTGTTCTGGTGCTGGGTCAGGTCGTAATCCGTGCGGTCGGCGATGCCCCACAGCTCGCCCCAGCCGAAGGGGAACAGGAATTCAAAGTCCGTGGTGGCCTTGGAATAGAAGGCCAGCTCTTCCTTGCTGTGGTCGCGGAGGCGCAGGGCTTCTTCCTTGATGCCCAATTTCAGCAGCCAATCCCGGCAGTAGCCCCGCCAGTAATCGAACCATTCTAAATCGGTGCCGGGCTTGCAGAAGAATTCCAGCTCCATCTGCTCAAATTCCCGGATGCGGAAAATGAAGTTGCCGGGGGTGATCTCGTTGCGGAAGGACTTGCCCACCTGGGCCACGCCCATGGGCAGCTTCCTGCGGGTGGCCCGCACGATGTTCTTGAAGTTCACGAAAATGCCCTGGGCCGTTTCGGGGCGCAGGTAGATTTCGTTGGCGCTGTCCTCGGTGACGCCCTGGTGGGTCTTGAACATGAGGTTGAACTTGCGGATGCCGGTAAAATCCTTCTTGCCGCAGGTGGGGCACACGATGTCGTGTTCGGCGATAAAGGATTCATACTGCTCGTTGGTCCAGCCGTCGGCCTGAATCTCTTCCCCGTGAGCCTTGCCCCAGTCCTCGATCAGCTTGTCCGCCCGGAAGCGGGCCTTGCAGGCGCGGCAGTCCATGAGGGGGTCGTTGAAGGTGCCCACGTGGCCGGAAGCCACCCACACCATGCGGTTCATCAAAATGGCGCTGTCCAGGCCCACGTTGGTCTTGCTCTCCTGCACGAACTTTTTGAGCCACGCCTTTTTTACGTTGTTCTTGAATTCCACGCCCAGGGGGCCGTAGTCCCAACTGTTCGCCAGGCCGCCGTAAATTTCGCTGCCCGGAAAAATAAAGCCCCGCACCTTGCACAGAGCCACTAACTTGTCCATCGTAAGCTGACCCATTTCAAATCATTCCTTCCTTAAAATGTACGCTTCATTATCGCCATTTCAGGGAGTTTTGTCAAGGAAAAGTTTGCTTTCCCCGCAGATCATGCAGATCATCATCTCCGCCGCCTTCTTTTTGCCCGCCATTGCAGCCACAGCGTTGCCAGCAGGACGGCGGCAAGCACCCCGGCGCTGTCGATGCACACGTCCTGCCACATGGCTCCCCGGCCGTCCACGAACATTTGATGCACTTCGTCGGTGCAGGCGTACAGGGCGCCCGCGGCCCAGGCGAACAGGACGGGCCGCCGCAGGGAAAGGACGTGGAACAGCAGCCGGAGGGAGGCCCCCAACATGGCGAACTCCGTAAAATGGGCGGCTTTGCGCACAAAATGGCTGGCTTGCCCGATGATTGCCATCTGCTCGGCCTCGCTCATGCTGTCAAAGCCAGGCGTCACCAGGCGCATCACAAAAGCTGTGATTCCGGTACTGGTCAGTATGGATTGTTCTCCGTTCTGCGCGGAAAAACAGAAAATCATCACCGCTTCCGCAATCACCAGCGCCCACAGAAAGACAAGCAGCCTCTTTTTTCTTGATTTCAAAGGATCCTTCCTTTCCTTCTCCACATTTCCGTCAACTCCCGCATCCAGGCGTACACGTCCATTTCATATACTTCCTTCAGGCGCTCCGGGGTAAGCACCGCGTCCATTTCTCCCTGGGACACGCATTTTCCCCGGTGCATCAGCAGCACAGCCGTGCCGTAGCGCCGGGCCAGGCTCAAATCATGCACCACGGAAAGCACGGCGCGGCTTTCCCGATGCCGCCAGGCGGAAATCAAATCAAAAATATGCTGCTGATACTTTAGATCCAGGTGGTTGACCGGTTCGTCCAGCACCAAAATGCGGGGGTTCTGGGCGAACACCTGGGCCAGGAACACCCGCTGCAGTTCGCCGCCGGACAGGGTGAGGGTGCTGGCGCGGCGCAGATGGGTCAACCCCGTCAATTCAAGCGCTTGTTCCACCGCTTCCTTCCCTTCGCCGTCCCGGTGGGAAAGGAAGCCTTTTTCGTGGGCGTACCGGCCCAGGCCCACGATCTCTTCCACCGTGTAGGCGTATTCCACCCGGTTGCGCTGGCTGAGGACGCCGATCTCCCGGGCCAGGGCGGCGGGCCGCAGGGTGCAGAGGTCTTTTCCCTCCAGCAGGAAGCGCCCGGTATAGGGCACACTCTGGGCCTGGCCCAAAGCGTTCACCAGGGTGCTTTTGCCCGCGCCGTTGGGTCCGGCCAGCATGAGCCAGTCCCCGGCGTTCAGGCGGAAGGACACGTCTTCCACAGCGGTATAATTGCCAAAGCGCACGGTAATATGCTCCGCGTTCAGCATGCGTTTCCCCCGCCTTTCCGTGTACTGCGGAAAATGATCACGAAGGCCACCGCCCCCACTAAACTGGTGACCACGCCAATGGACAGCTCAATGGGCCGCAGCGCCGTGCGCGCCGCCAAATCGGACAAAAGCAGGAACACGGCCCCCGCGAACAGGGAGGCGGGCAGCAGCCGCTTGTGGTTCGGCCCCACCAGCATGCGCGCCATGTGAGGCGTGACCAGCCCCACAAAGCTGATGGCGCCCCCGATGGACACGCATACGCCGATGAGTACCGAAACGGCGATGAGCAGGGTGAGCTTCACCCGCTTCACGTTCACGCCCACGTGGCGGGCGTTGTCCTCGCCCACGGCGAAGGCGTTCAGTTCCCGGCTGTGGGACAGCATCACGCCGCCGCAGAGCAGCAGGGCGCACAGCAGGATCAGGGCGTAACCGTAGGTGCTGCCGGACAGGCTGCCCATGGTCCAGAAGGTGATGGACTTGATCTTGTCCCCGGAAAAGGAGATCACCAGGCTCATGAGCGCCGAAGCGAACATGGAAAAAATCACGCCGATCAGGATGATGGAGTGGGTGGAGAAGGACCGGTCCAAGGCATAGGCCAGGGCCAAAATCATCATGAGCGACCCGAAAGCGAAAGCCATAGCCATGCCCATGGTGCCCGCGTAGGGCAGGCCGGGGATGGCCACGCCGAAGGCCAGGGCGATCACCGCGCCTAAGGACGCCCCCGCCGATACGCCAAGCGTGCTGCCGTCGGCCAGGGGGTTGCGCAATAAGCCCTGCATCACCGCCCCGCACAGGGAAAGCGCCGCCCCCACCAGGGCCACGCACAGCACCCGGGGCAGACGCACCGACAGGATGATGGCCTTGGGCACCCCCTCCGGCACGGGCAGGCCGAACAGGCTGTTCCAGATGGCCGTGAGCGTGCCGCCCACGGGCAGGGACACGCTGCCCACGCACACGCACAGCAGCATCACCGCAAGCAAGGCCAGGGAAAACAGCAGGTATTCCCCCGCGGAAAAACGTTCTCGCTTCATAGCTTCTTTGTCAAATAGGCACTGTGAAAATCCATGCCGTTCCGTTCCGCGTAAAAATGCAGCGCCCGCCTGTAATCCTTAGTGGAAGTAGCCAGGGTGAGATAATCCCCCTGGGTTTTGGCGTATTCTTCGACGGCCCGAAACAGCCGCCCGCCGACGCCCCGGGAACGGTAAGCGGGCGCCACGTACAGTTCGTCCACGTCGAAGCACCGGCTGCCCACGGGGACGGAATCAGTTTTCTTTTCCTTGATATAAGCGTGGCCGAAGGCGTAGCCCACGATCTTTTCTCCCTCAAGAGCGGCGAAAACAGGCTCCTTGATGTCCTCCCGGCTGTTTTTTACCAGGCCGTGGGAGATGTTTTCGTCCACCCACATCTGGGACAGGGCGATCAGCTGCTGCACCCTGTCCTCCGTTAAAGCGATTTCTCGTATTTCGATCATATTTCTCCTCAGGGGGAAGGGCCGCTGCCAGCCCTTCCCGCGCCGAAAGTTCTGTCAGGCGGCGGGTTCCTGAATCTCGTCGCTGACGAAGGTGTACAGGGTTTCTGCCGCGTCCGTAAGCCGGGGGCCGGGACGGGAGATTTCGTTGTAATCGGCGTTGAGAATATCGTCGTTCTGCACGGCCTTCAGGGCGTCCCAGCCGGGGCGGCCCTTGATTTCCTCCACGGGGGTGGGGCCTTCGCCGTAGTACATTTGGATGGTCACGATGTAGTCCGGGTCGCGCTCCAGCACCTGTTCCTCGGAGATTTCGGCCCAGCCGTCCAGATCCGCAAAGGCGTTGGTCAGGCCGCACAGGGTGGCCAGTTCGTCCATGAAGGTACCCTTCCCGGCGGTCCACAGGCCCCACTGGAGGGGAGACACTTCAAAATACACTGTCTTGCCGGTGTTTTCGGCCTTATCGGCGATCCCCGCAAAAGCGGCCCGCATATCCGCCACCAGGGCTTCCGCTTCCGCGTCCTTGCCCATGAGCGCGCCGATCAGGCCGATGGCGGTGTACACGCCCTCGATATCCTGGGCGTCGCTGACGACCACCTTCACGCCCGCGTTTTCCAGGGCTTCCACCTGTTCTTCGGTCTGGGCCATGGTGGACATCAGCACCACCTGGGGCTGCAGGGCGATGATCTGCTCGATGTTGGTTTCATAGCCGCTCTGCACGGAGGGCTTGTCCAGCACAGAGGCGGGATAATCGCAGTATTCGCCCCGGCCCACCAGCGCGTCCTCGCAGCCCAGGGCGCACAGGATCTCGCAGTCGGCGGCGGTGAGGGCCACGATGCGGGCGGCAGGCTCGGAAAGCGTGATTTCCCGGCCTTTCATATCGGTCACGGTGACGCCAGCGGCGTCCGCCATCGCGGGGCAGAGGGACAGGGTCAGCAGCGCGGCCAGCAGCAGCGCGGTCAGTTTCTTGGTCATGGTTTGTCCTCCTTGCATACATTCTGCCAAATGAACCAGCGAGGACGCTTTTCCAGCGCGGAAAAGCATCCCCCCAGAGGAACACCAAAAGACCTTGCATCCAAATGCACGGGTCAATAGCGTTTCCCATCCCCAGGGGTACGTAACGATGTAAACAGGTCTCCCGGCTTGGCTTCATCCTACTTGCGCACCTTCCCACAGGCCGGAGAGCAAAGCGAAAATCGGCCTTGCTCCGCCCGCGCCCGCAGTGGCGTCCTCGCGCGTTCGTCCGCTTCACGGTTACTGGGATAGCCCGGAAATTTCATCCGCGTTCCCATGACGGCAGGAAAAAACGCCGGCAGCAGCGTTTGCCCCGTGCCGCCGCGCATTGCTGCGCAGATACACCGGCTATTCATTTGTCGCTTTGGATTATACGCGCTTTTTGGCCATGCGTCAAATCTATCCGCCGTGCCCGGAGAAAACGCGGAATCCAAAAACAAAAAAAGACCTCCCCTTCACGGGAAGTCTGGTCGGCCGGGAAAAGTCACGCATGGATCATGCTGTAGCGTTCTCCGTTCAGCACCCGCAGCATGTGATCCATGGGGGTGATGTTGCCGTCAAACTTTTCTTTGAGGGCGTGGGTGCTCGCTCCGCTTTGCAGGGCCGCGCCTTTGGTGTGGGCAGTGACGGGGGCCTGCATCTGCCAGCTGTTCACGTTGTGGAACACAACGGCGGGCATCTGATAACCGTGCGCCTCAAATTTCTCCTTGCACGCTTCGTACACGGTTTTGTCCGCGTTGCGCATGGCGCAGTTGAACTCCATATCGGAGAAGATATAGAGCACAGCGGGCATTTCTTCCTGCTTCGCGTGGGCGTTCACCGCCGTGCGCAGGATCAGGTCGAATACGCCTTCCAGGTTGGTGCTGCCGCCCCAGGGCAGGGTGCCGATGTAGCGCAGCTTGTCCCGCAGGGTCGCGCCTTTGATTTCCATCAGGTGCGGCGTGCTCTCGAAGGTGATCAGGTGGTTGTGGAACACACCCTGGCACCGTTCGGCGCAGTACAGGCCCATGGCCTGGGAAATCAGCGCGGGCTTGAGCGAACCCTGGGAGCAGTACATGGAGCCGGAGGTGTCCACCACGCTGATGGCGTTGGCGCTTCCGATCTCGCCGGGCAGGCAGTTCCACAGTTGTTCCAGCGTGGCCATGCCTTTGGGGTCGGTAACGCTCCAGTAACCGCCGTTGAAGAAGGGCCGAAGCACTTCGTAGGGAAAGAGCGTGTCCGCATGGATGCGCTTCTTTCCGCTTTTTACTTCACCCAAGAAGCTGCTGAACCGTCCGCTGTCTTTTTTCGCGAAGGCGCAGCGGTATTTCAGCATGGCCTGCGCGGGCACGGCTTCATAGTTCACCTTTTCGGGCTGCTTTTTGGTGAGGTGTTCCTCCACCAGCCCGATGCGGGCGCGCAGGCCGGTCAGCATAGCCCGGTATTCCTTGCTGTCCATGCCCAGCAGCTTCATCAGCTTGCGGGCCTTGGCGCAGGTCTTGGGGCTGGAAGTGTTGTCGGAGGGCAGCCATTTCGCCAGCAGGGAAATGTGCGCGTCCTCGTCGCCTAACTCGCGCTTTTTCAGTGCGGCCTGATCTTCCACTAATTGCAGCTTGATCACCCGTACCGCTTCTTCCTCGGCGGGGGTGCCCAGCAGGCACAGCAGATCGTCCCAGCGGCCGAATTCCGCGATGTACTTCGTGTTCTTTTTCGCGGTTTCAGGCCAGGCAAAGGCCACGTGGCGAAGCAATGTGCGGAACAGCGTTCTTTCCCCCATGCCGCCGCGGATGTCCCGCAGATGGAACAGCAGCTTGGCCGCCAGCTCCGGGGTTTCGATGTACGCCCGGTCGAACAGGGTGATCTGATCGTTCCGCCTGCGGTAGCGCATGCCGCCCGCTACTGCGAAGAAGTCTAAGCAGGCGTCGCCGGTGCTGCCGTGGGTCTTGGCCCCGTTCAGGGTGCGGGTATAATTCGCCTCAGTTTTCAAGCTTTCAAGATAGCTCATTCGTTTTCCTCCTTTCCTCCATGCTGACGGCATTTCAGCCGCCGCGAGGACGTAAGAACGCTATCTGGGGATACAATCGAATCTCTCTCCAGCCTCCCCGGATGGGCCCGCGGGGGCGTTCCCGCGCGCCGGAACCACCGCGCTTTCGGCGTTTTCGCCGTTTCCGAAAGCCGGGGCAGAAAGGGCAGCCCTCCTTCGCTGCAATTCGGGCCGGACAGTACGGGCATTTCAGCGCCGCAAGCCGTTTGCCGTTTTCTGCCGGGGACCGTCATCGTCCCCGCGTTCCATCCTTGATCGCTGTTCCTGTGTCCTCCCCGTTTCGGGATTTCAGGGATTAGGGAATAGGAATCAGGGATTAGACGGGGAATTGTTGAAACCCCGTTTCCTACTGCCTATTGCCTAATACCTATCCTGCCAGAGAATGTTCCGCGCCGCCTTGGTTCTTTGAAATCCCTCGCGCCATGCCGCGTTTTGCACGCCGCCTGCCTTTGTCCCCGTTCCGTTTCCGCGGGTCAGGCCATGACGTTTGTTCTTCCGCTGTTCCGCCGCTGCGTTTCCCACGCCGGTCGTGACGGACGCCGATGAATTTGGGGCAAATGCCTCAGGCAGAATCCTGGGTTGAGCAGACGCGATGATCACTCATCAAATCATTCGTATAATGAAACTGCTGTCTGTCAGTGACCCATCGGCGACCGTGCCTCCTTCCGGAACGGTTGGGGTCGTTGGGGAAAACGGGTGCTTCACGGCCTGGGGTGTTGCCCCTGGGAAGCGATTTCCCTGGCGGAATAAATTCCGATCTGACAGCGCTGCTGTATGCGCCTTGCCCAGTCTGCTAAAGGGGGAAAGCCCCTTGTTCATCTGAAGCCGGTTCTCTGGCTCGGCTTCATTCGCGGGGAAGGGGTTATTCCTCTTCCCCGGTGGTCTGTTTGGAGGATACCACGGTTTTTCCGGTTTGTCATTCAACCTGTGGTTGAAATCCTCCTGATCCCCACCGGGTGGAAACGGGGCCGTTTATTTCCCCGTTTCCACCCGGTGGGAAAGGTTTCCTGCCAGAGAATGTTCCGCGCCGCTTCGGTTCTTTGGTTTCCCTTGCGCCATGCCGCGTTTTTCACGCCGCCTGCCCTCTGTTCCCGTTCCGTACCGTCGGGTCAGGCCATGCCGCTTGTTCTTCCATTGTTCCGCCGCCGCGTTTCCCACGCCGGTCGTGACGGACGCCTTGATGAACGCCGGGCAAAAAACCTGGGCACTGCTTACAGACGCTGTTGTTTTTGTTTTGTCGAAAAATCAAGTGACTTGTCAGCTAACCCACGGGCGACCGCGCCTCCTTTCGGAACGGTTGGTGGTCGATGGGGAACGAGCGCTTCACGGCCTGGGGCTTTTCCTTTACCCCTGCAATGATATTCCTTCGTTTTCAAGCGAAACTGACAAGCGCTGCTGTGTGCGCCTATGCCCTGGAGGAATCCCTTTGTTCATCTGAAGCCGGTTCTCTGGCTTGGCTTCATTGAACAGGAAAGTTTTTTCTTTCCTGCTGTTCGCTTTTTCTGATTGCTTTTCCAGCTTTTCAGTTGTCAAGATGCTCCGGAAGGTTCTCTTTGATGAACCTCTCCGTTTCGCGGCGGGGAAGCGTTTCCGCTTTTCCCTGACCACGCGCTTAGCATACCACGGTTTTTCCGGTTTGTCATTCAACCTGTGGTTTGAATTTTCCCCTCCGGCGGAAGCTGTCTTTTTACGCCCGCCGGATGGGAAGCTTGGCAGAAAACGCATTCCCTGGATCTGAAGAAGCCATCGTTTCAACCGCCTGTTTGCGTCCTGTGCCGCTGCTTTCGGGCGTTCCCATTCCGTGACAGCGCCCGGATAAAGCCAAGCGATTTTCCCTTTGGTTTCCCGGTTTCCATGGTCCGCACGCCGGCCGTGGCGGGCGTCCATTGACATGCAATTGAAGCAGACAGACGCGATGAAAAACATCAGATGTTTTCATCAATTATCTGTAAAAGAACGATCGTCGTTTGCTGCTGACACCTTCCATAGTGTTCCACCTCCTTGGTGGAATGGTTGACTATGGGGAAACGGGTGCCTCACGGCCTGGAAACGGAAGACATGGGCTTGCCGGTTCCTGACTGCCGTCTGACAGCGCTACTGTGTACGCCTGATCTCCTGCCGACGGAGGTGCATGTCCGAAGTCGGTTTTTCTGCCGGACTTCTTCGGCGGGGGGCCTTCGCTTTCGCGCTCTCCCCCTGTCGATGGCCTTATGATAGCACAGGAAAACCGTTCTGTCATTAAACCGGTGGTTTGAAATCGCCCGCGTGATTTGCGAAGCATTGGCGGGGGATCGACGTGAAGACGGGACAAACAAAAAACGCGGTAAACGAGACGTCCTCATCCCATTTCCGCGTCTTTTTCCGGCTGTACGCCTTTCCGCTTTCCTTTCTCCGGGTCGCCGGGCTGAACGTCCATACCACGCGGCGCTTTTCGTCATACGCTTTCTTTTCCTTTTTTGAAAGCTTGTCGTAGGAAACCATGCGCTTCATGCGTTTCCCTCCTTTCAGGGGTTGATATGCCGAATATACCACAAAAAGGAACGGCTGTCATTAAACCAGTAGTTGAAAAAAAGGCATTGACAAACTGGCAAAATATCCATATAATAACACCTGTTTCACCGCTTACATGAACCGTCTTGATCACCGGAATGAATGTGCAAGTTCATTCCGTGCTGTATGCTATACTTTCCCCACGAGACAAAGCCGTGGAGTGCCCCGCCCAAGAAAAGCGGCAGGCATCCAAAGGAAAGGATGGTTCGATGTACACTCAGACGGCGTATCCGGTCATCGACCTGGCCGAAACGGGCCGCAGCATTGAGCGGCACCGCCGCCAGGCCGGGCCCTATTTCGGGTTTGAGTACCCGCAGGCCATTTACAAGTGGCAGCACGGCGAGTGCCTGCCCACGGTGGACAACCTGCTGGCCTTGGCCCGGCTGCTGCAGGTGCCCATGGAAGACCTCCTGGTGTATGACGACCAGGGGGTCTCCCATTTTTTTGGACGCTTTTATCAGGCCGTCACCAGTTTTTTCAGCATTTCCACGGCGAACTGCATTTCCTGCACGCAGGCGTATTCAAAAACCCCGTGGTAGTTGTAGCCGCCGGTGCCCAAGTTGGGGCACACCAGGCCCATGAAGGAGAGCCGCGCCCCGTCGGTTCCGCCGCGAATGGGCACGCACAACGGCTCCTGGCCGCAGGCGCGCAGGGCGTTCAGGGCGCGGTCCAGCACCTCGGGCTTTTCGACGACCTTTTCTTTCATGTTGTAATAGCTGTCTTTCAGGGTCAGGTCAAAGGTGTTTTCGCCGTATTTTTCGTTGAGGTACGCGGCGATTTTTTCCATCCGCCGCTTTTTCTGCTCGAACTTCGCCCGGTCATGATCCCGGATGATGTAGCGCAGCTCCGCTTCCTGTTCCTCGCCCCGGATGGCGGTGAGGTGATAAAAGCCCTCGTAGCCCTCGGTGCATTCGGGGATTTCATTGGGCGGCAGCAGGGCGTTGAATTCCATGGCCAAACGGATGGCGTTGCGCATTTTGTTTTTCGCGCTGCCAGGATGGATGGAAAAGCCGTGCACCAGCACCCGGGCGGAGGCGGCGTTGAAGTTTTCATACTCCACCTCCCAGGCGCGGCCCCCGTCCATGGTGTAGGCAAAGTCCGCGCCGAAGCCCGCCACGTCGAATAAATCCGCCCCGCGCCCAATTTCCTCGTCCGGGGTGAAGCCCACGCAGATTTTGCCGTGTTTCATTTCCGGGTGGGCCATCAGGTATTCGCACAGGGTCATGATCTCGGCCACGCCCACCTTGTCGTCGGCTCCTAACAGGGTGGTTCCGTCGGTAACGATCAAATCCTTGCCCACGTGCCCGGCCAGGGAATCAAAGTCCGCCGCCCGCATCACAATGCCTTTTTCGGCGTTCAGCACCACGTCGCCGCCCGCATAGCGCAGCAAACGGGGATGGATGGGCGCGCCGGGCACCGCGTCCGACGTGTCCATGTGGGCGATCAGGCCGATGGCCGGGGCGTCGGGGACGTTTGCCGGAATGCAGCCGTACACGTAGCAGTGTTCGTCCAGCCGCACGTCCTGCATGCCTAAATCTTCCATTTCCTGCTTCAGCAATTTTCCCAATTCCCACTGCCGTTCGGTGGAGGGGCAGTCCGGGCACGCTTCGTCGCTGGTGGTGTGAATCGCCGCATACCGCAAAAACCGTTCCTGTACTTCCATGGGGTTCCGCTTCCTTTCGGATTCGTTTTCCTCCAGTATACGCAAAACAGCGCGCTTTTGCAAGGCGGAGTTTTTGAAATTTCCATTTATTTCCATATCCATTTCCAAAAAGATTTCAAAAAAGGTATTGACAAACCCGACGCTTTGTAATAAAATGACCTATGCACCCGTAAGGGAGCGCATGACGCGGGGTAGAGCAGTTCGGTAGCTCGTCGGGCTCATAACCCGGAGGTCGAGGGTTCAAGTCCCTCCCCCGCAACCACTTGGCTCTGTAGCTCAGTTGGCTAGAGCATTCGGTTCATACCCGAAGTGTCAATGGTTCGAATCCGTTCAGAGCCACCAAAAAATGAACGCTTGTGTAAACAAGCGTCATTTTTTTCTAAAAGAATAATAGACTCTTTTTGCAGACAAAACTTTTCTCTGTTAATAATACCACAACAATCCAAAGGATGTGCTATACTTGAAAGAGAATGCGATAAATACGACATCAGAAAAACTTTACCTCCATCCTTTGGTTTGGTCATACGCTCTATTTTTCATAATATTGATTATTATTCTTGTATATATAATTATTGTATCAAGAAAAAAGCATCGTTATAAGCAAGTTAAAAAGTACAGTACCGCGTATCAGAACCTTTGCGAAATAAATCAAAAATATCGTTTTTCTTATCTAATAGAATCTGTTCATTTGATTTCTGAAACTTACCCATCAAAGCAAAAATGGGATAGGGTTGATATCAATAAAAGATCAATGGAATTATTGTATAATGATAATTATCTAAATCTGATACGCGAGAAAATAACAGAAAATAGAGAAAAGTATAAAGAATACACAAAAGAAGTAAACACAATTCTGAAAACACCAAAAGAATGCATAACTATGTCCAACGTCCCTTTGAAACAATTCATAAGAATCGAAAACACACTTTGGGATGAAACTATGCTAAAACCACCACAGGACATAGAAATATCTATCACATTTCGCTATGTCAGTCCTCAAGGAAGAAAACATTACGAAAATACCGCCACATATTATTTTGATGATTATCTTTTTGCATGTGTAGCAATACCATTAGAACAGCAGAGGGTGGCAGATAGCAAAACGCAGCAGCAATTTGAAAGAGCCAAGATGAGCAACAGTCTTCGATATGATATCATGAAGCGTGATGGTTTCAGATGCGTGCTGTGTGGGGCAAAAGCATCTGACGGCATAACGTTGCATGTTGACCATATCATTCCCATTGCAAAAGGCGGAAAAACCGAATGGGATAATCTTCGTACATTATGCGATCGTTGCAACTCTGGCAAACGCGATAAGTATGATTATAACGGTTTGAATTGACCAATTTCGTCTATCCTAAATGAAGAACGCATCCCGTCTTGGGATGTGTTCTTTTGCTTACGCGGGTGTGGGCGCGGCTTTTCTTGGGGGATTGACCCGCTTGAATTTCAAAGCGCGTTCAGGCGTGGTTTCGGGACAATCTTCATCAAATGTGATGGGCATTTCTCTGGCTTTATCCAATTCTTTGATTTCTTCGGGGGTAAATGCCAATTCTTTTTGCGCCTGTTCCGTCAGTTCAGACATGTTTACCATAGTAAAGCCCCCTTTCAAAGTTTGTCGCCATTCTGGCTGAAATCAGTCTGGTTACAAAGCAACGTCAGCATCATATTCCAAGACATAAACAGGACGCTTGGTTTTTAGGCCCTTCCAAGCGTCCCCTTCTTTTACCGGGTCACGTTCTTGATCCACTTATTCCCCCGCAGGCGCAGGAAGGCGATGATCCATTTGAAGCACTGGTCGACGCGGGTGCAGAAATAGACGGCGGCGGGCGGAAAATGGAGCGCGAAGGCCGCCACGGCGGACAGGGGCAGCACCACCAGCCAGCCGCAAATCATATCCACCACCATCACGAACCGGCTGTCCCCGGCCCCGCGATTGATGCCGATGAAGCAGGAGGCGTGATAGGTGGTGCCAAGCAGCGTGAAGGCGCAGATGCCGATCATTTTCGTCGCCAGGGCGAAAGTGTCCGCGTCCAACTGGTACAGGGACGCGAAGGGCCGCCGCAGGGCGAACACCAAAGCGCACATCACCATGCCGATGCCCAGGAACATGATCTGAATGGTGCCCGCGTATTCCCGCACCCGCTTGTAATCCTTTTCGCCCACGGCCTTGCCCACCACCACGCACGCGCCGCCCGCCAGGGCGAAGGTGAACATGGTGCCAAGGTTCATTATCATATCGGTGACGGAGGCGGCGTCGATCATCATTTTGCCCATCTGGCCCAGGATCACCGCTTTCAGCAGGTTCACCAGGGCCCACTGGGCGTCCGTCAGCCCCACGGGCAGGCCGTAGCGGGCGTAATCCTGCCAGGCCCAGCCCTCGCTTTTCGTCAGATCCTTAGGCGCGATGGGCAGGGCCTTCTGCACCCGGAAGAAGTAGACCCACACCAGCCCCGCTTCCAGCAGCCGGGCGATGACCGTTGCGATGGCCGCGCCCCGCACGCCCAAAGCGGGCAGGCCCAAATGCCCGAAAATCAGCACGTAATTCAGCCCGATATTGGCAAACAGGGAAAGAATGGTGGTGTAAAGCGTCACCCGCACCACCTCCACGCCCTTCAGCAAGCCCACCATGGCGCTGGTCAGCGCCAGGGGCAGGTAGCTCAGGCACACGATGGGAAGGTACTCCATGGCTAAGTCGATCACCGCCGTTTCGCCGCCGTTGATGACCAGCTTAAGCAGCGCCCGGGGAAACAGTTCCGCCAGCCCGATCGCCAGCAGCGCGAACAGCACGCACACGGTGAACGCCACCGCGCACACGGTGCGGATGCGGCTGCCGTCCTTTTTGCCCCAGTACTGGCTGATCAGCACTACCGCCCCGGTGGATAAACCCGTCAGCGCCGCGGTGACGAAGGTGGTGACAGCATTGCTCTGGGCCACGGCGGACAAGGCGTTTTTCCCCGTCCGCGTCACCATCACGTTGTCCGCCATCACCACCAGCAGATTCACCGCGCTCTGAAACGCCGCCGGAAGCGATAAACGCAGGATCGTCCGGTAAAACTTCCTGTCCCGCACCATATCCGTGTACTCCTTGCTTATAGAAAGGGCGCGTTCACTGGAACGCGCCTGATTGCGTTGTATAGAAAAGAAGACGCCGGGCGGTTTCCCTGATTGATTCGGGTGAAATGAGGGAAAACTTATAACAGCTTGATCAATTCATCCCTGATCCCGTCCAGGCGGGGATCGGAGAGGCCGAAATCCATCTGCTTGTAGCTCCAGGCGCAGCGGGAAATGCCATATTTTTCAAAGGCGGAGTGAATCTGGCGGTACCATTTCAGGGTATTTTCAGGATCAACAATATCAATCACGCCGTATTCGCCGCAATAGAGCATGGCCCCGTATTTCTTCGCGGCCTCCAGGGCGGGAGCGAAATCCTGGTCGAAGAAATCGGCGGGGATAGCGGCTTCCTCGAAGGTGAGGCGGGCGTTCCGATCCAGGAAGGGCACCCAGTACGCGCCCTGATGGGTGAAGGGCAGGGGATCGTAGCAATGGAAATTGTAGGCCACCTTACTGTCGGCGGGAGCGGCCAGGGCGGGCACGGCGGCGGCGCTGTTGTTGTGATAGCTGCCCACCAAAATCAGGGCGTCCGGGGCGATGGCGCGGATACGGCGGATACATTCGCCGGAAATGCGGTTCCAGGCGGTGATGAAGCTCTCGTCCGTCACCTCGTTCAGCAGCTCGAAAGCCACGTGGGCGCTGTCGCCGCCGAAGCGCCGGGCCAATTCTTCCCACAGGCTGTAAAACCGCTGCTGGTACTTTTCGCTGTCAAAGAGGCCCGCTTCCTTTTCCCCGGCGTCGAAGGAAAAGCCCGCGGTTTTGTGTAAGTCCAATACGACGTTCAGGCCGTTGGCTTTGCACCAGCCCAGCGCCTTTTCGATGCGGGCGAAGCCTTCCTCCATGAAAGAGCCGTCCTCCCGCTGCACCACGTTGTAATCCAGGGGCAGGCGCACATGGTCCACGCCCCAGCCCGCGATGACGGCGATATCCTTTTCAGTGATGAACCCGTCCAGCCGTTCCTTGGAATAATCGCACTGGGACAGCCATCCGCCTAAGTTCACGCCCCGATAGAAGCCTAAATCCCTCAACTGCATGACCTTTCCTCCCATAGTTTTTCCAGCCGATTGTAGCATACCTGAGCCGGAATGTAAACAATTCCTGGAAATTATCACTCCGCCTCCGGCCCGAAGGGATAGGACGAATGCATGATCATCATGACCAGGCCGCCGCTGAATTGCAGCATGGTGTTGTACTGGTTCAGCTCTTCTTCGCCCAGCAGCTTGATGAAGCTGTACGCGTCGTATATGGTGGCTTCGCCGTCCCCGCTGAGCCAGGTGAAGGTGAAATCGTTGGCCAGGGGCAGCATGATCTTCTGATCGGCGATGTGGGTACAGGGCACCCAGTCGTTCACCAGGGCGGTGTAGAAGAAATCGGAGGCCTTTTGGAATACGATGTATCCGTCGAATTCTTCCTTGGGGTAGATTTCGACGGTCTTTTCATCGTGGGGAACGATTTTCTTCACCGTGAATTCCCAGCCGTTGACGGCGATCTTCGCGTTCTCCTTGAGGGCTTCCACCTGCGCCGCCGGGTACAGATCCTGGAAGTAAAGCCGGGCGGTAAAGAAGCCGCCGCTCTCGATCCGGTCCGTATCGGTGATGGCGGCCCAATACACGCCGCCCTCCGTATCCGCTTCAAGGCCGGACATATCCACGGGGCGCAGCACATTTTCCGCCGGAGCGCTGTCCGCGCCGCCCCTGCTGTAATAGCGCACCGCCGCGTCCAGGGCTTCCATGGTCTTTGCGTCCTCGCCGTCAATGTACTTGGCGGTGTATTCCACGTCCCCGTCCTGCCGCTGCTCGATCAGCCGCAGCAGGCAAACGGTGGTTTCTCCGACCTTGTACTTGTACCGCGCGCCGATCAGCGTTTTTCCCCCGATCTCCCAGTTTTTCGCCGGGTTCGTGCCCAGCATCTTGTCGCCGTACTTATTTTCCAGGTATTCCCGGTAGGTGTTGTTCAGGTAATTGACGGGATTGCTGAACTGCTTGTCCGCGGGCCGGGGCGAAATGATGACGTAAGGAATGTACCCGGCCACGCCCGTGTAGATTTGCAGGCCCGTGCCCTCCGTGTACTGGGCCGTGCAGTCCGCAGGGATCCTGGTGGAGAAGCCGCCTTCGGCGCATGTGACCGCAGCTAAATCACTTTCCGCCAGGGCGGGCAGGCAGGCGCAGGTCAGCAGAACCAGTGCCAGAACCAGAGCCAGTCGTTTCATGAGTTTCCCCTCCTTTTTATTCTTCAGGGCTTTTTCTTGGCCCTCTGCCGCGTTTCATGAGCATTTCCCGCTCCTTCCGTTTTTCGTCCCTGGCCAGCGACCATTTGGTGAGCAGGAATGTGACGATGAAAAAGCCGCCCAAGGCCGCGAATGTGCCGCCAATGCCCACCAGCGTGCGGTTGGGGTGGGTGACCATGCCGGAAAACCAGGGAGTGATCCGCACTTCATCCCCGGCCTTGGGCAAATAATGGGGAACGGTGGTGGAAAACAGCACGGTGGCGGTCTGCCCGTCGCCATAGCTTACCTCCAGCTCCTCCCGGTACACCGCGCTGGAACGGCTTCGGCCACGGTTCCTGGCCGGAGTGTAGCTTTTCTTACCCACGGAAAGCACCACGGCGGGATAGGCGGGCTGGGCGTAGCTGAAAAGCACGATCAGCAGCCCAACAACAACCATGGCGATGGGGACGCCCCAGATGATTTTTCTGTTCATGGCGTTTTCTTCCTGTCAATCCACATAAAAAACAGAAACAGCCCGATCCCTCCGGCGACGATCCCGCTGAACAAGCGCAGCCCGCTGAACGGGTAGGGGATCAATCCGGTCACGTAGCTCCGGGTGATCTCGATCTCCTGCCCCACGGAAAAGGTTTGCGTGGGCCGGGAATAGTTGATATTCGCCGTCTGCTTCGTCCCGTTTTCATCCGTATAGGTGACGGTCAGGGGAATGACGGTGTGGGTGCCCGAACCGTGCCTCCGCATCCCGGTATTTTCCACGCTCCTGGGCCAGCCCACCTTCACGATGGCGGCCGTCCAGTGGGGCTGCACAAAGGTGTAAAGGAAGGCGGCGACGTTGAGGAAGAAAACGGACAGGATGATGATCTTGATGCTCTTTTTCACGCCGTCCGACCCGCTTCCTTCCAGAAGACCCACACCAGCAGCATGTAGCACACGGTTTTCGGCAGCATGAGCATGCCGAGCATCGGCACCAAACTGGCCGCCACCGCCACCGGCATATAGAACAGGAAGGACAGGGTGATCAGCAGCCACACGAACCGGAAGGCGGGCAGGGCTTCCCTTTTGCGGTAATACAGCCACACGTCCGCACAGCCCAGGGCCACAAAGGGCACGTTGCGGATCACGCCCCACAGCACGGAGCTTTCGTTTTCCAGCCAGCGGTTCTGGGGCAGCAGGCACAGCAGGATGCGGACCGCCGTCAGCGCGTACACGGCCAGGGTCAGCTTTTTGTTTTCCTGGTCGCCGTAGACCCTAAGCCACAGGCGGTACAGCAGCAGATAGAATACCGTCATGGTGAGGGAGGTGACCAGCTTGCCAAAGCCCAGCCAGGGACCGAAATCCCCCTCGACAAAATAATTCAGCACCCGGGGGATCAGATGAAACGCGTCCCCGCAGCCCAAAACCAGCACCGCGCCGCCCATGAGCCTGCCCACGGCGTCCCGCCGTTTGCGAAGGATGCGGATACCGATGATGACGGCAAAGAGAAGATACACGATATCAAAAGTGCTTTCTCCGTATTTCATGGTTTTCCCTCCAAACATATGGGATGGTTCAAGGCCCCTGCTTTTATTCCTTCGTGGGTCAGGAACCACTGTTAGGAATGGAAAGCAAAAGTTGCGTCCGTTTTTGCAGATGCTTTTCAATGGCTTTCAGACGGTCCGCTGGCAGATTGTAGCGGCTGTGCTTCTGGAACCGGAAACCGATCATTCCGCGCAGCGCTTCCTTCTGCCGGGGTGTGATGAACTCCCGGACGACGTTTTCAAAGGGAACGCCGTAAGCGGAGGACCGGGTTTTCGCGTATTCGTCCAAGGTCTGCATATCATCCGGCATGGCATAGTTGAACAGGGACAGGCCGTGATCGAACAGCGGGGCAAAGGCATAGGGCCGATTGGTTTGATTGTCCACCATCAGGCCGAAGTTGCCGAAGTGCCTGTCCTCGTTATAAATGAGGGCGTCGAAGATGAGCATATCCACAAAGCTGTCGTAATACGGTTTTCCAAGGGCTTTCAGGTATTCCGCCGCCGTTCGCAGGGTGCATTTGTCCACAAAGCGGTATATGGGCACATAGGAATGCTCCTTATCGCAGAAAAGTTCGCAGGTGGAGCATAAGCACCCTTTCCACACCGAAAGCCCGTAGGCGACATGGGGGAACCCCATCCGCGCGGCGATTTGGGCGGCATAGAATTCGGAATAAGGCTCGTTGCCCGTGTTGGCCGCGCCGCTGGTTCCGCCCTTAAACAGCAGGATTTTTCCGCCCAGCCTGCGCCAGCCCTTGCGGAGCATACCCGCCGTGGTAAACTCCGGCGAGGATGAAAAGCTTTTGGCGCGGGAGGCGCCGTAGCCCGTATACGCGATGAGGGAAAGCACCTTCACAAAATCGTGATCGAATAAATTGAAATCGGCGAAGGTTCCCTGAAAACCTTCTTCCACCACCCAATAGCTATCGTTCAGGGACAGGCCCCGGCACACCAGAAGAATCCCCCGGGTGTCGTTGTGGGAAAGCCCGCTTTTTGCCAGCAGCGCGTCCACATATTCGCGGTTTTTGGGGATGATGCGGCCCCGAAGCCAGGCCATCAGCCCTTCGTTCGTCGGTTTCAGGCCGATGGGCAGAAGTTGGTCACAGCCTTCGTTGATTTGGACGATCCGGCATTTTTGCCCTTCCAACGCGTCCTCCACGATCTCGAAGGACAAAAGAACGGTATCATACTGCTTCAGCAAAAACACGGTATCACCTCCCCGCCGCACGATCATTCAAGTAATGCTATTATAACCTAATTCCCCGAAAGATTCAACGCGCCGGGCGGATGAAAACCCGGTGAAATTGCAGGCTTTTCACTCAAACTGTGACCGGTACAGCTGATAATAGAACCCCTTCTTTTCCATCAGGCTGCGGTGGGTGCCCTGCTCCACCACGTCGCCGTTATTCAGCACCAAAATCAGGTCGGCGTTCTGGATGGTGGACAGGCGGTGGGCGATGACGAAGCAGGTCTTGTCCCGCATGAGGCTGCGCATGGCGGCCTGGATCTGGCGTTCGGTGGAGGTGTCCACGTTGGAGGTGGCTTCGTCCAGAATCAGCATGCGGGCGTCGTAGAGCATGGCCCGGGCGATGGTGAGCAATTGCTTCTGGCCCTTGGAAATGTTGCCCCCGTCCTCGCTGATGACGGTCTCATAGCCCTGGGGCAGACGCATGATGAAGGGGTGGATATGGGCGGCCTTGGCGGCGGCCACCACCTCCTCCATGGTGGCGTCCTCCTTGCCGTAGGCGATATTTTCAAAAATGGTTCCCCGGAACACCCAGGTGTCCTGCAATACCATGGCGTAGGCCTTGCGCAGGCTGCGGCGGGTACACACGCGGATATCCGCCCCGTCCACGGTGATTTCGCCCTGATCCACGTCATAGAAGCGCATGAGCAGGTTGATGATGGTGGTTTTGCCCGCGCCGGTGGGGCCGACGATGGCGATGAGCTTCCCCGCGTCGGCCCGCATGGTCAGGTCGTGAATGATGGTCACGCCGGGGTCGTAGCCGAAAGCCACGTGGGAAAGGGCCACGTCGCCCTTTACGTTTTCCAGCGTTTTGGCGTTTTCCGCGTCGGGCTTTTCTTCCTTTTCGTCCAGCAGGGCGAAGACGCGCTCCGAGGCGGCCAGGGCGGAAAACAGCTCGTTGATGATGTTGGCGATTTCGTTGATGGGGCCGGAAAATTTGCGGGAATAGAGCACGAAGGAGGAAATGGAGCCTAAGGAGATAGCGCCGCCCATATACAGAATGGCGCCGAGCAGGGCGATGAGGGACAGGGTGATATTGTTGATGGCCCCCATGGTGGGGCCGATGGTGACGCCGTAGTACTCGGCGTCGTAGTAGGCTTCCGCCGCGGCGGTGTTGATGGCGTCAAAGCGCTGCTCCACTCGCTTTTCGTAGGCGTAGGCCTGGATGGTTTTCTGGCCCGAAAGCATTTCTTCCACAAAGCCGTTCATAATGCCGTAGTTTTTGGAACGCTTCACGAACCGGGGCTGGGTGATTTTGCGCATGCGGGAGGTATAGATCACGGCGGCGGGCACGCTGAACAGCACCACCGCTGAAAGGGGCAGGGAAATGCGCACCATCATGATGACCGACCCTACCACCGTGACCGTGCTGGTGAGGATGGAAACCACGTCGGTGCCCATGCAGGTGGAAATCACGTCGATATCGTAGCTGACGCGGCTGATGATGTCCCCGGCCTGGTTGCGGTCAAAGTAACCCACGGGCAAAAGCATCAGCTTATCGAACACCGCCTGGCGCATGTGCTTGGCCGCCCGCTTGGACACGTTCATCATGATAAAATGAATGGAAATGGTGAGCAGGGAGGAGCAAAGATAGCACAGCAGCATGCGGGAAGCGTAATACCACACCTTGTCGAAATCGACCTGCCCTGGCCCCGCCGCCGCCTCGTTGATGGCGTGACCGGCCAGATCAGGTCCCCACAGGGCCAACAGGTTGGAGGCCACGCACAGCAGGGCCACCAGCAGGATCAGCCATTGGAAGGGGCCAAGGAAGGCCAGCATGCGGCGCAGCGCGCCCTTGGTATCCTTGGGCTTGTGCATGATGGAATCCCGGCTGGCCATCTTATTCCACCTCCCCCATCTGCGTTTCATGGATTTCCCGATAGGTTGGGCAGGAGGAAAGCAGCGCCTCGTGGGCGCCGCAGCCGATCACTTTGCCCTCGTCCAGCACGATGATCTGATCCAGCGCCCGGATGGAGCTGACCCGCTGGGCGATCACGATGGTGGCGGCGGGGGCGTGGTTTTCCCGGATGGCCTTGCGCACGCCCGCGTCGGTGCGGTAGTCCAGGGCGGAAGAGGAATCGTCCAGCACCAGAATTTCCGGCTGGCCCGCCAAAGCCCGGGCGATGAGCATGCGCTGCTTCTGGCCCCCGGAGAAGTTGGCCCCGTGGATCACGGCCCGGTGGTCGTAGGCGTCCTCGTAGCCCTCCACAAATTCCTGGGCCATGGCGTCCCGTGCGGCGAAGCGCAGGGCTTCTTCCGAAATGTCCCGGCCGAAGGAAATGTTTTCCCGCACGGTGTCGGCGAAGATCACGTCGTTTTGGAACACCACGCCGAATTTGCCGTGCAGCTCGTCCCGGTCGTAGGCGCGCACGTCGCGCCCGTCCACGAACACGTGGCCCTCCTGGGGGTCGTAAAAACGCATGAGCAGGTTCACGATGCTGGTTTTGCCCGCGCCGGTGGCCCCGATGATGCCAAGGGTGCCGCCCCGGGGAATGGCAAAATCAATATCCTCCAGGCATTTCTGCCGACGGGAACCGGCAAAGCCCGCGCCAATGTCGTCGGCGGCTTCCGTCTCCGCGTCATAGCTGAAGGACACGTGATCGAACACGATGAAGCCGGGCCGGTCCGTGTGGGCGGCCTCAGCTTCCGGCAGGGGGGGCAGGGCTTCTTCCGTTTCCACCACCTGGGCGATGCGGTTGGCGGAAGCGTTGGCCTTGGACAGCATCATAAAAAACCGGTTCAGGCCCATGACGCCCATGAGCACCATATTAAAATACGTCAGGAACGCTAAGATCACGCCCGGCTCGGTGACGCCCTCGTTCACCCGGCTGGCCCCCAGCAGCACCACCAGGGTCAGGCCCACGTTCAGAAACAGGGTCACGATGGGTCCCGGCAGGGCCATTATCATGCCCGCCTTGATGTCCCGCCGGGCGGTTTCCCCGTTGGCGGCGGAAAAACGTTTGATTTCGTGGGGTTCCCTGGACAGGGCCTTCACCACCCGGATGCCGGTGATGTTTTCCCGCATGACGCGCACGATGTCGTCCATGCCCCGCTGCACCCGGTCGTACAGGGGGATGCCCTTCATGGAAATGAACACCACCAGAGCGATCATGACGGGGGCCATAATGCAGAGAATGGAAGCCAGGCCCACGTCCATGGTCAGGGTGATGGCGATGCCGCCGATGAGCATGATGGGGGCGCGGACGCCCATGGTCTGTACGAACCGGATGAAGTTCTGCACGTTATAGCTGTCCGAGGTCATGCGGGAAATGAGGGAGGGCAGGCCCACCCCGTCCATCTGCTTGCCGGACAGGTTCAGCGCCGTATGGAACAGATCCCGCCGGATCTCCCAGGCCGTTTCCTTGGACGTGCGGACGGACATGCGGTTGGCACTTACGTTCAATATCCGCGTGCAAATGGCCAGGGCGAGCATGGCAAGGCCCCACAGCAGCACCGCAAGGATTTGCTTCGTGGGCACCACATGGTCGATCAGGTGCTCCATCACATAGGGGATCAGCAGCTCCAGCGCCGTGCCGGACAGCTTGATGCCCATGACCCCGGCAATGCGCCGGCCGTATTTTTTCAGGTACTTCCATAAGAATCTCATGGGGGGCGTCACTCCTGTGCTTTCGGAAAAAACTTCCATTTATGAGCATTGTAGCACCGGAAACGGAAATCCGTCAAGGCAGCAATAAAAAACGCCCCCGGTAAAACCGGGAACGCGGATGGAACGAATGAATGATTACAGCTGAGCGGCCAGGAACTGCACGAGTTCGGCAAACGCGTTTTCCGCAGCTTCGTCAGCGCAGGGGGTGAAGGAGAAAACGATCATCACGCCTTCTTCGGCGTACACCAGCGCGATATTGGCGGAGACAACGCCATCCACTTCGCTCTTGAAGCCGATGAGGTCAGCGCCGTCTTCGTTCTTGGTTTCCACTTCGGTCATGCCGTCAGCCTTGGCTTCTTCAACCAGCTGTTCCACGGTCTTGCCTTCAGTGGCGGCAAGGGTGATGGTGAGAACGCTTTCGCCGTTGGTCACAGCGTACAGGAGGCCCTTTTCAGCATCTTCGTCAGACACTTCCACAGCGGTCCAGCCTTCGGGCAGTTCCAGTTCAGCGGGTTCGGCGTCGGCTTCCGCTATGGCGGCGAAGGGCATCACGAGCATGCAGGCCAGCAGCAGAACAGAAATCAGCTTTTTCATTGTTAGTTACCCCTTTTTTCTTTTTTTCGTCGCGTAAACGCAACGAGCGCATTATACAATAAAATTCAGCCGCTTGTATAGCGCTTTCATGGTCAGTATTTGCCCTTTCTTTTCCATCTCTTCTCATTTCTTGCGCTTTTTTCTCTCTTTCCGTGTCCTGAAACAAAGCCCTTGACAAAGGTTCTTTGCCCGCGCTACAATAATTTCCTATTATATTTTGTTTTTTATCCAACCGGCGGGGAGGACGGCATGCGTTACATTACAGTGGAAAACCTGACGAAAACCTTTACCGTGCGCAAAAAGCGGGAAAAGGGCAAGCTGCTGCGGGAAAAAACGCAGGTGCAGGCCCTGCGGGGCGTTTCCTTTTCCATCGACAGGGGGGAGCTGGTGGGCTGCATCGGCCCCAACGGCGCGGGCAAATCCACCACGGTGAAAATTCTGTCCGGCATCCTGACCCCGGACGGCGGCACTGCCGACGTGGGCGGCCTGACCCCCTGGAAGGATCGGCGCAAGCACGTGCAGCGCATCGGCGTGGTATTCGGCCAGCGCACCCAGCTTTGGTGGGACGTACCCATCGCCGACAGCTTTTCCCTGCTGAAGGACATTTACCGGGTGCCGGACGCGGATTTTATCAAACGCCGAGACGAACTGACCGAGGCCCTGAATTTGGGGGACCTTTTGCGCACGCCCCTGCGGCTTTTGAGCTTAGGGCAAAGGATGCGGGCGGAACTGTGCGGGTCGCTGCTCCACGGGCCGGAGCTGCTGTTCTTAGACGAACCCACCATCGGCCTGGACGCGGTGAGCAAGCTGGCCCTGCGGGATTTCCTCAAACGGGAGAACGAAAAAAGCGGCACCACCGTGCTGCTCACCACCCACGATATGGAGGATATCGCCGCCCTGTGCCCCCGGGTCATGGTGCTGGGCCACGGCAGCAAGCTGTACGACGGGGCCTTGCCCGACCTGCTTTCCCGGTACGATACCCAGCGGGTGATGACCCTGCGCTACGATGGGGACTTGGATTTTCCCGTACTGCCGGAGGGCTGCGAGGTCAGCCGGGAGGGAGACGCATACCGCGTGGTTTATGACCACGTAAAAATTCCCACATCTCATATCATGTCCCTTTTGCAGAGCGCCGGTCCCATCCGGGAATGGACGGCCCAGCCCCAAAATATTGACCATTTGATCGCCGCCATGTACCGGGAGATGGATTTATGAAAGCGTATCTTTCCGTATTCCGCATGCGGTGGAAAATGGAATTGCAGTACCGGGGCGCGGTAGTGGGCGGCGTGATCTGCCAGATGTTTTTCGGGCTGATCCTGATTGCCCTGTACCGGGCGCTGTACGCCGGCAAGCCCCAGGCCATGCCCCTGTCCTCCGTGACCACCTATGTCTGGCTCCAGCAGGCATTTTTCCGCATGCTGCTGGCTTCGGACAGTGATTTGCTGGACAAAATCAGAACTGGCAATATCGCTTACGACCTGTGCAGGCCCCTGCAACTGTACGGCTACTATTACAGCCGCATCATGGCGCAAAAGCTGCTGGGCAGCCTGCTTCGCGCCGCGCCCATGCTGGTTTTCGCCGCCCTGTTGCCGGAGGGCTGGGGCGTCTGCCTCCCCGCCTCCCTGCCCGCGTTCTGCGCGGCGGTGGTGGGGCTGTTCCTGGGTCTGCTGTGCATGTGCGCCCTGGAAAACGTGACCATGGGCTTCACCATGCGCACCCTGGACAGCCGGGGCATGCAGGCCATGCTGAACCTGCTGATGATGATCCTGTCCGGCAACATCCTGCCCCTGACCCTGTTCCCGGATAGCTGGCAGCGGGTGATCACCGCCCTGCCCTACGCCCAATTGCTGGACGCGCCCATCCGCCTGTACACCGGAGAACGCGCCCTGTCCGCCGCCCCCGCCGCTCTGCTGCTGCAAGCCGCCTGGACGATCACCATTGTGTGCTTAGGGCTGCTGCTGTGGCGGAGTAACCAGAAGAAGATGATTTTGCAAGGGGGATAAGAGCAGGGGGCTTCTTCAGCCCCCTAAACCCCTGAACCAGGGCCGCTTGGCCCTGGACCCATCCTGGCGAATCAACTTGAATAAAAAAACAAACAACATCCGCCAGTCGCCGGGAGATACGAAAGTTTGAGGGCTTCTGGCCCAAGAAAGCCGGGAAAATCCCCAGGAAAAAGCTCGCTTTTTCCCAAGGGATTATTCCCTGGCTTTCCCCGGATGCTTCGCATCCGGGATGGCCGCCAAAGGCGGCCGGGCCAGAAGCACAAAGCCGTTAAGTTGAGCGCTCCTTCCAAGCAGCAGCGGGAACTTGTTTTCTTTTTGCGTCAGGTAATATCCGCAGGTGAGGGTCCAGGGAGATCATCTCCCTGGTCAGGGTCTGGGGCGGATAGCCCCAGGGGTTCCTATAAAATCGACCGAAACATTCCCGGAGGATAAGATGGACACCATCAAGCTATACTGGAAATCCATGGGCATCCTGCTGAAAAGCCAATTGCAGTACCCCGCCTCCTTCATCATGCAGACGTTCGCCCAATTGGTCATGGAGGGGGGCGAGCTGCTGGCGGTGATCCTGATCGTGGACCGGTTCGATTCCCTGAACCAGTGGATGCCCGGAGACCTGTACTTCTTTTTCGGCATGATGTCCGTCACCTTTTACCTGACGGAGTTCCTGGGCCGGGGCGTCACCGGGGCCTTTCCGAGCATGGTACGCTCCGGGCAGTTGGACACCCTGCTTCTGCGGCCCCGGGGCGTGCTGACCCAAGTGCTTTGCAGCGCCATCGACCCCCGCCGCGTCGCCTGCATCGCCGTGGGCACGGCGGCGCTGATTATGGGCAGCAAGATGGCCGGAGTGGAATGGACGCTGCTCAAAGCCCTGGCCCTCACGGAAGCCGTGCTGCTGGGCGTGATGCTGGTGCTGGGCCTGTTTTTGATCGAAGCGGTGCTGTGCATCCATTCCGTGAAATCGGTGGAGCTGACCAACGCCCTCACCTACGGCGGCCGCAGTGCCTGCCAGTACCCCATCGACATTTTCCCCCGCCCCCTGCGGGTGCTGTTCACGGTAGTGGCCCCCTTCGCCCTCACCCTCCACGTCCCCGCCGCCTACATCTTGGGCAAACCCCTCTACGGCTGGCCCGCCTGGACGGCTTTCGTCACCCCCCTGGCCGGGGCCGCCGCGTTCTGGATTTTGTACGCCGTGTTTCAGAAGGCCATGAAGTTTTACCGGTCGACGGGGAGCTGAGGGAACTTTCAAGGAGTTGTGAGCATGAAACAGCAGATCATGGATCGCTTTCCGGGAATAAGCTGCGCATGGATGGATTCCGCGGGGAAAGAAACGACGGCATGTTTTGGCTTTGCCGATCAGGAAAACCACATTCTCGTGGATGAGAACACCATATTTCCCGCCTGCTCCATATCCAAATTCGTCACCGCCCTATGCGTAATGAAACTGCACGAGGAAAAACGAATCGATATTGATATGCCCGTCAATCGGTATCAGCGGCGGTGGAAGCTGCTTACCGCGGACGGAACCGAAAGCGACGCGGCCGTCCGGTCGATCCTGTGCCATACGGCCGGAATTGTGGACGGAGAAGACTCCTTCTATGGGCTGCGGCGCGGCGATCCGGAAATCGGCCTGATCGATATTCTGGAAGGAAAAACAGCTTACAACAACCGGCCCGCGCGGGCGGAAAAACCCCAGGGAACAGCTTTTGAATACACCGACGCCGGATACTGTGTGTTACAGCTGCTTTTGCAGGAAGTCCGGCAAAAAGCCTTTGAAGAGATTGCCCGGGAACTCGTTTTTGACCCGCTGAACCTGAAAAACACGTTCTTTGCGTCTCCCGGAAACGCGGCGCGCTTTGAAAACAGGATGGCGGCAGGCTATGACGAGGAGGGGCTGCTCCTTCCGGGAAAATTTCCCCCGGTTCCCGATCTGGCGGCGTCGGGGCTGTGGAGCACGCCGAAAGAACTGCTCGCAATCGCCAAGGCGTTTGTGAAATCGCTTCATGGGGAAAGCGCGCTCCTTCAAACAGAATCGGCGCTTGAAATGGCACGCCCGGCGAAGGATTTCCCCTGGGCGGGGCTCGGCGTGTTCATACGCGAAAATAACGTCCTGGTCTCACAGGGCTGGGGCGAAAACGGCCAGTGTATGCTCAAGATGAACGCCCGCTCAAAAGAGATCTCTGTTGTGATGACCAACCGGAATCCAGGCGTCGATCAGGCAGAATCGGGGATCGAATATCTTGTGAACAGCCGGAACGCAGAGAAGCAAAAGACACAGGATTGACAAAGCGCAAACGCGGAAATATAATAAAATCAATGGAAATGAACGCGGACAGGAGGGAGAAAAATGTCCTGCATCATCAAGTTTCATTGGGACAGCGAGGCAGCGGTCTGGACCGCTACAAGCGACGACGTGCCGGGTCTGGTACTGGAATCCGGCTCCTTTGACGCGCTGGTGGAACGGGTGAAAGCGGCTGTTCCCGAATTGATTCACTTGAACGGAAAGGTTTCGGATTTCAGACTGTCCTATATTACGGAACGGGAAGACGTGGTGCCCGTTTATGGCTGAATATGAGAAAATCGTTCGGGAAGAATTGAGGAAAAACGGCTGTTCTTTTGTCCGGCACGGGAAGGGCGACCATGACATCTGGTACAGCCCCATCACAAACACAAACGTAACGGTAGACGGGAAAATCAAATCCCGCTTCACCGCCAACGAGATCATGAAGCAAAGCGGAATCAAAAAGCGGTTTTAAGAACACGGGGGACGGTTTTCTTTGTTTGCTCAATAGCGAGCGAAAGCAATCACACGGAGAACCGTCCCCTTGTGTTTGTTAGCCGGAAGATTCGCGGCAAAGAAGGAGGAACGGGTATGAAAAGATTCTGTGCGGCCGTGCTGGCATTGCTATTGGCAATCCAGGCGTTTCCCGTGCGTGCGGAGGAAGGCCGCATATATTATTACAATACCAAAGGCGGTGGACGCCGCCTGCATACTGATCCCGAATGTCCCACCATTTCGGATTATCTGCGTCCCCTGACAGCGCTGACGGAGACAGAAGTCCGTCATCCTCGATTCAGGGACATGGCCATGTGTACGGTTTGCTCAAACGGGCTGGAAGCGCCGCCGTCGGACGAGTTCGCCTTTGCTTTGCTGCCCGTACAGGAAAAAGCAGCGCAGAGCAACGGAATCTACACGCTGCCGGGAACCGATATGATTCAGCCGGATGAAGCGTTTTCACAAGTGGCAGTTTTGATGATGGTCCAATTGTCTTTGCTCAGATCAGACGCGGTCCATGGCCTTTATATGATCTATTACTACCCGGAAAGCGCCCGGTATGGGAGGCCGTATTACGATTTCACAGTCATGCGGGAAACCCATGGCACGTTTTCAGAAGATTTTTCCTTAAAAACCCTGGGATACATCGCCCTGGATGCCGAAACAAAAAAACTGCTGTATGCAGAGCGGTTCACGGATGACTGAAAAAACGGAACGCAGGGAACCGTTCCCTGTGTTGGGAAAGAGGGAATGACGCATGCCCGCCCTGACCACCCAGGCCATCGTTTTACGCCACGCGGATTACCGGGAGCATGACCGGATGCTGACGCTGCTTTCCCCGTCCATGGGGCGGATCGAAGCGCTGTGCCGGGGCTGCAAGCGGCCCCAAAGTCCTTTGCTTTCGGCCAGCGAATGGTTCGCCTTAGGGGAATATGTGCTGTTCGCGGGCAAGGGGCACATGACCGTGACCTCCTGCAACCTGACGGAGAGCTTCTTCCCCCTGCGCACGGATTACGACCGGTTGAAACACGCCACCTATTTGCTGTCCGTGGCCGAGGCCGCCGCCCAGCCGGGGGAACGGGCGGTGGAGCTGTTCACGCTGCTGGCCCGGTCCCTGTCCCGCTTGGCCTACACCGACCGGGACGCAAAGGCCATTTCCGCCGCGTTCCTGCTGCACTTTTCCGCCATCAGCGGCTACCGGCCCCGTCTTTCCCACTGCGTGCGCTGCGGCAGGGAAATGCAGGACGGGGAGATCCGCCTGTTCGACATCGAAAACGGCGGGCTGCTGTGCGAAAAATGCCATATTAGCTTCAACCAGGCCCACCCCGTCACCCCGGATCAGGTGAAATGGATGCGGGACGTGCTGGCCCGGGGCATCGACAAAACCGACCAGCCGCCCCAGAACGCCCCCGGCCCCCTGCTGGCCGCCTATGTGGGCGAACGGCTGGAAAAACCCCTCTTACAGGAAGGGCTTTGGAAGTGATAGAGAGTTAAAAAAATGGAGAGTTGAGAGTTGGGAGTTGAGAGTTGAGATTATATAGTCTACAAGCTGTGGAATCCAAAGTGTTCGACTATATAAATCTGAACTCTGTACTCTGCACTCTGTACTCTCATCTCAACTCTCAACTCTCCACTCTCAACTCTTTTTTCCCCCTCCCGCATACTCTCGCCTCCGCCCGCATACATTGCCTGCGGAGGTGATTTTCATGGAGAAGGAACAGGCGGCGCGGCCCGCGGCGAAGAACCACACCCTGTCCATGGAGAACCGGCAGCGGGCGCTTTTAACAGGGGTAAACGAAGTGCTGGGTTTCGACGAAGGCCAGGTGATCCTGATGACGGACAGCGGCGAAATCGCCCTGACCGGAGAGGGGCTGCACGTGACCCGCCTGATGTTAGAGGAAGGGCAGCTGGCGGTGGAGGGGAAGATCGACAGCGTGTTTTACACCCAGCGCACCCGCCGCCGAGGCCTGTTTCGGGGCAAAAGCAAATGATCTTTTTTGAAACCGCCGGGCAGGCCCGGTGCTTTCTGCTGCTGTGGGGGGCGGGTTTTTTCGCGGCGGCGCTGTACGATGGGTTCCGGCTGCTCCGCGCCCATTGCCCCTGCTGGCTGGGAGCGGTGTGGGACTTTCTCTGGTGCCTGTGCGTATGCGCCTGCTGCGCCCTGGCCCTGGGCCTCGGCGGCGAAGGTACGGCGCGGCTTTACGCCCTCCTGGGCCTGTGCTGCGGCGCGGCGGTCTATTGCTTAGGGCCACGGGCCGCGTGGACGGCAATCAAAACATGGGGACGGCGAAAGAAGTAACGCCGCCCCGCTTTTAGTTTTCTCAGGGGCCTCCGCGGCCCTAGTTCCGCAGCCTCAAAGGTCACAACTCCCCTTCATGGGGAGATTGCTCCCTTTCGGCTGATCTCACCGCCGATGAGATTTCCGCCACAGGCGGTCATCGGCGGTTCGTCCCCGCGGCAGGGGATGATCCCCTGCACCCTCTCCTGCGGATATTACTTGGTGCGGAAAAAGAGAAACTTCCCGCTTCAGTTGGAGAGAATTGTCCAGCTTGACGGCCTTGTGCTTCTGGCCCGGCCGCTGAAAGCGGCCAACCCGGATGCGAAGCATCCGGGGAAAGCCAGGAAATAATCCCTTGGGAAAAAGCGAGCTTTTTCCTGGGGATTTTCCCGGCTTTCTTGGGCCAGAAGCCCTCAAACTTTCGTATCTCCCGGCAACAGGCGGATGTTGTTTGTTTTTCTATTCAAGTTGATTCGCCAGGATGGGTCCAGGGCCAGGCGGCCCTGGTTCGGGGGTTTGGGGGCTGAAGAAGCCCCCATAAACTTTGTATCTACTCAAATTCTACGCACCCCAAAGCGCGCTGCAAGGCCCGGTCGGCCTGGTCGCCGGGGGAAAAGCCCAAGGCTTTGCGGGCGGCGACCACGGCCCGGCGGGTGGAAGCGCCGAATACGCCGTCCGCGCCGCCGTACAGGAAGCCGCGTTGAATCAGGCGAAGCTGCAATTGCCGCACGTCGGCGCCCCGGTCGCCCTCGCGGAGGGTGCGCAGGCCCCAGTTCAGGGGGCCGTAGGGGCCGCCCTCGATGACCACACGCGCGCCGGTGGGCACCATGGCGTAGAGTTTTTCCGCGTCGCTCACGTTCATGCGGATGCAGCCGTGGGAGGCGTTTTTGCCGATGGAATTGGGCTTGTTGGTGCCGTGGAGGCCGTAGCTGCCCCAGGGCACGTTGAGACCTAAGAAGCGGGTGCCAAAGCCGGAAAGGTCGGTCATGAACCGGCTGGTGACGCGGAACGCGCCGATGGGGGAGGGCGTGTCCCCCGCGCCTGCGGCGATGGGAAACACCGCTTCCGCTTCCCCGTTTTTGTACACCGTCAGGCGCTTGTTATCCAGCTCCACCCAGATCAGCGTGCGTTCCGGCCCCGCCGAGGCGGGAAGGACAGCCGCTTTTTCCTCCTGCACCCATCCCCACATGAGCAGCGCCGCCACCCCCAGCGCCACAACGGCCCACCGCCTGCGCATACCGCATACACCTCCCCGGCAGGATATGCGGCGGGAAGTCGGAATTATGTATAAAAGAATCTCTCGAACTATGGAAGAAGTTCGAGAGAAACATCCGGGTTCATGAACATTGCCTTTATTTCCATTATACTGCCGCTACTGTGTGATTGGCATATGTAGCCCATGTGGGTTCATAATCTTCCGTTGCCTGATCGCCCCACATAGCCCAATTTTCTCTTTCGCCGCGAGCAAAAATCTCCAGATATGGGCCGGATGAACAGCTTTCGATCAGTGAAATAATTTCATCCGGCTTGCGGCTGTGCTCCCTTTTGATGGAGCGGACGAGATTGACCTGCGATCTACCTGCCTGCAAGGTTCTGTTGTTTTCTCCTTTAATGCCGAACAACAGGATCTCGGTAACGTTTCGGAAATAGAAGCCCACGCCACGACCATCTGGCATGCCATCCTTTCTGACCTTTTCCCAGATGATATTGGTTTTATACTCAAATCCCCACGCTTTCATGACTTCCAGACCATCCGGGAGAAGCGCGTTGGGAACCCATAAATACAAGTGGCATTTTTCATCCGCCGCTTCACAAACAGGCAGTTTTTTGATATCTTCCAGCTTCATTGTGGAATACCTGTTCAGTCTTTTATGCTCAGGAGCCATCTTCCCTGTTCTGTTGGAAAATTGCCAGGGCGGATCTGCATAAATTGTCTTATATTTTCTATTTCCAATGAATTGTTTAAATTCTTTTATTGTGTCAGCGATATTATACAGATCCTGCATCATTCTCATATCCTTCCACACATGCTTTTTTTATACCTACAGCCAGGATGGGGCAGCCGCCATTTCTTCGGGATTTTAGTCTGTAGTCCAGTTTTCCCATCCAGGTTGTGCTGGCTCCATATTTTGAGCGGATCCCTAATTCAGAAAAAATGTCGTTCAGTTCTTCCGCCCGCGTGATAATGATACCGACATCAATCAAGCCACAGTCAAAATACGTCCGCATTGCCAGCAGATCCCGATCAAATGTTTGATCTTTACTGTTCCATTCAAGGTCAAAGGCAACCTTGCTTTTAATGAAATCAATATTGTGGCCGTCTATATAGCCGTTGATTCGTTTTTCATCGAAAGGTACATCAGAAAACCGCCCTCTCGATTTTCCACGGGGGTATAGTTTTACCAGCAAGTCCCCCGTGATCCTGATTTCTCTCCATCCCAGCGGATATAAAATGTCGTCAAATTTTTTGGGGATAGCGGTTTCGTTTCCTCCTGCGGCCATCAGTTCGCTTTGCGTAATCCGCAATTGCGATAAACAGAAACAAATATCTCTCCATTCTTTTGGAAAAGATTCGGTCAGTATTTCAATCGCATGTCCATAACTGAAAAATTCATATTTGCTTTGCAACTCTGGTAGGATATACTTGTTTATATCTGCCATACAATCACCTCGTTGCTGAATGAAAACAATTTCAAGCTCCAGTAATACCGCTTACAGTGCTATTCTATCACAATTTAAATAATCCTTCAACTGATTGTCCAAAAATGAAATCAGAGGACGCGCGCGCGTCCTCTGGCAGGATGAAAGCGTTACACCGGCATGGTGTCGTCTTTCTTGTCGTAGGCGGCAGGGTCGGCCTTCAATTGCTGGGCCTGACGCCACTGGAAGAACTTGGTGGCAACCTGGGGGAACAGAGCGTAAGAGAGCACGTCCTCCTCCTGCTGGCTGTACTGGGCGATTTCCTTGCGGTAGCCTTCCAGCTCGGGGGCGATGTCGTCGGCGGGACGGTGGGTGATCACCTTTTCATCGCCGATGCACTTCTTGCGCACGTCCTCATTGACGGGAGCAGGCAGGCGGCCGTATTCGCCCTTGAGCAGGCCCTTGCTTTCCTTGGTGACCATCTTGTAGGGTTCGCCGCCCAGCACGTTCATGACGGCCTGGGTGCCCACGATCTGGCTGGTGGGGGTGACCAGGGGCGGATAGCCGAAGTCCTTGCGCACCCGGGGCACTTCTTCCAGCACGGTGTAGTACTTGTCCATGGCGTTGGCCTGCTTGAGCTGGCCGATGAGGTTGGACAGCATGCCGCCGGGCACCTGATACTGCAAAGCGCGGGCGTTGACGGACAGCACCTTGTCCGGGTCGCGCCAGCCGTCCTTGGTGAGGCGCTCGGCCACGCCGCGGAAATGATTGGCCAGCTGGGCCAGCAGGTCTTCGTCCAGGCCGGTATCATATTCGGTGCCCTTGAGGGCCGCCACGATGGATTCGGTGGCGGGCTGGCTGGTGCCGCCGCCTAAGGGGGACAGGGCCGTGTCGATCACGTCCACCCCCGCTTCCACGGCCTTGATGAGGGTCATGGAGCCGGTGCCCGCGGTGTTGTGGGTGTGCAGCACGATGGGCAGCTTGGTGTTGGCCTTTAATTTCTTCACCAGAGAATAGGCGTTGAAGGGCAAAAGCAGGCCCGCCATATCCTTGATGCAGATCAGGTCCGCGCCCATGCTTTCGATTTCCTTGGCCAGATTGACGAAGTATTCCTCGGTATGCACCGGGGAGGTGGTGTAGCTCATGGCGACCTCGGCGGTGCCGTTGTACGCCTTGCAGGCTTTCACGGCCTTTTCCATGTTGCGCAGGTCGTTCAGGGCGTCGAAGATGCGGATGATGTCGATGCCGTTGTCGATGGACTTTTTCACGAAGTAGTCCACCACGTCGTCGGCGTAGTGCTTATAACCTAAGATGTTCTGCCCGCGCAGCAGCATTTGCAGCTTGGTATTGGGCAGGGCCTTGCGCAGCTGGCGCAGGCGGTCCCAGGGGTCTTCGTTCAGGAAGCGCAGGCAGCTGTCGAAGGTCGCGCCGCCCCAGCATTCCAGGGAGAAGTAGCCCACCTTGTCTAACTTTTCGCAGGCGGGCAGCATTTCATCCAGCCGCATGCGCGTGGCCGCCTGGCTCTGATGCGCGTCGCGGAGAATTGTATCAGTAATCTTAACCTTAGCCATCGTGATTCTCCTTTATCGTAAGAGAGTTCGTAAGAGAGTTGAGAGTTGGGAGTTGAGAGTTGAGATAGAAATAGTCTGTTCACATCGGTCTCCGAAGTGTATACACTATATAAATCTCAACTCTCCACTCTTAACTCTCCACTCTCCTCATTTACGTCAGCCAAACATGCTAAGCAAGACGCCCGCCGCGATAGCGGAACCAATGACGCCCGCCACGTTGGGGCCCATGGCGTGCATGAGCAGGAAGTTGGCGGGGTTTTCCTTCTGGCCCACCATCTGGGAAACGCGGGCCGCCATAGGCACGGCGGAAACGCCCGCGGAACCGATCAGCGGGTTGATCTTGCCGCCGGTGAGCTTGTTCATGAGCTTCGCCAGCAGCAGGCCGCCGGCGGTGCCCATGCCGAAGGCCACCACGCCCAAGGCGATGATTTCCAGGGTCTGGAGGCGCAGGAAGGTCTGAGCCGTGGCGGTAGCGCCCACGGTGATGCCAAGGAAGATGGTGACGATGTTCATCAGCTCGTTCTGCACCGTCTTGTTCAGGCGTTCCACCACGCCGCACTCACGCATCAGGTTGCCAAGCATCAGGCAGCCCACCAAGGGAGTAGCGGAGGGCAGCAGCAGGGACACCAGGATGGTGACCACGATGGGGAAGATCACCTTTTCGGTGTGGCTGACGGGCCGGAGCTGCTCCATCACGATCTGGCGTTCCTTCTTGGTGGTGAGCGCCTTCATGATGGGGGGCTGGATGACCGGCACCAGGGCCATGTAGCTGTAAGCGGCCACGGCGATGGGGCCCAGCAGATGGGGGGCCAGCTTGCCGGTGAGCCAGATGGCCGTGGGGCCGTCCGCACCGCCGATGATGCCGATAGCGCCGGATTCAGCGGTAGTAAAGCCGAAGAGGAAGTAGGCTCCGAAGAAGGTCATGAAAATGCCCAGCTGGGCGGCAGCGCCCAACAGCAGGGTCTTGGGGTTGGCGATGAGGGGGCCGAAGTCCGTGCCCGCGCCTACGCCGATGAAGATCAGGCAGGGATAAATGCCCAGCTTCACGCCCAAGTACAGATAGTCCAGCAAGCCGGGAGTGACCTTCTCCCCGGCGGTAGCCAGCAGCACGCCTAAGGAGGAGAACACCTGGCCGTCGCTGATGAAGGCGGCGGAATCCTTGATGATGATGGAGGTGGACTCTGCCAGGATGGTCACGCCGTCCTCGGCGATGAGCTGGCCTAAGGCGGTGAGCTGCGCGCCCACGGAATAGGAGGTGGTGATCTGGCCAATCACGTTGCCGTTGATCAGCACCGCCCCGGCGTTGTTCACGACCAGCGCGCCCTGCTCCACCAGCTCTTTCAGCCCGGCGATGTCCTTTGAGTTGACCAATATGGCCCCGCCGAACAGGCTCCAGTTGGCATGGCCGCCCGCGAACAGGCTTTCATGGTATACCTCGCTGCCCAGCAGGTTGGTGAGCAGCATGCCGAAAGCGATGGGCAGCAGCAAAAGCGGCTCGAATTTCTTGACGATTGCCAAATAAATCAGCAGGCAGGCCACAGCCACCATGACCAGGGCCAGCGGGTCCCGCAGAAACATGGCAATGCCGGATTCGCTTGCCAGGTCTCCCAGCGTTTCCAGGATATTGATGGATCGCGTTTCCACGGAAGAAGCTCCTTTCAGTTAGAGTTTGGGCTCAAAGTGAAAATGATTCTGTTTATCATGCAGAGATACGAAAAACGAACATTCTGAATCTCAACATTTCACTTTTCAATTTCCACTTTGATAGCATTTCTTCCTGGTATCTGTTCAGTCGTGTCGGTTTTTCCCGATTCGTTCGGTTTTTGGATGTAGGGGCGGATATTATCCGCCCGCAATAGCCTGATATTACGAACGCAGGAAAAATCAACAATCCCATCGTGTTACGTGGGCGGGCGGATATTATCCGCCCCTACGGTCTTGTATCCAAACAATGTGGATAAACCACGCTCGACTGAACAGTTACTCTTCCTGATTAGTTCAGGACCACCAGCACGTCGCCGGAGTTGACGGACGCGCCCTTGCTCACGTTCACCTGAGCGACGGAACCGTCCTGGGGAGAGAGGATTTCGTTTTCCATCTTCATGGCTTCTAAGATCAGCAGGATATCGCCCTTCTTGACGGCCTGGCCCTGGCTGACCTTCACGTCCAGGATGGTGCCGGGCATGGGGGCGTTCACCTTGGTGCCGGCGGCCACGGGCGCGGCAGCCTTGGGAGCGGCGGCGGGCTTGGCGGCGGGAGCGGCTTTGGGGGCGGCAACGGGAGCGGCCTTGGGGGCGGCGCTTTCGCCAGCTGCCACTTCTTCTACTTCCACTTCATAGGCGACGCCGTTGACGGTGATATTGAATTTACGCATGATATGAATCCTCCTCTTAAAAGATGAATCAATTAAAAGTGACTGAAAATCTGTTCTTCCCTGGCGGCGCGTGCCCGGGCGGTGCTGCTCTGCGTCCTGCGGACGCGGCGCACCACGAAGCCGCTTTCCTTGCCCTCAGCCTGCCAAACGGCGGCGATGGCGGCGGTAATGGCCGCGATGATGGCCCCGTCGTCCTCTTCAGGTTCCGGCTCCGCCTGAACAACAGGGGCGGGGGCGGGAGCTTTCGGCGCGGGCGCGGCCTCGGCCTTGGGGGCTTTCTTCCGACCAGTGACCACCGTCATGGCATAAATGCAGGCGATCAGGATCACCAGTCCGGAAAACACCACCAGCATGCCCACGCCCATGGTGGACAGGCTCAGCGATAATCTATCCATCCCGAACCCTCCTTACAGCGGCAGGTTGCCGTGCTTCTTGGGCAGGTTCACGTCATGCTTGGAGGCCAGCAGCTCCAGGGCGGCGATGACGTACTTCCGGGTCTCCCGGGGTTCGATCACGTCGTCCACGATGCCCGCCTTGGCGGCAGCAAGCGCGCCGAAGCGCTCCGCGTAATCCGCTTCCAGGGCGTCCCGGCTTTCCCCGGCGTTCAGCTTGTCCCCGTCCAGGGTCTGCACGGCGGCTTCCTTGGTGAGGGGAGAAATGACGGCGGTGGGCCAGGCGTAGCTCATATCGGCGATGGACTTGCCGCCCATAGCCACGTAAGCCGCGCCCACGGCGCTGCCAATGATCACGGCGATCTTGGGAGCGGTAGCTTCCGCGTAGGCGTACAGCAGCTCAGCCGCGCCCCGCAGCAGCGCGCCCTGATGTCCGGGCAGCGGCACAGCCAGGCCGTCGGTATTCACCAGGGAAATCACGGGAATCTGGTAGCAGTCGCACAGGCGCACAAACCGCGCGGCCTTGCGGCTGTCCTGGCTGGAGAGCCGTCCGCCGTCGGCGGTATGGTCATTGGCTACCAGGCCCACGGTATGGCCGCCCACCCGGCACAGGGCCGTGCGGATGGCGGGGCCGTAGCCCTTGTACAGCTCGATGAGCATGCCGCCGTCGGCCAGGTCCTGCATGAGGGCCGCCGCAGCGTCGGGATCCTCCGCCGCAAGCTGACGGTTCAGGTCTTCGCCGTCGGCCAGGGGCGCGTCTTCCATGTTGCAGGCGGGCAGCAGGTCGATCAGGGCGGCAATCTGGGCCACCGCTTCTTCTTCGGTGGCGGCGGTCAGGGCGCAGGCGCCCTGGGCGTCCATGGTTTCCGCGCCGAAGAGCTGCTGGGCGGTCTTTTCCCGGCCCTTTTCGCCGTTCATCACCTGGGCGGTGTGCAGGGCGATTTCGCCGGTCTTTTTCACCTGGATATTGAAATCAGTCAGCTGCGTGATCATGGCGGCGAGACCCCGGCAGGGACCCATGACGCAACTGATCAGCGGGCACACGCCGCTTAAGCGCGCCAGCGCGCCCAAAATCTCCGCGTAGGCGGGCAGGGCGTCCATGCCCTCGGACAGCTTCACGCCCGCGCTGTCCAGCAGCGCCACCACGGGCGCGCCGGTGACCTTCGCCATGCGCAGCACCTTCAGAATTTTCTCCGCCTGCGCCTTGGTCATGGCCCCGCTGCCGGATGCGAAATCCTGGGCGAAGCAATAGACCGCCTGGCCGTTCACCGTGCCGCAGCCGGCCACCACGTTGCCGTTCTGCTTCAGCGCGTCCATTTCCACAAAGCTGCCCGCGTCAAACAGCTTGGCGGCCCGTTCCCGGGCTGTGCATTTGCCGTCGGCATGCTGCTTGGCGATGCGTTCGGCGTCCCCTTGCAGGACGGCGGCTTTTTCAGCGGCCAGCGCCTGCAGTTTTTCGGACATTTCCATTCCCTTTTCCCCCATTCTCCTATATGATTTTGGTGATGAAGGTTCGGAAAAATATACTGTGGCTTTCCTTTTTCGCCGGGACGATTCCCGGCGGAAGCAAAAGAAAGCATCATCCTAACCCAAATTTCCCTATTCACCGTGAACGGCCCTTTTCCTGCCTCTTTCGAGCAAAAATTTCATGATTTAGGGAAGAAAAGGCGGAGAAGATACGTTTTTATCCATGAAATGGCAATTAACCCTTCGGGAATCGTTGCGGACGGTGCGGAAACGTGGTACAATGTTCCCGAGATGAAAAAGCAGGAAAAAAAGGAGCTGATTCCCGATGAAGCGGGCAATGCTGTGCATCATGGCGGCGATGATTTTGCTGGCGGGGCTGATCGTCCCGGCGGGGGCGGAATCGGTGCTGGATAACTATGCCACGGCCAGGTTCAGGAAAAACTACGCGGTATACAGCGGCCCCGGGAAGAACTACGTGCGGGCCAACAACGGAAAAGCCTCCATGGGCGGCGGCGGCGTGTGCCGCATTTACGGCGTGGTGGGAAGCTGGATCATGATCGGCTACGGCTTCACCAACGGCGGCTACCGCATCGGCTATATCAGCTCCGAGGGTCTGAACAACATATACGATGTGAAGGGAAACATCAATTATAACCTGAGCTTCCAGCACTATACCGCCTACGCGGACGGTTCCTGCCAAGTGACGGACGACCCGGTGATCGACAACAAGATGATCTACACCATTCCCCAGGGCACGGCGGTAACGGTGCTTTCCACCATGGGTACCTCCTGGACCTATGTGGAAGTGCAGACCCCCGACGGACCCATGCGGGGGTTCGTGTGGTCCAGGCACCTGACGGGCTGGAACGCGCCCACGCGCAAGCCCACGCCGACGCCCACCTATTATTACCCCTATTACCCGACTTACCCCACGCCCACCTATTATAACCCCTACTATCCGATTTACCCCACGCCGACGCCCACCAGCGGCATGCCCAACACCTATTACCATCCCTCCAGCCGGAGCGAATGGCTGCCCGCGGCCCAAACGGTGCAGCTGCGGGGAAGCTGGCCCGTGTACTCCGGACCCGGCGCGTACTATTTCCGCGCCAATAACAACAAGGCCACCATGGGCGGCGGCGACTGCCGGGTGTACGGGGTGGAAGGAAACTGGGTGCTGATCGGCTACGCCCTGTCCAACGGCAATTACCGCATCGGCTACATCAGCGTGAACGCCTTGCCCCAATTGGGCCTGAGCATCCCCTATCTGGATTTCCAGGGCGCTACCCGCCGCTTGGCCTATACCGCCAATCTGATCGACGATCCCGTGCGCACCCTGGCCCCCGTGGTTTCCCTGTCCGCGGGCACCTATGTTGTGTTCTTAGGCTATTTGTGGGAAAACAGCCAAACCTGGGCCTACGTGGAGGTGCTGGCGGGCGGCTCCATCATGCGCGGCTTCGTGCCGTCCTGGTGCCTGCAGCAATAAGAGCGGCAAAAACGAAAAACTGAGAGCGCCTTCCCCGGCGCTCTTTTTCTGCGCGTTGTCAAAATGAAAAAACACTTAACAAGTTTCAAATTATATGGTATACTGAAAATGGTATTTTATCTTTGTATGCCTTTTGACAAGGAGGAACGGGCCGGATGGATTCGTACAAGCTGCTGATCACGGGCGGCATACCGCTGACGGGGGAAACCTATGTTTCCGGCGGAAAAAACACTTCTGTGGCGGTGATTCCCGCGGCGCTTTTATCGGACGAGCCATGCACCATTGAAAACCTGCCGGACATCGAGGACGTGCGGGTGCTGACGGATATCCTGCGGCTTTTAGGCGCGCAGGTGGATTATCAGCCCGCCGCCCGGCGCATGATCGTGGATCCGCGCACCCTTTCCTCCTGCAAGGTCTCCTACCGGCAGAGCCAGCGGATGCGGGCCAGCTATTACCTGCTGGGCGCGCTGCTGGGCCGCTGCGGCGAGGCCGAGGTGGGCTATCCCGGCGGCTGCTCCATCGGCGCGCGGCCGGTGGACCAGCATTTGAAAGCCTTCCGGGCCATGGGCGCGGAAGTGGAGGAGCGGGGCGCCAAGATCACCGCCAAGGGCAAAATGCGGGGCGCGCAGGTGTTCTTTGACCGCATCACCGTGGGCGGCACCATCAACGCCATGCTGGCGGCGGCCAAGGCCGAGGGCAGCACCATCCTGTACAACGCCGCCCGGGAACCTCACGTGGTCGACCTTGCCAACTTCCTCAACTCCATGGGCTGCCGCGTGCGCGGCGCGGGCACGGACACCATTCGCATCGTGGGCGCGAAGCGCCTGCACGGCAGCACCTATACCGTCATCCCGGACCAGATCGAAACGGGCACGCTGATGATCGCCGCGGCGGCCACCAGGGGCGACGTGGTGATCCGGGGCTGCATCCCCGCCCATATGGACGCCCTGACGGCCAAGCTGCTGGAAATGGGCGTGTCCGTGGGCGATATGGACGACGCCATCCGCGTGCGCACCGCCCGGGGCCACCGGGCCGTAAACATCAAAACCCAGGAATATCCCGGCTTTCCCACCGATTTGCAGCAGCCCATGAGCGCCCTGCTCACCCGGGCCAACGGCGATTCGGTGGTGATCGAAACCATTTTCGAGGCCCGGTTCAAGCACCTGATGGAAATGCAGCGCATGGGGGCGCACGTGCGCATTCTGGAGCAGACCGCCCTGATCGAGGGCGTGCCCGAGCTGTACGGCGCGCCCGTCACCGCCACCGACCTGCGGGCCGGGGCGGCGCTGGTGGTGGCCGGGCTGATGGCCAACGGCACCACGGAGATTTATGAACCCGGCTATATCGAACGGGGTTACGAGCATATTGAAGAAAAGCTGCGCGCCTTGGGCGCGAATATCCGCCGGGAGCCGCTGGATCCAATGGAAATGCGGAGATAACGAAAGGGCATGATTTTTTGGACGCATTTGAGATATTGGGCCTGAAGCCGGACGCCGACGAAGCGCAGGTGCGCCAGGCCTACCATCAGCGGGTGAAGGCCTGCCATCCCGACCAGTTCGCCGATGGAGACGCCCAGCGCCAGGCTCAGGACAAGCTGATCCAGCTGAATTTGGCCTATGAGGACGCCATGCGCCGCACCGCCGGGAAGCAGAAACCCGTTTTCCACACCGTTTCCCCGGAGCAGGCCAAGGCCGTCGCCAAAAAGCTGCTGGAGCAGCAGCGCTACGAAAGCGCCCTGCTGCAATTGAGCCACGCCGAAACCCGGGACGACGAATGGTATTATATCCACGGCAAGCTGCTCATGGGCATGCGCCAATACAGCACGGCCCACCAGTCCTTCCGGGAGGCCGTGCGCCTGCAGCCCGAAAACTTAGAATACCGCCGGGGCGCGCTGGACGCCGCCATCGCCATCAAAAAGCACCAGAAATGGCCTTACCGCGTGGCGGAATGGGCCGGCGGCCTGCTGCACCGGGGAAGGAAAGTTTGAGCTTTTGGCAAACGCCAAAATATGGAAAAACTCGTGATGGAGCGTACAAACCATGAACTTGCCCAATAAGCTGACGCTGCTGCGCATCCTGCTGATCCCCGTGTGCCTGCTGCTTTGGGCGCTGGGGCAGCCGGTTTTTTCGGCGATCGTTTTCGCCCTGGCGGCACTGACCGATTTCCTGGACGGCTATATCGCCCGGAAGCAGAACATCATTACCGTGTTCGGCAAATTCGCCGACCCGGTGGCGGACAAGATTTTGGTTCTCACCGCCATGATCTTCCTGTGCGCCGATGGCATCCTGCCCGCCTGGGCGGTGTGCATCGTGGCGGCGCGGGAGCTGATGGTGGACGGCCTTAGGCTGGTGGCCGTTGGCAAGGGCACGGTGATCGCCGCCGGGTGGCTGGGAAAAATCAAAACCAATCTGCAGTTTTTCTGCATTTTAGCGGGCATGCTGCTGCCCAAGGGCCACTGGGTCACCCTGGCCCTCACCATTGCTATGGCCGTTATGACCGTGTGGAGTGGAGCCAAGTATTTGTGGGGGTATCGGGATACGATCACATCCGGCGGGATGTAGTGGACGCCACGAGTCAGAGTTGAGAGTTAAGAGTTGAGAGTTGAGATGATAAGTGTTTATCCCAAGATCATCCTGTTGATTGACCATATAAATCTCAACTCTCCGCTCTCAACTCTTTCTGATTAAATGTTCTAAGTGAGAATCAACCGAACAATTACAAACAAGGAGAATGACCATGGCAAAGAAGGAATCCGCGAAAAAAGACCTGAAAACGGACAACACTCAGCAGGAAAAAATGAAGGCGCTGGAAGCCACCCTGTCCAGCATTGAAAAGGAATTCGGCAAGGGCACGGTGATGAAGCTCGGCGAAAAGACCGCCATGCAGGTGGACGTGGTGCCCACGGGCTGCTTGGACCTGGACATGGCGTTAGGCGTGGGGGGCATCCCCCGGGGCCGCATCATCGAAGTGTTCGGGCCGGAATCCTCCGGTAAAACCACGGTGGCCCTGCATGTGGTGGCCCAGGTGCAGAAAAAAGGCGGCGCGGCGGCCTTTATCGACGCGGAACACGCGCTGGATCCCGCCTATGCCAAGAATTTGGGCGTGAACATCGACGAATTGTACGTGAGCCAGCCCAACTGCGGCGAGGACGCTTTGGAAATCGCCGAAGCCCTCCTGCGCTCCGGGGCCATTGATATCGTGGTCATCGACTCCGTGGCCGCTCTGGTGCCGCGCGCCGAGATCGACGGCGAAATGGGCGATTCCTTCGTGGGCATTCAGGCCCGGCTCATGAGCCAGGCCATGCGCAAGCTCACCGGCGTGGTGGCGAAAACCAACGCCATCGCCCTGTTCATCAACCAGATCCGCGAAAAAGTGGGCGTGATGTACGGCAACCCCGAAACCACCCCCGGCGGCCGGGCGCTTAAATTCTACGCCTCCGTGCGCTTAGACGTGCGCCGCGGCGAGCAGCTCAAGAACGGCAGCGAGGTGATCGGCAACCGCACCAAGGTGAAGGTGGTCAAAAACAAGGTGGCCCCGCCCTTCCGTTCCTGCGAATTCGATCTGATCTACGGCCAGGGCATCAGCCGGGAAGGAAGCCTTTTGGATATGGCCGTTGCCAAGGATATCATCGTCAAGTCCGGGGCCTGGTTCTCCTATAACGACCAGCGCATCGCCCAGGGCCGGGACAACGCTAGGCAGTACCTTAAAGACCATCCCGAAATCGCCGACGAGATCGACGCCCTGCTCCGCCAGCAGATGAGCCAGATGACCGTGCCCGCCGTGGACGAAAGCGACATCCCCGAAATGGACCCGGATATGGGCGACGGCGATGAAGCGTGACCGCGCCCAGGCCGTCCAGCCGGACGCCTGCGGCCTGTGCCGCATCGAGCTGGATCACGTGGGCGTGAAAGCCGGGGCGGACGTGCTGGTGGAGGACGTGAGCTTTCACATCCACTGCGGCCAGCTCACCGCCCTGGTGGGCCCCAACGGCGCGGGCAAAACCACCCTGGTGAAGGCCATTTTGGGCCAGCGGCCCTATACCGGCGCCATCCGCCACGTGGACGCGGAGGGCCACAAATTCCCCGTGCCCCGCATCGGTTACGTGCCCCAGCAATTGCCCTTTGACCGGGAAATGCCCCTGACCGTATGCGATCTCATGGCCGCCAGCCTGTCCCGCCGCCCGGTATGGACCGGCGTGGGCAAGGCCATGCGGGATCGGGTGCACAAGGCCCTGGAGGAAACCCAGGCCGCCAGTTTGATCGACAAGCGCCTGGGCGCGCTCAGCGGCGGTGAACTCCAGCGGGTGCTGCTGGCCATGGCCCTGACCCCGGTTCCCGACCTGCTGGTGCTGGACGAGCCGGTGTCCGGCGTGGACCAGAACGGCCTTGCCCTTTTTTTGCAAACCGTGTCCGCATTGCGCCAGACCCACCACATGGCGATCCTCATGGTCAGCCACGATTGGGATTTAGTGCGCCGGTACGCCGACTTCGTGGTGCTGGTGCAGCAGAAGGTGCTGAAAGCGGGCGCGCCCCAGGAAGTGTTTTCCTCCCCGGAGTTCGCCAACGTGTTCCGGGGCGAAATGCCGCCCATCTTAGAAAGGGACGCAAACGCCGGGGCACAGTTCAGACCGTGAACCCATGAAGCTGTGAAAGGAATGGAAATGGAGTACCGCGCCGTATACCGCCGGGATGGAACGGCCACGGGCGAAATCGTGGAAAAACACGCGCCCAAGCGGCCCGGCGATTATTTCCGCCATGTGCTGCTGGTGATGAAAACCCAAAACAGCCCCCCGCCCGGACAGGGAGAGGGGCAATATATTGTCCAGCAGCGTTCCCTGAAAGCCCGTTTTTTCGCCGGAAAATGGGATGTGACCGGCGGCGGCGTGCAGGCCCATGAAACGCCTGTGCAGGCAGCCGTTCGGGAAGCGAAGGAAGAACTGAACCTGGCTTTATCCCCGGATGATCTGTCTCTGGCCTATGAATATACCGTTCATTGGCAGGACGGTACCGGCCTGATCGTTTCCATGTACGCCTGCCGCGCCGCCGTGCCGGAAAACGGCTTTACCTGGGACAGGCGGGAAGTAAACGACGTGGGCGTTTTTCCCTTCCATATGTTCCGCGCCTGGGTGATGGATCACAACGACGAAGCCTTTGGGCAGGCGCTGGACCGCATTGAAGCGGCCTTATAAAGAAAGTGAGGCTCCCCTTGTCCACCATTTACCAAGTGATGAACGTCATCCTGCCTTTTGAATGCTTCGAGCTGGACTTTATGAAGCGGGGCTTGCTGGCGATATTGCTTTTGACGCCCCTGCTGGCCCTCATGGGCACCATGGCGGTGAATCGCCGCATGGCGTTCTTTTCGGACGCCCTGGGCCACTCCGCGCTCTGCGGCGTGGGCTTAGGCTTGCTGCTGGGCATTCAAAGCCAGTTGATCAGCATGATCATTTTCGGCGTTTTATGGGCCGTGATGATTTCCCGCATCAACCGCACCGGCGGCGCGTCGGCGGACACCATTATCAGCGTGTTTTCTTCCACGGGCATCGCGGCAGGCCTGCTGATCCTGTCCCGCAACGGCAGCTTCGCCAAGTATTCCGCCTTGCTGGCCGGTGACATCGTTTCCGTGCCGGAGGGGGATTTATTGTGGCTGCTGCTGGCCCTGCCCTTAGGCGTGGGGGCCTGGGCGCTGCTGTATAATAATCTGCTGCTCACCGCCGTGAACCCCGCCCTGGCCCAGAGCCGAGGGGTGAACACCAAATGGGTGGAATACGCCTTCGTTTCCCTGGTGGCCGTGGTGGTCATGCTCTCCATCCGCTGGGTGGGCGTGCTGCTCATCAACGCCCTGCTCATCCTGCCCGCCGCCGCCGCCCGCAACGTATCCCGCACCGCCGCCCAGCACGCCCTGTTCAGTGTGTTGATTGGCCTGTTCTGCGGCGTGGCGGGGCTGGTGATTTCCTATTACATGGAAAACACCGGCGCGGGCGCGGCCATCGTACTCTGCGCCGCCATCTGCTACGCCGCCACCCTGCCGCTTCGGGCGCGGGTGCAGTGAGACCAAAAGGTATTTTGTGGGGGGAAACCGCTCTTTGGATGCCAAAGAGCGGTTTCCCCCCAAGCGGTTTCCCCCCACACCCCCCTTCCGAGAAAGCAATAAAGAGGAGCAGCTTTGTTTTGAATTCATCCAAGTATTTGCACTGAATCAAAAAAGAGGCGCGAAGCCTCTTTTTTATTGCATTTCGACGTTATGCCGGGTTTTCTATTTTCGCCGCTTCTTTTTTCTTCTGCACCCATTCGCGCAACAGGATGTACACCGTGGCGGTAATGGGCACGGCCACCAGCATGCCGCCAACGCCGCCTAAGCCGCCGCCAACGGATACAGCGGCCAGCACCCACAGGCTGGGCAGCCCCACCGAATCGCCCACCAGCCGGGGATACAGGATATTGCCTTGCAGCGTTTGCAGGGCCACGATAAAAATGAGGAACCACAGGGCCAGGCCTGGATTGGCGGTGAACACCAGGAAGGTACCCAGCGCCGCGCCGATGTATCCGCCGATAATGGGAACCAGGGAGGTGGTGCCGCTGAGTACGCCCACCATCAAGGCATAGGGCATGCCGAAGATGCGCATGCCCAGCCAGGTCAGCACGCCTAAGATCAGGCCGTTGATGCTCTGGCCCACGATGAACCCGGAAAAGCAGCGATTGGCTGTGTGCATAATGCGCTGCATTTTTCCGTTGTTCTTTTCGCTGACGGAGGCCCACATCAAGTTGCGGTATTGGCTTTGCAGCTTTTGCTTGCTTGCCAGCAGAAAAATGGCGAAGATGGCGGAAATCAGGAAATTGGCGATGGAGCCGGTCACGGCGCTGATTACCGTCACCGTGTTGGAAATCAGGCTGTTATCGCCGATGCCGCTGATGGCCCACTGCACCGCCCGATCCTGGATGATGTTCCAGTCCAGTTCCAAATCCTTCGCATACTCCGTCACGGTGGGCACGTCGCTGAACGTGGTCAGCACCCAATTCTTTACCTCAAGGAAATAGTTGGGGAATTCTCGCGCCAGCACGGTGAAAGCGTCCGTCAATCCAGGGATGATGATGGACACCATCAGCACCGCAAAAAACACTACCAGCACCGTAGCCAGCAGGATGCAGACGGGCCGCCGCGCCTTGTTCACCCATTGTTTTTTGCTTTGGGGGAAGAACACCTTTTCAAAGCGCTTGATGATGATTTCCAGGATATAGGCCAGAATCGCGCCCACAACCATGGGGCTGGCCACCTGCCACAGCCGCAGGGCCGTATCGAGAATAAATTCGACGTGCATCACCGCCAGGGCCAGCAGCGCGGCAAGCAGCATCAGGCGGACCATTTTCCTTTCTCCAAACCATTTGGAAAGGGGATGTTCATGCTCGCTCATGGGTTTCCCTCCTTGGCAGGGTCGGGCAGCGAAATCATATGGAAACAGCCCGAACGGCTTTTTTCTTTTCAAACCGATTATACCACAGCCTGCCCGCCCGCGTCTATATTTTTTTGTCTTGAGTTTTCGCATTTATTTCCAAGAGTCGAGCAATTCCAACGGTTTGCGGGGTACAGTCAATAAACAGTTGACATTGAACTGTTTCTTATTGTTGATATCGAGTGTTTGAACCACAAACTCCGAATAGAATACGGAAACTCAAGTTTTTTGTGCGCGCAATGTTTCACGTGAAACATTCCCGACCAGGCGAAAAATGGATGTTTCACGTGAAACATGGGTGTTTTGCCGTTGACTTTCGGGCGGCATTGTGGCAAACTGAACGGGTGAAGGCGGGAGGGACGGCTTATGCGGATTACGGCGCTGAGACTGCGGGATTTTCGGGGCTACGGGCAGGTGCTGCTGGCACCGCCCGAAGGCGTGACCGTGCTGGTGGGCGAAAACGGGGCGGGCAAAACCAACCTGTTGGAAGCGGTACACCTGTGCTGCTTGGGCCGCAGCCACCGCACCAGCAACGATAAAGAAATGATCCGCCGGGGCCAGGAGACCGCCGCCGTACAGTTGACCGTGGAGCGCAAGGACGGGCGGCACGAGGTGGGCGTGCGGCTGTTTGAAAACGCCCGCCGCCGCAAGGTGGTCTACGTCAACGGAAAGACCGCTTCCCGCTTAGGGGAACTCATGGGCCACGCCACCTGCGTGATCTTCTCCCCGGAGGACTTGGCCCTGGTGAAGGAAGGTCCCCAGGCCCGCCGTCGGTTTCTGGATATGCTTTTGTCCCAGGAGCAGCGGGCCTACTTTTACGCTCTGCAAACCTATATGACCGCCCTGAAACAGCGCAACGCGCTTTTAAAACAGGGCGACGCCCGCTCCCTGCCCGCCTGGGACGAACAGTTGGCCGCCGCCGCCGCGCCGGTGGTGCGCCTGCGCCGCGCGGCCTGCGAACAGCTGCATAAGCGGGCCGCCACCCATTACCGCTACATCGGCGGGCGGGAGGAAGAAATCTTCGCCCTGCGCTATCAAAGCGCCCTGGCCCAAAGCGAGCGGGTGGAGCAGGATATGCTGGCCGGTCTCCACGCCTGCCGGGAAGAAGAGCTGCACCGACAGACCACCTGCTTTGGCCCCCACCGGGACGATATCGATTTGACCCTCTGCGGCGAACCTATCAAGGCCTTCGGCTCCCAGGGCCAGATGCGCACCGCCGCCCTGTCCATGAAGCTGGCGGCCTTTGACCTGCTGGAAGCCAATCAGGGGGAACCGCCCCTGCTTCTGCTGGACGACGTACTCAGCGAACTGGACCCGGACCGCCGCCGCCGCCTCATCGCCCGCATTGGCCGCGCCCAGGCTCTGCTGACCTGCACCGACCAGGCGGACTTCATCGGCGCGCGCCCCGCCTGCGTGCTGCGGGTGGAAAACGGCAGCATCCGGGAAACCGGCCCGGAGGAAGGGGAAAAACGATGAAAAAGCTGAAAGAAATCCGCCCGGTAGGCGGAGGGTTTCTGAAAAAATACGAGCTGCATTACGACGCCGACGGCCAGCCCGTCTGCTGGGAAGTCATTTCCCTGAACGACCTAAAAACGGAAAAAGACCTTGCCAGCCGAAAAACGGCGGTGGAGATCATTCCCCGCTTTGAGGACGGGGATTACCTGCTGTGCCGGGAATTCCGCTTCGCCGTCAACGATTACGTGTGGGAATTTCCCACCGGCGTCATCGACGGGGACGAAACCCCGGAACAGGCCGCCGCGCGGGAACTCATGGAAGAAACGGGGCTGGTGCTGGTTTCCGTGGACCGCGCCCTGCCCCCCGCCTGCTACTGCGTGGGCCTGACGGACGAGATCATCGTGCCCCTGTTCGTCACCGTCCGGGGCGAAATGAAGCCCTGCCACGAAGCCTACGAGGATATCCGGCCCTGCAAAATGTCCGTGGAGCAGATTCGAGATTTGCTGAAACAGGAAAACGTGAAAATCACCGAAACCTGTATGCTGATCTTGGGGATGCTCACCACTTGAAAGCGAGGAATGACCATGATTACAGCCCAAACCATTGCCCACGATCTTTTGTCCATCCGCGCCGTGTTCCTGCGGCCCCAGGAACCTTTCACCTGGGCCAGCGGCATCAAAAGCCCCATTTATTGCGACAATCGACTGACGCTGACCGCGCCGGAAGTGCGCACCCACGTGGAGGAGGGCTTGAAGGCGCTCATCGAAGAAAACTTCTCCGATGTGGAGGTACTCATGGGCACCTCCACGGCGGGCATTGCCCACGCCGCCATTACCGGCCATTTGATGGGCCTGCCCATGGGCTACGTTCGCTCCGGGGCCAAGGATCATGGCCGGGGCAACCAGATCGAAGGCAAGCTGGAACCGGGCCAGAAGGTGGTGGTGGTGGAGGACCTGATCTCCACCGGCGGCAGCGTCATCGAAGTGGTGGACGCTTTGCGGGAAGCCGGGGCGGAAGTGCTGGGCATTGTGAGCATCTTCACCTACGGCATGAAAAAGGGCCTGGATCGCTTAGCCGCCGCCAGCGTGCGCAATATCAGCCTGTGCAATCTTGATACCCTGGTGGAAGTGGCCGCCCAGGAAGGATATATTGAGCGGGAAGCCTGTTCTCGCCTTCTCCGCTTCCGGGATAATCCTTCCGACGAGAGCTGGATGAAATAGGAGAGAGAACTTTTCTGGGGGAAATCTCTCTTTTGAGGAAAAGGGTTTCCCCCAGACCCCCTTCCGAGAAAACCGCAAGGGGTGTTTTATAAAATGTTTTTTCCTCTTAGAGAAGGGAGTTTATAAGGTATGCTAAAATCCATCACCGTGTTCGCCGGTTCGGCGGACGGCTGCGCGGAGGTATATCAGCAGGCGGCGGAAAACTTAGGCCGAATCATCGCCCGGCAGGGGCGGGAACTGGTTTACGGCAGCGGTTCCTGCGGCCTCATGGGCGCGGTGGCCCGGGGCGCCAAGGCGGAAAAAGGCCGCATCGTGGGCATCAACGTGCGCCGGTTTGAAGCATACCTGCCTCTCCCTGGCACCGACGAGCTGCTCATGCTGGAAACCCTGCCGGAGCGAAAGGCCGCCCTCATCGACCGGGGCGAAGCCTGCATCGCCCTGCCCGGCGGCGTGGGCACCCTGGACGAACTCATGGACGTGTACGCCCTGGTGCAGGCCGGGATTTTGGAAAAGCCCGTGGGTCTGCTGAACGTGAACGGCTACTACGACGGCCTGCTCGCCCAGCTTCGCCGGGCCAATCAAGACGGCTTCCTGAACGACCGGGATTTTCGCCGCCTCATTGCCGCCGACGACCCGGAAACCCTGCTGCGGCTGCTGGACGGGGAAACAAAATGAAGCGCGGAGGATCCTTCTCTGTGCGGAAAAAAAGAAAGAGAAACCATGCAGGAAATCAAATGCCCGCACTGCGGTGAAGTATTCCAGGTGGATGAATCCGGTTATGCCGCGATTTTGAAGCAGGTTCGCGACGCGGAATTTGCAAAGGAAGTTTCGCAGCGGGAACAAACGGCCGTTCAGCTGGCCGTGGCGAAAGTGGAACAGAAAAAAGATAAGGAATTGAACGATCTGCATGCCGAACTGGAGGCCCTCCGGCAGGATTATCAGAACCGGCAGCAGCGCGCCGCTTTGGAGAATGAAATCGAATCGCAAAAGGACCGCCAGCTCATCCAGCAATTGAAAAGCGACCTGGAAGCGGAACGGGAAAAAACCCACACGGCCGTGCAAATGGCGGTGCAGGAGCAGAAGCTGGAAATCCAAAAACTTGAAAATGATTTGCAGCATGAAAAGGCCGACCGCGCCGCCCAGGAGCGTCAATTGCAGGAGCAGTACAAAAAAGAGCTTTCCATGAAGGATGAGCAAATCGCCCAGTATCGGGATTTCAAGGCGCGGCAGTCCACCAAGATGATCGGGGAAAGCCTGGAACAGCATTGCAGGGACGAGTTTGAAAAAATCCGCATGGCCGCTTTCCCCCCGCGCGTTTTTTGAAAAGGACAACGACGCGCGCACCGGCAGCAAGGGCGATTTCATTTTTCGGGAGAAAACCGAGGACGGAATCGAAATCCTGTCCATTATGTTTGAAATGAAAAATGAAATGGACACCACCGCCACCAAGCATAAAAATGAAGATTTCTTCAAAGAGCTGGATAAGGACCGAACGGAAAAAAACTGCGAATACGCCGTGCTGGTGACCCTGCTGGAAGCGGACAGGGAGCTGTATAACACGGGCATCGTGGACGTTTCCTACCGCTATGAAAAAATGTACGTCATCCGCCCGCAATTCTTCATCCCCCTGATCACCCTGCTGCGCAACGCCGCCTTAAAAACCGTGAAAGCAAAGCAGGAACTGGCCAATTTGAGCAGACAAAACATCGATATCACCAATTTTGAAAACGAAGTGGACGATTTCAAAAAGCGCATCGCGTATAATTATGACCAGGCGGGCAAGCGCTTCAAGGAAGCCATCGACGAAATCGACAAGACCATCGAGCATTTGAAAAAAGTAAAAGACGCGCTGACAAAGTCGGAAGATCAGCTGCGCCTGGCAAACAACAAAGCCGACGACTTGACCATCAAGAAACTGACAAGTCATAACCCCACCATGAAACAGAAATTCGAGGAACTCCACAGCGCGCAATCCCAGAATCCAGCGGAGGTCGAACCTTCCTGATTTGAAAAGAGCTGTTTCTCCTTTTCGCGGAGAACAGCTCTTTTTATAATATGGAAAATATTGAAATATATATTACAGCAGAATAACGCCTGCTTCCTCGCAGGCCTGGCGGGTGGCGGCGTCCCAGTAGGAGGACTGCACCTCGCCGATATGGGCCTTGCCCAGCAGCAGCATGCACATGCGGCTCTGGCCGATGCCGCCGCCGATGGTGAAGGGCCCTTGAGCAGCGCCTGGTGGAAGGGCAGCTTGCGGCGTTCTTCCTTATGGGCCAGGATCAGCTGGCGTTCCAGCGACGCGGGCGACACGCGGATGCCCATGGAGGAAATTTCCAGCGCGCAGTCCAGCAAATCGTCCCAGAACATGATATCGCAGTTCAAATCCCAATCGTCATAGTCCGGGGCGCGCCCGTCGTGGGGCTGGCCCGATTTGAGCTTGCCGCCGATCTGCAAAATGCAGGCCGTTTTATGCTCCTTCAAAAACAGGTTTTCCCGCTCCTTGGGCGTTTTGTCGGGGTACAAATCTTCCAATTCCTGGGAAGTCACGAAGGTCACGTCCCGGCACAGCGCCGTTTTCACCTGGGGATATTCCCACTTGATCCGGTCCAGGGTGATGCAGATAGCCGTCACGATGCGCGTCACCGTGTCCTTCAAGGTCTCCAGGTTGCGGTCCTCTTCCCGGATCACCTTTTCCCAGTCCCACTGGTCCACATACACCGAATGCAGGTTATCCAGCGTTTCGTCCCGCCGGATGGCGTTCATATCCGTGTACAGCCCCTCGCCCACCGGGAAATGATACCGCTGCAGCGCGTACCGCTTCCACTTCGCCAGGGAATGCACCACCTGCGCTTCCTCCCCCGTCTCCAGCATATCAAAGGAGACCGGCCGCTCGACCCCGTTCAAATCGTCGTTCAGGCCCGATGCTCCGTCCACAAACAGCGGCGCCGATACCCGCTTTAAATGCAAGGCGTGGCTTAAATTGCTCTCAAACGTCTTCTTGATCAGCGCGATCGCTTCCTGCGTGTCATATAAAGAAAGCGTCGACCTGTACCCCTCCGGAATCATTACGTGACTCATGCTCTTCCCTCCCATGCTTCCCTTTTCCGTTTCAAAAGCATAGCAAGAACGGATTCCTTTGTCAAGAAATCCGCTGTTTTTTCCATGGTTTTTGTTGAGAAACACTGGGGGCTCTCCGCCCCCAGGCCCCCGACCAAAGGTCTTCGACCTCTGGACTCCAACTCGGCGAAATAACTTGTATGGGTATTCCGAACGAACGCCGCCTGCGGCGCTGGGGTTTACGAAAGTTAGAGGGCTTCTGGCCCAAGAAAGCCGGGAAAATCCTTAGGCGGAAAGCAAGCTTTCCCCTAAGGGATTTTTCCCTGGCTTTCCCCGGATGCTTCGCATCCGGGTTGGCCGCCAAAGGCGGCCGGGCCAGAAGCAAAAAGGCGGAACGTTAAGCAATCCTTCCATGCATCAGCGGGAAGCATGTCGTCTCTGCCCATCAAGATATTTCCGCAGGAGAGGGTCCAGGGAGATCATCTCCCTGGCGCGGGGTCTGGGGCCGCGGAGGCCCCAGCAGCTCTTTCCATTTGCCAAAAATGCAAGTGGATAACTCGACATTTTTTGTGGATAACCCCGGCATAAGTTTCGGGCGAATGGCATAGAATGCAGGCGGGGCAAGGGTTCTGTTTTCCACGACATGTGAAACGAGCGATTGTGGACTGTGTGGATAACCGGTTTGGGTGGCAAAAATGGCGAATTGCGGGATTTCCAGTGGTTTACATTTTTTCAGCGTCTTGATTTTTTTGTGAAAATATGAGACAATATGACCAGTTCCGATTTTTCCGAAAAATAGACACAGTCTGCCGGAAAAACGGCGCGGAGGGCGGGGACGGCGAAGGGGAGCGGTTATCCTCTTTTTTTCCCCGGTTATCCCCAAATTCATCCCAAGGAAGAATCGAGGAAAATCAAGGGGTCTAACCGGTTATCCACACTTTCCACGGTTCTACTACTACTACTGAATTATATATTACTACTACTACTCAGGCGGCGCGTCCGCCCAAAGGGAGATGAACCCGCGATGCATTTTCGCATTCAAACGGATGAAATGAATTTCGGCTTAGGCATGGTGACCCGCGCCATCGCGCCCAGGCCCGTGAAGCAGGCGTATGACGGCGTGCTGATCGAAACGGTGGAGGACGGGCTGGTGCTGACCTGCACAGACGGGGAAATGAGCATCAAGGCCCAGGTGAGCGCCCTGATCGAGGAGGACGGGTGCGCGCTGCTGCCCGCCAAGCTGTTCGCGGAAATGATGCGCAAGCAGCCCGCGGGCGAGGTGGACGTGCGGGTGGACGACCGGATGCGGGCGGCGATTCGCAGCCGGGGCAGCAACACGTCCATGGCGTGCATGGCGGCGGAGGACTTTCCGGACATCCGGGACGTGGCGGAGGAATACCGCGTGTCGCTGCCCTGCAACCGGTTCAGGGACGCGGTGAGCAAGGTGCAGTTCGCGGTGTCCAACGACGAAAGCCGCAAGATCTTAACGGGCATCCTGATGGAGGTCTATGAAAAGGAAACGCTGCTGGTGGGCCTGGACGGGTTCAGGCTGGCTTTGCAGCGCATCCAGGCGGAAAACGCCCTGCCCGCGAACCTGAAAAAGGATCATCTGCACGCGGTGACGCCGGGCAAGATTTTGAACGAAGTGAGCAAAATGCTGCCGGACAGCGAGGATCCCGCCGAGATCACGTTCAATTCCTCCCATATCATGTATGCCTTCGGCGGCGTGAAGGTGTATGCCACTCTGCTGACGGGCGAGTTCATTGATTATCAGAAGATTCTGCCCGCGGCCTGGACCACGGAAGTGCTGGTGATGCGGTCCCTGTTCTCCGACGCTATCGAGCGGTGCAGCCTGATGGCCCGGGAAGGCAAGAACAACCTGATTTACCTGCATCTGATTCCCGACGGGCGCATGGAAATGACCGCCAACGCCGAGCGCGGCGACGTACACGAGGAACTGGATATTGGCTTCCAGGGCAACGAGCTGAACATCGCGTTCAATTCCCGGTACCTCACCGATATTATCCATAACATCGACGGCGAACGCCTGCGCATGTGCTTCAACACCAACGTGTCCCCCTGCATGATTTTGCCGGAGGAAGGCAACGATTTCACGTTCCTGCTGCTGCCGGTAAGAATTTTCAATCGGTAAAACGAAATAAAAATGGCTGTCTCGTTGAGAGGCAGCCTGTTTAATAAAATGAGGTTTTTTACAGAACGTCATATCCGCGGCGAAGAACTTTCCGCACGCGATTTTTCATGTGCTTTTCTTTTTCACGCACATTATGTTCCCACTGGTGGGAGTATTTGTGATTCTTCCAACCTGCGCTGCGGCAGGCGCCATCGTTGACCCAATCCCAATCATGGAACAGGTGTGCGGTGTTCAGGAGTCGGCTCCGGGGCGTCCACCGGCAGATGAATACTCCGTCTTCATCATAGAAACTTTCTTCGCAGAGGCTACGGAGATAGAAACTGACGCCTCCTTTATACCCTTTGCGCCCATGATGCCAACCGCCTCTGTGGCTTTTTCCGCACACTCCATTTTTCCAATGAACAACGGGCATGGTTTCGGCGGCGTTACCGTTGAAAACCACTTTGATTACATCCCCTTTAAATCGGTTTACATCCACAGTGCGGCCTTCAGTGTCGTGAAACCAGTAATCCCAGGCTTCCGTCCAGGTACATAACCAGTTGATTTCCACCGTCCAAATCCGAACTGATCTGCCCTTGGCAAACTGGCGTTCTATCAGGGGAAAGCGCCAACGATTGGGATCGCTGCTGCCTTTTGTTTCAGTGTGAAAAGCGAGATGGCGGATCAGGGCTTTTTCGTCCGAAAAGACCAGTTCCTTCGCGTTGGCGGGAAAATAGGTGTCGGTCTTGGCGTCATAGCCAGTGACGGGGGTCATGAAGATACGGGGATCGTGGGGAACTGTGTACATGATGGCGGCTGTGATTTCCAGCATGGAGGCTTTTTCGCTGGAAGTCAACTCCTTTTTTCAATATAGAGCCTCACAATCGACTGTCAAGAGATACGACTATGGAAAAAAATGACATCTGCATGCTCCTTTCAAAAAAGGTTTGATAGGCGTCTTTGATGGGCGACGATTCCATGTCCTATCGTCAATTGAAGTATAGCATAGAATCAGGCGTATGAAAATAAACTGCTGGTTTACAATCCGTTTTTTGATGTTTGCGTCTTGATTGACGAAAATGCGGGGATATGGTAAACTGTGTTCGATTTTGATAAGAAAGGATCAACCGTTTCCATGAAGAATCTGATCAACCAACTGCTGCGCGGCGTCGTGATCGGCGTGGCGAACATCATTCCCGGGGTTTCCGGGGGCACCATGATGGTGAGCATGGGCATTTACGATACGCTGATCCATTGCATCACCCATCTGTTCAAAGAATTCAAAAAGAGCATCAAGACCCTGCTGCCTTATGCGATTGGCATGCTGGTGGGCATCGTGGCCCTGGCCAGCGTGATCAACTGGGGCCTGGAAAATCATCCCCTGCCCACCAACACCCTGTTCATCGGCCTGATTTTAGGGGGCCTGGGGCCGCTGCTGAAAAAGGTGGAAATCAAAAAGATCAACGCCGCCGCCGTGATCGCCTTCATCGCGCTGTTCGCCCTGATCATCTGGCTGGGCGTACAGCGCAAGGACAGCATTCAGAACGCCGAGAGCATCAACATGGACGCGCTGCAAATGCTGATCATGGTATTCATCGGCATGATCGCCTCCGCCACCATGATTATTCCCGGCGTGTCCGGCAGCCTGGTGCTGATGCTGCTGGGCTACTATAAGCCGGTGGTGAACGCCCTGTCCACCCTGAAGGACGGCCTGTTCTCCATGAATTTTTTCCTGCTGGGCCAGCCCGTGATGATGCTTCTGCCCTTCCTGCTGGGCATCGTGTTAGGCATTTTCGGGGTCGCCAAGCTGATCGAATGGCTCACCGCCCATTATCCCACTCCCACCTACTGCGGCGTGCTTGGCCTGGTGGTGGCTTCCCCCATTTCCCTGCTCATTCAAACCGATATGTCCGGCGTGGGCATTCTGACCGTGGTGATCAGCGTGGTCACCCTGGCCGCGGGCTTCGCGGGGGCGTATTTGCTGGCGAAGGGAAGCAAAGAATGAAAGTAGGAGGTAGGAAGTAGGAGGTTATTTTGTTCGCAAATATTTGTTTGCGCAACAATGATTGACTTGATAAACCTCCTACCTTATACCTCCTACTTCCTACCTTTTTTGGAGGTTTACATGGCAAACATTTTCGATTACTTGGCCTGGCGCAAGGACGTGCCTTTTTCTGTTTCGCCCTTCAACGAGGTGGACGGGCTGGTGCTGTCCGAGCTGATTTACGCGGATTTTTCCGGGTGTGTGGGAGCGGACGAGGAAAAGGTGCCCTTGGCGGAGGTGCGGAATCGCTTCTGGCAGCGCCACACCCGGGAAGAAATCATGGCCGACGACAGCTTTACGAAAATGGCGCCCTTCCTCATGGACGGCATGGTGGATGGCGCGCGGTTCGCGGGTACGACGGTCTCCTGGTTCTACGACGTGGTGGACACGGCGGCGGATATTCAGTTAGCGGTGGCCACCTTCTGGCTGCCCGACGGCACGGCGTTTGTGGTGTTCCGGGGCACGGACAGCACCATTGTGGGCTGGAAAGAGGATTTCCTTTTGAGCTACCTGCCGGAAACGGAGGGCCAGCGCCGGGCGGCGGCGTATATGGACGCGCATTTTTCCGATTTGGATATTCCCATTCGGGTGGGCGGCCACTCCAAGGGCGGCAATTTGGCGGTATATGCCGCCGTTTCCGCGTGCCCGGCGGTGCGCGGCAGGATCACGGCGATATACAATAACGACGGCCCCGGCTTCCTGGACGCCTTCACCCAGTCCGAAGCGTATAAGGAAATGCTGCCCCGCATCATCAGCATCGTGCCGGAGGAAAGCATGATCGGCACCCTGCTGTCCAATGAAGCGTTTCAGCATGTGGTGAAAAGCAGCGCCAAGAGCATCATTCAGCACGACGGGTTTTCCTGGCAGGTGCTGGGTCCTCGGTTCGTGGAGGCGGACAAGCGCTCGGACGGCAGCTATCTCACCGAAACCACGCTGAAGGAATGGTTAGGCGGCATGAACGACGGCGACCGACGGCTGTTCGTTGGCACCCTGTTCGGCCTGCTGGAAGCCACCGGCGCGGAAACCATTCCCCAAATCAAGCAGGATATGGTGGGCGCGCTCAGCGGTATGAAAAAAATGGTGGACGGTATGCCCAAGGAGGATCGGGAAGCAGTGTGGGCCATCGTGTCCAAGCTGCTGAAAACCGGCGGGGAAAACGTATGGCAGGAAGCGAAAAAGGGCCTGAACGCCGTGCTGGAATCCTTCGCAGCAAGGGAAAAGGACAAATTGCAGGCGGGAGAGCCGAAAACGGAAAGCTAATCTATTCTTGCAAAACCGGAAAAACCTGTTATAATAGTAGATGAAGCAACTGTCGGTTGTACCGCCGATCATTTTCAGAGGGAAAGAAGGAAAAACAAATGAGCCAGTTCATCGTGGAAACCTCCGCCCGTCACGTACACGTGACCCAGGAAACGCTGGAGATCCTCTTCGGCGCGGGCCACACCCTCAAACCCATCAAGGACCTGAGCCAGCCCGGACAGTTCGCCAGCGAAGAGCAGGTGGACGTGGTCGGCCCCAAGAACACCTTAAAGCGCGTTCGCATCCTTGGCCCGGTGCGGCCTGAGAATCAGGTGGAACTGGCGCTGACCGACGCCCGCTCCATCGGCGTGACTGCCCCCGTTCGCGAATCCGGCGACGTGGCCGGTTCCGGCGCGTGCAAGCTGGTTGGCCCCTGCGGCGAAGTGGAATTGGCCCAGGGCGTCATCGCCGCCAAGCGCCACATCCACATGACCCCCGCCGACGCCGAAACCTTCGGCGTGAAGGATAAGGACGTGGTTTCCGTCAAGGTCATCCCCCCCGTCAAAGGCCGTGAACTGATCTTCGGCGAAGTGGTCGTCCGCGTCAGCCCCAAGTTCTCCCTGGCCATGCACATTGATACCGACGAATCCAACGCCGCCTGCGCCGTCAACGGCACCATGGGCGAAATCGTCAAATAATCGCATCCGTTCCTTTTCTGCCGCCCGTTTCTCCGGGCGGCTGTTTTTCAAAGGAAGGGAACCGTTTATTAAGGAGGGAATACTAATTGATCCTGAATAAACAGCAAATGATACTATTTTACGCAATTATTGTAATTATATCAATATTCCTCATTATCGAAATAATTAAATTCATTATCAAAAAAATATATTGGAACAAAAAAATAGATTTAAGAGCAGCAACCCTAAGCGATAAATGGTTTAGGGAAGCTTTTCTAAATTATTCAAGAAAAATAATCGCATCACAATATAAGGCAACCTCCAATAACCTCCGATATTAGGTTGCGTCGGCCAATTTTCCGTGCGTAAGCGCGGCCAAGGTGCTCAAAGCGGCGAAAAGTTGAGAAT
>CAJOJQ010000028.1:0-34578 GCA_905234985.1 uncultured Christensenellaceae bacterium
AGTTAGAAGAGACAAAAAGTCCCTGAAACGCTGGAAAAACAAGCGTCACAGGGATTTTATTTGGGAGAATGAAAGTGCACAATGTTCAGGAAGAGGAGCAGGATTTCAAAATTTTTTTCATCGCCTTATCAGTTGTAATCTGTGCATCTAACGGAAGTGAAAAGGCAGTCTGCAATGCGGACATGAGAGGGGATGAAGAAAAGGCAGGGATGTATCCAAATCCCTTCATGTGCAGCATTTCCAAATCGCGCAGGTGCGAAAGCAACTGTTCAGAAGAAAAAGGTTCAGATGACGCATCATGAACGGCTTTTTCAAGATACCTGAAAAGAATCAAGGACAAACAGCAAAGCAGAAAGTGCGCTTTAATGCGGTTCTCGTTGGACAGGTAAACAGGACGGCTCTTGAAGTGGGATTTAAGGTCGCGGAAGCAGTCCTCAATCTGCCAGCGCATATGATTGATCCGAAGAATATCTAAGGTGGTTTTTCCTTCCGGATGCTTTTCGGATTTGGGCAACAGGTTGGTGCAGATACCGTAAAAACCGTCGAATTGTTCTTCCCGGGCAATAGCTTCCGTGTCAATGGCAAGGTTTTTTTGCGTGGAAACTTCTCCCTCTTCCGTCAAGAAGCTCATTTGAATCAGCCGCCGGTAATCCGTCTGCTGATAATGGGTCAAGTTTTCAGGATGGGTATTGACTGTTTTAACGGCACGGCTGATCTGCCTTTCTCTTACAGATCGTTGGTAATATTTCGCTTTCACGGAATACGTTACAATAAGCCGCTGATCCAGCCCGCCGATCCGTACGACCTGTTCTTTGTAGAAAATCGCATCTTTCTCCTTTTCTTCATCAATCTCCTGGAGATTATAATCATACTGAAGCGGCGCGCCTTCTTTTTTCCACCCGGCACTTTCCAACGCCCATTCCATGACCGGCTGCGGAAGGGTTTTCAGAGACTGCGTTACGACATAATGCCTGCTTTCTGTGCTGTTGAAACGCCGATTAGCGGATGAGGCCAACCCGGAATCCGTGCATACAATGAATTGGCTCAGTTCAAAATCCTTCAATATCTTCTTTTCCAGCGGTTTCAGGCTCCCCTGCTCATTTTCGTTTCCCGGAAACAGCGTTACTGCCATTGGAATCCCGTCCCCGTCGATGAACATGCCCATCTGTACGATGGGATTGGGACGGTGTTCCTTGCATTTTCCGTATCTCCGAAAGTCATCTTCCTCCTCCATCTCAAAGAAGAAGTTCGTGCAGTCGTAATAAAGCACTTCGGTATTCCGGCGGCAATAACTGGCCGTTCTTTTATAGATTCCTTCCTGTATCAGATCCATATTGTTCGCCAGCATATCCAGTGCTCGATACACCTGGTGAAGGTCTGCTTTTGTCGGCTGAATAAACCGATTTGACAGTTCCAGACTGCTTCGCTTTGACGAAGGATAGAGAATCCTTGTGTATAACAGCATTTGAACCACAGCGTCCAGGTCGATCTCTGCTTTGCTGTCCTCTTTTATCTCTTTCATGATTTTGTCCCAGCGCATCTGGTGATACAGCTTTTTCAAATACAGTTGCCCTACGTTATACTTGACCCTCTCTTCTGTTTCGATCTGCTTTCTGGGCGACAGCCGGATGGCTACCTCTTCTTCCCGCCCTTCCGCTATTTCCGCGTTCAGCTTTTCGACGTATGCTTTTGCCCATTCGTGTGCTTCCATCTCCCCAGCCTTGGCCTGTACCTCCGGAAGTGTACCGAGTTTTTCATATATAATATTTGTCCGCTTTCCTTTCTCATACACGGACTTGACTACATAAAATGATTCCGCATTCTTCGTCTTGCTGATCTGCAACCGCATGACATCCTCTCCTGTCCCTCTATTTTCCCTCCTCTATTATAACACAATGTGAGACAATGTGCAATATGTATTTTCAAAAACTTGACAAAAAAATATAAGCCCCGTAAGGCTTTCAGCTATTTTTTCTTTTCTTCAACTGTCAAACTTCCGGCTGCTCTCCTTCATTTGACCATCCATTCTTCTATCCTTCTTTCCTTTTGTTTTATACGGTTTACAGGATACAATTATAAATGTAAAATATTGGATTGTCAACCGTTCATTGCCGGAAATTTACAATTCCCAAATACAGGAATGCGGTATAATTTTTTAAAAAGCTCTTTTCAGCCTGCCTTTTATATGCTATAATGGAACCAGTTCAAACATGCTCCGAGTTTGGGATGACCCTCCGGGCCGCCTAAACCGATGAGTGTTTCCGGCAACGGAAGCGCTTGCCTTTTGCGAAGGAGCCCGTCGAACGGAACGCGCGAGGGTGCGCTTTTCTTGGCGCATGATCCGCGTGTTTTGCGTGCGGCGGGTATTTGTTTGCGCCGGGAGGAGGGGCCTCCGGCGTTCCCAGTCTATCCATATCGTGAGGAGGAGATCGAACATGACTGAATCCAAGGATCGCAAGAGCTTCCTGGACAAGGACTACACCCGCCGCCAGTTTCTGAAGCTGTCGGGCAAGAGTCTGGCCGGGCTGGCCATTTCCACTTCCTTGCTCAGCGTGCTGGGCGTGACAAAGGAAGCGGTGGCCGAGGACAAGGTGCGGGTGTGGGCGTTCCCCCAGGGCTTGCTGGTGGTGAATGAGGACCGCTGCGTGGGCTGCCAGCGCTGCGAAATCAACTGCACGCTGACCAACGACGGCTGCTGCTCCAGCTACATTTCCCGCGTGAAGGTGACTCGCAACCTGTATTCCAGCCGCAACGGCAACGGCCTGTATACCGAAAACAACTGGGTGTACTTCCCGGATACCTGCCGCCAGTGCGAAAAGCCCGCCTGCGGCGAAGCCTGCCCCATGGGCGCGATTTACGCCGACGACCTGGGCATCCGCCGGGTAGACACCGACAAGTGCATCGGCTGCGGCGCGTGCGCCCAGGCGTGCCCCTGGCATATGCCCACCGTGAACCCCGTCACCCACAAATCCTCCAAGTGCATCATGTGCGGCGCCTGTGCCGAGGGCTGCCCCTCCGGCGCGCTGTCCATCGTTCCCTGGGACGCCATCGTTTCCGTTTCCCAGGCGATCTGATCGCAGTACCCGCTTTCATCAATAAGATAATAGGAGGGACATCATCATGTCTGTGAAAAATGGCATCAACGGCTGGGCGGGTACGGTTCTCCGCGTGAACCTGACCACCGGCGCGATCACCAAGGAAGACACCCTGCCCAAGTATAAGCCCTATATCGGCGGCATGGGCCTTGGCTATAAAGTGATCTGGGACGAAGTGCCCCTGGATACCGATCCCCTGGGCCCGGACGCCAAGTGCGTGTTCGGCGTAGGCCCCCTGACGGCCTCCGGCGTTCCCTGCTCCGGCCGCATGAACATCACCCTGCTCTCCTGCTGGAGCAAGGGCTATTCCATCGTGGACGCCCACATGGGCGGCCATATCGCCCACGCCTTCAAGTACGCGGGCTATGACGCCATGATCGTGGAAGGCCAGAGCAGCAAGCCCGTTTACATCCGCATCGAGGACGAAAAAGTCACCATCGAGGACGCTTCCCACGTATGGGGCAAGGGCACCTTTGAAGCCAACGCCACCCTGGCCAAGGAAAACGGCCCGGAATTCGACGTGGCTACCATCGGCCCCGCCGGTGAAAACCTGGTGCCCATGAGCAACATCATCACCTCCTTCGGCAACAGCGGCGGCGCTGGCATCGGCGCGCTGCTGGGCAGCAAGAAGGTCAAGGGCATCGCCGTCCGCGGCACCGGCGCGGTGAAGATCGCCGAGCCCCTGAAGGTGCGCCTGCTTTCCAACTACATGATTAAAGACTTGGTTGGCGGCAACAACAACCATACCGTTCCCTGCCACGCCCAGAGCTGGAGCGAATACGTGGCCACCAACAACCGCTGGCAGGGCGCCCCCGGCATCACCTGGGACAAGGCCCCCAAGGGTCCCATCGACATGGGCGAGCAGCCCAGCGGCCAGATCAACGTGGCGGCCCTGCGCTGCAACAAGGGCGTGTTCGACTTTGGCGAGATCGCCGAAAAGTACACGGTGAAGCAGGGCGGCTGCTCCTCCTGCCCCGTGCGCTGCTACACCGAATACGATATGGATCCCCTGGCGGATTACGACCTGCCCACCCACGTGTCCAACACCTGCATGCCCATCATCAAGATGCTGGAATGGTACCCCGACCATAAGGACCAGAGCGGTGAAAAGGTCAAGTCCACCCACAGCTTCGTGGACGAGAACGACGCCAAGATGATCTTGGGCGGCGCCGGTTCCCGGGCGGCGGACGATTACGGTGTGTGGTGCAACTACGGAAACCTCTACGAAGACTTCAACATGGCCTACACCACCGGCGTCCTCAAGGACGTTTGCGACCGCCTCTATCCCGGCGAATGGGACGAAATTCCCTGGAACCTGATGGAATCCGGCGATCCCCGCTGGTGCGTGGAAGTGTACAAGCGTATCGCTTCCGGCAAGGGCATCTTCGGCGACCTGGGCCTGGGCACCTACCGCCTCTACGAAAAGTGGGGCATGGACGATCCCGAAAAGAATGTGGCGGGCGTCAGCTTCTACGATTTCGTCAACGGCAAGAACTTCAACATCGGCCACAACGGCTATCCCCGCCATCACGGCCCCGAAAACTGCTGGCAGGCGGGCACGCTGTACAGCATGATGTACAACCGTGACTGCATGATCCACCACCTGATCAACTTCTGCTCCTCCGGCGCGCCCTACAACGAAATTACGAAACCCGTGCTGGAGCATTTCTTCGGCGAAGGCTGCACCGACGCCCAGAAGAACTACACCCCCATCAACGAGAACAAGATCAAGCTGGCCAAGTGGGCCTTCATCGGCAAGCAGTGGCACGACAGCGCCACCCTGTGCAACTGGATGTACCCCATGACCATCGCCACCAGCAAAAAGCGCGATTACATCGGCGACCTGGACCTGGACGCCAAGTACATGTCCGCCGTGCTGGGCGAAACCTACACCCGGGACGACCAGGAGCGGGATTCCGAGCGCATCAGCCAGCTCCTCCGCGTCATGACCGCCGTGAGCTTCAAGCTGAACCTGGGCAGCACCAACCTGCGCAAGGATCACGACAAGGTTTCCGAATGGGTCTTCGATAAGGAGCCGGACTTCAAGCCCTTCGAGCAGGGCACCGTGAAGCTGGACCGGGAAGACTGGGAAAAGAGCCTGGATATGTGGTACGAGGCCATGGGCTGGGACAAGGAAACCGGCATCCCCACCCGCGAGACCCTGGAAAAGTTCGACCTGAAGGACTGCGCGGATAAGCTGGAAGAGCTGGGTCTGATCTGATAGGATAATTCCGGGGGAAACCGCTCTTTGGAGCCAAAAAGCGTTTTCCCCCAGGTCTGCGACCTCAATAGTCGCAACTCCCCTTCATGGGGAGATTGCTCCTTTTCGGTCGATCTCACCGCCGATTTGATTTCCGCCACTGGCGGAAATCGGCGGTTCGTCCCCTTCCGAGAAAGCTATAAGGGGGAAAAACTATCGGTTCACCCATAGAGTATGGGAATATTTAAACAAATTGTAAAATGGCTCCTGCGCGACTTTCCGTGCAGGAGCTTTCTTAAAAACGTAGAAAAACACAAAAAAGGGGAGGGAAAATTGCCCGCTCCTAAACAAAGAGCGGTTTCCCCCGTAAAAAGAAAGGAAAGATCGTTATGGCATTATTTGGACGCCGAAAGCCGGGCTTTGCCAAGGAAGTGGAGCTGAAGCCAAGCGAAATCCCCGGCGAATTCAGCGACGCGCTGGACCCCGCCGTGAACAAGGAACTGGATAATCCCAAGTTGGAAAAGCGCGAAATGCAGCAGCAGGCCGCCCAGGCTCTGGGGGAAAACCAGCCTGCCGCCACCCCGGCGGAAAAGCCGGATATCTTCGATTACATGCAGTCTTTGCCCGACGTGGAAGACCCCTTCCCGCCCTCCGCGCCGGAACCGGAGCAGCCCCCGGAACCGGAAAAGACCAAGGCCCAGCTGCTGGCCGAATTCATCCGGGAACGCTGCAAATTCGCCCTCATTACGCCCAAGGCCCTGATTGCCAAGGATGAGGAAGACATTGATGGGCTGCTGGCCGAACTGAAAGCGGACGAAAGCTGCAAGGATATCAAATCTGTCCAGGGGCAGAAGGACGTGTATTTCTATTCCGACGAACTGATGGCAAACAATTACGCCAAAATCGCCGTACTCACCCTGGAAAAGGACGACGCCCGCACGGTGGCGGAAATGGTGCGCTTCAACTGCAAGGCTTTCCCCACGCCTACGCCCGTTTACTACTTCGCCCGGCAGCCCTTCTACCTGGATAAGGAGCGCATGCGCGCCATCATCGCCCAGATGAAAACCGATCCCGCCTATCAGGATATCCGGGAATGCGAGGCCGCCATCAATGGCGAACCGTACCTGTATTCCATTGATCTCATGACCGAGAAATACGCCAAGGCGCTTGCCAACGGCGCGGAATCCCGGGAAGCGGACGACTGAACCCATCCCCCAAATTTGTTCACGCGCCGGAAGTCAGCGATTTCCGGCGTTTTTTCGGAGCTTTTTCGGCGTTTTTTTGCGCAAAATTTTTTTTCTTTTTCCTGGAACTTTTTTTCCTCCGGTTCGTCCAATACAGTGAAAGGACTTCAAAGAAAAAAGGAGGAAGAAAAAATGACAGTGAAAAAATTGCAGGCCGCGCTGCTGGCGCTTGCGCTGATGCTCACCGCCGCGCTGCCCGTCCTGGCGGAGGGCAAAACGCTGCAAAAGGGCGATACGGGGGAAGCGGTTGCCGCTTTGCAGGCAAGACTGATCGAATTAGGCTATCTGGCGGGCGAAGCCGACGGCGTTTTTGACGAACCCACGGAAGCCGCGCTCATGGCCTTCCAGCGGAATAACGGCCTGCTGGTGACCGGCATGGCGGACAGGATCACCCTGGAAGCCGTGTTCAGCGAAAACGCGAAAAAGAACAACCCCGTCACAGAGAGCAAATATTATGAAGAAGCGGAAGAAAGCGGCGCGTATTACATGATGGCGCCCATGGCCACTTCCATGCCCGCCGCCCTTGGGGCGAGCAGAGGGATGGGAAACAGCTACGAGTGGAATACCAATGAGTACGCTTATATCCGGGAGAACGGCTTCCAGAGCGTCTCCGTTTCTCCCTTTTCCACCTTCGCCGCCGACGTGGATACCGCGTCCTACGCCCAGCTGCGTTCCATGATCCTGACGGGGAAAGCGGCGCCTGCCGACGCGGTGCGCATCGAGGAAATGCTCAATTATTTCCAGTACGATTATCCCCAGCCCCAAAACGGCGATCCCTTCGGCGTTTTCCTGGAGCTGGCCCCCTGCCCGTGGAACGCGGACACTCTGCTTTTGCAGGTGGGTCTCCAGGCCAAAACGGTCATGGCGGAAGATAGGCCCCGGCACAATCTGGTGTTCCTGATCGACGTATCGGGTTCCATGTTCGGCTCAAACCGGCTGGATCTGGTGAAGCGGGCGTTCCTGTTGCTGCTGGACGAATTGCAGCCCCAGGACACCGTATCCATCGTGACCTACGCCTCCCGGGACGAGGTGGTACTCTCCGGCGTACCCGCCGCGGACAAGGTACGTATCATGGAGGCCATTTCGGGCCTGCAGGCCAGGGGCAGCACCAACAGCGCCGCCGGCATCCAGACGGCGTATAAGCTGGCGGAGGAATACGCGGTGGAGGGCGGCGTCAACCGTATCCTCATGGCTACGGACGGCGACTTCAACGTAGGCATGACCAGCGAGGGCGATTTAGCTCGGCTGGTGATGGAAAAGAAGCAAAGCGGCGTGCGCCTTACCATGCTCGGCGTGGGCTACGGCAATTACAAGGACAACAAGCTGGAAGCCCTGGCGGATTACGGCGACGGCAACTATTATTATCTGGATTCCGTCTATGAAGCGCGGCGCGCGCTGGTCACCGAAGCGGGCGGCACCTTCCTGGAGGTGGCGAAGGACGTAAAGCTCCAGCTGGACTTTAACCCCGCCAAGGTCAGCGCCTATCGGCTGATCGGCTATGAAGACCGGTTGCTGGCGGCGGAGGATTTTGCCGACGATACCGTGGACGGCGGTGAAATCGGCAGCGGGCACCGGGTCACGGCGCTGTATGAGATCGTGCCCGTGGGCAGCGCCTTTGCCGTCGACGCGCCGCAGAGCAAGTATCAGCAGCCCGCCGCCGCGGACGAAAGCGGCGAATGGCTGACGCTGAATATTCGCGCCAAGAAACCCAACGCCCAGGAGAGCGAATTGTGGTCTTACCCACTGGTTGGAGAAGCGAAAACCGACCTGTCCGATCAGATGAAGTTCGCCGCCGCCGTGGCGGAAGCGGGCATGCTGCTGCGGGAAAGCCCCTACGCGGGCAGCGCCTCCTGGGAAAGCGCCCTGACCCTGGCCCGTTCCAGCGGCCTGGTGACCGGCGACCCCTATAAAGAGGAATTTGTGTACCTGCTCACGCTGCTTGAACGATCCGCCGCGCTCGCCGACTGATGCTAAAAACAGGGCATTCCCCTACTCCTCGTAGCTGAATGTCCTGTCTTTTTTTATTCGGGCTTCTGCATCAGCCCCATTCCAGTGTTCAGCGGCTTTTTTTCGTTTTCACGATCGTCTTTGCTTCCCGCATCAGCTTGCCCGATTTCAGGCTGCGGATGGTTCGATAGAAAGGGAGGACCGGCAAAAGCAGCTTGTGCCGATAGAAGAACGGATAACGGCGGGCGTAAACCGCGTAGGCCCTGTTCTTTTTGCTGATCGGGACAAAGAAGCGGTCCAGCGCGTAACGGGTTTTGCCCCATCCGTTTGCGCGCAGCCTGTTTTCCACGTGATGGGCGGTGGTGCCGTAAGCGCCGGAGGACAGAATGTAATCCAGCCTGTCCTTTTCCTCCGCCGTCAGCTCCTGACCGGAAAAAAGACGCAGCGCCAACGACCGGTTCGCGGCCTCAAAACCGGCGATCCCTAACTTTTCCGCTTCCGCCGCCACATAGGCCATATCCAGCTTTTCTTTTTTCAGATAAACATAGGCGTCCAGCAGGGAGCGAAGCCCCGCCCCGCCGCCGGTGTAATGCTTGTACGCGTGGGCGGTCACATACAGATAAAAATCCTCCGGCGAAAAGCGCTTCTCCCATCCGTCGCCGATGAGCCGTTTGTAAACATCCTCGTAATACGCATGCAGCTTTTCATGAAGCGGGTCGAACAGCGACAGGTGCATCTGAAAATTCAGCAGGGGCTTCTTAAAATATACGTCATGATGCATAACGCCGAAACGCTCCGTCTGAAAACCTAAGCGTTCCATAAGGACCCGCACATCCTTCGCCCGGCTGGCGTCGAACAGAATATCACAGTCCGCCATTTCCCGCATGCCGTATTGGGGGTAGTATGCTTTCAGCACCGCGCCTTTCAGCGGCATATACCAGATGCCCGCGGCTTCCAGCTCCGCCTTCGCCTGCGCCATCGCCTGCTCAAACAGCGCCGCTCTTTTCAGCGCGGAGGCGATCGCCTGGCTGGAGCGAGCGTCCTTTTGCCCTGCGCTTTCCAGCGCTATGGCGACCGCCGCGCTCAGCTTATGACGGGCGGCAACGGCATAAACCGATTCGAGTTCGGATATTTTTCCCAAATCAGGCTTTGTTTCATTGACCGCGCATCCGGCCAGATAGATCACGCCCTGACCGGCGCTGCGAAGCTGCTCCACGTTCATCCCTTCACGGCTCCTGTTTTTTGGGTTCTTCACGGCGCACGAGCTTTTTGATCAGCGGAAGGATCCCCGCTTTTCTGGCGGCGGCGACAGCCAAACCCCGGGCGAGGACATACAAATACCGCAGGGGATAGAGGGCGTGCCAGGCGCGGACGTAGAGCCGATAGCCCCGGTTCGTCGCCTGGTATTGCTTCCCTTTCCGCACAAAACCGGTCAGCACGCCGAGAACCGCTCCGTCCGGCACCTTTTCCAGGCAGTAGGTGTTATCGCCCCGGATCAGGTAATACCCGTCCCGCACGCCGACCACCCGGTGCAGCACGTATTTTTTCCCGCGTTTATACAGCGCCACGTCGTAGCGCTTTAGCCGCTCGCCGGATGGCTCGATGATCACCAGATCCCGGGCCTGCCGCAGCATCGGTTCCATGCTCACGCCCCGGGTCTTGTAGACCAGGCGGCCGTCCCGGGCGAGAAGCTCTTCAAAAGAAACGCTCATTCTTCCAGCGCGCCGATCCGGCGCAGCACAGCTAAGCATTCTGCCACGTCGGCGGCGATTTGCGCCCGCGGCGCGTCGTACTTTGCACACATTTTATCCACGATTGCTTCTTCCGCGGTCTCCTCTTTCAGGCAGTTCACGATGAAGGCGGCGGTTTTGTTGCTACGCACGATGCACTGAATCGTGTCCGCGCCCATGGGCACCAGGAACTGGGTGTCGTCAATGACGTGGGTGGCCAGATCATTTTTAAGCCGTATGCTGCATTCTCCTGATAATCGTTCGTATTATGCTTGCTCCGCGATATACCGGGCCAGCTCGATGGCGATATCGAAGTGCCCCGCGTCGTGCTGGGTGCCCGCGATTTCGCCTTCTTTTTTGCGTTCGTCCCACTGGGGCGCGTCCAGCAGATCGCCGGAGGTAAAGAACATGTACAGGTTTAAATTCCGGAAATCGCACAGGGCCTGCAGGGCGGCGCATTCCATTTCCACGGAAACACAGCCCGCAGCCTTGCGCTTTTCAAAGCTGGCGCGGGTTTCGCGATAAAAGGCGTCCGTGGTCCAGGTTTTGCCCGTCACATAGGGGATGCCGTTTTCCGCCATGAACCGGGCCACCGTTTCCGCGTTTTTCACGGTGATCCAATCTGCCGCGGGGACGTAATGATAGCTGGTTCCCTCGTCCCGGTACGCCGCCGTGGGTACCATCACCTTGCCGTGGGCGATTTCCTTGTTCAGGCACCCCGCCCCGCCGAACACCACATATTTGTTCGTCCGAAGCACGTTTCGGCTGTCCTCCACCGTGCCCACGCAGGCGGGCGCGCCCACATAGGTTTTGAAAAAGCCGAATTTCTTTCCCTTGTAATCAATCAGGTACACGGGAGTCTCCCCGGTGGCGAACCAGAAGGAGCCGATGCGCTGGCAGGGATAGTTTTTCAGCACGAACTGCTCGATCTGCCAGGAAAAGGTCAGGATGCAGGCGTCCGCGCGGGGCGCGGTTTCGCTGACGGGCGGCTGAATGATGGCGGGGGATTGATTGTCAAAGGCTTCGGTGATCATGCGGGTTCCGCCTCTGCCACCGCTTCGATCTCCACCAGCGCGCCCTTGGGCAGGGCGGACACTTCCACGCAGCTGCGGGCGGGCTTGCCGGGGAAATGCCGTTCATAAATGGCGTTGAACGCGGCGAAATCGGACATGCGCCGGAGGAAGCAGGTGGTCTTCACCACGTTTGTAAGATCGCTGCCCGCCGCTTCCAGTACGGCTTTCAGGTTTTGAATGGCCTGTTCTGTCTGTGCTTCAATGCCGTCGCCCGCCAGCGCCCCGGTCTGGGGGTTCAGAGCGATTTGACCGGAGGTATACACCAGCCCGTTTGCCATTATGGCCTGGGAATAAGGGCCAATGGCGGCGGGAGCGCTGCTTGTATGAATGATCTTCATGATCTGCACCTCACAATGAAATTCTGTCGCCTGGTTTATTTTCCGGTCTCCTGGGAGGCGGATTCTCCGGCGTTCAGGGTCAGCACGGGCAGGGCTTCCGCCGCGCCGCCGGAAACGTAGGTGGGCAGCTGGCCGTTCCAGTTGTTGATCTGCGTGAAGCGGATCAGGTTTTCGGTCAGGCTCTGGGCGATCTTCTGGTTGGCCTCGGCTTCGGCTTCGGCCTTCACCTTGGTGGAATAGGCTTCCGCGTCGGCGTTGATCTTCACCACTTCGGCCTTGGCGTCGGCTTCGATCTTCTGGCGCTGGGCCGCCTGCTGGGTTTCCATGGTCTTCTGTTCCTGCTCGATTTCGGCCTGCAGCTTGCGCTGGGCGGCTACCTGCTTGGCTTCCACGGCGTCGGTGAAGGCGTCGGTGAAGTCGATGTTTTCAATGGACACGGAGATGATGGAAATGCCGTAGCGCTCCATTTCCCGGCTCAGGTTATCCCGGATCTGGATGGACAGCTGTTCCCGGGCGCTGACCAGGTTTTCGGCGGTGTACTTGGAGAACACGGCCTTGGTGTTTTCCAGCATGCGGGGGTTCACCAGCTTGCTGAAATAATCGGTGCCCACTTCCTTGAACAGGGTCATGGCCGTGGACTTATTGATGGCGTAGTTGATGGAACCCACGATGTCCACCTGCTGGATATCGCTGGAAAACGCCTGGGTGGAGAAGGGGGTCTTCTGCTCACGGTTGTCCATCAGAATGATTTCCTGGAAGGGACTCTTCATGTGGAAGCCGGCCTCCAGGGTGTAATCCTCCACCTTGCCGAAGGTGGTCACGATGGCGGTGTAGCCGGTATCTATCTGCACGGTGCAGCGGAAAAAGATGACCAGCGCCGCTAAAATGACGATCAGCGCCAGCACTAACGCTTTCGTGCCCTTGGGGCTGACCGTTTTCCGGGTGTTGACGGGCGTGGTGAATTGAGACATGGCTTGTTCCTCCTTGTGTTCCCTGGAAACGTCCGGCTTTTCCGCCGCCGTTCCCTGTTTCCTTGTGACGGATACAGTATAGCATCCCCCTGGACGGAAGGGAAGGGGAAAAGACTCAAAAATACAAAAATGCGCCCCAAATGTCGTTACCATTCAGCCTGCGGCTGACTGGTAACACTCTCCCGCAGATAACTTTCCGCACCCCATTGCAGTTCCGGCGAAAAAGGCGTAAAATACAAAAGAAGTACAAAACGCACCTCAAAGGAGAGAGGCACCATGGACGGACAGGAACCCATCTTTCTCTGGCCCGGGGAAGCGCCCTACACGGCGGACAGCCCCGGTCAGGCCCAGCCATCCATAAAACCGTTTCCCGTGGAAGGGGCCAGGGGAGCCGTCGTGGTCTGCCCCGGCGGCGGCTATGTGATGAAAGCGGATCACGAAGGCGACCCCATTGCCCGGATGCTGAATTTTGCGGGCGTCGCGGCCTATGTGCTGGATTACCGGGTGGCCCCCTGCCACCGGCTGGCCCCCTGGACCGACGCGGCCCGGGCTGTTCGGCTGGTGCGCTCCTTCGGCTATGAAAAGGTGGGCATTTTGGGCTTTTCCGCCGGGGGCAACCTGTGCTGCACCGCCGCCGTTCATTATGACGGGGGAGACCCCGCCAGCGCCGACCCGGTGGAGCGCTTTTCCTCCCGGCCCGACGTGTTCATTCCCTGCTATCCGGTGGCCTCCTTCGGACCCTATACTCATCTGGGCAGCCGCCAGAGCCTGTTGGGCAATGATTGGGAGAACGAAGAGATCGTCCGCTGGTATTCCGCCGAAGAACACGTGACGCCGGACACGCCCCCCGCCTTTCTGTGGCACACGGCGGAGGATGACTGCGTGCCCGTACAGAACAGCCTGAACTTAGCAAAAGCCTTGGCGGACAAAGGCGTGCTGTTCGAGCTGCACGTGTATCCCAAGGGACATCACGGCATCGGCTTGGGTTCGGAATTCGGACCCGCCGCCGAATGGGGCGGCGCGCTGTGCCGTTATCTGCTGGAAAAGGGGTATGGACGATAATGGAAAAGCAAAACGCGAAGCTGTTTACCCCGGACTGGTGGAAGCAGTTCGGCTGGCTGAATTTGGGCACTGTGATCCTGGCGGTGGGCGTGTATTTCTTCAAATTCCCCAATCACTTCACCACAGGCGGCGTCAGCGGTATTTCCATCGTGGCGGCCCACTACATCCCCGATCTGACCACCGCCACCCTGAACATGATCCTGAACGTGGTGCTGCTGATCGTCGGCGCGGCCTTCTTAGGCAAGGGCTTCGGGGCGAAAACGGCCTATTCCGCCCTGGTTTCCTCGGGGTTGACCCTGCTGCTGGAAAAGCTGGTGCCCATGTCCGCGCCCATGACCAGCCAGCCGGTGCTGGAATTGATGTTTGCCGTGGGCCTGCCCGCCGTGGGTTCGGCCATCCTGTTCAACGTGGACGCTTCCTCCGGCGGCACGGACATTATCGCCATGCTGGTGAAAAAATACTCCCATATGAATATCGGCCTGGCCCTGGCCATCGCCGACCTGATCGTGGCGATTGGCGCGTGCTTCGCCTTCGGCATGGAAACGGGACTATTCTCTCTGTTCGGGCTGTTCCTGAAATCCTACATGGTGGACGCGGTGATGGATAACCTGCGCACCTACAAGGTGTTCCAGATCATCACCGACAACCCCGACCCCATCTGCAAATTCATCATGGAAAACCTGCACCACAGCGCCACCGTCATGGATGGGCGCGGCAGCTTTACCCATGAAGACCGCAAGATCATCATGACCGTCATCAACCGTTCCCAGGCTATCCGCCTGCAATTGTTCGTCCGCGCCACCGACCCCCATTCCTTTATCGCCATCACGTCCTCCAGCGAGATCGTGGGCAAGGGGTTCCGGGGCATGAGCGAATAAAAAGCAATACCGCCCACTTGTCCAAAACCCCGCCTCAATTGTCGCAAACCGGCCTTTCACCGCGCAGGCAGACATGGTATACTTTTCCTGTACAAAGGAGGATGTACCATGAAATTGAACGTGCGGCTGATTATTTTGGCCGTGGAGCTTCTGATGACCGTTGGCGGGGCGGTTTCCATCGTGCTGCGCCGCAAAGACAAAACAGTGGGAAAGTTTACGGTGGAAACCCCCAGAGGGTTTGACATTTTCTTCTTTGTGGCGGGGGTGCTGTTTTCCCTGCCCACCTTCCTTTCCCGGGATCCGACGGCCCCCTTGTTCTGCTTTTTATCCCTGCCTGTGCTGTATGCCGCGCTGCTGGCGGCCAATCAGCGGATTCGGTGGGATACGGAGGGCTTCTGGTATCGGACGGCGTTCCGGCGGGAAATCCGTTATGACTTTGCGGATGTGCGCCGGATGCGGCCCGTCGGCACGGGACACGCTGGATCGGATCTGTTCGTGAACGTGGACGGGCGGCGCTTCCTGCTGGATGAATATACGTTCTGGCAGCGCTTCGCCGGCGCGTACAACGATTGGCGCACGCGGAATCAATTGCCCACCTGGGATCAGGAGCAGCGGGACCGCTTTCTGGAAAAGTACCGCCGCCACGGGTTCTTCCGGAAAAAGCTGGACAGGATTCCCCTCGGACGTTTTATGCTTTGGCTGCTCCTTATTTTTTGCATGCTCCTTGGAACCGCCGCTGTTTACGGCATCGTTACCGCAAAGCAGCCGATCTATGATGTATACGGAGCCGTTGCCCTCGCTGTCTGCGTCTATCTTCCCGGTCGGTATCTGTACGCCGTGGCTCATTTGGATGATAAACCCCGCCTGATCCGGCGCTATGTTACAGGAAAAATCCTGCCCGACCCGGACAGGCCCAGGCCTGCGAAACGAGTCTATCGGAAAAAGAAATAGGGGCTGCTGCGAAAGGCAGCCCCTTGTTTGATGCAATGCGTTTTAGACCGTTCCTTCCCGGAAGATATTTAGCGGAACAGCCCCCAAGAAAAAGAAAGCTCTCAAATACGGGCAGCGTTCCCCGTAAAGGGATGATTTTTCGCAAAAGCAAGCGCTTCTTCACGAATGGATTCAGGAGATTTCGCGTCAAAATAGGAACGCTGCCATTTTGTATAATCAAAGCGTTCCCGAATAATTGCCGCAATAAACGCTTCTGCTTCAACTGCTCCCATTTTCTCGGTGAGATATTGCATCCCTTGATTCATCAATTCCGCAGTGGTCAGCGTCATTTCATTCATCCTCCATTTCTGAGATAAACTCGATGGGGTTTACCATCTTGATGTCGTCTCTCTTGTGCTTTAGCAGGCGAATATCCGTTGAGATAAAATAACTGCACCCAGAGAGAATCGCGGATTCCACATGGCATGCGTCCTTATACTTCACTCCCGCGCGGATCAATTCGGTAGCCTTTTCTTCCACATCTTGAAGACGGTTCGTGTCAACATAGTATTGGGCGTTCTCGCTAATAAAATCGAGAATCGCATTGCGCCGCATTTCAAAAGGATTCTGTCCGCATTCATAGCGCAGCATATAGGATGCGGCAAGCTCCAGCTTTTTCTGACGAACGAGCGCCTGAATGTGAAGCTTTGCCTGCGTCTCCAACGATACTTTGAGCTGTGATTGGTCGTCATAGGGACGATTGTAGCAGCACATATCAAGGTAAACTTTCAAAGTATCCACCTCCAAACGTCTCCTTGATGTATCCTGATTATAGCACAAAAAGCGAAGCAAAGCAACGAAAGACTTTTGGGTAAACCGCATGAAAAAGACCACCGTACCTGCAGCGTGGGGGAGCTGATAAAGGCATAGAAACAACGCAACACGGGAATGCTTTCACACAAAACCGTCCCCGCAAAACGACGAAACAGCGCCTCTTCCGCGCGGGAAAAGGCGCTGTTTCGTTTCTGTCCGCTTAGTCCAGCACCGTCAGGGTAGAGCTTGACAGTGCGCCGCCGGCCACGGTGCCGGTGAGCAGCACGGTGGTGCCGATGGCGGGCACGGTTTCTTTGGCGGTGAAGGAGGTCTGCCAGGAGCCGTCGTAGTAGGGGTCCTGCAGGAGCGTAGGGGAACAGACGCGGGCATAGGCGGAGAAGGTTTTGCCCTCGAAGACTTCCGGGAAATAATAAATGTTCAGTACCTGCACCCGCTCCAGGGTGTCGCTGAGGGTGTACATGTCCAGCTCCTGGCCGCCGCCGGTATAGCGGCTTTGGACGGTGATTTCGGGATTCGTGAGCCAATAGCCGTCCAAAGCGTCTTCGGAAGCGCCGAAAGTGCCTTTGACGCTCACCAGCGATCCGCTGGCGGGCAGATTCTTGGGGTCGTCGATCTTGATTTCCCACTGCCAGTCGCAGCAGCGGGTTTTATCCAGATAGCCCCACACGTAATAGCGCGTCATCTCGCTGAACGCGTCGTAAATCACGCCGAACACGCCCTGCTTGGTGAACTCCTGGCCCGCGTACTGGTCACCGGTCTGGTTATAGAAAATATTCTGGTACAGCAGATATTCCGCTTGGTTCAGCACCACGGGCACTTCAGCGGACGTGGGCACGCCGTTTTGGCCGCCGCTGTCCGCGCTGGCTTTTTCACCGCTTCCGCAGCCCGCACACAGGATCACCGCCGCCAGCAGCAGGGCCGCCAGCAAAAGCCGCTTGTCTTTTCCGTTCATGGTTTCACGCCTTTCTTGCGCCCACGCCCAGCCGGGCCAGGATGCTGAATATGAGAAACGCCGCAATATCCGCCGCCACGATGGTGGAGCCAACGGGCGTTCCGGCCAAAATGGAAATCAGCATGCCCAGCAGCGCGCAGCTGACGGACAGCGCCGCCGAGCAGATCGTAACGCCCTTGAAGCTGCGGAACACGCGCATGGCGGAAATGGCGGGGAAAATGATCAGAGCGGAAATCAGCAGGGAGCCGACCAGATTCATGGCCAGCACGATGATCACGGCGATCACCACGGCGATCAGCAGGTTGTAGGCTTCCACGCGGGTGCCCGCGGCACGGGCGAAATCCTCGTCGAAGGTGACGGCGAAGATCCGGTTGTAAAACAGAATGAAAATCACCATCACCGCCACGGACAGCCCCACGCACAGCCACACCTCCGTCACCGTAAGCGTGAGGATGGAGGTGGAGCCGAACAGGGAGGTACACACGTCGCTGCTCACGTTGGAGGACTTGGGGAACAGGTTCAGCAGCATGTAGCCCATAGCCAGCGCCCCCACGGAGATCATGGCGATGGCCGCGTCGCCCTTGATGCGGGTGTTCTGGCCGGTGCGCAGCAGCAGGATGGCGCACAGGACGGTGACGGGCAGGATAAATACCATGTCGTTGTCGATGATGAATTGAAGCACGCCCGCCAGCCCCGTTTCAAAGCCCGAACCGCCCAGATGCCCCTTCAATTCCTTGAGTACCGGCCCCAGCACCCCCGCCACAGCCATGGCTCCGAAGGCCACGTGGGAAAGGCCGTCGCCAATGAAGGAAAAGCGCTTGAGTACCAGCGTCACCCCTAACAGGGAGGAACACAGGGCAATCAGCGTGCCCACGATCAGGGCATACTGCACGAAGGGAAAGCGCAGATACATTGTAAGCTGATCAATCATTGGGCCTGCCCCCCTTTCGCGGCCAGGAAGCGCCGGGCCAAATCGCTGTTCAGATACTCCTCGGTGGGGCCGAAAAACACGTCATGGCCGATGTGCAGGATGTGGGAAGCGTAGCGCACGGCGGAGGCGATATCATGGGAAATCATGATGACGGTCACCTTGTCCTGCCGGTTCAGCTTTTCGATCAGCTGATACAGCTCCAGCGTCACCTTGGGATCCAGGCCGGTCAGCGGCTCGTCCAGCAAAAGCAGCTTCCGGGTGGCGCACAGGGCGCGAGCCAGCAGGACGCGCTGCTGCTGCCCGCCGGACAGCTCCCGGTAGCAGCGCCGGGCAAATTGGGTCACGTTCATTTTTTCCATGTTTTCCCGGGCCAGAGCCTTATCCGCTTTGCTGTAAAAAGGCCGCCTGCCCGCCCGGGCCTGACAGCCGGACAGCACGATTTCCCACACCGTGGCGGGGAAATCCTTCTGCACCGCCGTTTGCTGGGGCAGGTAGCCGATCGCGCTGTTTTTAAGCCCCTCGCCGAATTCGATGCTGCCCGCCAAGGGCTTTTGCAGGCCCAAAATGGTTTTCATCAGGGTGGATTTGCCCGATCCGTTTTCCCCCACGATACACAGATAGTCCCCGGCGGAAACGGAAAAATTCAGGCCGGTCAGGATGGCGTGTCCCTCGTAGCCCAGGCTTAAATCCCTGCATGTCAGCTGCGCCATAAAACGCTCATGCTCCTTTACAGACGGAATACCGCCGGAGACCGTTTCCGATCTCCGGGCGGCAGTTTTTGATCAGTTCAGCGCTTCTTTCAGCACTTCCAAATTATTTTCCATGATGGAAAGATAGGTCACGCCCGTCTTTACATCCTGGGCGGTGACGCTCTGCATGGAATCCGGCGCCAAAATCTTCTGGTTTTTCGCCTTGGTGGCCTGCACCACGGTTTCGGCGATGCGGGACTTGGGATGCTCGATGGTCATCACGGCGGGCAGGCCAAGCTCGTCCATCTTCGCTGCCAGGAACACGATGGTCTGGAAGCTGGCTTCGCTCTCGGCGGAGCAGCCGGAGAAAGCGGCGTAATAGGTCAAACCGTAATCATCCGCCAGATAGCGGAAGGGGAAGCGGTCGCCAAAGAGCAGGGTATCATAGGCGGAAGCGGCCACCGCTTCGGCATAGGCCTGATCCAGGGCGGACAGCTTTTCCGTGTAAGCGGCGGCGTTGGCTTCATACAGGGCGGCGCTGTCCGGGTCGATTTCGCAAAGCGCGTCCGCGATCACCTGGCACAGGGCCTGGGCATTGCGCAGGGAAAGCCACACGTGTTCGTCCATTTCCACTTCTTCATGCTCGTGGTCATGGTCGTGGTCTTCATGGTCGTGATCCTCGTCTTCATGCTCATGGTCATGCTCATGTTCCATACCTTCCACCAGTTCCTCGGCCTTGGCCTGGTCGCCCAAGGCTTCCACCAGGTTCACGGTGCGCATGTCGGGGTTCATGGCGGTGACCAGCACGTCCTCGATCCATTCGTCGCTTTCCCCGCCCACAAAAATGAACAGGTCGGCGGTGGAGACTTTCAGGATGTCCGCGGCGGTGGGCTGGAAGCTGTGCAGATCCGCGCCGGAATCCAGCAGCAGGGTCAGGTCGATCTTGTCCGTGTTTTCGCCGGCGATTTCCCGCACCCAATCGTAAATGGGGAAGATGGTGGCGACCACGCTGATCTTTTTATTTTCCGCCAGGACGGCGCAGGGAAACGCGGAAACGGTGAACAGCAGCAAAGCCAGAACGGCGGCAAATAACTTTTTCATGGGATGTATCCTCCAAGCTCTTTTTTTCGGAAAACCGGAATAAAAAAATACAAGGCGATTTTGCCGCGGGGGTATAATTTTCCCCTCATGGCGCAAAACTCCTTGCAATACGGTTTTCCTTAATCGTTGAGCCGGACTTTCCAGCAAACCAGCGTGCCGAAGGCAGGCAGACGGGCGGCTTTCAGGGCATAAATCGCCCGCGGCAGCGGCAGCAGGCAGGCGGCAAACAGCAAAAGGAAGGCGAAACGGGCCGCAGCCCGCAGCAGGGCTACGGTTTTGGCGATGGATTCGCAGATTTCGCACGCTTCGCCGGAGCAGGCATGCCCCTCCTCCAGCACGATGAAAGCGGAAGAAACGGTTAGCGTCAAAAGCAGACCGATACACAGCAGCAGCGCAGCTAAACGCTTCCGGTCACGCATAGATCCGTTTCCTCCTTCCGTCATTTCCTGAAAACCGCTTTCATTGTACCCACGGAACGCGGTTTGTCAATACGTTATTTGTTATGAAATTGTAAAAACCGGCGGGAGATACAGAGAGAAAACAGCTCGTTTCCCTTTATTCTGCGAGTATCTGTTCCCGGAAAGCGTCGATTTCCGCCCGGGGGATATGCAGGGCGCCCGTCAGGAAATTTTTGCCCATGGCGTCCCAGGCGGCGCGGAGGTAGCGCTCGTCGGCCACATAAGCCCGGTACACGCTGCGGGCGAAGACCTCGCCCCGGAGGGGCAGCAGGCGTTCGTATACGCCCCGGGCGCGAAGCAAACTGGTGCGGTTGGTTTCCAAATAATCCCGCATGATGGCGTCCCGATTCACGCCCAGGGCTTCCAGCACCAGGGCGGCGGTCATGCCGCAGCGGTCCTTGCCCTCGGTGCAGTGCCAAAGGATGGCCCCCTGGCTGTAATCCCAGGTAAAAATCTGATGCAAGGCCCGGGCGAAGCCCGCCTGGGTTTCGGGGCGGGTGACCATGAGGCGATAAAGAAAGGCCATATCGGGGAATTCTTTTTCCTCCGCGCCCTTTTCATGGGTGATGCCTGCCCGGAGATCGTCGATCACCGGAATGGCGAAGTAATCGAAGCCCTCGGCGTGATCGGGCTTTTCCAGGCGCTCCTGATCGGTGCGCAGATCCAGCACGGCGGCAAGCCCTGCTTCGCTGCGAAGAAACTGCAAATCCTCCTCCGAAGCGCCGCCCAAATGGGCGGAGCGGATGAGACGCCGGGGCCGGATGGTCCGTCCGTCCGCCGTGCGCATCCCGCCCAAATCGCGGATGTTGCGAATGGTCGTCAGCAGCATGGGCTTCATGGCGTTTCCCCCTCCAATTAATAGCTCTTGTCCACCCGGAAGATGCCGCATTTCAGGTATTGGGTTTCGGGGGCGGCGGGGAGGATGGGGTGGTCCCGGCCTTGGGTGCGGTATTCCACCTGGAAGAGAGAAACCCGGGCGTCATGGGCGGCGGAGAGAATCACATCCTTGAACTGTCCCGGCAGCATGTGTTGGCTGCAGGAGCAGGTGACGAGGTAACCGCCGTCCTTGACCAGCTTCATGCCGCGCAGGTTGATTTCCTTGTAGCCCCGGGCGGCGGCTTCCACAGCGGCGCGGGTCTTGGTGAAGGCGGGGGGGTCCAAAATGACCACGTCGTACTGTTCGCCGGAAGCGGACTGCTCTTTGAGGAAGTCAAAGGCGTTGGCGGCCGCGAAGCGCACGTTTTCAAAACCGTTCAGGGCGGCGTTTTCCCGGGCACAGTCGCAGGCGAAGTCGGAAATGTCCACCCCGGTCACGTCCGCCGCGCCGTACTTGGCGGCGTGGAGGGCGAAGGAACCGGTGTGGGTGAAGCAGTCCAGCACCCGCGCGCCGCGTACAAAGGGAGCGATGGCGGCGCGGTTTTCCTTCTGATCCAGGAAAAAGCCGGTCTTCTGGCCGTTCTTCACGTCCACCCAGAACTTGATCCCGTTTTCTTCCATCTGCACCCGATCGGGCACCGTGCCCCGCAGCACGCCGGTCACCTGGGGCAGGCCCTCCAGCTCACGCACGGGCACGTCGCCCCGCTCGTAAATGCCCTGGGGGTGCATTTCGTCCATAAGCGCGTCGCAGATCATGTCCTTATAGCGCTCCATGCCGAGGCACAGGCACTGCATCACCAGCACGTCGCCGAAGCTGTCCACGATCACGGCGGGCAGGCCGTCGCTTTCCGCGAAAATCAGGCGGCAGGACTTGAGATCGGCAAACTTCCTGCGGTAGTCCACCGCCCGGCGCACCCGGCCTCGAATGAAGGCTTCGTCGATGGGTTCCTCCCGGTGGGACAGGACGCGCAGGGCGATTTGGGAGGCGGGATTGTAGGCCGCCATGGCTAAGAACCGCCCGTTGCTGGCGGTCACGCGCACGGCGTCCCCCGGCTGGGGGTCGCCTTTCGTCCGGGCAATGTCGCTGCGAAAAATCCAGGGATGGCCCGTAAACACCCGCTTTTCCTTGCCGGGCAGAAGAATGATGTCCGCCATAATGAATCCGCTCCTGTTATTCCTGTTTCGTAATTACCCGCTTATTCTGCCTGGTGAATCATGTCAAGCGCTTTCAAATCCGCCAGCAGGTCATCTTCGCTTTGATCCAGATAAGGGATGCCCATGGAATCATAAAACTCGATCAGGTCCGTCTTATGTACGCCCAGTATTTCAGCGGCCCTTCCGTGAGAGATGGTCATATTCCGAATCAGCGGATAAAGAAGCATGGCGTTTCTCTCAAATATCTGCTCCTGATTCTCGTCATTCAGATAATATTTCATATCCTCCGGCACGGCGATCTGAATATTGACGTTTTTCATGTCTGTCCCCCCCATTTGGCGGTATGATGCGGTCAGCGTGCGCCTTTTATTTCACATTGAAGAAAAAATGAAAAGCTGAAAGTGAGAATATGCATAGGCGGCAGATTCGGCTTGTCATCTATATCCGTCTTCACTTTCCGCTTTTCATTTTTATTTGTTTACTTCTGCCCGTAATAGGCGTTCTTGCCGTGCTTGCGCAGGTAGTGCTTGTCCAGCAAGGTCTGTTGCATGGGGCCTAATTCAGGGTTGATGGTCATGGCGTGCCAGTCCATGAAGGCCACTTCCTCCATGACCACGGCGTTGTGAACGGCTTCCAGGGCGTCCTTGCCCCAAGCGAAGGGGCCGTGGGAGAACACCACCACGCCGGGCACCTGGGCGGGATCGACGCCCCGGTTTTTGAAGGTTTCAATGATGACCGTGCCGGTCTCCTTCTCATATTCGCCCTTGATTTCCGCGTCGGTCATGGGCCGGGTGCAGGGAATGGCCCCGTAGAAGTAATCGCCCTGGGTGGTGCCCATGGCGGGAATGTCCTTGCCCGCCTGGGCAAAGGTGGTGGCCCAGCGGGAATGGGTGTGTACGATGCCGCCGCATTCCGGGAACGCCTTGTAAAGCTCCAGGTGGGTGGGGGTATCGCTGGAGGGCTTCCATTTGCCCTCTACCACTTTTCCTTCCATATCCACGACCACCATGTCTTCCGCTTTCATGCCGTCATATTCCACCCCGGAGGGCTTGATGACGAACAGGCCCGCGTCCCGGTCGATGCCGGACACGTTGCCCCAGGTGAAGGTGACCAGATTGTATTTGGGCAAGAGCAGATTGGCTTTCCATACTTGTTCTTTCAATTGTTCCAGCATGTTTTTCACCTCATCGCAGTGTTGTCAAACCGAAATGGACTTATTTCTGATTCTTTTTTACTTCGTCCATTTCGGCAATCAGTTCTTCCAACGGGCGGTGTTCGCCGCCCCACCATTCAAATACATGCATGCCCTCGTCTTCCAGAACCGATTCCTTCAGGGTCATTTGGATGCCAAGCTGCTGAAGAAGACCCTCGTGATCGACCGCCTGATAGTCAAAGGGCAGCAGCTTGCAAAATTCTTTGTAGGATACGCCGCAAACGATTTGATGCACGCCCAGCGACGCGATCGCGGCCAGACATCTTTCGCAGGGGGCGCAGCTTGTATAAACCACCGCCTGTTCCAGGATGGCGTCGGAATACTTGTTGGCGCATTGATGAACCAGATTAAACTCCGCGTGCCCAAATATCCTGTTGGCAAAATCGGCTGTATTCTCAGCTTCCTCCAGGATCTGTCCGTTATGAACCAGGATGGCGCCAAAGGTATCGTGGCCTTTCTTTCCTGCGCTGATTGCCAGTTCGTAACATCTTTTCATATATTTTTCGCAGTCATTGGACATCGAGTTCTCTCCTCATCTCCCAATTTTCCGCTTTCGCCGCGCCGCCGGAAAAATGAGAATTTACAGACAGGCGATGGCCGCTTTTTCCACGGGCAATGCTTTCTGATACCGGGCCAGGAACTGCTGGAAGCCCTGAATATCGGCGTCGTCCGCCATGAGGGTGGAAGCCTTGGCGTCGGCGAAAACCACATCGTTTAGATAGGTTTCCAAATTCTGATCTTCCTTGGCCCAAAGCATATAGCCCGCCAGCAGCGCCATGCCGTAGGGGCCGCCCTCCCCGGCGGTTTCCATGACGGAGACGGGAGAACCGACGGCGGCGGACAGCAGGGTCTGGCCCACGCCCGGGGTCTTGAAATAGCCGCCGTGTCCGTACAGCTTATCAATGGGCACGTTTTCCTCTTTCGTCAGGATGTCCAGGCCGATTTTCAGGGTAGCCAGGGCGGACAAAAGGTGAGTGCGCATGAAATTCGCCAAATTCATCTTCGCGTTTTCCATCCGAGCGAACACGGGACGGCCTTCGTCCAGGTCGGTGACGCCCTCGCCGGAGAAGTAATTGAAGCTGAGCAGGCCGCCGCAGTCCTTGTCGCCCTCCAGGGCTTTCTGGAACAGCTTCACGTACAGGTCGCCCTTGTTTACTTCCGCGCCGATGAGGCCCGCGAATTCGGCGAACAGGTTCACCCAGGCGTTAATGTCGCTGGTGCAGTTGTTGCAGTGTACCATGGCGACCGGCAGGCCGGAGGGGGTGGTGACCATGTCGATCTCCCGGTGTACGCCTAAGGCGTGATCCACCACGATCATGGCAAAGTCGGATGTGCCTGCGCTCACGTTGCCGGTGCGCACAGCCACGGAATTGGTGGCGGTCATGCCGGTGCCCGCGTCGCCCTCGGGGGGGCAGAAGGGGATGCCGGGCTTCAAATCGCCCGCCGGGTCAAGGAGCTTCGCGCCTGCTTCAGTGAGGTACCCGGCATTATTGCCCGCCATGAGCAAATCGGGCAGCACGTCCCGAATTTTCCAGGGGAAGCCCTTGGGGGCGATGCGGGCGTCGAATTTGTCCAGCATGGCCGCGTCGTATACGGGCTTTTCAGCGTCGATGGGGAACACGCCGCTGGCCTCGCCGATGCCTAACACGTTCTGACCGGTGAGGCGCAGGTGAATATAGCCCGCTAAGGTGGTTAGGGTGGCAAGGCGGGGGAGATGGTCTTCCCCGTTCAGGATGGCCTGATACAGGTGGGCGATGCTCCAGCGCTGGGGAATGTTGAAGCTGAACAGGTCGGTCAGCTCCGCCGCGGCGGGGCCGGTGATGGTGTTGCGCCAGGTGCGGAATTCCGCCAGGGGATTTCCGTCCTTATCCAGGGGCAGATAGCCGTGCATCATGCCGGAAATGCCCATGGCCCCCACTTCGGTCAGGGTGACGCCGAACTTTTCCTTTACGTCTTTTTTCAGATCGGCGAAGCAGCTTTGCAGGCCGCCGATAATGGCGTCCATGGAATACGTCCAAACGCCGTTCACGTACTGGTTTTCCCATTCGTGGCTGCCCTGGGCGACGGGCTTGTTTTCCTTGTCGATCAGTACCGCCTTGATGCGGGTGGAGCCGAATTCCAGGCCGAGGGCCGTTTGCTTGAAGTCCATGCTTTTAATCTCCTTCCATATAGCTTGAGAAAAAGAAAAGAGAGAACAGAGTGCAGAGTTCAGAGTACAGATTTATTTTGTGTATGCACTTTGGTTTTCCATTGATCCACTATATAGTCCGTACTCTGCACTCTGTACTCTGAAAACTATCTATGGTCTTACTTTACAAGCCGGATCACGTTCCAGCTTGCGGCGGGCAGGATGATTTTCCCGTCCTGCAAATCGATTTTCACATCCGCGGGCTTTACCTGATCGGGGTCGGCTTCGGTGTTCACGGCCTTCATATCGTCATGGTGCAGCACGGAATGGGAAGCGGTCTTGAATTCCCCGAAGGAGCGCAGGTCGGCCGTCAGTTCCGCCGCTTCTTCCAGATCCCGGTTCACAGCGAAAATAGTCACGCTGCCGTCTTCCGCAAGCACGGCGGCGGCGTCCACGAAGGGTACGTCGGTGTAGTGCCTGGTATCGGTCTTTTCGCTTTCCAGAATGGGCAGCAGGCTCTTGCCCCGGCCCAGGGCGCTGGCCTGCAAGAGGGGCCAATAAATGGTCTGGGCCCAAGCCCCGCCGCCCTTGCGGGTCATGATGGGGGCGATCACGTTTACCAGCTGGGCCAGACAGGCCACCTTCACCCGGTCGGCGTTCTTTAAGATGGTAATGAGCATGAGGCCCACCAGCAGCGCGTCCTCGAAGTTGTACACGTCCTCCAGCAGGGGCAGGGCGGTGCCCCAGGGCTCCCGCTTGTGCAGATCCACGTCCTGCTGATGGGAATGATACCACACGTTCCATTCGTCCAGGGACAGGTTCACCCGCTTTTTGCTGTGCTTCTTGCCCTTCACCGCGTCGCAGATGGAGGCCACGGTGCGGATGAAATCGTCCAGATCCATGGTGGAGGCCAGGAAATCGGGGGTGTCGTTGTGGGGGTTGCCGTAATAGCGGTGCAGGGACACATAATCCACGTTGTCGTAGCATTCGGTGAGCATGGTGTATTCCCATTCGCCGAAGGTGGGCATGGTGGAGGAGGAGGAACCGCAGGCCACCACTTCGATGGAATCGTCCGTCCACTTCATCATTTTGGCTGCTTCATTGGCTATGCGGCCATATTCAAAAGCCGTTTTGCTGCCCATCTGCCAGGGGCCGTCCATTTCGTTGCCTAAGCAGAACAATTTGATGCTGAAGGGGTCTTTCGCGCCATTTTTGATGCGCAGGTCGCTCCAATAGCTGCCGCTCTTATGGTTGGCGTACTCCACCAACGCCTGGGCTTCCGCCGGGCCGCGGGTGCCCAGGTTCACGGCGTACATCACGTCCGAACCCGCTTTTTTCGCCCAGTCGCAGAATTCATGGATGCCTACCTCGTTGGGGTCGGTGGTCTTCCAGGCCAGGTCAAGCCGCCGGGGCCGGTTTTCCTTGGGGCCGATGGCGTCCTCCCACCGGAAGCCGGACACGAAGTTACCGCCGGGATAGCGCACGATGGGCACGTTCAGCTTCTTCACCAGGTCCAGCACGTCTCCCCGGAAGCCGCTTGCGTCGGCGGTGGGGTGGCCCGGCTCGTAAATGCCGGTGTACACGCACCGGCCCAAATGCTCCACAAAGGAGCCGTAGATCCGCTTGTCCACGTCCGAGATCACATAATCCTTATCCAAGATCAGCTTGGCTTTGCGCATGGGCGTCTCTCCTTTTCTTCTGCCTGGATTTTTCCACGTTCAACCAGAAAAATTGTATCATTGAACCCATAAAAAAGCAATGAATTTCACAGAAAAAAAGAGGATTCTGCTGCGGTTTTGGGACGGCGCTTTATACATTTGGGACGGGGAAACGTATCGCTTGCGCGGCTTCCTCTTCCGAAGAAACGCACGTGATGGTATGATGAACCCGTAAAACATCGACGAAAGGAGGGAGAAGAGGACATGCGCGGACAGTTCATGACACCCGGTGCATTACGGCTTCTGCACTTTGCGCTGTTTGTTTGCGTGCTGTCTAACCACCCGATCCGCAACAAAATGTATGCTCCGCTGATCCTTGCCTTTTGGGGCGTCATTTTTGCGATCATTGACGCCACTGGGGGGCAGGACTGGACAGCCACCGCCATGCTGGTCTGCTGTTTTGCTTTTCTTATGGCGCTTTGCATACAGAATGCGGTAATTGCCAGCAAAAAGCGCAGAGAGAAAACGCAAAAGAGCAAGGAATATTGGAAAAGCACGAAATAAATAAAGAACAGCCCCGCGACGATGAACAATGTCACGTGCGGGGCTTTTATGGTAACGTTCCCTTTGCGGCTTTCTCGGAAGGGGAAGAACCGCCGATGACCGCCTGTGGCGGGAATCTCATCGGCGGTGAGATCAGCCGAAACGAGCAATGTCCGCATGAAGCGGACTTGCGATGATTGAGGCTGCGGAAGGGGGAGACCGCTCTTTGGCCCCCAAAGAGTGGTCTCCCCCAGAAAAATCTTTTACTGCACGGCGTTTTCCTGAACGGCTGCCGGGGCGGAAACCAGGGGCAGCTCGTGTACGCAGGTCAGGCGGCTCAAAGACACCTCGTAGGCCATGCGGTTCATCACGGTGCCGTCGGGCATCTGTTTCTGGTATTCCCGGCTCTGGAAGCGGCCCTGCACCTCCAGCCGGTCGCCCACGTTCAGCCCGGCGGCATAGCGGGCGGTGCGGCCCCAGGCGATGCAGGGAATGTAATCGCTCTTGCCGAAGGCCCGGTTCACCGCTAACATGAGATCGGCGATTTCCCGGCCAAAGGGCGTGGTGCGGAAGGCCGGAGGCTTGCAGATGGCCCCGGTCAGGTGGATCATATTGGGGTTTTCGCTGTCGTCCGGCGGCAGGAGCCGCTGGGCGAAGGCGGTGAGCAGCAGCCGTCCGGCCCCGCCCATCACTTTATTGTAGGAGCGCAATTGCCCCTGAATGGCGACGCGGACGCCGGGAGTCACCTGGCTGTTCATGAGCCGCTCGCTCACGGTGACGGGCAGCAGGTCCTGCGCCCCGGACAGGCGGGGCACCTTAATGTCCATGCGGTAAAAATGCTCGCCGAATACTTCATGATCCAGCACCGGTTCGCTTTCGATCACGCCGCAGAGCGTCAGCTGATTGTTTTCCGTTTCCATGTTCCTTCACACCTCCGGTATTGTTGTGGGCGCGGGGTGCTGAATCCCCTGCGCGTCCAAAGTGGTTTCCCCGGTCAGCAGCAGTTCGGAGATGGGAACCACCGTGAACCCCTGCTCCCGATAGCTTTTGAGAATGGTGGGCAGCGCATCCAGGATATATTTGGAATCGTTGTGAAAAAGCACGATGTCGCCGCTTTTCACGTTTTTCGTTGCCCGGTCGATCAGGGGCTGCACGCCCTTGTTTTTCCAGTCCAGGGAATCCACGCTCCATTGGATCGGCTGGTAGCCCGCGTCCCGCGCCACCAGCACCACGTCGTTGTTGTAATCGCCGTAGGGCGGGCGGAACAGGGTGGGCCGAACGCCGGTGAGGGCCTTTGCGTTATCCGCCATGACGTCCAGCTCCTGCCGAATCTTTTCCCGGCTTAAGGTACTCATTTTCGGGTGCGTGGTGGAATGGTTGCCGATCTCGTGGCCCCGGGCGGCGATTTCCTTCACCAGGTCGGGAAACCGCTGGGTCCAGATATCTACCATAAAGAACGTGGTTTTTACCCCATATTCATCCAATATATCCAGAATTTTTTCCGTTTTATCGCCGCCCCAGGCCGCGTCAAAGCTGATGGCGATTTTGTTGTCGTCCCGGTCCACCGCGTAAATGGGCAGCTCCCGCTTCCGCGCCACCACCTCGGCGGTGCGCGTCCGGGCCGTGTAGAATGTGGCCATGGCGCACAGCAGCAGCCCGGCGGCCAGCGCGCCCGCGGCCCACCGCTTCTTCTCCTTTCGTGTCTCCCGGGTTCCTTCCACCCGTTTGATCATGGGCTTCCGCCTCCTTTCCTGCTGCCTTAGCGTATGCGGCGGGGAAAGGATTTAGAAGAAGCCCCTTCGGGGCTCAGAGCATCGACAAAGTCGATGCTCTGCCCTCGAAAATCAGCTAAAGCAGACTTTCGAGGGGTGCATCAATTTCTTGTAAAATGGCATTTCCGGCCTAAAGGCCGAAAACGCTCATTTTACGGCCAGAAATTGATAGAGGAAGCAACCTTCGGTTGCTCCTCGGCGACGTACACGCCGCCGCCTGCGGATTGTTGATGAAGGGGTTGTGACCCCTTCATACTTCCCCAGGGGCTTCGCCGACAGTCTGAAGCCTTTTCGGAGCTTTTCGCCGTCTTCAAGCGTATGCGGAAAAGGAAGGGGATATGCCCCCTTCGACCAAACAACTAAGGATTCGGCCGTATTTCCGAAAAATCGCGCTTTATATTGAAGGACTCTTGAAAAAATGGTGAAAGCAGGGTACAATAGAAGATAGATAAAACGAGAAAGGATGAATCGCCATGAAACAGCCCCAAATCTATGCCTTCGCCGACGAAGCCAGCCCGATCATTGATAAGCAGATCATCGCCATGCAGCGCAACGGCCTGCAGGGCTTGGAGATCCGCAATGTGGACGGGGAAAGCGTGGCCGCTATTTCTCTGGACAAAGCCAGGGAGGTGCGGGCGAAAATGGACGCGGCGGGCCTCAAGGTGTGGAGCATCGGTTCCCCCATCGGCAAGATCGACATCGAAAAGGACGATTTTGACGCCCATATGGAAACCCTGCGCCACGTGATCGAGGTGGCGAAAATCTTAGGCGCGGAAAACATTCGCATGTTCTCCTTCTACATTCCCCAGGGGAAGGACCCGGTTGTTTACCGGGAGGAGGTGTTGCGGCGGCTGCGCGTCATGGCGGACGCGGCGGAAGGCGCCGGCGTGACCCTTTGCCACGAAAACGAAAAGGGCATCTACGGCGACATGGCGGACCGGTGCCTGGAAATCTTAGAAGCCGAACCCCGCATGGCGGGCGTGTTCGACCCGGCCAATTTCGTCCAGTGCGGTCAGGATACCTGGGAAGCCTGGAAACTGCTGGGGGCCAAGATCAAGTACATGCATATCAAGGACGCGCTGTTTGCCGACAGCAGCGTGGTGCCCGCCGGAAAGGGCGACGGCCAGGTGGAGAAGATTTTGAAGGAGTATTTGGCGAACGGCGGCGAGTGCATGACCGTGGAACCCCACCTGACGGTGTTCGACGCCCTGAAAACCTTGGAGCGCGAGGGCGAAAAGAGCCGGGTTGGCGGCGCGTTCTCCTATCCCTCCAGCGACGCCGCCTTCGATGCCGCCTGCCAGGCCTTGCGGGCTTTGCTGGGCTGACCACCCCTTTTTCGCTTCGTCGGCGGATGACCGAAAGAGAGAACAGAGCTCAGATATAAATAACTGTATCATCTGCACTCTGTACTCCGCACTCTTCACTTTGATCTCTTCTGAATAATTGCCTTGCATTTTTCATCCCGCAGATGATATAATGGAAGAAAGAAACAGGGATGCCCCCGGAAACCGTATGCGCTCGTATCGAACAATAAAAAAGCACACAGGAGGAATGTCCCCATGAATCATCCGGAATGGAAACAGGAATTTGCCGTCCGCTTCCGCCGCCACGAGGACGAGCTGAAATGGCTGTACTGCGAGCTGTACCATAACGACATGCAGGCTTACAATTATTTTGTGAGCATGCTGTACCGCTGCTGGGAGGAGCGGCCCGAGGACTTAAAGCTCATGGATCGCGCCCGGGAAACCTACCCCGACTGGTACAAGGGCCACGACTTGGTGGGCATGCTGATGTATGTGAACGCGTTCGCGGGCACCTTAAAGGGCGTGCAGGAAAAGCTGGATTACATCACCGACTGCGGCGTGAACTACCTGCATCTCATGCCTCTGCTGGAAAGCCCCAAGGGCCGCAGCGACGGCGGCTACGCGGTGAGCAATTTCCGCAAGGTGCAGCCCGAGCTGGGCACCATGGAGGATCTGTACGAGCTGGCGGCCAAGTGCCACGAGCGCGGCATCGCCGTGTGCCTGGATTTCGTCATGAACCACACCAGCGAGGATCACGAATGGGCGAAAAAGGCCAGGGCAGGGGACGTGGAATACCAGAATCGGTATTTCTTCTATGATAACTGGGATATCCCCAACGCCTACGAGCAGACGGTGCCCCAGGTGTTCCCCACCACCGCGCCGGGCAACTTTACCTGGTGTGACGAGGCGAAAAAGGTGGTTATGACCACCTTCTATCCTTACCAATGGGATTTGAATTACGCTAACCCCACCGTGTTCAACGATATGACGGACGACATGCTGAACCTGTGCAATCACGGCATTGACATCATCCGTTTAGACGCTACGCCCTACATCTGGAAGGCGCTGGGCACCCAGTGCCGGAACCTGCTGCAGGTACACACCCTGGTGCGCATGATGCGCATGGTGTGCGAAATCGTGTGCCCCGGCACCCTGCTGCTGGGCGAAGTGGTCATGGAACCCAGCAAGGTGGTGCCCTACTTCGGCACGGTGGAAAAGCCCGAATGCCATATGCTGTACAACGTGACCACCATGGCCTCCATCTGGCATACCGTGGCCACCAAGGACGCGCGGCTGCTGGCCCATCAGATGGAGCAGGTGTTCGCCCTGCCCAAGCAATACACGTTCCTGAACTACCTGCGCTGCCACGACGATATCGGCTGGGGCCTGGATTATCCCTTCCTGCGCCAGTTCGGCTGGGAGGAAGTGTCCCATAAGAAGTTCCTGAATGATTACTTCACCGCCAAATATCCGGACAGCCCTTCCCGGGGCGAATTGTACAACGACGATCCCCGCTTGGGCGATGCCCGCCTGTGCGGCACCACCGCCTCCCTGTGCGGCATTGAGGCCGCCGAGGAGAAGCACAACAAGGCTGCCCTGGAAAAGGCCGTGCGGCTCGATCTCATGCTCCACGCCTTCATGTTCACCTTAAGCGGCGTGCCGGTGCTGTACAGCGGCGACGAAATCGCCCAGAAGAGCGATAACGATTACCACAACGATCCCCTCAAGGCGGAGGACAGCCGCTACCTGCACCGGGGCGACCTGGACTGGAAGCGGGCGGCCCAGCGTACCAAGAAGGACACCGTGCCCGGTCAGGTGTTCAACGGCATCCGGCTGCTGGAAACCATCCGGGAGGAGCATATCGTGTTCGACGACAGCGCCGATACCTGGGTGCTGAATACGGGCAACGACCACGTGCTGGGCGTCGGGCGCTACGCCCGGGGCGAAAAGCTGCTGGCCCTGTTCAATTTCGCCGACGACGAGCAGACCGCCTTCGTAAACGATCCCACCATGTTCACCGACCTGATCGACGGCAAGGAACAGCCCGCGGGCAACGTGGTGCTTCCGGCGGGCGGTTTCAAATGGCTGCTGCAAAAAACCAAATAACGCGGCTTTGATTTGCGAAAGGATGACGCGGAATGAAAAGGATGCTCGCGCTACTGGCGGCGCTGCTGCTGCTGTGCCAGATTCCCCTGGCTCTGGCGGACACCTGGTACTGTCCCCAATGCGGGCGGAAGAACGATAACAATTTCTGCCCCGTGGACGGAACGGCGCGGCCCGCCAATACCCAGACCCAGCAACAGACCTCCGGCAATTACACTCAGTACGCCTATGTGACCGGCAAGCTCTCCATGAAGCTGGCCACCCGCACGGGTCCCGGCACCCAGTACGACGAGCCGGGCACTTTCCTGTCCGCCGGGAAGCAGGTCACGGTGCTTTCCAGGGCCTATGACAACCGCAATGATATCTGGTGGGTGCAGGTGGAGTTTTCGGAATCCGGCTCCACCTACCGGGCGTATACGGGGGTGAAGCGGTTCAGCAATCTGAATTTGAACCTGATCCCGGTGGAAGAGGTGATCGGAAAATGCACCGTGAGCCAGTCCGTCACCGGCTACTATGGCCCGGGGTACAATTACAAGGCCATCGGGAAAAAGATCCCCGCCGGTGTGAGCTGCACGATTTACGGCTACGCTTACGGCGGCAACTCCAATTTCATCCAGATCGAGTTTTACGATTCAAGCCAGGGCCGCTCCCGCCGCGCTTGGATTCCCGAGGGGTACGCGAAAAACCGTGTAATGTACTAAGGCTATTAACCCAGCCATCGAATACTGCCTTTCGATGGACCGCAGAAATGGCGTTCCCGGCATGACGAACCGGGAACGCTTTCATTTCGGGAGGGAATTCCGTTTTCCAGCCGAGAATCTTCGGGGCGTCACGGAGCTTGCCGATAGCCGCCGCATCCCTTTGTCAGCTCGATTTATTCCAAATAATTCTAAATAAATATTTTCATTTTTTTGAATTTGCCACTTGCTTTTTTTCCGGTTCGGTGATAGAATACCAAAGTGCCTGAACGATCGGGCATTGAAAAGGGGAGGCTGGGGCCAAAAACTCGCGGCGCTCCCAAGGCAGTCCCCGGGGCCTTGAAGCCGGGTGATGATACTGGGATACCCCGTCAGGGGTTCGCAGCGCGGCGGTTTCCGCCCCTGTTGTCCCAACTGAAATTCCACTCCCAACAGGAGTTTCACATAGATCGTAAATCCCTTGGGGCATTAGCACAGTTGGTAGAACGAAGGTCGACTTACTCACCCCCACGGACGGCGAAGCGTCCATTGCCCCGGCCACAGTGGATGATAGAAAATCTGGTCGGAAATCTTACCAAATGGGGCATTAGCACAGCTGGTAGGACGAAGCATCCCTACTGCATCCCCGCAGAGAATGGAAGAAATTCCTGAAACTGGAAGTGCTGGAAAAATATGGGGCATTGGCACAGTTGGTA
>CAJOJQ010000028.1:34623-36208 GCA_905234985.1 uncultured Christensenellaceae bacterium
TGGTCGGAAAAGTTACCAAATAAGGGGCTATAGCACAGTTGGTAGCGCGCTACATTCGCATTGTAGAGGTCAGGGGTTCGAATCCCCTTAGCTCCACCACCCACCCTCGGAGGCTGAAAAGCTTTCGAGGGTTTTTTCTTGGCAGTCAGATATCGTGAAAAAAGAGGGAGACTACTCGTGGCCGGATGAGAGAGAAGAAGGATTGCCAGATGCTCAGACCATCAAAATCGACATAACTGAAGAGGACTGAAACAATAACGTAAACTCCCACGAGGTTATCAATCACCCCGTGGGAGTTCGTGTTTTCTGATTTTATGCCTACCTTTTGAGTTGCTCATTTAGACGCCCGTCAACTGAGGAACGCGTCATTTTTCTATTTCAGCAGAACTTTCAGGATTTCCTGCAGATCCTCGGCAGAAAGATCCCCGCTGTCTACCAGCTGATTGACCAGCAAAGAAGCTTTTCCCTTGAACACATGGTTCAGAAGCTTATGAGTTTCCTCGGCGGAAGCCTCCTCTCTGGTAATCAGAGGAGTGTATTTCTTTGCCCGCCCGGTATCATCCATGCTGACAGCGCCTTTTTCGGCCATTCTTTTCAGTAAGGTGATAACCGTCTGGCGCGTCCAGCCTGTAGCCGGTTCCAGCGTTGCCGTTATCTCCCCCATGGTCTGTGGGGCATGATCCCATAAGCATTCCATGATCTTCCATTCCGCTTCCGTTACCTGTACAGCCACCTGTCATCACCTCTGATACGGAGTCGACGTATGTCTACGTAAGACAGTATCACGCCTTCCCAATATGTGTCAAGAGGAAAACAGTGGTCAAAATTGATTCCATTAAAAGCCCTCGCCGGTTTGGGTTCCGGCGAGGGCTGTGTTCGTTTCAGGCATATACAAGCTCGTTCAACACGATTTCTTCGGCAGAAGCGTGCAGCGAGTTCATTTTACGTATCCAGGTCATCTGTTCTTTGGCCTTCAGCTCTTCAGTGACACCTTCAGTCAAGGCCATTTCTCGAATCATCTGATCCATTCGTCTGCGGCAGGTTGCGTCAATCTCCTGCAAATGTTCCATCAGCTTTCCGCTCAGAAGCAGTCTCGTATACAGTCCCTGACGGCTTTCTTCCAGATACTTGCGGCGCATCATTCCATATTTCCCCAAGGGCTTCTTCTCCAGCTCAGTCAAGCCCATATCCGGGAGCAGGTAATCTCCATATTGAGTGTATGTGCCGCCATTCTGTTCAAAAATCGATTTCATGCACTTCCCTCCTTCAAAGATACCCTGTTTATTAGTGGTAGACAGTTGTCTACGTAAACATAATATACTTTTCCTTCCTGATTGTCAATCTTTTTTGTACGACTATAGAACCTCTAAAAGACTTCAGATCAAGCATGATTGCGAGGTCGAGATCAAGTTCTGCATCAGCGTCGAGCAATACATGCGGATCGCGGCATAAGGGCCGTGAAACACGAACTCCCATGGGGTGATGTGCCTCATGGGAGTTTTTTCGTTCATAGCATAAATGTCATTTCTTTTCTGTCACATTGAATGTCGCCGTTTCATATCTGGTTTTATCCCAAGCGCTATAG